>JALVOT010000009.1:27832-155376 GCA_027026255.1 Caldifarciminota bacterium | reverse complement strand
ACAACGGTATCCAAAAATGTCACGGGGTATAAAAATTTGTGGGAAACTTTACTGATGAAAAATTAGTATTGAAATTATCTAAAAGAATCCACAATTGTGATTATTGGTATTTGTGAGGATTGATATTATATTTTTTAAGATATCTGTACAGTGTCCGCCTTGTGATACAAAGAATCTTTGCAGCAAGTGAAATATTTCCTTTTGTTGTTCTCAGGGTGTTCATAATTTCGTCTTTTAAAATTTTTTTTCTGAAAAATCTTGATTTTTCAGAATTTAGTTTAAAATCCTCGGGTTGTAAATATTTATTCGGCGCTAAAATCACCGCTCTTTCAATAGCATTTTGAAGTTCTCTAACATTCCCCGGCCATGAATAAGTTAACAACAATTTCAAAGCTCCTTTACTATAGCCAAGAATATTACGATTCATTTCAGTTGCATACTTCTTCAAAAAGTAATCTGCAAGAATGGGTATATCAGAAGTCCTTTCTCTTAAAGGAGGAATATAAATTGTAAGAACACTTATCCTGTAAAATAGGTCATCTCTAAATGATCCTTGCGCCATCATCTGTTTAAGATTACGATTTGTAGCACTGATTAACCGGATATCTACTTTTCGTTCTTTTATTTCTCCCAATCTTCTTATTTTTTTTGTCTCAATAACATCAAGGAGCTTTCCTTGAGTTGAAAGTGGCATCCCAGAAATTTCATCAAGAAATAATGTTCCACCACTTGCTGCCTCGAATAATCCTTGTTTATCATTATGTGCTCCAGTAAATGCACCTTTTTTGTAACCAAAAAGCTCTGATTCAAACAGAGTTTCTGGCACACCACCACAATTCACTGAAATAAATTTTCCATTTTTCCTTTGACTTTTCTGATGAATTAAACGAGCAACTACACCCTTACCGCAACCAGTCTCACCCGTAATAAGCACTGTTGAATCAATCCTTGCAATTTTCTCTATTGTTTTACGAATTTCCTTTATTGCTGGTGATTCACCAATTAAATATTCCTCAGCAGAACGGTGCAGTATTCCCATTTTTAGAAAAATGCACTCTTCTTTCAATTTTTGAAATAACGCAGATTTTTCGATTACTGTTGCTATAAAATTGCTCACAGCAATAAGGAATTTTCTATCATCTTTTGAAAATAGTCGAACTTTTTTTCTACTATCCAAATAAAAAGCACCAATTATATTTGAACCGCTTTTTAATGGCACGCACAAAAGAGAACGAATATTATTTAAGATTATGCTTTTTGTATTTCTGAAATACTCGTCCGTCAAGGCATCAGTACAACAGATAATTTTGCCTCTTTTTCTTACTTCTCTAATTATACTTCGAGATAATTCCCTTGCGTCTTTTATTGTTATCTTATCAATATTTCGTATTGCAACAAGTTTTAATCTGTAACCATCAATAAAGAAAAAAGCTCCCCGTTCAGCATTTGTTGAAGCTATTAGAATATCTAATATTTTTTCAATAAAATTATCCTCTCCAAGATATTTATTGACAACATCACTTAGTGCATAAAATATTTGTAAATATTCCTGCGAAATTGTTTTCTTGAGAAACTGTTCTTTGATATTAAGTAATGCAAAGTCTTTCATTTTGTGAATGCTGTCTAATTCGATTTTTGCACCAACATTTTTAAAAATCTCTTCTACTTCTGACAATTCACTAATAATATCTAAAAGTGCATCGTCCCCATATTTCTCAAATAATGCGCTAAATTCTAATCTCTTAAGATATGCCCAATCAAAAAGACAATCGAATTTTTTAAGTTTTGTAAGAACTGCGCTAATATTAGTCTCAGCTTGATTATTGATAATAAACTTGCTTAGATTCTGTATTGCAGATATCATCAGGTATTCTCTTGAACACACAGGAAATGATTTTAACACCTTCGTGGCATATTCATTACATTTATTGTACTTTCGGAGAGTATAATAGACCTCTACAGTTTTTAGATCACATTCAAGCCTTTTAAATAAATCGATTTTGGACGTCAATATTTGAAAACCTGTATCAAGATTTTTTTCTGCTTCAGTAATTTTATTGAAATAGCTATTAATTATTGCTTGACCAAAATAGTATAAACAATCATCAGATATTTTGAGGATATCATTCAATGATTTTTTCGCAGAATCTAATTCACCTTTTTTGAAATGAAGCATAGCAATGTTATAAATAACCATAGTTTCAGTTGGAGATAACTTACTCGCTTTTATATTATAGTTCATCGCTTTATTGAAATCGCCCTTTATCTCATAAATATTAGCCATATTACCCAAGATTATCGCACATTTTTTTTCATCACCGATTTTGTTAGCGTAATCAAATGCTGAAGAAAATAATTGAATTGCCTTATTATATTTCATTTGTTGTTTTTTAATTAAAGCAAGATTTACCAAGTTAGTAATTAAAGAATTGACGTCCTTTGCTGATACTGATAATTGTAATGCATAAACAGAAATTTCTTCAGCTTCTTTAAAATCACCCTTTTGTTGAAAAAGTGCCCCAAGAAAAGCATAGTATACATTAGCCTGTTTTAACTCTTTCGTTCCAGTAATCATCTCCAATATCTCTTTTGTGATTTCTATAGCTCTATCATAATTCTGCCGATACCATTCAAGTAGCGCAAATAAATATAGAACATTTGCCTGTAATTCTTGTGAGTTTAAAGATCCAGCAACAATCAAAGATTCTTTAAGGAGAGACTTAGCATCAGAATATTTATATAATGAGATAAGGCTATAACAGAGGCTATTCATAATATTCACATATTTTATATTCTTTTCCTGCTGTAGTTCAATCGCCTTGTAGAAATATTCTATCGCTTTATTATGGATTCCCTTTGTTTGATGAGCAAGCCCCAGATAATAAAGAATCTCTGACTTTTCAAATTCTTTTGCACATTCTAATGCATTTTTGCAAGCAACTATGGCTTCATTTATATATCCTAATTTATGCTCAATCTTTCCAATATTAAACCATAATTTTGATACTTTAGCGGGATCAAAACTTTTAGCATAATAAATAGCTTTTTTGAAAAATTCCAAACTCCTCTTCAGATTATAGGCATTTTCTTCATTTTCGGCAGCTCTCAAAGAATATTTATAGGCATCATAAATTTCATTACACGCAGTTGCGCATTTAGCAATGTGTGGATAATATTCAGGCTGTTCTGAAAAATACTTTTTAAGCGTAGTATAGCATCTCTTTGACAAAAGATACCGCTCTTTAGAATTAATCTTTTTATCCGCAATATCACTTATTATCCGGCTTGTAATCGTATATGCAATTCTTTTGTTCAATTGACTTAGCCTAATTAAACCTAATTGATTCAGGAAATCGAGTTTAGCTATAGATTCATCACCAAAAATTTTTATTATAAAATAAGGTTCAATTGGATTATCACATAAAATAAAGGTTTGTAAAATCTTAAACGCAAGACTATCTAAACCCGTAATCTTACTAAAAATAATATCTTCAACATTTCTAGGATAAGCTATCTTTTTAAATGAATTATCAACGCACCATTTATTTTCTTTATAATAAAGTAAATTTTTTCTGAATAACAATCGCAAAATTTCTTCAATAAAAAGTGGATTACCACCACTTACATCAGAGAGCCAATCAACAAGTTCTTGAGGCTCTATAAAATTAGTAAAACTCGTGTGAATAAGTTTCTTTATTTCATTTTTATTAAAATGCTTTAGCCTAATGATTTTGAAATTCATCTTTTCTATTGCAGTAGAATTTAATGAAGTAGCGATCAAGGTTATTTTTGAACCACAGATGCTGTGACCAAGGTAGCGGAAAAAATCGTGGTCAAATTTATCAAATTTATCTAAATTATCGACCATTATTATTAAAGGTTTAGAATTCTTCTTCAGTAATTCAGTAATTTCTTCAAAAACGGTATATTTATCTTTGGATTCAAGTTCTTTAATAGAATAACCTATACACTCAGAAACTCTCGAAAAAATTTTTCTCGTTTTGTCTAAAATTATTATAACATCATCCCCAGCCAGAAAATAGCGATAGCGCAATTCGTTTAAAATTCTCGTCTTCCCAAGTCCTTTATCGCCACAAATAATAAAAGTTTCGCCACTTGTGTTATTAACATCTAATCGGCTTAAAATTTCATTAACATCAATAAAGGTGAAGTTAGGCAGTGAAATTTTCGGTTTTATTCCTTTTGTCTGCTTTTTACTACTGAATTTGACAAATGTTTCATAAATTTCGCCAATTGTCGGTCGTAGTGCAGGTTCTGTATTCAAAAGGCGTGTTACAATATTGCTAATACTTTCGGGAATACTAGAATCAAGATTGTACAAAAATGATGTTTTATTAACCTTTAGACGTTGCAATTTATATTTTAAATTGAGTTTTTGCTTTGATGATAGAATTTCATACATTATGACGCCGAGTGAATATAAGTCACTTTGCTGGTTAATCCCGATGCCTTTTATAACCTCAGGCGCCATATAAAAATATGTCCCCCTCGGATCTTGCCAATCTGTTCTTAATGATGCGAAACCAAAATCTATTAGTACAGCTTTCCGCTTTGGGGGAACATATAGAATGTGCTCAGGTTTCAGATCACCATGAAAATAATCACGGTTATGTAGTTGAATTAAAGCATCGAGAATCTGAAGGAATGCATTAATAAATTCTATAGAATAACCTTTAAGATATTGATTTATTGGCACGCCTTTGATAAATTCCGCAGTAAAATATGTCCGTTTATCAGGTAGTACGCTATAATCAAAAACTCTCACAATATTTTTATGTTTGAAACAGGAAAGAATTTGAAATTCTCTAGAAATCAATGCATTGAGTTCGGAGTTAGCTTCAGCAGCAATCTTAAGAATATAAAATCTTCTATCTTTCCTTACCTTATAGACTTGGGCATAATTCGTTTTCCTAATAGTTTCTATAATTTTATAATCCGTTATTGCATCCATTAGTCCTACCTTTATAACAGCATAATTTTAATCAAAAAATAGAATTTGTCAACAATCACTAAAATCGGGTAATGTTTAGAATTGTGTGTAAATTTTTTTGAAAAGAATAAAATAGCTTATACTTCTATGGAGTCAAATCAGACAGCCATCAGAGGGGGAAGAAAGAGAGAAAAATAATAGTAATTCTGGATTGACTTTTTTTAAAAAATATACTATAATCAAAAGATTTTTACAGCCGGATGTCATAAAAAGGAGGCATCAATGAAAACATCAGGGCTGAATTACAACTCTGCCCGGGATTGGTTTAATAAAACGCTTTTATCAAATACTACAAAGGCATTGATAAAAAGGGGATTCAAGGCAAATTTCTTTATGGATGAAAAAGGATTGATGAAAACCCTCTCAAGGCGAATCCCGAAGAATTCTACAATCGGGATTCCAGGTTCGGTTACAATCAGACAACTCGGTATCATAGAAAAATTAAAGAAAAGAGGAAATAAGATATATCAACACTGGGAAAAGGGCCTTACAGAAGAGACCGATAAAGAACCAAGGCGATTGGAAGGAGAAGCAGATTATTATCTTACCAGTGCCAATGCGATAACCACCCGGGGAGAAATTATCAACATCGACGGTGTGGGTAATCGTGTTGCCCATATGATATTTGGCCCGAAAAATGTCTTTATCATCGCGGGGATCAATAAGATTGTCAATTCTATTGAACAGGGAATAGAGCGTGCCCATAATATCGCTGGAGTAAAAAATGCAAAAAGGGTCAGCGCCGATGTCCCCTGTACCCGAACCGGGACCTGCCAGAACTGCAATACCAGAAAAAGAATCTGCCGCATCACCACCATAATCCATTATTGCCCGTTCCAGACCGATATTTCAGTCTTTCTCATTAACAAAAATCTTGGGTTCTAAATGAAAATAGGATTTCTTCAATTCAGCCCACAATTTGGCAAAAAGCAGAAAAATTTAGAAAGGGTCAGGACATTATTAAAAAATACTGAAGCAGATATAATTGTCCTGCCCGAACTATTCAACACCGGCTATACATTCCTGAATAAGAATGAATTATCACAACTTGCAGAGACAAAAGATGGACCGACTATGAAATTTATCCATACCCTATCAAAAAAACTGAACTGTGCATTCGCCTTTGGATTTGCTGAAAAACAGGGCGGAAAATTTTACAACTCAACGGCATTTATTACACCTGAAAAATCTATAAAGGTCTATCGTAAAACCCATCTCTTTTATGAAGAAAAACTTCTCTTTGAACCCGGGGATACCGGATTTTTTGTCTTTGAATATCACAAAGTAAAATTGGGTATGATTATATGTTTTGACTGGATATATCCAGAATCTTCAAGGACCCTTGCCCTGAAAGGCGCCCAGGTGATACTGCACTCCGCAAACCTGGTTCTCCCCCATTGCCCGGACTCGATGAAAACACGGGCAATCGAAAACCATATATTCATTGTCACGGCAAACCGCACCGGAAAAGAAACACGGGACAATAAGGTCTATCAATTCATCGGTAAGAGCCAGATAGTAGCACCGAATGGCAAGATTCTGGTAAGGGTAAGACAACAGGAATGTCTAAGGGTGGTGGATATCGACCCGGGCCAGGCCCTTAATAAAAAGATAACCGAGCACAACGACCTCCTGAAGGACCGCCGGCCGGAATTCTACATACACTAAAACCTCTCTTATTACTTAATCGATCCCTGAATATTTTTCTTCAGTATATCAATAATATCCGGTTCAACTGGATAACCCAGATTCTTCAATCGCCTTATATCATTCAATGCATCTTTATACCGTCCCAGACCGTAATAGGCAACTGCACGGTTATAAAGTGCCCGGGAATTATCAGGCTCAATCTCCAGAACCCGATTATAGTCCTCAATCGCCCTTTGATACTCACCCTCTCTTCCATAGGCATTCCCCCGGTTGATGTATGCCTCAAGATAATCAGGCCTTATCTTCAATACATAAGAATAATCATCAATCGCCCGGGAAAATTCCCCCACCTTCATTAATAGGTTTCCCCGATTATAAAATGCATCGACAAAACTTGAATCAATAAAAATCGCCTCAGAAAAATCATTATACGCCTGGCCATATCTGCCTGCAGCACGATATGCAATCCCCCGATTATTATAAGAACCAGCAAAATCAGGATTTATTGCTATCGCCCGGGAAAAATCCCCAATCGCCCGGGTATAGCTTCCCCTCTCTAAATATGCCAGACCCCTCTGATTATAGGCATGGGGAGATTCTGGATACCTTTTTAACACCTCATTCCACAATGTAATACTATCCTTCCAGAACCGACACCGCTTGAAGGTCTGAGAAGAATAAAATCCAGCAATCACGATAAGCCCCAAGATGGCAATAACCCGCAGATTTCTATTTTTCATCAGTACAAAAAATATATATGCAAGAATAAAAAGAATCCCCACCGATGGGATATAGGTATAGCGATTCGCAGTAATCTCCGGCCCGGCAACCGGGATTATCTGGGCAACCGGTAAGATTGTAATAATAAAAAACAGTCCGCCGAAAAGAATTTTATTTGTGCGGCGCCGTGACATTATAATCAAACCCAAAAATAGAATAAAAATAAACGGAGCGAGGAAAAACACCAGGGGCGGTTTATCAGCAATATTTAGAGGAAATGGATAAAATGGGGCAAGACCGACCGGCAGGATAATCCTGGAGAGATAAAAGACAAGGGTATAGGATGAAATAATGATATTCTTAAAGAAGGAGAATGTATGTCCCTTAAGGGTCTGCTGGGCTAATATCGCAAATACCGCGGAGATTATCGCAATGACGAAAAATGGGATCTTCTCCAGCAGTACCGACCTTTCAAATTTTCTTGCCCGAAACCAATCAATGAGTAATAATACAAAGGGAAGGGTCATCGCCATCCCTTTGGCAAGGAAAGAAAATAAAAACAGAATTATGGAAAATATGTAGCAGCATAATCTTTTACTATCGATGTAGTGAAGATAAAGGAGCAGAGAAGTGAAGAAGAAAAAAGCGTAGAGCACATCCTTACGCTCGGTAACCCAGGCAACCGATTCGACCCGGAGTGGATGAATACCAAATAAGAGGGCGGTGATAAAGGCGATGGTAATATTCTTCGTTAAGAAGAAGACCAGCAAAAAAACAGAGAGGCAATTCAATATATGTAATAAAAGATTGGTTAAATGGTAAATCTTAGGGTCTTTACCGAAAAAGCGGTATTCAACTGAGAAACTCAGTATTGTCAGGGGGATATATGTTCCGCCATAAAATGAACTGAAGATATTTTTTAACCGGGAAAGGGAAATTTGCCTTATGTCAGGATTTCTGGTGAGAAGAATATCATCATCCCAGTTCACAAATCCATTATTCAAAACAGGAATAAATGAAAAAAATGTAGCGATCAGTATAACAACAATTGAACCGATAAAAATATAACGCATCGACTAAGAAATACCCAGAATCGAGCGGGCCTGTTTAATACCCTGGGCGAGGATATAATCCTGTGCATTTTCGTTTGTATAATATCCGGTCCTTTTTGTAGTATGCTGTCTGATTACGATAACATCTACATCACCGCTGTGCTTCTTTTCAATCGTCAACTTCTCAATTGAGCGCACCTTAAATTTCTCCAATAATCCAAACTCTGGTTTTGCAATGATTACCACATAAAAGTATGGATAAGACTTCCCCCCAACCGCATTAATTGATATCTGACCCTGCAGACCAATAAAATCCTCCGGGGCATCAAGAAATTTTATCAAAACCCTTGCATCCTGGGGAAATGAACCATCCTGACGCATCCCCACCTTAAGATAGGGGATAACCTTCAGCCCGGGGGTCTTCACCAGAGGTGATTCTAATATCCTCTTAACAATCCGCGCCTTTATATCAAGTCCTGGTGGCATCCAGGCCCGACGCTGACCGGTAAAAATCAAGCCACTAAAAAGTATCAAGGCATCAAAGAGTGCGGCAATGATTCCAAACTGCAACCGGAGCAAACTCAATAAAGGAAAGGCAAAGGAGAACAAAAATACAACAATTATAATATATATTATAATCGCCTGGATACCAAAGGTTCTGAACTTTTTTATACGCTGGCACTGGGCAAAAATCTGTTCAATCTTGGCTGGTGTCACCTCCTGCCACTGTAACTTTTCGGCAATAACCCTTTTTATCTTTATCCCCTTCATCAGGTTAAAAACCAGACAGCCGACAATAAGCGGAATACCGACAAGAATATTTTTTGCATCGAGTTGCAGGATGAACCCTGCGGCAATTAACAGTGTGGAAATCAATCCCCGCAATTGAGGTGAAATCCTATCCAATATGAGATAGACGCGATGGTCTTCCATCCAGTTCTCCAGGACTGTGGACCTTCCAGTATAAAGGACAGGCCCCTTTACAGATATCAAAATAAGTGCATTGATGACAACGGTCTGGTGCATATTCGGCATTTTTGAAATAACTGAGCATCTCAGAATTCCAGATTTCCTTAAAACTTTTCTTCAAAAAATTACCCACCGGCATACGCCAGGAGGAACAGGGAATAATATTGCCTAAGGGGTCAATACTCAAAAGCCCGGTGATTGCGGCACAGGATTTATTTCCAAACCCGTAGGCGATCGGATTGAATTTACAGAGCGCAACCGGTGAATACCAGAGAAACTGAATCCCGAGAGAATCTGCCCGTTCCTTTGTTCTTAAGATATAATCACCGATCTCCTCATAAGAAACCCAGAGACCCCTTTCCGTATCCGCCTCACCACAGGGTATTAAAAGATTCATTGAAAGTCTTGGTAAACCCCGGATTTTGACAAGTTCAACAATATTTGAAAGGTCTGAAAGATTAGCGCGTGATACTGTCGTATTTGTATGAACTGCAATTCCCGCCTGTTTCAGTAATTCTATTCCCCTAAGCGTAGCATCAAATGAACCGGCAACACCGGTGAGCGCATCATGAACCCGGGCACAAGAACCCTCAATACTTACCTGGGCACTGCGCAATCCGGCAGCCCGTAGTTCCTGCACTAAATCCTTATTCAACAGGGTGCCGTTGGTAATCATATTTGTCCACAATCCAATCTCTCCTGCATATGCAACCAGTTCAACAATATCATCCCTTAAAAGCGGTTCCCCACCTGTAAAACTTACCGATGGCACCCGGGCATCATTGAAAATCTTAAAGAGAATCTTTTTAAGATCATTGCTATTCAACTCCTGATAATCCTTATCCCCCACATAACAAAACCTGCAGCGCAGGTTGCAACGATAGGTAACGGCAATTTCAGAAAGGACCGGATATTCATTCGGCGCCCCGGAAAATTCATAATAGGCAACCGCCTTCCGATTCTCAGTTTCCCGAAGACATCCACACACCACTGCACGCAGATCACAGAAAAAATAGTGAAGATGGACACGGCGCTCGGCAGTATCACCCACCTGTTTGAGCAGTTCACAAATTGAATTGCCTTTCAGGAGAAAATTAAGGATATCCACACCGCTCTGGTTCAGCCTGTATACCTGATTCGGCACCAGAATCAATAATCGATCCTGGTTTCGGACATAGATAAAATCCTTAATCCCCTTAATAAAATCATCCACCCAATTTAGATTGTAATTAATTGTCCTATCCATTAATGTGCACCGCCGCTCACACAGGCTGAATGGCACGCCGAGTGGCAGGCAGAATGGCAGGCAGAGTGGCAGGCTGAATGGCACGCCGAGTGGCAGGCATCATGACAGGCGGTATGAACATAGCAGGCAGAATGGCAGGCGTCCGAATGGATGAATGCCGAATAATTCTTCATCGGAGCAGAATATACACCCATTCCCTGTTCTACATTCCGATAATAGTGTAGCCGCACAAACTCTCGATTCATCAGATAATCGTAGTATTCCTTTCTATCATATTCTTTGTCAATAGGTCTTTCTGCTGATGGTGAACCAATCTTTTCGGTGTAGTACGCCCGGGTCGATTCTAAATCACAATCCCATACCCTGGCGGAAATCTTCTGCACCACCTCATTGATAAGTGCCTTCAGCCTTGTCTGGTCAAGGGTGCCATCCGATTTTACAGCATCACAGAAACCCTGTTCATAATATCTTAGATTACCGGGTCGGGAAAGAACCTTTATCTTCAGGGGCTCACCTGAAATAATTTCAATCACCTTCTGCTCAGCCAATTTCTGGGCGAGGATTGTAAAAACCTTATTAACTGGATAATCAAGGAACAGTGCCGCCTCAATCAAATCAAGTTTTGCAACCTTACCAGACTTTCGAAAACTTGATACTTCAATCTTGGGAGGAATCCAATCATCCCTTAACCAGTTCAGACTTGCAACATCACTATATGCACCCTTAAGTTTCTTTGCCTTACGATGGGAATAAAAGAGATAAGGAACAAGATAGAAAATCATATAGACCAGTTCAACCGGAAATCTTTTGCCCGGTTTTGTTCTGTGCCTTATTCCAGCCCTGCCAAACTTTGCAACATCAAAATATCTGGCAGGCACATATTGCTGAATCATAATCTTCTCCCGGGTTTGAACATCATCCTTATGGATGCGTACTGTAAACCAATATTTACCCTGATATTGCTGGCCATAATAAGAAAGCAGATAATTCTCGTTCATAAATTTCTCGGTGCGGAAACCAATATCTTCAGGATTAACACTTTTGCTGCCCAGCGCAATTGGATAATGGACATAAACTGTATAATGTTCTAACGGCTCATCCCATTGAACCGGTGCCCAGTGGAGCACCACAAGTTCCCCGAATTTACTCTTAGTATATGCAAGATTTCCCGCACGGCCAAGGTCACCACCGAAATGGATGATATATGTAATCTCACCCGGACCAAATGCCTGACCTCGGTCAAGGACAATGTCGTATTTATCACCCAGTTCCTTAATGTCTAAGCGATACCTATGACCACCTGAACTTATCGCATAAGAACCTTCGTAATCAAAATATGGTTCAACACCAAGAGCCTGGAGATAAAAACCGTGCATCTTGCCGGTGCGCACTTCATAATGAATCTTGTAGACAAAATCCGCCCTGCCATCCCTGAGCAGAGAAACATCAGTCTCGACCCAGCGCAGGTCAATACTCAGGCTGAGGAGAAAAAGAAGGAGCATCTATTAAACTATTCCCGGGCCGCCTCAATCCGGGCACGCAAAAGGTCTGCCTGGGCGGAGACAAATGCAGAATATGCCTCCTTGGCCTCAGCCCAGGATTTCTCATCCGGGAACGAATCAACAATCCCCTGCCAGACAATCTGATAAACCCTTTGCAGAATCTCCTGAGGCTTCTCTTTTCCAAGATATTCAAACTGGGCAATTACCGGAACCGGCTGGAAAACCGGATTTGGTCCGGCAATCACCTCGGTTTCGGCACCAAGAAAACTGACATTCATATTTTCAATGACATCAAGGTGAATCTTAATTGCACTGAGTACCGATGCGATAGAAAAATCCGCAGTAGAAAAACGCATAATCAATGTCTTACCCTTTATTTCGCCATAAGGTAAATTCATCATACCTCCTTTACCGATATTTTATTTAAGTTTCCTCAAAAGTCAACCGTCCCTCTGTGCCAACCACTGCACAGCATTTTGTTATCTTACATTAAGGATTAATCTTTTTCCAACTCCGCTACATTGTAACATACATCTTTCATTTCAGAGATTAAGTTAAAGTATGCAAAAAAGTCAATGGAATTCACCCTTGATTATTTATCGCTATTATATATAATTCAAATATGGAGTTGAAAAAAATCGCCCGTTTCATCATCAATGACCCGATAAGAAAATTATTCGCCATCATATTCGCATTTGGTCTCTGGGTGTTTGTTGCCATCGGATCCGATTATCAATATGAAAAGGATATTAATATCGTATACACAGACCTTCCGGATTCATTAATTCTTATTGATTCAGTGCCGACTATCAAGGCAAAATTTATTGGACGCGGTGGAGCACTCTTCAGTATCTGGGCGACCAATCCCAGGGCGCAATGCAGTCTATTAAAAAAGAAACCCGGAAAAAACACCATCCCGACCAAGGAACTTTTTCTACCCATAGATCAGCAAGTAGTAAAAGTATCTTACTACAAAAAATCAATCACCGTGTCGATTGACAAAAAAACCGAAAAAAATATTAACATATCAATTCCCCTGAAAGGAACATTAAAACCTGGTTATGCCGTAAATCGGATATATATCTATGATACAATAAAGGTGGTCGGACCCCGAAGCATTCTTAACAATCTGAATGAACTATCTACTGAATCCCTATCAGTCAAGAATCGTGCCCTTTCTTTTAGTGCAAAGCTGGCGATTATAAAACCTCCATTAATCAATCTGTCAAAGAATTATGTCAATGTGAAGATTGAAATCGATACTGCGGTGGAAAAGATATTTACCCGGATTCCGCTTAAACTTATATATTCACGAAGCCAGAATGTATCCTCAGAAAAATTAAATCTGGATACATTGATTGTATCCGGACCCCGCTCAAGGGTTGAACATCTTTCCAAACATAGTATCCAGGTCAGGATTGAACTGAGGAATTATCGGCCTGGAAACTATAACCTTCCAGCGGAAATCGTGCTCCCACCATATATAAAGCCGATCTATTCAAAACCAAAAAGATTTAAGATAAAAATCTACTAATCCCTGCGAAATGAGCAGAAAATCGAAGTGCGCCATTATATTAACCGCAGGGTTTATCCTTTCCCGGATATATCTTTATCATCTGGGCATAAGACTTAATACTACAACACTAAGCTGGTTCTATCAATTTCTTGACCCGATTGACCTGAGAACAAATCTCTTTCAAAGCCTATACTATCTCCATATCCAGCCTCCGGGTTTCAACCTCTTTATCGGACTTATACTTAAACTCCCACCCCATCTCATAAATACCGCCTTTTCCGCAGTCTATATCGTTTCAGGATTTTTAATCACTTTATCCCTTTTTCTCTTAATAAATGAATTGAGTAATTCACCAATCATCGCCCTTATTTTTTCTCTGTTTTTCTGCATAAGCCCCCCGGTTATCCTCTATGAAAACTGGCTGTTTTATACATATCCTGTTGCCCTGCTGCTTCTCCTCTCCACCCTGTTTCTATATGCCTATCTTCAAAACCGTTCCGGCACCAATCTCTTTATTTTCTTTTCTATAATAATGCTCATTGTAATAACAAGAAGCCTCTTTCATATCATATGGTTTATAGCAATCTTTATCTTTGTTCTGTCCATAGCGAAAGAAAAATCAAGGGTTATCGCCCTTGCCCTGTTTCCGTTATTGTTTGTCTCTACCCTGTATATAAAAAATTACTTAATATTCAAAGAGCCTGGATTGAGTTCCTGGCTTGGTATGAGCCTTATTAAAATGACCACAACCATTCCTGAAAAGAAGATTATACCCCTGATAAAAAACGGCGCGGTATCCAGAATCGCCCTGATACCACCATTCCGCAGCCCTGATTTATATAAGGACTTTGCAAACTTTGATACCTGCACCCAGATTCCGGTCCTTGACAAAAAATATAAATCGACCGGGTTTGTCAACTTCAACCATATCGGCTATCTCAAGGTATCCAGATTATACTTTAAATCCGCATTATCCCTGATAGAGAAATTCCCCCGATACTATCTCCTCTCTGTGCTTAAGGCAGGATACCATTATCTAAGGCCCTGCTCAGATGAAGTAATATTCCGTACCGAAAACCGCAAACGAATAATCGCCTGGGTCGACATTTATGAAAACTTCTTAACTGGAGATATCTTAGAAGGTCTCTGGCATAGAACCTATCAAAATCGCTACGGCCGGGAAAAGGTATTCCATTTCAATTTTCTATACATTTTTATTCCATTTATATTTATCTGGGCTTTTTTAGTCGTGTTCCAGCGTATCAATATTCCAGGCTTAAACAGAAATAAGCTGATCGTCCTGCGTTATCTTTTATTTAATATGCTGTATGTAACTTTATTGAGCAGCTTCATCGAAGCCGGCGAGAATATGAGATTTCGTTTTTTGATTCTGCCTGGTTTCTATATCTTTTTGAGCCTCTTGGTAAAATATCTAACCGGACCCAAACCATTGAAACACAAATCATCCCTTTAAAATCGCCGATACTGTCCATAAATCAAAAATACGAAATAATATTACAGTTGCACAATTATTGAAATATCAAACTTAAAACTCGTAAGTGTAAAGAATCGGCATCAATTTAATACTGCTTATTAAGGGAATTTATTTTCTGAAGATAAAAAGGAGTGAACAAAAAAATTTTACTTAATTAATAAAGAAAATAACAAAAATAAAAACAGGAGCCAAGGCAAGAATAATCTTCCACTCAGCCCCTGTTTTTTTATCTTTTATCTTGTGTGAACAACCTTCCTCACAAGTGAGCCAGCCTCAGTTTCGAGATAGCAGAAGTAGACCCCATTAGATATCAGTGAACCATTGTCGGTCTTACCATCCCATATAATTGTCTTCACACCCGGCGTCTCAACACCATTAACAAGAGTGGTCACAAGCCTTCCAGTTACATCATAGAGTGCCAGTTTCACCTTCATCTTTGATGGAATTGAATAAGAAAATTTCACCTGATTAGCAAATGGGTTGGGTATAGCCGGGGCGAGGAAGAACGGATGTGCGTTTATTAACCTCTGTTCTTTAACCCCCGGGATAACACCATAAAAACCAGCAATCTTCACAATCGAACGGTCAGGTCCTTCGGCAATCGTCACCCAATAATTACCATCCCTCGGATCATATTCTACACCCCGTACATTCCAGCCCGGGAACAAAATCCTTTGAATAACATCTCCGTATTCCCGATCAAGCTCATATAAACCCACAGAATCAAGGGTATTATTACTGTTAAATGCTGTATAGATCAACAAGAGTGATATATCCGGATTGTTCGGTTCCAATGCAAGGCATCGGGTTGCATTCACTGCTTTTAAAGGAATATCAATCCGCAAATTCCAATTCCCAACGGTATCGCTTTTATAAATGTATGAATTTGTGCTGTTATTCAAACGATCAGAAAGATAAAGCAGTCGTGATGATTCAAGCCAGGCAAGGCCGCACGGATATGTACTTGCCGGGTTGCTAAATTGCCTCAGAACATTCCCATTCAAATCAATCTTGTAAACCTTTTTGGTATTACCACCGGCAAACCATAGAGTACTGTCATAAGAACAATACTTTATATCAGTCCCCATTGAATCAGGTGCATTGATATATCCCAGATAGGTCGCATTACTATCCGAGGTATACATATAGATATGGCGTTCATAAAAGTTAGTGACATAGAGCCGGTTGTTATTGGGATTATACCCAAGCCCATATATAAAATGGGTGTCACCAGGTTCAATCTGAAGCTGTTTTGGCCCCCAGATAACCTGAAGACCTGGAAAGCCAACTGTCAATTCAAACTCAATATCCTGAACATAGCCACCGCCACCTGTGAGATGAAGAACAAATGTAATCATCGTACCCTCAGGGGTCGAACTTGACACTGAAAATCTGAATCGACTTGAACCATTATGTACAGTATCACCAACTGGAACAGCCCCAAAATTACTTACTGAGTCCAAAAGTGTAACATAGGCGCTGGATGTCCTTAACTTCCCAACACAACCCGTGACCCCGGCAGCTGAAGAATTTACCAGGGTGTCGGTTAGATAAACAGTATCACCAGGATCAATCCTGCCATTACCATTTCCCCCGGGTGATGGATCCTCAATTAAATCTCCACTAATATGGAGCACAGGATCAGCCGGATCACCTAAACCACCAGAAACCACCAGGGCAAATGGTTGAGGACCCTGAGCAACATTCTGACCAATAACTTCAATTGTCCAGGTTCCGGTCTCAGGAACATCACGCCGGACATTTTCCTCAACATTCCTGGTATCCCAGGAATTGGGATTAGGTATTGATTGCCCACCAGAATACTGATTCCCGCGATATTTAGCCCCACCTGGTGCAGTCACCCTAAGATTAAGGTCATTAACAATTGCCGGATTGGCTCCAGATGTAGCATAATAATCGGTCCAGACCAATGTAATTTTCAACGGTTCTGATCGATTGTTGACCGATACCTGGAAAGTCTTTGTCTGACCGGTGCTAACACCTGATGTGTCGTCCCATACTGCAAGTTTACGGATGTCATTTGCAAAATAGAGAACATTATCAAGACAGATTCTACCCCAACCTGTATTATTATCAGGAATTGTTACCCCATGAATATCAGGCTTTGCACTATTTATAAGAATTGCCTTTACCATTGCTGCACTGATATAACCCCAGGCATTAGATGGAGTTTCAACCCCGGTCGGATAAAAGCCGCTGGCAAAATAATCCCTGACCAATGCCATATTACCACCAATACAGGGTGAAGCCATACTGGTACCTGACATCAGTGTATAACTATTATTATTGGGACCTACTGAAGACCTGAGATTTAAACCTGGAGCAGTAACCGTAGGTTTTATTCGATTATCCGCAGTCGGACCGCGACTGGAAAAAGATGCCACCTGATTGCCACCAGCACCATTTCCACATGCCCCGGCCGTAATACAATCCTTTGCGGTGGATGGAGGACGAACCGTGTTTGAACCTGGGCCATCATTACCTGCAGAGAAGGAAATCAAGAAATCTTTATGATTCCACATAAATATATCAACCATCCGTGACCCCATTGTATATGAATTACCGGATGTCTGCCCCCAGGAATTTGAACTGGACCTTGCTGCACCACCAGCATTTCCATCGTAGGGTGGTTGCCAAAGATTATCATAATTGCTGGGAAAGGATACGTTGCCCTGATCATTACCGATATCCTCAAAATAGATCTTTGCCTTTATAGAAATACCATCGTCCGGTTCAGTCCCGTTCACATAAGAATCATCGCCACAGATAGTTCCACAGGTATGAGTTCCATGCCAGGAACCAGCAGCATTATCACCGAATGTAGCTGATGAGCCATATGGAATCTTATAAGCAATAATCTTACGATGATTTGGATAATCTCCAACATTATTAATCGGATGAGATGGGTCCCTCACCATATTATGAGAAGTTAAGATCCCTGTATCACTGGTCGTTACAACCTGGCCTTCACCATCAATCCCTTTATTCCAGATTCGGCGATTATTCTGTTTCCAGGTCTGGGTAACCCACTGGGCATTGGAGTTGAAGAGCACAGTCTCTGCCCAGGGCTCAATCCACATAATCCCCGGGATATGACTCATTTCTGCAATCTTTGAATGTTCAGCACGAATCTCAACAACCTTATTATCCTTAGTCAATTCAATATCCAAAATTTCGCATCCTATCTTCCTTAGGTCATTAACAACACCCTGGACATCTGCATCATTGAAGAGTAGAAGGACCATCTTATTTTCATCTCTTATTTCTTTAAAAAGTGGACTTATCTTATATGCAGGTTCATAATTACCTACCCAATTCACAAAAGATAACCCTTCAATAATCGACTTCTGGGTAGAATTCATTCGAGCGATGAATGTATTATAAGGTATATATTCGGCTAATCGAACCCCATAAGATTCAATCAGTCTCTTCATATCATCAAATACCGGACCCTTAATCTGGATTAGATAGTATCCAGTCTCTCCTCTCAGTTCTTCAGGTATATTGGGAACATCTTTTTTAGGATTGAAGCGATAGCCGTTGATTGAGATATAATCGTATTCAGCACGATATTCAGGATTAAAATATTGTGTCATTGGTGGATTAATCAGTGGGCTTAACTCCTGCGGGTGAAGACTTATCAATAATATTAGGCACAAACCTAATGACATATTACCTCCTTTCAAGATAAAAGATATTAAATGTTCAATGTTTCTTTGTTGTTATCACCTCCTTTCCATAATTTATAGGTATTCGAAAATCACGAAACCCCTTATTTACAATAATTTACAAAAATTTAACTTTTCCAATTATTTCTATAGTTAAAAATCGTGAAATACAGACCATTAGCATTACATCTCTCAATAAGTTTTTACTGATTTCGCCTATCTATCATCAAATACCGATAGAAGCGATGTAATTAAAACTAAGTTGTCAAATATCACCACGGATTAGATACACCGTAAAAATCACCTATTTTCGAACACCTATTAACTTTTATATTATTATATTATATACAATTATCACAAACTGTCAAGGGATAAAACTGCTGACTCCTCTCCACTTTTTTCATTATGCCTCCTTGATTGATTGCAACGGTATTCTGGACAGAATAAACTTCCCTGAGATTATTAAACCAAGACGAAAAATACTCAACAACTTCGTTTTACTTTTTTTATATTATTTTATTGGTCATTTGAAAAATTTCTCTACCATCTTCGCCCGGTTCCATTTTTCTCAGCGCGGCCGGCGTCCCTGGTTTTTTCAGCGCGGGCGGCGTCCCTGGTTTTTTCAGCGCGGGCGGCGTCCCCGCCGCCCGCTGGAGGTTTGTCATCCTCAACTCGTTTCAGAAACTCCGGCAGCTCGCCGGGCGCCCTGCCTCGGGGCGAGACGCCCCCCGGCTATATTGTAACATAATTTACAAAAAACCGAAACAAACAGTGGAGAGGAGTCAGATAAAACTAACTATATTCGCCTGGTTCAGCCAATATTAACGACCTTGGTCAAATGGAGATTGGATGCAGTATGAAATCAGACATCTCTCAGTAATGCCAGATACAATTATTCTTCTAACCTAATGAGATTTCGTCTCTTCCGAAAAGACCAACGAAGGATAAAAAAATACTTCACTGCACTTAACACAAAGGACCCCCGTACGCACATATCTCACAAACTTTTAAAATAGTTATTTAAGATAGTTCCGTAGTAATCCTGAAGATAACCGTCCCGCCATTTGTAAACCTGCAGGGGTCAAGACACTGGACAAACGCCGCATCCTTACCCAGACCCAATTCCCGCGCGGAAACTCCCCGACTCAATGCCGCATAATAAGGCATTATCGAACTTAAAGAATGGAGACAGAGTTCGATTTTTGAATGTAATCGGAAACCATCAACAATAAAAAATCGATCCCCCTTTTTATATACCGGGCATTCACCCTGAATCTCCACAACCTCAATCTGAAGATTTACCATTCTACTCGAGGATAATCAACTGCTGTTCTATCGAGCGATATCGGTTATAAACATCCTGCAGTTCTGAAAATTCATCCGGTTGATAGTCGGATTTCTTAAAGACAAACCTCTTCTCAATCTTCACAACCCCCGGCTCAGACCTATATCTGACATCCGCCCGGGCGGCAGGATTATCTACCGAAACTGTCGGCGGTAAGTAGATAACCTTAAGATTTTCCGGAAAATTGATATTCAGGACTGAATGGATACCATAGGATGTCCAGACCGTAAATGGATATATCCGCTCTTCCATACCAAATATCGAGCCGATATTAATAAAAGTAAAGAGTGGGGGTGGAATAACAAACCTCAGCCTATCACCTTCTTTAATCAGATAATTTAGACATTCAAACTGAACGGAAATCTCTACATCGCTTTCCGGATCATCAAGTCCTTTAATCTCAAAATCCTTCAGTTTAGCACCGGTGCTCAATTGACCCAGCAATTTCTCCATTGCGATAATCTGCTCCTTCTCTTTTTTATGACGCAACTTACTCCGCGCGATTACTGCACAAATACCTGTAAGCCGGGATCGAACTGTTCCGGTAATGGAACGATCAGATGTAACATTAATATCCATATCGAGATCAGCAATATCTGACTTATAACCCGGAACCTTAGAAAACAGAAAAGTATCCGGCTTCACAATAAATGCATAACGCGCAACAATATCAGGCATTAATGGAAAATTACTATTTTCTTTAAAGAGAATACCATACAGAGAAAATAATACACCACCCCTTTCTGGAAATCGCGGGTCAAGATATATAAACCTGCCTTCATAGGGAACCGCAACAACGACTGACTTAAAATAATCAGGCAGGGGAAGTTTTTCCTTTGATTCAGAAAAAGAGATATAAGCAGGATATGCCTCAATATCTGCCGCCCCGAGTAGAGCAATCAGGAGTGCACACTTATCAATCTGATTCCCGTAACGATTCTTATACACCTTATCCGCACGCATAGGTGTATAACCGACATCATCAACCCCCAGAGGAATATCACGCCAGTTTTTGACCGCATCACCATAGATACTGGATATAACTTTTATTCGCTCCTTACCCTTAAGTTCAGCAACACTATTTTTCATCTCTTTTGATACTACAATCGCCTTTTCAAATTTCTTCCATAACCACCCCCCAACTTCAGACCAGTCTTTAAAGTTTGTAAAGACCACACGCGGTGCAAACTCTTCCAGAGGTATCATACCCGGCTCACTCTTCAGCCGGGCGGTCGAATCAACCCACCAGCAGCAATCAACAAAACCACCGTCCTCTATCTTTTTAAATTTAACTCCACCGAAACTCGCCTGGTGCAACTTAACCTTAGCAGGTATTCGTAAACTATACTCTTTATGTAAAATCGGGTCTTTCTTCTGAAATACCACAATACCCGAAATATGTTTATCTGAAGACTTGTATTTATCGGTCTTTTTCGATTCATACTCGAGTAAAACACCGGCATTAACATCCGAATACGAAACCGAGCGGGTTCGATAATGTTTATAGGCAGGCGCAATAAATCCCTGGACCGTGCTCAGGTCTGAAATCGCCTTTTTTTCCGGCTGAATAATCTTTCCACTTTCAAGAACAGTCCGGGTCTTCAACAAGATTAGATTCTGCCGTTTACTATTATATTTCTCAAAAAAATCCGCATATCGCTCTCGACCCCGGGTATTGAAGATATAGACCCGAAAAATCCTGTGCTGCTCTTTTTTGAAATCTTTATCGACCTTAAGCTCCACACGGTCATCGATAATCAATCCGGCGGCGTCCGGATAATCCGCCGGATTATAATTATAGTGGAGTTGCAAAATCAAAAAAAGTAATAACATCATCCTGCCCCCTTATTTTTCCACCAGAACAACCTCTTTACCCTGATATTCTTCAAGCTTCTTTATACATTTCTTTACCTGAAGATATTTATCAGGATCATACTGTACCTGTTTAAAGACAATCTCGGTTTCGTTTTCAATAACTCCATTTTTACCGGCATAGCGAATATGCGCCCGGAATGAATCATCATCATAGATGAATTCTTCGGGTAATGATTTAATCCTGAGCATCTTCGAATACTTCAATACTGACCTGACCCGGGTAGCGACCTTTATCCCCATAAACAGCGGATATTTTCGCTCCTCAAGATTCCATATACCCTGCGCACCAAAAGACAGACTTGAAGTTCTTCCTGATGTTAGATGCCATTCCTTACCAATTTTCAGGACATAATCAGGAATGGTTATAAAAACCTTAATCTCCATCTGTTTGCTAAAATTTTTCGGCTCGGAAGATTGAATGGAATCGATGCGCGCCTGTGGATACTGCTCTTTTAACCCCTTCAAAAAAATCTGTTTTATCTGTTCACTGGTCATCATCTGTACCAGCCGGCGCAGTTGTAAATCAATCAGACCCCTGCCTTTAATTAAAAGTGTCTGATGCAGGGTCTTATCAAGGGTCAGTTCTCCGGATGCAGTAATATCCGCCAGATTAACCTCCGGTGGTCTAACCGGTGTCTGCGCGATATCCTCACCTTTTTTTGTTGCAACAAGCACCGCCTTACCATCTTCAAACGGCATAAGATATTCTACTGAACCCTCGACGGTGGGATCGAGATAGATATAGCCGGTATCGGTTTCAATCGCAACAATGGCATGATTGAATTGTGATACTACAGGCATATCCTTTGCCATCTTTTCAATAAAGGGATTGGTCAGCACCATATAGGCCTTTTTGATTCCTGCAGTTCTCAGCATCGAAACAAGTAATGCCGCCTTATCCCGGCACACCCCATATTTGTTTCTGAATGTAAAACTCACCGGGGCGGGCTCATAACCACCCTTTTTACCGATTAATCTCGTCTCAACATAGCGCACCTCTTTATTCACATACTCATAAAGGGCGCGCACCGTATCATCAAATGTCCGGGCGTTCTGGACTAAATCTTCTGTCTTATCTATAAGAACTGAATCAGGAATCAATTTCGGTTCACTCATTCGATAATACCGGCGTGAATAATCCTCCCAGAAATTGGTACAGGTGAATAAGAGTTTGGTCAAAACTGTACTCAGCGGCGGCATAGAAGGTTCCATCACCACCTTCGCCACATCATTTTTCTGCCAGGTATGGACCTTCCTATTCTTTATAATGGTATCGGTATGGCTAATCTCGCCATTCTCAACCCGATATTTCAAGGGCATATCAAAAGGAAGGGATAATCTAAGAACCTTTTCCCTTATCGGTTCGGTCGTCTCAAAAAGTTCCCACCAATCAAATGTGGAATCAAAGGGTGGGTTATGATTTATCGATTCCACCACATATTCAATTGCACCACCGTCCATAAGTTCTGGAAATACGATCTTCACAATTCTCAAGTTGGGAATATAAAATTTTGAACCCTCCCAGGCGGGCATCGGCATATCAGTAATATTATCCTCAGGAACCCTTATCACCTTCCTTGCCGGTGTTATTACCGCTGCATACAAAACCTTAATCGTATCATAAATGGTAATATAACTGAATGTCACCTCGCCAAAATCCTTTCTGCCGAGTGAATTGAATACCTGAACCAATTTATGATACCTTATGTGATTTGTGCCGTCTCGATGCAGTTCAATGTTTGTAGAATCGAAAACAATCAGGGCATTCGCCTTGCTATACTTATCATTACCTGCTACCTCATCAAGAACCAGAGGATATCTCAACCCTGCAGTGCAGGTGAGAAGCAGCAGCCCGCCAAGCATCAAAAGTTTCTTCATAAAACCTCCTTCTTTAAAAAATCACTTTGTCTTCTATAAAAAATTACGAAATAAAATAGAAAAAGTCGCCCATCAGATTTCAATCCGGAATTCAACCGTTTCTATATCTGAATTTATTATATATCTGTAAAAACATAATGTCAAGAAAAAACAGAAAAAAAAAGAAACCTCTACTTTTTAGTTTCCAGGACAGGAAAAGATGGGTGTTCTTTGAATCCTCCGGGAGGGAATAAAAAAACGGGGCCGACGAGACTTGAACTCGCGACCTCCTGCGTGACAGGCAGGCGTTCTAACCAAACTGAACTACGACCCCGTAGTTTCAATTATAGTTATATTTTAAAAAATGTCAACCGATAAAGACATCGATAACAATACCGTCCCTGCTGTTGGACACCCGCACCTTCACTTCCCGAGCCGTCAAAAAGTGAAAAGGAATTAGACCTGACTTCCGTTGACATCAAAAAAATAATTATCTTTTCGTCGCCGGCGAACCATAAGATTGAAAAATCAATGTCTGGTATTTAGTATCGCCTTTAAAAATTTCCCGGTATAGGATTTCTTTACATTGATAATATCCTCGGGACGACCTGCACAGACAACCTCACCGCCTTCATCACCACCCTCTGGTCCCAGATCAATAATCCAGTCCGCACCCTTTATCACCTCCATATTATGTTCAATTACAATAACCGTATTACCCCGGTCAACAAGACGATTGAGCACATTCAATAATAATTTCACATCCTCAAAATGTAAACCCGTGGTGGGTTCATCAAGGATATAAAGGGTTCTGCCGGTTGCCACCCTGGCAAGCTCCTTAGCAAGTTTTACCCGCTGTGCCTCGCCGCCGGAAAGTGTGGTTGCTGATTGTCCCAGTTTTATATATCCCAACCCAACATTACTGAGCAACTGCAGTTTTCTTTTAATTACCGGTATATGCTGAAAAAATTGGAGTGCCTCCTCAACCGACATATTAAGAATATCACTGATATTCTTACCCTTATATTTAACCTCTAAGGTCTCCCGATTAAACCTCTTACCATTACAGGCATCACAGGTCACATAGACATCAGGCAAAAAATGCATCTCAATCCATAAAATACCTGCGCCCTCACACTGTTCACATCTTCCACCCGGAACATTAAAAGAGAATCTGCCCGGACGATATCCACGCATCCTTGACTCAGGAAGCTGGGCAAAAAGTTCCCTTATCGGTGTCCAGGCACTGGTATAGGTCGCAGGATTTGACCTGGGAGTGCGGCCGATTGGAGACTGGTCAATATTCACCACTTTATCAATATAGTCAGCCCCGATAATTGCCTTGTGTGCGCCCGGTGGATATCTTGAATGATGAAACCTCTGGGCCAGGGCACGATAAAGTGTATCTACAATCAGGGTCGATTTTCCCGAACCGCTCACCCCGGTTACGACAACAAACAGGCCCAATGGGATTTTTACATCAATCGATTTCAAATTATTTGCCTCTGCACCCTTTATAATTAACCTCCTGCCGGTCGGCTGCCTTCTCATTTCAGGAATTTTAATCTTTTTCAGCCCGGATATATACGCCCCGGTAATAGATTTTCTATTCTTTGCTATCTCCTTGGGGGTACCGGTTGCGACAACATAACCTCCGGCATCACCCGCCCCGGGTCCAAGGTCAATCACATAATCGGCGTTGTGAATCGTCTCGGCATCATGCTCAACCACGACCACCGTATTGCCTAAGTCGCGCAACTCCTTAAGGGTTTTCAATAACCTTTTATTATCCCTCAAATGCAGACCGATAGAAGGCTCATCAAGGATATATAAAACACCAACCAGACCGGAACCTATCTGGGTGGCAAGTCTAACCCTCTGTTCCTCGCCCCCGGCCAGGGTTTCCGTGGTGCGATTCAGGGTGAGATAATCAAGCCCAACCGCATCGAGGAACCTCAGCCGACGCTTAATCTCTTTAATCAATTCACCGCCGATCCGCAAATCCTTTTCTGATAATTGAAGATTTTCAAAATATTTTAACGCATTCTTAACCGACACTGCAGTCAATTCCGCGATATTCTTCAAACCGATCTTTATTGCCAGACTTTCCGGTTTCAATCGTGCCCCATTACATCGGGGACAAAGGCTGAATGTCATATAATCCTCAATCTCCTGACGCACTGCCTGGGATTTTGTTTGACGATAACGTCTCATCAATTCAGGAATAACGCCCTCAAAAAATTCCTCGAATCTGCCCCGACCGGTTCCGTCCTTTCTTCGATATTCTACAGTAATTGGAATATCTTCACCATATAAAATCTTCTCTTTTATGCTCCTGGGTAACTTATAAAATGGTGTTTTTAAGTCAAATTTTAATTTCTTTGCCAGAGCCTTAAGTAATGCAGTGCGCCAGTTTCCTGGATAGCCGTAAGGGTCGATTGCACCATCGAGGATTGAAACCTGAGGATTGGAAACAACCTTTTCTGAATCAATCTCCATCTTTATGCCCAGTCCATCACAATGTGGACACGCGCCATAGGGTGAATTGAAACTGAACATCCGGGGTGATATTTCAGGATAACTGATGCCGCAGTGAACACAGGCAAGTTTCTGGCTGAAGGTCTTTTCCTTCTGTTCATCGATAAGAATCGTCACAATACCCTCTCCCTCTTTCAATCCAAGTTCAACTGAATCGGCAAGCCTTTTACGGATGCGTGCCTTTAGAATCAACCGGTCAATCACAATTTCAATATTATGCTTTTTATATCGGGCAAGTTCCGGCACCTTCTCAATATCATAAATCTTTCCATCAACCCTGACCCGGACATAACCCCGCCTTTTCAGACGGTTCAAAAAATCCTTATATTCTCCTTTACGACCACGCACTAAAGGTGCAAGCACAACTATTTTCGAACCTTCAGGGAGATTTAAAATCCTATCAACAATCTGGTCGGTTGTCTGAGATTCAATAAGTCGGCCGCAACGATAACAATAAGGAACACCGATACGGGCAAATAGCACGCGCAAATAGTCATAAATTTCGGTTACCGTACCCACGGTCGAACGGGGATTGCGCGCCGAGCTCCTCTGCTGAATGGCAATTGCCGGAGAGAGCCCGGTTATTTCATCAACATCAGGTTTATCCATCATTCCAAGAAACTGCCGGGCATAGGCGGATAACGACTCCACATAACGGCGCTTGCCTTCTGCATAGAGTGTGTCAAACGCCAGAGATGATTTCCCGGAACCGGATATTCCCGTAATAACGACAAATTTGTTTCTGGGAATAAAAATATCTATATTCTTGAGATTATGCACCCGGGCACCCTTAATCATAATACCGTCTTTCATCACCATATAATAATCAACCGGCGGGTAGTGTCAAGAAGGATACTTGATGCCGCTGAGAAAACGCTTCGCTGTAAAAAAAGTGCGGCAGCAGTGAAAATTATAGTTGACTTTACAAAAATAATATATATAATTCAAACTATGAGAAACTATGAGGCAATGTTCATCTTCCATCCCAAACTGGATGAAGAAAAACTTGAAAAAGAAATAAAAAATGTCGAGGAACTCATTACCCGGGAAGGTAAGGGCAAGGTCAATTATAAAAATTTAGGTAAAAAGACGCTTGCCTACCCGATAAAAAAACAGAACGAGGGTTACTATGTCAATTATAACTTTGCGGCTCAACCATCCGGTATTACCAAAATCAAGACTGGATTAAAACATAGTGATAAGATTCTTAGATTCATTATCTTTTTGAAGGAGAAATAATGAGCAAACTCCGCTTAGGCTATCTGAACTCAGTTCAGCTTATCGGTAGATTGGTGGCTGATCCCGAATTAAGATATACACAGAAAGGCGCACCAGTCTGTAGGTTCAGGATCGCCACAACCCGGCGCTATAAGAATAAAGAAACTGGCGAAACTCAGGAAGAAACGCTCTTTATAAATGTAGTTGCCTGGCGTAGACAGGCAGAACTGGCAAATGAGTATCTGAAAAAGGGAAGCGCAATATTGTTAGAAGGAAGACTCCGTTCCAATCAATGGGAAACGAATCAGGGTGACAAACGTTCCTCTATTGAAATCGTCGCGCGCCGTATCCAATTTCTTGATACAATCGAAACTGCACCGACACCGGCACCGGCTGAACCAGTAGCTGAAGTTGAAGAAGTCAAAGAAGAGATTGACATCGACACCCCGTTTTAAAAGGAGAAATAAATGAGAAAAAGATGCCGATTTTGCAAAAACCGAATTGATAAAATAGATTATAAAGATACATCCTTGCTCAAAGGATTTATAAATGAACGGGGTAAAATTCTCAGCGCGCGTATAACCGGCCTTTGTTCCTGGCATCAACGCAAACTTGCCCAGGCGATAAAGCGCGCCCGGGAAATTGCCCTGTTACCATACGAAATTAAATAATGAAGATTATCCTCTTAAAATCAGTGCCCGGACTGGGCAAACCATTTGATGTTGTCGAAGTCAAAGATGGTTATGCACGGAACTATCTCTTTCCAAAAAAACTTGCGATTCCCGCAACCCGTGGTAACCTTAGAGGACTTAAGAAAAATGAAGAAAGATTTTCCCAGCATATTCAGCGCATAAGAAGAAAGAGTATGGATATTGCCGAACAGATTAATAATCTTACGATAAAAAGCACAATTAAATCAGATATTGAAGGTAAAACATTCGGCAGTATCACTTCACAAACCCTTGCTGAATTATTGAAAAAAGAGGGGATTTTGATTGACAAAAAAAATATTCTCCTTGAAGAACCCATCAAACAACCGGGGACATATGAGATTGTAGTAAATCTCCCTCAAAAGGTTAGTTCAAAATTCAGGTTTATTCTGGAAAAAGAAGGGAGTTAATATTTTAGAAGTAATCGTCAATGCGGTTGTTGAGGATCAGCAATGGCATAGTTATGTAGTTCTACTGAAAGAAAAGCACGGCCAGCGGACCCTACCCATATGGATTGACGAAGGACAGGCCTGGAATATTGCAATCTCTTTGGAAGGGGTGAAACCGAAACGCCCCCTGACCCATGATCTGATGAAAATCATCCTTGATACATTTAAGGCGAAGGTTACAAAGATTGGAATTGTTGATTTGAAAGATGATACATACTTTGCAAAAATCTATATTGAGGCGGACGGAAAAATTTTTGCAATCGATGCCCGACCTTCTGATTCAATTGCCCTTGCCCTGCGCACAAATAGCAGTATCTGGGTTAAGGATACAATTATGGAACAGAACGGCATAGTGCTCAAAGGTGATAAGGCGGTTGATGTATTAAAACAGCGCCTGAGAAACACAAAACCGGAAAAATTTGGCGAAACAGAATTCAATAAATAGAATTATTTCAGCATAAATTGAAGTTAAAAAAGGGTCTTCTGGATCTCGGTAAAATCGACAAACGAGAGCAGAAGATGATTGCCGGCATTCTGGAAATCAGAGAAAAAGCCCTTGATAAGATTATGGTGCCCAAAAATGAAGTAACCGCTTTTTCCTATAACACAAAAATCAGCCAGGCCCTGAATGTTTATAAAAAATATCATTACTCGCGCTATCCGGTCTATTTTAAAAACTTAGACCAGATTGTGGGCATCCTCTATATAAAAGATATTATTCTTTTCTGGAATGAATATAAAGACTATCCGGTTGTTGAATTTGTAAGACTACCCCATTTTGTCTATGAAGATCGACCGGCCCTTGATGTCTTTTTAGAACTGCAAAAGATGAGACTCTCTCTTGCTGTGGTAATCGATGAATTTGGCGGGGTATCAGGAATTATCACCATCGAAGATATACTTGAGGAAATTGTCGGTGAGATCGAAGACGAATTTGACCTGCGAAAAAAACCTTTGATTGAAAAGATTTCTCCAAATGAGTATATCTTGAATACCAAGATGGAACTCGACGACTTTGCAGAAATGTTGAATATAAATATTGACGAAAAAGATGTCTCGACAATCGGTGGACTTATTCAAAAATATGCCGACCGTATTCCTGAGGTGGGTGAAGAAATCACCTACGAAAATTTAAAATTCAAAATTTTAGAAGCAACCCGAAGAAAAATTAATAAAGTAAGACTCACCATAAATCCAAAAACATAACGACCGGAAAATGAACCGGACAAACCAGAAAACCCTAAGTATGGAGCCATTGATAGATTGTCCGGGCAAGTTTCTTTCCAATCCCGGGAACCCGTGCAATCTCATCCTCAGATGCCTTTTTAAGCATATCAATACTACCAAAATACTTTAAAATTCTCAATCGCCTTCCCTTACCAATCCCGGCAATACGGTCGAGCAGGGAACTGGTCAAAACCATCTTTCGCACCTTTCGATGATAGGTGATTGCAAAACGATGTGCCTCATCCCTCAATCTCTTCAAGAATATCACAGCCCGGGAATTCATAGGCAGGGAAACTACATTACCGTTCGGGTCAAAAAGTTGGTCACTTCTTTTGGCAAGTGCATATACCGGAATTTCTAAATTAACCTTTTTCAATACCTTAAGTGCCGAATTCAGCTGCCCCCTTCCACCATCAATAAGTAAAAGTTCAGGGAATTTTTTCTCTTCTTTTAAATCCTCTATCCGACGATTCACAATCTCGGTCATCATTGCAAAATCATTCTGACCCGCTACCCTTTTAATCCGATATCGACGATAACGCTGCTTATGCGGACGGCCGTCGTAAAATGCGACTGAAGAACCGACGGCAAACTTTTCCTGCAGATTTGATATATCAAACGCCTCAATCCAGCGTGGTGGTTTGGCAAGTTTCAACAGTTCCTGTAGTTCAAGGATTACGGGTGGAATTCTTTTCTTCACCACCTTTTTTGCAAGTTCACTTTCCGCATTCTTCTCTGCCCATCCCAATAGATGTCTTATGGACTCTTTCTTCATCGAACCGAGTTTCACCTTAAATCCCTTTTCCTGAAACCATCTCTTCTGCACATCCCATTGTTGTGGTGTGGCCGATATTACAATTTCCCCGGGAACAAAAGAGAGATGGGTATAGATCAAACGAATAAATGCACCGGCTATCTCTGCATCGCTCGTATGGTATGAGATTTTCAGATGGAATATCTCCTTGCTGATTAATCGATTCGCCCTGATTCTAAATAGACAGGCGACACAATTTAATCCGGTCCTTGCGATACCGATAATATCACGGTCGATATTATCACCGGTTACTACCTGTTGACGCCGGGAAATCCTGCGGATTGCAAGAAGCTGGTCACGAAGAATCTTTGCCGCCTCGAAATTTTCTTTTCGGGCATAGTCCCACATCTTCTTTTCAATCTTCTTTTCCAGTTCATCAGAATTACCCCTTAGAAACTGAATTGCCTTCTTTACTGATTGTTGATAATCTACTTTACCAATCTTACCCACACACGGACCAGCACACCGGGAAAGATTATATTCAAGGCAGGGTCTTGGATAAGATTTTGATAAATCCCGGGTACAGGAGACGAGTTTAAATATTCTACAGAGGGCATCACGGGTGCGCCTCAGGGCACGGGCACTTGTATAAGGACCAAATATCAAAGACCCATCCGGGCGCAAATCACGGGTAAAGAATATTCTGGGAAAATCTTCGCCGATGGTCAATTTCAGGTACGGAAACTTTTTATCATCCTTTAACCGGACATTATAGCGTGGTTTATGCAATTTAATCAATGACTCTTCTAATGTAAGGGCTTCGGTCTCTGAAGCTGTAATAATAATATCGAAATTTGTAGTATTACGAAGTAAAATCCGGGCACGCGGGTCATCACGATTAAGATAAGAAACGAGGCGATTCCTTAAGTTTGTCGCCTTACCGATGTATATGATTCGGTTTTTGCTGTTCTTAAAAAGGTATACACCGGGCAGACGCGGAGCCTGTTCAAAAGCCTTCTTAAGCTCAGACGACATCAAAAATAAACGCTCAGCCCTTTACCACACCCAACGGCCTCATCCGTGCAATCTTTCTGGAAATCCCTGCATTATGCACTGCATCAACAACCATATCAATATCCTTATATGCCTCGGGAACCTCCTCACGCAGCACCTCACTACTTGCAGAAAGAACATATATACCCTTTGAGAGCAGTTCTTTATCAATCCTTCGGCCCCGGGTTTTTTTCAGCGCCCGGGTCCGGGAAAGCACCCGACCAGCACCGTGACAGGTTGAACCAAATGTCTCCTGCATTGCCCGGGCAGTTCCCAGAAGCAGATACGAAGAGCTCCCCATATCTCCAGGGATAAGGACTGGCTGACCAATCTCTTTATAAACCCCGGGAATATCCTTATGTCCCTTATAAAAAGCCCGGGTTGCCCCCTTACGATGCACACATAACTTTATCAATCTATCGTTAACTTTATGGGTTTCAAACTTGGCAATATTGTGGGCGACATCATAAACAAGCAACATCCCAAGATCCTCTGCCCTCTTCGCCAAAACCTTTTCAAATGCCTCCCTTACCCAGTGCATAATGCACTGACGATTTGCCCAGGCGTAATTTGCTGCGCACGCCATCTGAGCAAAATACATTTCACCTTCAGGAGATTTTATCGGAGCACAGGCAAGTTGGCGGTCCGGAATATCTATTCCATATTTACGAGTCACCTTACCCAGAAGACGAACATTATCATCACAAACCTGATAACCCAGACCACGAGAACCAGTATGAATCATTACTGTAACCTGTCCCGGTTCCTGAATACCCATCTTCTCGGCAGCGGCACGGTCATAGATATCCTGCACCATCTGAATTTCAAGAAAATGATTTCCCGCACCCAGGGTTCCGAGCTGGGGCCGACCCCTTTCCAGAGCACGCCTGGATACCCTGTCAGGTTCAGCGCCCTGTAAACACCCGTGTTCTTCAATCCGCTCAATATCCTCATCCCATCCAAAACCCTTTTTTACCGCCCATTTTGCACCGAGCCTTAAAACCTCCTTTACTTCCCGTTCATCAATCCGAATCTTACCGGTCGAGCCGACACCCGAAGGCACATTCTTAAAAAGTGCCTTAACAAGTTCAGGAATCTTATTCTTTATGTCATCATATCGCAGGTCGGTTCTCAACAAACGGACTCCACAGTTAATATCATATCCAACCCCACCCGGTGAAATAACCCCGGTCTCGACATCGAAACCGGCAACCCCGCCAATGGGAAAACCATAACCCCAGTGAATATCAGGCATTGCCATAGAATATCCGACAATCCCGGGCAGGGTTGCTACATTCGCCACCTGCTCCGGTGCCTTATCTTCTTTTATCTGAGAAATCATCCGCTCTGATGCAAAAATTATTCCATCAGTGTGCATCCCTGATTTATAAGTCCGGGGAATCTTATAGCGATAATTGTCAATCTTGATCAACTCACCTTGCCAGCCCATAAAATACCTCCTTGTAAAAAATTATACCCCTTTTATTAAATTTGTCAATCCCGGATGAATTATTTGTCTCTACCACAGCTCGCAGGTCGAGACGACCTCTGAGCTCCCCGGAAAGCTAAAGGGGCGTCTCGCCCCGATAGTGCGGGTCTTGGGTATCAGAGCATTGGAGCACCAGATTCAGAACGCTTCGTTTTACTTTAGAATGGCGGATTATTGCGCGGTTTATACTGCAACCAGGGGAATATACCCCCTGTTATCAGAAATCATTTGTCCATTGTCGAGATTTGACCCTGAGGAAGCAGCTGCTGCATTGTGTATAGACCAGGCCCTTTATCTACTATAAAACGAACTGCATCAACCGCCCCGGCTGCAAAACATCTTCGGGATGTAGCATAATGACGCAGTTCAATAAATTCACCATCGCCCAGAAAGAGCACCCGATGTTCACCAGCAACATCTCCACCCCGCACCGAATTTATACACACCTCATCTTTCTTACGCTTATCCACCATACCCTCACGACCATAAACAAATCTTGTATCCGGCCTGACCGATTCTATAACCCGGACAATCTCTTTTGCCGTTCCCGATGGTGCATCCTTTTTATTCCGGTGATGGGTCTCAACAACCTCAATATCATAGTCTCTGAGAACCCTTGATGTCAACCTGATTAAATTGTATAGATGATTTACCCCCCTTGACATATTTGGTGCAAGAAAGATGGGAAATTCCTTTGAGTATGATTTAATCCTATCAATCTCTTCTTCGGAAAAGCCGGTCGTTCCGATAACATAGGGTTTTTTAAATTGTCCGGAATTAGAAAGATGCTCAATCGTTGCCGAAGGATTTGTGAACTCTACTACACAATCTGCCTCTCCAATAATTTCAGCAAGTTCATCATATATATTAATATTATGAATCGATTTACCAATTTCTTTGTGTCCGGAAACCTCTACCCCGCCAACAATCATAATATCGTCGAGTGATTCTACTAACTGAACAATCTCCTTTCCCATCCGACCACAAATACCACATACTACAATCTTGATCATAAGCAGGCCCCATAATCAGAAAGTGCCTTCTTCAGGGTCGGAACATTCTTTTCGCTCATCTCCACCAATGGTAATCGCGGCTTGCCGGCCGGCATACCCATCAACTCCATCGCCTTTTTTACCGGAATAGGATTTGTTTCGATGAAGAGCGCCTTCACCACAGGAAAAAGTTTTAAATGTAATCTTCTTGCCCGGACGATATCACCATCAAAGAATGACTTACACATCATACTCATATCATTTGGAAAAATATTGGCGACCACAGAAATAACCCCTTTAGCGCCAAGTGCAAGCATCGGGAATGTCAATGAATCATCACCGGACAATATATCAAAATCCTCACCGCACAATCTCACCAATTCACTAACCTGGTCGAGATTACCACTTGCCTCCTTAATACCAACAATATTTTCACAATCATTATTCAACCGTGCTACAGTACTGGGCAGGATATTACACCCGGTCCTTCCTGGAACATTATAGATAATAACAGGAATCTTACTCGCCCGACTCACCTCCTGATAATGTTCATACAGACCCTCTTGGGTTGGTTTATTATAGTATGGTGTAACTACCAGGGCAGCATCAGCCCCCGCCAGGGTTGCCATTTCAATAAGTTTAATCGTCTTCTTGGTAGAATTTGTCCCGGCCCCGGCGATTACCGAAACCTTACCCTTACACTCCTCAACAGCTATACCGATAACCCTCTTAAACTCATCATCGGTCAAACTGGGACTCTCACCGGTTGTGGCACAGGCGACAATCCCCTGGGAATTATTTTCAAGTAAAAATCTTAAATTCTTTCTCAAACCGTCTTCATCAAGGATTCCCTGTTTGAAAGGTGTAACAACTGCCACATAAGAACCCTTAAACATCAAACCTCCTTTTTCCCTCTTTTTAATATTTCATAGATGCGATTAAAATCATCAAGTTCGTAACAGAAGATAGTAAGGCTCCCCTTGTTCTTTAACCAATTGATTACCACCTTGGTATGGAGAAGTTTTGACAACTCTTCTTCAAGAATTAAAAGGTTCGGGTCCTTTTCACGCGCCGGTGTAATCCGCTGTTTTTTCATAGCTCTTTTAATCAATGCCTCAACCGCCCGCACCGAAAGTTCCTCAGTAACAATACGTTCACCAATCTCCAACATTTTAAATTCATCATCCAGTCCAAGCAGGGCACGGGCATGACCAATACTCATCTTTCCGCTCTCCAGATATCTTCTTAATCGCTCAGGCAGGCTGAGTAGTCTAAGAAGATTGGTTACGGTTGAACGGTCCTTGCCAACAAGTTGGGCAATCTCTTCATGGGTAAGCCCAAATTTTTTATTGAGCTGTTCATAGGCACACGCCTCTTCAATCGGATTCAAATCCTGACGATGAAGATTTTCAATCAAACCAATTTCAAGTAATTCTTTATCTGTAAGATCCTTTACAAGTGCCGGAATCTCTTTCAAACCGACCTTGCGTGCTGCCAAAAGCCTCCTCTCTCCAGCCGCCAATATAAAATAGTCATCAACCCGTTTGACAACAATCGGTTCAATAACACCCTTTTCTTTTATTGAAGCAGCCAACTCTTTAATATCGGCATCATTAATCTTTGTCCGGGGTTGATATGGATTGGGTTTTATCGCATCTATTGGAATGAATCGATAACTTTCAGCCAAAACTTCTTCCTCTTTTGAAGGTATCAATGAATCCAATCCCTTACCTAATGCCCTCTTACGCATGGTTTAATATCTCCCTTGTTAAATTAAGATATGCCTGGGCACCTGAAGATGATATGCGATAGTGAATAACCGATTTTCCATAAGAAGGCGATTCTGCAATCCGTACCGAACGGGGAATAACGGTCTTAAATACTACATCAGGAAAATGGCGCTGAATATCTTCAACCACATCTTTGGTAAGATTCAATCGGGCATCAAACATTGTAAGAAGCAGCCCTTCGATATAAAGATGTTTATTTAAGTTATTCTTTATCATTTTAAGGGTTTTTAACAATTTTTCAAGGCCTTCTAATGCATAATATTCACACTGAATCGGTACAATCACACTATCACAGGCAACCAGACCATTGATCGTTAACAGACCCAGGGATGGTGGACAATCAACAATACAGTAATCATATTCATTCTCAACGAGTTGTAATGCCCGGCTTAAACAAAATTCCCGGTTCTTTTCACCAATAAGTTCAATCTCTGCGCCGGCCAGGTCCGGTGTAGAAGGTAAAACCGCAATCCTTGGCCATTTCGTTTTAATAATCGCATCCTTGATATTAGACGCGGATGAAAGGCAATCATAAATCGAAATCTTCAGATTCTTATAATCAATACCAAAACCACTTGTTGCATTAGCCTGAGGGTCAATATCTGCAAGTAATACATTCTTCTCCGCCAGAGACAGACCAGCAGTAAGGTTTACTGCGGTAGTAGTCTTTCCTACGCCGCCTTTTTGATTGCACAGCGCGATCTTTTTCATTACAGTATTGTAACAAATTTTCCGAGAAAGTCAATATAGCGAATTAAGTCAAAACAATCTTACCGAAAGGGATTGATTTAATCAAAATCAGATATTAAAATTGGCTCTTGAATCTCTACGAATCCGGCTTGATAAATGGAAAACGATAAATCCAACAAGATAATTAAGGGTATTGTGCAAAAACTTATCTTTATTCTTACCACTAATAGTTTCGGCACCGGGTTATTTCGTACAAATCAGAAAAAATAATTGGGGTTATTGCCTCAAAATAAAATCACGCATCTTTATAAAGTCCGGGTTTCTAATTAATCTTCTTTCTCTCGCTCTTTTTTGCTTTCTAAATATGAGCCGATAAGATAACCCAGAACGATTAAAAAGGCAATCATCAGGGTGCGCCAGAATCCCACCACGGCAAAGAATACACCAACTATTCCCGCAACAACCGCCCCGAGTATCGGCTTACTGAATTTTTTCATATACAATTCTATTCAATATTCAATTTTTGTCAATCATTTTATATTCTGACTCCTCTTTACTTTTTTCATTATGCCTCCTTGATTAATTGCAACGGTATTCTGGACAGAATAAACTTCCCTGAGATTAGTAAACCAAGACGAAAAATATTCAACAACTTCGTTTTACTTTTATTTATTGGTCATTTGAAAAATTTTTCTGCTATTTTCGCCCGGTTCCATTTTTCTCAGTGCGGCCGGCGTTTCCATTTTTCTCAGCGTGGGCGGCATTTCCATTTTTTTCAGCGCGGGCGGCGTCCCCGCCGCCCGCTGGAGGTTTGTCATCCTCAACTCATTTCATACTCGCCGGGCGCCCTGCCTCGGGGCGAGACGCCCCCCGGCTATATTGTGCTTACAAAAAACCGAAACAAACAGTGGAGAGGAGTCAGGGGTTCAAGATACTTGAAATAATTATTCTTTTGATTATAATTATATAATAATACAAGGAGGTAAAAATGGAGTTTTTAATTCTGTTCAGCATCATCGGTTTTGAATCAAATGCCGGTATAATAGAAACACAGGTCCCATTTGATCCCGCAGGGCAGATTTATGAAATTGACAGCCTTATGGCACAGGAGATTACATTTTTTACAAACTATCCAGAAATAAATAAAGCCCTTTTACTTCGTAAACCGGATTCTTCTTATGTTATTGAAATATACTCGAAAAAAGATAAAACACTTGTGAAAAAACGCATCCCTATTTCAGAAGAGACCCGGTTACAGATAAAAAATGAAATTACAAAACTTAAAATTCAGGGAAAAGGAGCCAGAGACCGTTCTGGTTTCAGCAGATTCCTTGGATACTCTTTTATCTTTGCCTATGGTACCCAGGCACCCCTTATAACCGCAGGGGTTAGACCAAAAGACGCACATATCGGAGTCGCAATATATATGCTATCAAGTGCAGCGGGATTTTTTATTCCACTGCTATCAACAGGTCATTGTGATGTTTCAAAGGCACATGCGGAAATGTATCTGCTCGGCGGAATTCACGGATTATACATCGCCGGCGCCCTGAGTGCTATGGGCGGAATGCATTTGTTTAAAAGCCCCGGAGCATTCATTACAACCGGCGGCAGTATAGTCGGTGAATATATGGGATTTCAGTCGGTTAATCGATTCAATTTAAGTATGGGCAGGGGTCACACAATTTTTACTACCGGTGATTTTTCAGCAGTCGGTGCAGCAGCTATGCTTGGCTTATTCGACAACTGGGAAAACCATAGATTCAGCGGTAAACAGTATCTTGCTACTTCACTGGTCGGACTTGGTGGTGGTATGGCAGCCGGTGTATTATTAACAAAAAAACTGTCTTTAGATGATGGAGACCCGATAATTTTTCAACAATCCGGGATAGTAGGAGGACTGGCTCTGCCAGTAGCATTATCCTGGGTTGGTAAAGAAAAATTTTCTGAAAATGCTTATATCGCTGCCGGACTTGTCGGCCTTGGTCTGGGCTCTGCCGCAGGATACAAGATTATCCGAAACAGAAATTTTACTGAAAGTGAAGGAAATATTATTTGTCTCGGTGGTTATGCCGGGGCATTAACCGGCGTAGGTATCGCATACCTGACAAATTCCCGGGACTCCAGGCTTTATTGGAGCTCAGCCTTGATCGGTGATGTAGTCGGTTCATTAATCACTGCAAAACTAATTAAGGCAGGTAGTTCTAAAAGCCACAGCAGACTGCAATTTCATCCCGAGACAGCGATTTCCCTTGGTCTCTGCTCAGGCCTTAATATACCATCCAGGGCTTATATCCTATCATTCACCTTCTAATCAAATCATCGACCGGAAGAAGATTCCAGGTGTTGTACAATCAGTTCTTTATTTCTTCTTAACCTGTCAGTTCATAGAACCGAATCTATAAAATGAGGCGATTATGGGAATTAGAATAACAAAGTTTCTATTCTTAATATCTCTTTTATTCAATTTCTCACTGCAAGGTGCAGAAAACATTGTTGTCGATGCAGATTCTGACTGTTTTTACATCCCGAATGCTGCCGATACTACAAAATTTTTACCCGGTCTGATTGTGCTCAGCTGCACCGGTGCCGATGCAAAGGATTTAGATTCACTTCGCCCTATCGCAGATAGTCTTGATATTATAATGGCATCCTGCCACAAAAGTAAAAACCACAGAAGTTTTAAAAAGAACGATAATGATATTATGGCAACCTATGAAAAATTGGTGCGCGACTATCCAGTGGACATAAGACGTATCTTCATCTACGGCTTTTCTGGAATGGGGGTCCAGGCATTGGCTGAACTCTTTCAACACCCTGAAGATTTTTGTGGAGTAGTTGCTGTTTGTGCACATAAAGGCTGCCTGAACTTCTTCCGACCAGGAAAACTAAAAAATAGATTTATATATCTTATTTCACGCGATAAGGACTGGAACCTGAATGACAATATCTCGATGAAAAATCTCTTTCATAATTATGGTATAATGGATACCCTTATTGTCTCTCCGGGTGAACACAGCCCGCCGACCAATAAAGAACTCTTGAATGGACTAATCTGGCTTATCGAAAATAGTATAAGAGAAAAAAGATAATGCGTCGGGTCTTATCCCGGGGAATTTAATAGAAGCCAGACCCATTCTGAGAAACTGATTCGTTCCCGGATGAAAATACCGATTTTCAAAAAACCTTATTTATACCGATATCACTGAGGGCTGAATCAGTCTCTTATTCGTTGAATAAAGGTCCGTGTGAAAGTTTTATCTTGAAATGTTCATACGCCAAGGCAGTTGCCTGTCTGCCGCGCGGTGACCTCTTGATAAATCCCTCCATTATTAAGAAGGGCTCGAAAACCTCCTCAATGGTCTGGGCATCTTCACCTACAGCAACAGCAAGGCTCTTTATACCTACCGGTCCACCATTAAATTTTTCAATAATCGTCTTGATGATTCTTTTATCCATTTCATCAAGGCCGCGCTTATCAACCTCCAATCTTTCTAAGGCATATTCACATATCTCAAGGTCAATTTCTGCCTTCTCCTTTACCTGGGCAAAATCCCTTACTCTTCTTAATAGACGGTTGGCAATCCTTGGAGTTCCCCGGGAACGCGAAGAAATCTCGGCAGCCGCCTCATCAGTAATCTCAATCTTGAGAATCTTTGCCGCACGCTTTATAATTTTATAAAGGTCCTTGACTGGATAGTAATCAAGCCGAAATGTAATACCGAATCTTGAACGCAGCGGAGAGGTGAGAAGTCCTGAACGGGTCGTCGCCCCGATTAAAGTAAATTGATTCAGTTTCAGCCTTAATACCTGGGCACCAACCCCTTTATCCTGCATCACATCCAGGGCGAAATCTTCTAATGCAGGATAGAGATATTCTTCCACCGCCTTATTGATTCTATGAACCTCATCAATGAAAAGAATATCACCTTTATTAAGATTGCTCAAGATCCCGGCCAAATCAAACGGCCTTTCCAGAATCGGACCTGATGTGGGATAGATATTTACCCCCATTTCCCGGGCGATAATATGGGCAAGGGTCGTTTTCCCCAGACCCGGCGGGCCGAATAACAGAATATGCTCAAGTGATTCACGACGCTTCTTCGCCGCCTGGATAAAAACCTTTAAATTTTCTACTATACCTTTCTGACCAACAAATTCCTTTAATTTCCGGGGACGGAGTGTAAGTTCATAAATTTCTTCGCCGTCAAGTCTCTGACTGATTGTCATCTTCTCCATAATTATTTCCTCAATGCCTCCTTTACAAGTTGTTCTAATGGTAGATTCCGGGGAAGTCCTTTTAATCGCTGGATTGCTTCATTTCTGGTCAATCCCAGAGAGCAGAGTGCCTGAATCGCCCGGGTGAAAACACCGGATTCAGTCTGAAAACTCAATTTTCCTTTTAACTCAAGGATGATCTTGCTCGCAAGTTTCTTACCAATCTTGGGAACCGAAGAAAGCAATTCAGTATTCTCGGCTTCAATCGCCTGGGCAATCTCATCAGGCGAAAAATTTGAAAGGAGGTTCAACCCTGATTTAGGACCCAAACCAGGAACCGAAAGCAGGGTCTCGAACATCTCAAGTTGATTCTTCTGGAGAAATCCATAGATAAATGCCTCATCCTCTTTTATTAAACATTTCGTGAAGAAAACCATCTCCTGACCCACTTTAATATGGTCAAATGTTGATAATGGTGACTGAATCGTAAATCCTATACCTGAAACATCCAGAATCAAAAACGGCGGAGACTTTTCTAATATTCTACCCTTTAATCTGCCAATCATCCCGACCTTTTCAATCTTCGGTATGCAGTCCCGGCAATTGCCACTGCATCAATGGCGTGACTCGAATTTCTTTTGGAATCGTCCAGGAAAGTTCTCTCAACAATATAACGAACCTGCCTTTTTGACGCCCGACCATTGCCGGTAATTGCCAGTTTTATCTGGGCTGGTGTATATTCAAGTAATTTAATATCGGCACGGGATATTGTCAGAATAATTGCGCCCCTCAATTCAGAAGAGCATATCAGGGTGCGGATATTTTTACGATAGAAGACCTTTTCCAGAACTGCATAATCTGGTTGATTTTCACCTATCAGTGATTCAAGTCTCTTACAAATTTCACCAATCTTTTTATAGGTTAATCGCGCCCTTGGCCTGATTGTGCCGGTGAAGACTGCCCTGCCATTTTTAATTATACTGTATCCGGTGGCATTGATGCCGGGGTCGATACCGATAATCTTCAACCTGTCTCTGAAGAAATCTTCTCCATCACCTCTTCAGGTATATCAAAATTGGCATAGACATGCTGAACATCTTCAAGCTCATCAAGTGCTTCATAGAGTTTTAAAATCTTTTCTGCATCCTTCCCCGATATCGGGACTGTGCTCTGTGGTGTTTTGGTTAACTCACTGCCTAAGATTTCAATATTATTATTCTCAAGGATTGATTTTACCTTTGAAAAGTTATCTGATGTACAGATTATCTGGTAGGTATTGTCTTCAGTTTTAACATCTGCAGCACCGCCTTCCAGGGCATAGGCGATTATGGTATCTTCATCATATTTTTTCGCATCTATACTGATAATTCCCTGGGCCTGAAACTGCCAGGCAACAGAACCTGCTGTACCAAGACTGCCATTGTGGCGCGAGAGAATATGCCTTATCTCCTGGGTCGTTCGATTTCGATTATCCGTAACCGCCTCGATAAGAATCGCCACACCACTGGGACCATAGGCCTCATAGGTGACCTCTTCTAAGGTCTGACCGGCAATCTCACCGGTGCCCCTTTTTATTGCCCTTTCAATATTATCATTGGGCATATTGACTGCCTTTGCCTCATCAATTGCCGCCCGAAGTCTGGGATTGGCATCCGGGTCACCACCGCCGTGTCGTGCCGCAATGGTTATCGCCCGGATCAACTTTGAAAACAGTCTTCCCCTTGAGGCATCCGCACTTGCCTTCTTTCTCTTAATTTTTGACCATTTTGAATGTCCTGACATAAATCACACTCCTGGACTATTCTACATAAAATTTAAAGTAAGTCAAGACCTATAGTTACCAGATATTATAATTATAGATTTTTTACATCGCCGCCCGTCCGGTTCATTTAGTTTATCCGATGCGTAGAAATTTCAGTTTCTTTAGTTCCGCATTTTGTGCCCTCAGTACAGCGATAGTGTTTATTACAGCAAAGCGTTTACCATCATAAAGATACCTCGGGCCTTTTCCGTAATTCCTTGACAAATAACCTTTTTGGAATATAATTTTTAAGGTGATGCGAGGATGGCGGAATTGGCAGACGCGCTGGATTTAGGATCCAGTTCCTCCTGGAATGGGGGTTCAAATCCCCCTCCTCGCACCAAAGGAGCAAATTTGGAATACGAAATCTCCAAAGATATGGCAACGGTTAAGGAATTTGAATTAAGGGTTCCCGGGACCGAACTGGAAAACTTAATTGATCAGGAAGCAGAACAGTTGAGAAAAAACTTAAAACTCAACGGTTTCAGAAAGGGCAAAGTTCCCAAAACCCTGATAAAAACCCGTTACTTCAACGATTTAAAGGCGCGCGCCTTAGATAAACTCCTTACTAATACATATCTAAAATTTCTCCAGGAAATAAAATGGCGTCCTGCAGCCCAGGCTGAATTGAAAAATATTGAAGAAGGTGAAAAAATAAAATTCCAGCTTCGCGTCGAGGTAATTCCGGATTTTGATGTTGATAACTATATCGGGATAGAGGTGCTGAAAGAAGAACCAATCCCGGATGACCTTCTGCTTAAACAGGCGATGAAAGACCTCCAGGAAAAATATGGACATCGGCGTGAGATTTCAAGACCTGCTGCTGTAGATGACTTTGTCATCGGTGAATTTACTATTGAAAAAGACGGCGAGATAAAGCTACAAGAAAAAAATTCATCATTCAGGATTGGCGACCGCAGTTTACCTGATGAGTTCAACCGCATACTGGTTGGTATTAAAAAAGGTGAAACAAAAGAGGTTGAAATCGGTGATCAAAAATATAGCATAACTGTCCATCGGATAGAAGAACAGGTTGTTCCTGAAATTGACGACGCCTTTGCCCAAAAACTTGGCTACAAGAACCTCAAAGAACTTAAGGAAAAACTCCTTACGGAGATGAAAGAAAACGAAAAGGTAAGGGAAACCGATGAATTAAAAGAATCAATCGCTCATATCCTTCTGGAACATCATCAATTCCCGCTTCCCGATTCATTAATTCAGCGCGAATATGAAAAATTACTCAAAGATTTTGAACTTCCCAATTCCGACAGTAATAAAGAAAGATTCTGGCCCCGGGCAGAAAAAAGGGCGCGGCTCAATCTGATTATTGATAAAATTGCCAGTAAAGAAGAGATTAAGATTTCGGAATCAGAAATTGAAGATATGATTAAAAAATTAAACCTTAAGGCGAACAAAGAGATAACGGAATATTTAAGAATAATGTTAACCCGGGAGCGGACATTTGAATTCCTTTTGAAAAATGCAAAAATAACTGAAAGGAATCGTATAATATCACCAAAGGAGGCAATTAATGATACCGGTTCCATTCGTCATTGAGCAGACCGGCCGGGGTGAAAGGGCATATGATATATATTCCCGTCTGCTTAAAGAAAGAATTATATTTATTGGAACACCAATCGATGACACAGTTGCCAACCTGGTTATGGCGCAACTCTTATTCCTTGAGGCTGAAGACCCCAATAAAGAAATCTATCTCTATATAAATTCCCCAGGCGGGGTTGTATCATCCGGGCTTGCAATCTACGACACAATCCAATTCATAAAACCGTCGGTCTCAACAATCTGTATTGGTATGGCAGCAAGTATGGCGGCACTGCTTCTTGCCGCCGGGACAAAAGGAAAACGATTTGCCCTTCCCCATGCAAGGGTGATGATCCATCAACCCGAAGGTGCATTTCAAGGTCAGGCATCAGACATTGCAATCCATGCCAAAGAGGTTCTAACCATAAGAGAGGTTCTGAATAAAATTTTTGCCAAACATACCGGTCAACCCGAGGAAAAGATTGCCAAGGATACCGATAGAAATTATTTTATGTCCGCATATGAAGCCAAGAAATATGGCATAATCGATGGAATTCTTGAAAAGAGGAAGGAATAATGCCGAAAATTGTCTGTTCATTCTGTCAGCGTCCGAAATCAGTAGTAAAAAGGCTTTTCAAAGGACACCACGCATACATCTGCGATGAATGTATTGAGCTGTGCCACGAACTCCTCAAGGACGAACAGCAGATTTCAAAATTAGAAAATTTCATCCTGCCCAAACCTTCAGAGATTAAATCCTTTCTCGATGAATATGTTATTGGTCAGGAAAGGGCGAAAATCACAATCTCGGTTGCCGTCTATAATCACTACAAAAGAATCACCACACGCAGCCGGGATGTAGAAATTCAGAAAAGTAATATCCTGCTGGTCGGTCCAACCGGAACCGGTAAAACGCTGATTGCACAAACCCTTGCCCGACTCCTCCATGTTCCATTTACAATTGCTGACGCCACGCCCCTTACAGAAGCCGGATATGTCGGTGAAGATGTCGAAAATATCCTGCTTAAATTAATCCAGGCGGCAAATTACAATATCAAACTTGCCGAAATCGGCATTATCTATCTTGATGAGGTTGACAAAATTGCCCGCAAATCTGATTCCCCATCCATCACCAGAGATGTCTCCGGTGAAGGTGTTCAACAGGCGCTTCTGAAAATTATTGAAGGGACTGATGCCAATGTTCCTCCCCAGGGTGGACGCAAGCATCCCGAACAGGAATACCTGCGCATAAATACGAGTAGTATCCTCTTTATCCTGGGTGGAACATTTACAGGTATTGAAGATATTATCGTCCGAAGATTAAATCGTTCAAATATCGGATTTACCGCCGGGCTGCAGAGAAAAGAAAAAAATTATGATGAAATTATTGCCCGGATACAGCCTGAAGATTTGATAAAATATGGACTCATTCCGGAATTTGTCGGCAGGGTTCCGGTTATTGGTCCGCTGCACAAACTATCTCATAATGCCCTGATTGATATCCTGGTGAAACCAAAGAATTCATTAATCAAACAATATTCAAAATATTTCCAGATGGAAGGAGTAAAATTAGAATTCACAAAGGATGCCCTGAATGAAATCGCCAACCGGGCGATGGCTTACAATACCGGGGCAAGGGCGCTGAGGTCAATTATGGAAAATTATATGCTCGACATAATGTTCCATCTCCCTGATCTTAGCGGAATTGAAAAGTGTATTATTACTAAAGATGTATTCACCAAAAATGCAAAACCAAAATATATCAGAATCAAAAAAAGACGCGCGCAGTGAAAATATTTACCCCGGTCTATCTTAAGACAAGTAAGAACAAATTCAAAAAGAAATTTCGGCCCCTGGGCTCGAAAAAAAAGGCAGACTTTTTTGTTTCACTGCCGGATAATCTCACCGGTCTTTTAAAATATATTCCATTTATTGCCGGTCTAAAGAAAAAAGGAACAGTAAAATTACTGAGCCCACAAACCCTTGCCGATATCCTTGAACTTATAAAACCAAAACTCTTTGAGATAATATACTACCAGAAGCCGATAAGATTATTTACTGAGCCGTTCAAACAACTGAAGAAAAGATTCATTAATCAAAACTTTCACTACCTCATTGACTTGAACAATCCGGCAAATCTCCATCTCCCCTATCTCATAAATTCAGAACGCCGTATAACATTCTATGACAAACCGTATTTCCCATACTACAATATCCTGATTAAAGACGGCATTGAATCCCTGCGCCAATTTCTCAAAATCCCCGGGGCAAAGCCCGATAGAATTTTTAAATTTCAAAAAAGGGAAACAAAAAAAATTCTCAAAGAACTCAAGAAAAAATCCCCTCTCCTCGTAATAAACGATGGTCAGGAAATTGAATGGGAAGGTGACAGAATACTCATCGGCAGGGAGATTCCTGAACAGGGCACCCTTCGTTTTCAAATCTTATCTGTTGCCGATGCCTATTATGGTAAAAAGGACGAGCTCCATCAATTCGCCCGTCTCTTAAAAAAGAAGATACTCTAATGTTGAAATCCGCTGTCCATAACGCAATCCAAGAAATTAATGAAAACGAATTACCCAATCCCAATATCAAAATACTCGGTAATATTATCTGCAAAGCCCTTGCCGGAAAGGCATCCTTTCTGAATCAGAAAGAAGGTGGTAGAGAAGAATTGCTGGAACATAAAATTATAAAACGAGAAGGCCGCATTTCATTTGAACTGACTGCAGGAGAAGATAACCATAAAGCTGTCATTGAAAATCCCGCGGAATCACCGTCCCGCAAAGATTATCAGTTATTAAAAGGATTTCCGGAAATTATTATAAATGGCGGCGTTGACTTCGCCAAATTAATCGACCGCGCCGATAAACTTTTACACCAGGCAAAATTTTACAAAAATGCTACGCCATAAACTCAGTTCCCGGGCACTGGTAATCTATTTTCTTATTGGTATCGGAATAATCGGCATCGTCACATTCATCTATGCCAATTATCTTATTCAAAGGATAAAAAAGGAAACCGAAACAACCTCCCGGCTCTTTGCTGAATTTGCCCGGGGTCCTGGAATTGATGAAGAGAGGCTTGTAGAAATCTTTTATAAAGAAGTTATCGAGAAGATAGACTTTCCTGTTGTTCTTACCGATGCTGAGGGTCGACCATATTCTGCAAAGAATGTAAAAGAAAAAGACTTGAACAAAGTAATCAAAAACCTTGATCGGCTTCAGTCCCCGATACCGATGGTTATTCGCCACGGCGCAGACTCTGTCCTTGTCGGCTATGTCCATTATGGGCTCTCACCGTTTACCCGTTCCCTGCAGATCCTCCCCTTTGTAGAAACAGTATTTCTGATTGCCTTTCTATTCTTAGGTTTCTGGGGTTATCTGGTATACAGAAAGAGCGAAGAAGAAAAAATCTGGAATTCACTTGCCAAAGAAACTGCGCACCAACTCGCCACACCGCTTTCTTCCCTTTCAGGATGGCTTGAGGCAATCAAGGGTTCGATCGACCCTGAAGTCTATAAAGGAATTGAAGAAGATGCCGTAAGAATGAAAGAGGTCCTGGAAAAATTCTCAAGAATTGGACTACCACCGAGATTAACAATGAAAGAACCGCTCGATTGTATCCGCAAGGCGGTCGATTATATAAAGAGAAGGGCGCACAGAAAAATTAAATTCTCTGAAGACTATCAGCCCCTTCCCCGAATTAAATTTGACGATATCCTGTTAGGATGGGCTATTGAAAACATCATTAAAAATGGTCTTGATGCAATCGGCTCAGAGCCGGGAGAGATTTCAATAAAGACATTCACCCGTGATGGGGCAATTATACAGATTGCTGATACCGGTAAAGGAATAAAGAAAGAGAAAAAAATATTCCAGCCCGGCTACACTACAAAAAAATATGGGTGGGGTCTTGGTCTTGCCCTGACCAAACGAATTATTGAAGATTATCACCAGGGAAAACTCATTTTAAAGAGCACCAGTGCCAAGGGAACAACATTTCAAATTTATATTCCAGAGGTGAAAAATGAAAATTTTATGGATTGACGATGAAATTGAACTTTTAAAGCCATTTATTTACCTCTTGAAAAAAGAAGGCTATGAGGTGAAGACCGCAACAAGCGGTGAAGATGGTGTCAGACAGGCAAATCAGGAAGTTTTTGACCTGATATTCCTCGATGAAATAATGCCCGGGGTTGACGGCCTCGAAGTTCTCAGAAGAATCAAAAGTGAAAACTCCCAGCAGCTCGTAGTGATGGTAACAAAAAGTGAGGAAGAAAATCTTATGAAGCAGGCATATGGTGGCTGGGTGGATGATTATATTACAAAACCCTTCAGCTTCAATCAACTGCTCTCGGTTCTTAACAGGACCCTGAAAAGAAGGATTATCATTGCAGAGAAAATAGCTGAAGAATATGCCACGCAATTCCGTCAGTTTACCGAACCGCGCGATTCCGATGAATGGATTAATTACTATCGGGCTATCGTCTCCTGGGATATGAGATTGCTCGATTTCGGCAATAAAGACCTCGGCCAACTTCATCAAGAAAAAAAGAAAGAAGCCAATGCCGGCTTTGTAAAATTCATCGAATCCCAATATGAAAATTTTCTTAAAGGAAAAGGCCCGATACTATCACATCAGATAATTCCCCAGGTCATCCTCCCCAAACTCAAGGAAGGACCGTTATATTTCGTCATTTTCGATTCTATGAGGCTTGACCAATATCTTAAATTGACCATATATATGAGAGACTATTTTGAGATAACAACCCAATACTACTTTTCAATAATTCCAACCGCAACCCCCTATTCAAGAAATGCAATCTTTGCCGGTATGCTCCCTTTAAATATTGTCCAGCGCTATCCCCAATACTGGACATTCAAAGAAAAGGGTCAAAATCGGTTTGAAAAGATGCTGCTTACCGAGCAGCTGAAACACCACAATTTAAGAGTAAGGTTTGCATTTTATAAACTTTCGTCCATCGACGAGATCTCAAAAAATGTCCAGAAGGTTGTGAACGAATCCGCTGACATTGTAGTGGTTATCATAAATTTCTTTGACCTACTTCTCCACTCCATCCCGGGTCGCGGCAATATGAAGGGCGTCCTTGATGATGAACGTGTTCTCTTAAACCTCTTAAGTTACTGGTTTCCTCTATCACCGATATTTGAAATATTCAAGAAAATCGCCCATAAAAAGAGGCAAATCATCCTCACCACCGATCACGGATTTATCAGGGTGCGTCGGCCCAGCATTATCTACGGCGGCAGAGAGATTTCTCCAAACCTCAGATATAAATATGGCCCGGCATTAAGGGTGGATAGAAAAACCGCCCTCCTTCTGAATAATCCCGGAGATATTTATTTGCCGGCGGAAGACCCCTCGGTCCGTTTTGCAATCGCCAAAGAAGATTACTACTTTATCTATCCTACAAAGCCTACTGAATATGAAAAAGAATTCAAGTTCACATTCCAGCATGGTGGAATATCAATGGAAGAAATAATCCTTCCCTATGGTATTCTAAAACCCAGATAAAGAAACCCGTTCGAGACAGTCCCGGAAGATTTATTACGGCTTAAAATCAAACGGAATATAAATACGCTGTTCAAATGGAACGCCGTCTTTGGTCGCTGGTTTAAAGACCCATTTCTTTGCCGCGGCAATTGCTGCTTCTTCACAGGCAGGATTGCCAAAACTTTTTATGACTTCCGCCTTCTTCACCTTACCATCTTTACCAACGAGCACCCGCACAACCACCCTGCCCTGGGCGGCGATTGACTTTGCTGCCTCGGGATATCTTGGCTGCACCTTCTTAATAGGTTTCGCCCGGGTAATTACTGAGGGTTTGGGTGGTGGAATTGGCGCCACCTCCTTTGCCACTGCAGTGGTTTCCTTTTTCGCTGCAGCAGCCAGGAGCTTCTCCGGTGTAACTGTTACAGGTGGTTTTTTCAGAGATTTAGCCTTTTCCTCTGGAGTCTCCTTCACCGTTTCAGTCTTTGATACAATAACTTCTTCGGTTGGCTTCTTTTCTTTTTTTGCAGGAATGTTCACCGCCACTGCAACACGTCTTTCATTTTTTGGAATCCAATAGGTATATACCCGGGAAAGACTGATACCGCCCTTTATTCCTCTTACCCTTTTATAGGTCGCAGAAATTCTATCCGGCGCCACAAGGAATGTGTAAGGAATATCCTGATAAACAATCCTCTGAAATTCACCCCATAACTTCTTTGCCTTTTTTCTATCCAGCATTGAAGATGCTAAATTAATAAGCGTATCTACCTTAGGATTCTTATAGCCAATAAAATTGTATCGTCCCTTCTTCGGGTCTGAACTCCAGGATACGGTTGGGTCAATCTTATTATCCACACTCCAGGCCATTATATAACCATCAAAATCACCCTTGATAAGTGCCTTAATAAATGAACGCGTATCCAATGCCCGGGCCTTTACCTTAATACCAAGTTTCTTCAAATCATCAGCAACAAGACGCAGCATCTTCACCCTTTCCGGACTTTCCACATTGGTTATCAAATTGAGGATAAAATCCTTCCGGTCCTTATCCAGAATTTTATTGCGATTCCTGTCTTCAAATCCCTTTTTCGCCAGAATCGCCTGCGCCTTTTTCAAATCATAGCCCAATGGTTTTATATTACTATTATAAGCCCAGGATGAGGGCGGCAATGGACCCAGGGAGAGTTTTCCCATTCCCTTAAAGACCTCATTCAGAATCATCTTCTCATTTATTGCCAGGGATAAGGCCTTACGGACTTCCTTATCACGAAGATGACCATTCCTCAAATTCCAGCCGATAAAGGTATATGAATTTCCGGGTCGGGAATCGATCCTGATATTCTTATTCTTCTCCAATTCCTTGGCTGCCCCCGGGTCAATATTCAAAACAAGGTCTAAGGTGCCGTTACTGAAATCGGAAATCATATCATCGCTATTTGAATAAAAACGGATATAAATTTCATCAAGCGGTGGACGGCCTCGATAAAATTCTTTATTCACAACGAGTAACGCTCCGGACCCGGGAACAAATTCCTTTAGTTTATAAGGACCATTACCAACCGGCATCTGCCCAAAATCCGCCCCCAACTTTTTGTAAGCAGATCTGGCTACGGGCATTATATTGGAATCGGTCAATAGGTCTGCATAAACCTTACTGAAGGTAAATCTCACTGCATAATCATTAACCTTCTCAACCTTCTTTATGAATCGGAGCGAAGCGATATTAGGATAAGCGGTCTTTGGGTCCTTCATCTTCTTATATGTAAAAATAATATCATCTGCAGTTACCGGCTTACCATCCCACCACTTAACATCCTTACGCAGATAATATGTGATTGAACTTAAATCTTCAGAAAATTCCCAGGATACAGCAAGTTCCGGAACCATCTTACCGGTTGCGGGATCGACACGATGGAGTCTTAAAAACAATAAATCGAGGAGTTCATTTGAAGCGAAAACATTTGGTTTAAGCGGCGAAATTTCGGAAACAAAATCGGTGGTTCCAATAACAAGCCTTCCACCGGGTTCACCTTCAATCTTCGCCTCATTTTTTGCACACATAATACATCCCATTAAAAGAACAATCAGAATGGAAAACAACTTTTTCATAAAGCCTCCTAATTATAAATACATTATATTTCTAATTTTATTCCTGTCAAGGCGAAGAACAGGGCACCCTTTTTCATCCCCCTGAAATTTGCAGTTCAAAAGATAATTCTGTTCAGTCGTTCCCTTTTAGCACCGCAGCCAATTGCTCCCTGTATTTTTCCACAATTTTAATATTTTCATCCGGAACATTCTGAAACATCGTATCTGCATTAACCATCATCTGTTTGGATTTCTTTAGTTGTTCAGCAAATGCCTTTTTCTGGGCGGGAGGAATATTCGGATTATTCATCTTCGCCTCAATCTCCTTCATTATCTTATCATATTGAACTGTCCCCTTCTTAAAACTCATTGCAGCATACGCATAGCTGATCTTTGCATAGGCAGTAAATAAACCCTTAATTCCCATACCGGTCTTCGCACGCAGGGTGGCATCAATCTTTTTACTGACTCCACCTATTTCAGTATATAGCGCCATATACGCCCCGGGATTCTTCGCACCGCCATATTTTTCAAGGGACTTGCCATATCGCTTTGCCTCTTCAAGAAATATCGGATATGCCTTGATAAATTGTTTTACCTCAGTCTCGGTTAACCGCGCATAGGGGTCAAATTTTGGTCCTGCCTTTTTCGCCGGGGCATTTTCCTGGGGCGCACCGCACCCGATAATAAGCACCATTATGCCTGCAATCACAAGCCATCTTTTTGGATTCAGCATCTCAAAACCTCCTTTCATTAATTGGCTACAAATAATAGCAGAAAATACATACCGTTTCCATCTCCTGTATAATGAATTTTATCCATCCAGGCCCTTCTGTCAATAGAAAAATCAGCGGTAAGGTGGGGTGAACTTTATTCACCCAATATAAAAATAAGCCCCCCCCTTTATCCTCACCCTTCAAAGAAGGCGAAATATATTAATAAGTCTTTTATTTAATAAGTCTTTTATCGAGAAAAAAAACAAAAATGTTTCACTAACTATCAAGTTCCACACTTGACATATGAAAAATATTTGGATATAGTCATAATGTGAAAAGTGAAACATTTAAGCTCAAGGCTGAAATGCTGAAGACCCTGATTCAATCGACCCGATGTCGGGCCCTTAAAAAACCGCAAGATAAACCTTATTGTACCGGCAAAATCCCCTTATGTTAATAGCATTCAAGGTTCAGGACTAAATACATAAATGGTGAAAATGTGATTAAGGTAAGTGGTTTGGTGAAAAAATTCAATTCCTTCAAGGCGGTAGATGGAATAACTTTCAAGGTGCAAAAAGGAGAAATATTCGGCCTGTTAGGTCCTAATGGTGCTGGAAAAACAACCACAATCAGAATACTTACAGGCATCATTAAACCCACGAGTGGAACGGCAATTATCGGTGGTTATAATATCCAGGAAAATCCCATAAAAGCCAAACAATTAATGGGGATAGTTCCTGAAATGACTAATGTTTATACAGACTTTACTGCTTTTAAAAATTTGACATTTATGGGACGACTGTATGGGTTGAACAAAAATAAAATAACAAAAAAGGCAGAACAGTTGTTAAAAATATTTGGGTTATATGAAAAAAGAGAGCAAAAGGCGAAAATCCTTTCCAAAGGGTTAAAACAGAGATTAATAATCGGTATGGGTTTAATGAATGACCCGAAAATATTATTTTTGGATGAACCTGCTTCTGGTTTAGATGTGGAAAGCACGAGATTGATCAGAAGGCTCATCAGGAAGTTTAATGACGACGGCATCACAATCCTTTTAACTACCCATAATATAGAAGAGGCGGGTCAGTTATGCGATAGAATCGCAATAATGAATTATGGTAAAATCATAGCAATCGAACGTCCTGAAAAACTAAAACAGTTAATCAAAAGTGCCATCTCTATTGAAGTCGCTTTTGATAAAAAAATAAAGAAAGATGAATTGATGTTTAATGATGTCAGCAGGATTGAAAAAATCGGTGATAAGTTCAGGTTGCATACAGAATATCCAGAACGTGTTATTCCAGGACTTGTTGAATATTCCCGTTCTACCGACAATAAGATAATATCTCTAAACACCCTGGCGCCGAATCTTGAAGATATATTCCTGGAATTAACCAGAGGACGAGAAAAATGAGTATTTTCGAGCAGCTAAAAAGGGCATGGGTTATAACCAGAAAGGATTTGTCTATTTATTACTTGAAAGGCCCGGTAGTAGTATTCGGATTACTGCTGCCTGCTTTTCTATTCATAGCCTTTGCCGTGGGAAGACAACTGTCTATGAGTTTTTTAATCCCCGGCTTATTGGCAATGGGGCTCTTCTTCACCTCTTCCGCCATCTCACCAATAATCGCCCCCTGGGAGACGCGTATGAGAACTTTCGAAAGATTGGTCTCAGCCCCCATCGCTTTATGGGCTATTATTCTGGGAGACATAATCGCTTCTTTTCTGTTCGGTATTTTTATATCCGGCTTTATTTTATTAATGGGAATCATTTTATTGGGATTGAATATAGTAAATTTATATCTAATTATCGGGACATTATTAGCTGCGTTCTGCTTTTCCTCCCTGGGTTTGCTGATCTCTGCTCCGCCCACGGACAATCCGTCAAATATAATGATGCTGTCAAACTTAATAAAATTTCCTCTGATATTTATCAGTGGAATTTTCATCCCTGTCACCAGGATGGGCGGCTTCAGCATTATTGCTTATTTCTCTCCCCTGACTTATTATACTGATTTATCCAGATATGCAATACAAAAGACAGGTTATTTCACCCCTGCCATTGATTTATTAGCTCTTCTTGGTTTCAGTATTCTGTTTTTCATTATTGCAATCAAATGGCACGAAAAAACCCTGTCTAAAAGATTTTGAGGTGCGGTAGAGGCGTCTTTTCCACCTCCACCGCTCTTTATCAGGAATTATTTTTATTTTTTTAATTCCGCCAGGTATTCTTCGACATCCTGAATCTCTTCTTTCAGCTGATTAAGATAAAGTTCGAGTCGCTGGATCATCTTCCGTTTGCTGAAAATCCCGGGTGCAGGTCCGAACATATTGGGAGGACGGCACATACCCGTCCTCGTATGATGATGTTCACCGCACGATTTTTCTGGTGTGCAACAACACATATCAATCACCCCCTTTCTTTTGATTACAACAAACTTCGTCAGCATCCTGCTGACCGCAGCATTCAAACGCAGTCCTGAAAATTTTATCGATCTCTTTTTTATATCTGACAAGAACAGCGGGATTAAAACTGTAATGCATACAGCACCCGCGGCGTCGTCCCATCAGGATTCCCATATGCTTGAGAATCCGCAGGTGTTGAGATACAGCCGGTTGGCTGACGCCGAGTCTGTGCGCCAGATCACGCACGCAAAACATCCTGCGTTTTGAAGACAACAGGGTGATAATCCTCAACCGCGTCGGATCGCTCAGGACCTTGAAGAACTCGGCGATATCCTCGGTATTTACTCTCATATCACCACCCCTTCTATTTTAAGAATATAAGCATATACTTATATAATACATAATCCCGGTGAAATGTCAAGCATTAGATTTACTTATCATCAGCACCAAGAGAGACAAGATATATTAATAAGTCTTTCATTAAAATAAGGAAATACTCCTCCAACCCTCAAAATCCGCACTTGACATATGAAAATATTTAGATATAATCATAATATGAAGAGCGAATCACTTGAGCTCAAGGCTGAAATGCTGAAGGCGTTAGCCCATCCTACCCGGTTAAAAATTCTTGAGAAACTGCAGGACGGCCCTTGCTGTGTCTGCAAGATCATCCCCTATGTCGGTGGCGAGCAGTCAAATGTCTCTCATCATTTGGCGATTCTCAAAAGGGCAGGAATCGTCAGGGATAAGAAAAAGGGGAAAGAAGTCTGGTATGAAGTCTGTGATCCCGCGGTCTTCTCACTCCTTCGGATTATAAATCAAATTATATTAAAAAACCTTAAGAATAAACAAAAAATTATGGAGGTTTTATGAAATTCATTTTATTGATATTATCCATATCTTTTGTCCAGGCTGAAATCCTGGCTACAGTCAACGGCCATAAAATTACGCTCAATGCCCTGAATAATCAATTATCCCGGGTATCGGATGAAGTCAAAAAGGCGTATGAAAATGATTTACCGGGATTTTTAGAAGAAATGATTAACCAGGAACTCTTATACCAGAAAGCAAAGGCATTAAAAATTGGTGAAGCGAATCAGGATAGGGATATTATAATCAAAAAACTCTTAGACCGGGAGGTTATCTCAAAGATAAAAATCACCGAGACCGAAATGAAAAATTTCTACAACGAACACAAATCAGAATTAAAGGGTGCAAAATATAACGAAGCGAAATATCAAATCCAGAAATTTCTCAAAAATCAGAAGGCAAAAGATGCAATCACCGAATATATCGAAAAACTCAAAAAAGAGGCGAAGATTACCCGCAACAAAAAATGGCTTAATGCGGAAAAGAAGAAACTGAAGGACCCGGTCAAAAAGGCGATAAAAAATGGCTTGCCGACCGTGGTCGATTTCGGCGCCAATAACTGTATCCCCTGCAATAAGATGAAACCGATCATCAAAGAATTAAAAGGCGAATATAAAGGAAAAGCAAATGTAATTCTGATTGATGTCCGAGAAAATCAAGCCCTGGCTCGCAATTACCGAATTATGCTCATTCCCACCCAGATCTTCTTCAACAAAAAAGGCAAAGAGTTGCATCGCCATATCGGATTCTTTCCAAAAGATAGTATTATCGTCCACTTGAAAGATTGTGGTCTTGAATGATTCAATCCCTACTCCAGAACGCTGAGCATATCATAAATACCAACCCCTGGCTTGCATTTATTGTCGTCTTTCTGGGTGGTATAGTTACCGCATCCAACCCCTGTGTTCTGGCGATGATTCCCTTGATGCTCGGTCTGGTCGGTGGAACCGGTGAACTTAGCGGTATAAAGAAATCCCTGTTATTTTCCCTCTTCTTTGTTATCGGACTATCAATCACCTTCTCAATTCTGGGAATTATTGCCGCAGGAACCGGCCGGCTGCTCGGTGATGTCGGCTCGTTCTGGAATTATCTTGTCTTTTTCGTCTGCCTTCTGATGGGAATCCACCTCTTAGGCATATTAAAAATCCCGATCCCGGTCCTTAATATTGCGAATCCTCAAAAGGCAGGATTCCTCGGTGCAATCCTTATGGGAATGCTCTTTGGTGTAGTATCAACCCCCTGTGCAGTACCGATCCTGGCAGTAATCCTTATCCTGATTGCCAACAAAGGCAGCATCGTCTACGGCATTGGACTACTTTTCTGCTACGCCCTGGGCCATTCGATTCTCATTGTCATCGCCGGAACTTCAATCGGTGCGGCAAAAGGCCTTCTGGAATCAAAACATTTCAAAACCGCAAATATGGTGCTGCAAAAAATTGCGGCGGTGCTGATCATCCTGGTTGGAATATTCTTTCTCTTAAATAGAGGATATTTATGAAAGATCAAACCAGACTCATTATCTTCATCCTTGTCTTCTGTGCCTTCTATTTCATTCCCTTTGATCAGGCAAGAATCGCTGGTGCGATTTTTGAAGCATTCTATATGGCACAGGAATATGCCCGCAAGCATGTCCTTTTCTGTTTAATTCCGGCATTTTTCATTGCCGGGGCAATCTCAATCTTCATCTCCAAGGAAGCGGTGATAAAATACTTTGGTCCAAAGGCAAATAAGGCTCTTGCCTACGGCATCGCATCAGTCTCCGGGTCAATCCTTGCAGTCTGCTCCTGCACCGTCCTGCCGATGTTTGCCGGAATCTATACCCGTGGCGCGGGAATCGGTCCGGCAACCGCATTCCTCTACGCAGGTCCGGCAATCAATGTTCTGGCAATCATCCTCACCGCCAGAGTGCTGGGCTTTGAACTGGGCATCGCCCGGGCTGTGGGCGCGGTCGTCTTCTCAATCGTGATAGGCATCTTGATGTCGGTGATATTCAAAACAGAAAAGAAAGAAGACGAGGAATTTGCCGAAGTGGAGCACAAGCAGAAAAAGATGAGAACCCTTGGTCAGAATGGTCTCTACTTCTTATCCCTGATATTACTCCTGATTTTTGCGGCATGGGCAAAACCAAAGGAGGCGGTTGGATTCTGGAATGCGGTCTATAATATTCACTGGTATCTGGCTGGTGGTTCATTAATATTCTTATTGGTCATCCTCTTTAAGTGGTTCACAAAGCAGGAAATTTCTGAATGGACCTTCTCCACCTGGGTCTTTACCCGGCAGATATTACCACTGCTCTTTGCCGGGGTAATGGTTGCAGGATTTCTCCTGGGAAGACCCAATACCGGGGCGGGAATAATCCCTGAGAAATTTATCAGCATGCTGGTCGGAGGAAATTCAATCCTTTCAAACTTCTTTGCGGCAATCGCCGGTGCCTTTATGTATTTTGCCACCCTCACCGAGGTTCCAATCCTCCAGGGACTAATTGGAGCCGGAATGGGCAAAGGTCCTGCCCTATCCCTTCTTCTGGCTGGACCTGCGGTGAGTCTTCCCTCAATGCTTGTGATTCGCTCAATCATCGGCACCAAAAAGACCCTTACCTACATCATTCTCGTTGTTATCCTTTCCACCTTAGTGGGCTGGTTATACGGCGGTCTCTTTTAATAAGGAGGAGTTGCTATGCCCTGGCTTGCGGGATATCCCCGGGAAAAGATTGACTGGTTTCCCGAAATTGATTACAGCCAATGTGTTAAATGCGGAATGTGTATGAACTGCGGCCGGAAGGTATACAACTGGACTGATGCCGGTCCGCTTGTGAAACACCCTTATGACTGTGTTCCCGGATGCACCACCTGTGCGGTCTTATGTATGAAAGATGCAATAAGCTTTCCGGACCGCGATTATATTAGAAAAATCTATAAAAAAAATAAGGTCTGGCTCAAGGTAAGAGAGGCCTTAAAAAAAGAAGGAAAATTAACAATCAAGAAAGGAGGCAATAATGGAAATTAAAATCCTTGGTGCTGGCTGTCCCAGATGTCAGGAAGTGGAAAAGAGGACAATCAATGTCCTTGCTGAAATGAATATTCCAGCCGATGTCCAGAAGGTCACGGACATCAGTGAAATTGCAAAATATAAGATTATCGCCACTCCGGGGCTTGTGATTAATGGTAAGGTAAAATGTTCAGGCCGGATTCCCTCAAAAGAGGAACTTAAAAAATGGATTGAATCAGAAAAAGGATGAATTTTCACTTGACATTCCCTATCTTTTAAATATAATAATAATATTCTTATAGAAAGGAGGTCCTATGCGCAAAAAGATAATGCTATTCAGCATTATCTCGCTCTGCCTATGCTGTTCACAGGCATTTGCGCAGGGCGAGCGATTATGGTTAAGAGAAGTGCATCCTAATGGGAACTATGGTATAACCTATGACCCGGTTCTCGACCGCTTATACTATACCAACCTCTACAAAAAAACCATTATGATTGTTTCTGCCGACAGTAATCTTACAAACTATGGAACCATTCCGACACCGAATAATGACAGTTGCTGCACCGATATAAAATACTGCGCCTATGATAGCACATTCTGGGTTTTGAACCAACAGACAAAAAAGGTATATAAAATCAACCACTCCGGTAATATCCTGCGCTCATTTAACAGTCCTGCCAATGAATATCCATCGGGTCTTGCCTGGGATGAACAAAATCGACAACTCTATATTGCAGACCGAAGAAACAATGGTGGAGATCAGGCATATATCTACTGCGTTGATACAATGGGTAATGTAATCCGTAAAATGAATCATCCAGGAACCGCCTGGTATGGACCGCGCTGTCTTGCCTATGAACCGGCAGCAGGAGGAAGCGGACCATATCTCTTAAATGTCTATACATTCTTCAACAACAGTGGACGTTTAGATAGTGCAGGAGTATTTGCACTTGATCCGGAGAACTGCAGTGTTCTTGACTTTTTCCGGTACTGCCATCCAAACAACGACAGCAGTAATATCAGAGGAATTGAAGTTGATACACGAGACGGCACCTACTGGATAAATCTGTTTATCCACGGTACTTGAAGCAGCTGTCCCTCGGCGGTCGCCAAGGTTGTCGGCTTCCACGGTGTGGGAGTCAAAGAAAAATCAACTACCTTAAAAAATCTCAATAAAATAAAAATATATCCCAATCCATCAAACCGTATTGTGCATATATCCTTCTGCCTTACAAAATCCCGCAATATCCGTTGCTCCATTTATGATCCAACCGGTCGCAAGGTAAAAACATTACTTACCGGCAGTGCTGAATCAGGCAAGTGTTCAATCACCTGGGATGGAATCGATGACAATTCTATCCCGGTAAAGGCAGGAGTCTATTTTGTGATTCTGAAAGACAAACAGGAAACATTAAAGAAAAAGCTGATATTACTGAAATAAAACTATCTTAATTTTATCATTCTGATTTTCTGTGCCATATCCTTGGGTACAGCAAACCCAAGGATGGCACAGAAATCAAACTTGGGTGAATCGATTACCTTTGTAATCTTGACTTCACAGATCGGTTTACCCTCACGGTCAAGTCCCTGAACAATATCATCCTTTTTCGGTCGTGGTAAATATTCATAAGGGATATAAATAATCGAATAATCATCCGGGGTCTCATCAATAACAAAAATTGCAAGGCCCGGACACTTTGGAATGCACATAAGACATCCCGTGCACTTTTCATAATCGACCCGGGGAAGTTCAATCATTGAGCCGGGCATCGAAATCGCCTTATTTGGACAGGCCTCAACACAGGGATCACACGGAATCTTTTCTGGACATTCAATTACCACATATGGACCCCGGGCACGCCGTTCATCAGTGAGTTTCAGCATCAAAACAATAATATCCGAAAAAATCCCCCTGTCAAGAATTCTGACGCCTGAAACAACCATCAAAATTGTATCCTTAATAATCCGATAAATAATTACCGTATTCTAAATTTTTCTACCGTTTTCCGGCCGAAAAGAATCTTTCCTATCCTGACCACAAAAACAGAATATTATTAAATTATTTCCGGCTGACAATGTCTGTTAACATTTGCATAACTATATTGACTTTTGCCCTTTTTTATATAGAATAAATTCAAAGGAGAAAAAAAATATGAAGACGATGCGATACTTTTTACCAATCTTTTTTATTATAAGCTTTATAGGATGTTCTAAGGGTAGCCAAACCTTGGTAACCATCAATGGCACTAAATATACTGTAGATGATTTTAACCAGCGCTTCAGGTTTTCACCGACCGATGACTCTCTGAGACGGCGTCAGAAGGTTGATGAATTTATCAATCAGTTGCTCGTGGTGGAAGAGGCACGGCAGCGGGGCTATGAAAATGACCCAATCGTGAAGTCAGCCCTTGATTCCCAGCGTAAAGAGGTAATCTGGCGCAGCTATTATGAAGATAAGGTTGTAAATAAAATTACAATATCTGATGCTGAAGCACGGAAATACTATGACCAGATAGTTGACCGCTACCACCTTGCCCATATTGTCCTGGATAATGATTCATTGGCAAATTTTGTCAGTACGCAACTCAAAACAGGTGCAAAATTTGAAGACCTTCTTAAATATTCCCTTGATACCCTATCCGAAAATGGTGATATTGGAAGTTTCTCAGTTGCCTCTATCCCACCTGAGATATTAGATAAAATTAAAAAAGTCAAGGTCGGGGAAACCACCCCGGTGATTAAACTGGGTGATTATTTCCATATCTTCAAGATACTGGAGCATAAAAAAGAGGAAACACCAAAGTTTGAGGATGTCGTAGAAAATATAAAGGCCCGACTCCGTCAGGAAAAAATTAGCGAGGCAGGGGAGAAATTCTATAATCAAATTTTACAGAAGGCGAAGATTGAATACAATCCCGAAGGACTTGATGCCCTTATAAAACCTGATTCCCTGATAACTGAAGCCGACCTTAATAAATGGGTTGTGAAAAAATACGACACTGCCTATGTTCGAGTGGGCACAATCCGTAAGGCTGTTCAGTATCAATACCGAAAAGCAAATGTCGACCCCAGGAAATTAATCGACAATGTGCTTGTCTCAGACCTTCTCTATGACGCAGCGATTAATGACCACTTTGATACCCGTCCTATTGTAAAAAAGAGACTTGAGCAGACCCTGGCAACCCTGCTCTATCAGAAACTCTATACTGACGAAGTGCTCCAAAAAGTATCAATCGACTTCTCAGCAGTAGAAAAATACTACCGGGCACATAAGGAAGAATATAAAGATAAAAAACCGCAGGAGGCGTATCGTATTGTCCGGGCGAAATTAAGGGAAATTATGGTTGATTCACTGAGAAACAATCTATTCACCAGTCTGCGCAAAAAATATTCCCCGCAAATAAATGAACAGGTAGTCGCCGAATTAATCAAGGAGGAAAAGTGAAAAGACTTTTACCAATAATTTTCATTGCCTCAATAATATTTTGTACCCAGCAAAAAAAGAAGGATGTAATTGTTAAGGTTGATGGTTTTACCCTCACCAAAGAAGATTTTAAACGATATATTCCGGAACAAAATTATAAACAACTGAGTGATGAAAAATTAAAGGAACTTTTGAATAACTGGGCTGAACAGGAGATGCTCTATTTAGAAGCAAAGAAGCAGAAAATTGATCAGGAAGACTCAATAAGACTCGTCATTGAGCAGTATGAGAAGAATATGCTGGCAAGCATATTGATTCGTCGGGCTTTCGGCAGCACTACAGTGACCGAATCTGAAATAAAAGATTATTTTGATAAACACAAATCAGAATTTCTGTATGCGGTGAAATTGGGTCAGATTGTGCTGCCCAGTTATGAAATCGCCCGGCAGACATTAGAAGAGATTAGAGCGGGTGCCGACTTCTTTAAACTTGCCAAGGAACGTTCCCTGACCAAATATGAAAATCCGGAAAATCCCAAGGTGGTAACCGAATTCCTACCCCGCGGTCAAATTGCCGATTATGGAACTGAAGAAATTATATTTAAGATGAAGCCGGGTGAAATTTCCGATGTCATCCCCTATCTTCAGGGTACATACCTGATTGTTAAGATGATTGACAAGAAAAAGATCTACGCCAAGGCAGATTACAGTAAGTACCGCGACGGAATCTACAATTATCTTCTCTCCAAAAAATATCAGAAATTCTTAAAAGACTATGTGGACAGCCTTAAACAGCATTACAAAATAACCATTGATTTGACTCCGCTCAAATAAATAATGGCATTTATCCTTCTTTTTGTATTCTCAACCGTAGCCGACCAGATTACGGCATTCGTGGGTAATGATATAATCCTCAAAAGTGAAGTTGATAAAAATATGGAACTTGCCGCAACCCAGCCCGCCCTGCTTAAGATGTTTAAAACCAAAGATGAACTTCGTGATTATATCCGGGATCAACTAATATCAAAAAAATTGCTTCTCTATGAAGCAGAAAAAGAAACCATAACCGTCAGCGACGAGGAGATCAGAAAGAATGTTGAAGCGACCATTGATAATATCCGTTCATCATTTCCTTCTGAAGCCGACTTCTTCAAATATCTTGATGAACAAAATATAAGCCTGGAGCAGATGAAAAAATACTATGAAGAGAATACCAAAACCCAGGCATTGATGCAGCGCCTGCTCTCAAAAAAATTTGGGCTGCGGATAACGATTTCACCGATTGAGGTCAAACGATTCTATGAAAAAAATAAAGACTCCATCGGGGTCTTACCCGGCCGGGTCGAACTTGCCCACATTCTTCTGACGATAAAACCTGATACCAATGAATTAAAAAAGGCATTTGAACGCGCCCTTGATGTCTACAAACTTCTATATCAGGGAGGGGACTTCGCAACCATCGCCAGGGAATTTTCCGAAGATGAAAATTCAAAGAAAAAAGGTGGAATGCTGGGCAGGATTAAAAAAGGCGAAACCTTTAAAGAATTTGAAAGTGTAGTATTTAATCTCAAGCCGGGCAAGATATCCAAACCATTTCTTACCCGACTCGGTTATCATATTGTTGAAGTGCTCAATAAAAACAGGGACTGGGTGCTCTTAAGACAAATTCTTATTAAGGTAAGTCCGACAAAAGCCGATACCCTCCGTTATGAAAAACTGGCAGAAAAAATTCGAAACAGGGTAATCGCCGGCGCGGATTTTGATTCACTGGCGAAGCAATACTCTGACGACCCGAACATAAATCTGGGAGAATTCTATTTGAATCAACTCACCCCACCGTTTGATAAGGTGGTTAAAAACCTGAAAGAAGGCGAGATAAGTAAACCCCTGTTCACACCTTATGGGTATCATCTGATTTATGTGAAAAAAAGGATTGAAAAGAAACTTCTCAGTTTTGAAGACCTGCGTGATAAAATATACCAATACCTTTATCAACAGGAACTACAAAAAAGATATGAAGCATTAATTGATGAATTAAAAGAAAAGGTATTTGTAAAAAAATTCTAATCCCCCCATATTTCCACTTACGAAGTGGAAATAAATCGTTATCGCTATGCCAGGATTAGACTGATGATGCCGACCAGGTAGATTCCGTCAAATACTCCGGCACCGCCAATACTCATAACACCGCAGGACATCTTCTTCAGTCGCGGCAGGTTTAATATATCAGCACCGATAATTGTCCCCAAAACACCAGAAACATAGGCAACCGGTGCTGTATTATGAGGTGATAAAATCCAGGCGAGGATTACGGCAAACAGAGGCGGCATAAGTCCGGGCATCGCAATACCCACATTGGGCACCGGTCGGGCAAGGTATTTTGTAATGATTATCATTATTACTGTAGCAATGAGAGTCGGAATAAATGGCGCACGGGTCAAAAACAGATACAGGGCAAGCATCAACGGCAGTATTGCACCGCCGACATTTATCGCCAGCACCCTTTTCTGAGCAGGTGCAGAAATATGGGAAAAAAAGAGCTGTGCAAGCGAGGAAATTTTTGGGGTCTCATAACAGGGTTCTTCCTTGATTGGAATATTTATCGTGCTCCCGATGAGTGAAAAGATAAAAAAACTCAATCCCGCTTCCGCGCTGAGTCCAAGTTTCTGAAATGCATAGCCAATGATATGGGCGGGAATAAACAGAAAAAGTGCCGGCAGGATTAGAATCAACAACAAGAAAAATAGCAGTGAAATCGGCAGAAAAAACATCGGGCTGTCTACACTATCGTGATGCTACAGAGACATTATCAAAAAGCATTGCCGGAAAATATCCCGCCATACCCGGATAGACCCGATCTTCTATACCCACAATATTCTGCATTACCTCATATATATTACCGGCGACCATTGCATCCTTAAGACGACCTGCAATCTTTCCATCTTTTATATACAAACCTGGAGAAAGACCGATGGAAAAATCACCGTTGGGAATATTTCCACTATGCGCCCCCAGTGAACCAGCCACAATAATTCCCTGATCAACCATACGCAAAAGTTCCGGGAATGAACTCTTACCGGGTTTAATGAAAAGGTGCTCCAGTGCCGGGCCGGGTTTTATTGAAATCCGTTCGCTTTCCCAGCGCCCCGTCTTAAATCCATTTCCACTCGGCTTCTTATCCATCCTTTGTGCATAGTCGAGGTCATAATAAAAATTCTTTAATACACCATTTTCAATTATCGGCAGGGTCTGAGTTGGAGTTGCCTCATCATCAAATGCGCGCGCCGGTCCGGTCTCCTGATTCAAAGGGTCATTAATCAGAGTAAAGTCCTCATGAAAAATCTTCTTACCGATACTACCAATGATCGGAGATGTATTACGATAGACACTCTCTGCACTTGTTGCATAGGCAATCCGCCAGAGTAAAACATACAGGGTTTCCGGGAGAAACAGAACCTTCATCCTCCCCCCTGGGATTGAAACCACCTTTGCTGATTGATTATATGTATCAACAATAAAATCGATATATTCATCAGGTGCTGGAACAAATTTTCTATCAAGGATTATGCGGTCAATACTGGCATAGGTATTGGGAAAAAGTATTGAAGTCACGAGAAAATAATTTGATATACGGGCTGCAACATCGGTTCCCCTGCTGTTCAGGATACGAATCCTGGAGGAATCGACCATTGCAGTGATATTAATCTGCCCCTCGGACCTTTCAGAAATTTTCTTTACCAATCTTTCACACTCTTCAACCACGGTCTCATTACTCAATTCCTCAATCGATTCGTCGTATGACTTAACCTCAACTAAATCTTTTGTTTCAGGAAAATCAAATTCTGCCTTCACTCCGCCCTTTAATGAATTGAGGGCGTTATCAATCAAACCTTCACGGTCACGCAGATTTTTTGTATATGCAAAACCGAGTTTATTATCCTTGATGATTCTCAAACAGACCCCGGATTGTATTGAAGAATCAATCAATTTTAACCGGCCGTTTTCAAAATCCACATTCCTGATATACTGATTAAGGGAATAAACCTCAACCTTATCACAACATTTTTCGGCAAGTTTTAACAATTTATCCATTTCTCAGACACCTCCAATAACAACTTCTTTTATTAAGATATGAGGAGAACCATTACAGGAACGGATATTGAGCTGACCTTTACCGCAGCCGCCAATCTGACATAATTCAAGGTCATTTCCAATCATAGATATATTCATCAGGGTCCGGTATAAATTCCCTGTGATGTTTATATCACGCACTATCTGGTTAATCTTACCATTCTTTACTACATATCCATATTGCGCACCAAAGGTAAAATTCTCACCACTGGTCTGTCCACCCCGGGCGTCAATGATATAAAACCCATTACCAAGCTCCTCGAGCAACTGTTCAAAGGAAAACGGTCCCGGTTCAATAAAAATAGTCCCCATCCTTATAATTGGGGCATAACGAAAATCTTCAGCAACACAATGTCCATTCGCTTCCTCCCCAAATACGGTTGCGGTCCGACGCGAATGTAATCTTCCAGCCAGAACGCCGTTTTTCAGAAGTTGGACCGGCCTTGCCTCAACACCTTCGTCATCATATTTATAAAAACCAAGTTGATTGGGTATCGTCGGATCATCCTTGATATTAAGAATCTCACTTCCGAGTCTCGCATTCAGTCTCATCTTCTCACGCATCGACGGATTGTCTTCAATCAGGTCGGCTTCGGAAAAATGACCAAATGCCTCATGGGTAAAGACGCCAGCCATACCCTGATTCAGTATCACATTATAGATTCCAGCCGGGATTGGTTCTGCATTTAAAAGTTGTATCGCAATCGAGGTCTTCTTCTCAAACTGACCTTCCTGATTTCTCAATCTTGCGAATCCATCAGCACCTCCGATACCCACCCTTACGGTTTGAATCAAATTCCCATCCCGACTGGTTATCATACCGTTAATCCTTGTCGTCACCAAGTCTTCGGCAATTTCTGCACCTTCACTACTGATAAAATATTTTTCCCGACTCACTTCCAGATAACCAATATGGGTTGTCGCAATCTTTTTTTCCTGAAGCGGGATTTCATTATAATGGCGTGTCAACTCAAGTTTCTCATCAATCGACAATTTTCTGGGATCCTGATTCAAACTCGGCGTAAACCGGTCCTTTTTGATATCAACCGGTGCAAACACAACCTTTTTTTCGGTACTGCGGGCAATCAATCGGGCGTTTTCCCTGACCTGTTTTATCGCCTGTTCCGCATCTTCAAGTCGTGTGAAGGCGATTGAAGCCAGCCCGCCATCAACAAGCACCCTGAGCACATAGCCATCCGTGCTGTTGGAGCTGAGTTCGGTCAATTCCTTACCTTCAAACACAATCTTGGTCTCATTCTTCTTCTCATAACGAATATCAAAATAGTCAGCATCCACCCGGGAACCGATATTTTTTAATGTTTCAAACATCGCATCTCCTTTTATATATTATAATCCGGTAAATAAAGATGTCAATCTATTATTAATAGTCCAGTATTTATGAATAGGCATTTCTTCAGTTTTCACATTATGCTGTAAAACTCTGCCCCCGCCTTTTATCTTTTTTATCACTTTATAGATATATAAACCCCGTGTCGTGGAAAAAAGATTCACGGTTGTGGTGTCGCTCTTAAAGACATTACTGACAAATTTATTACCGGCTTCAGGATAAATAAATACCTCGTGTTCAAGTTTTCCCGACATACTGTCAGGATTTATAACCCTGTTTGTATTAAGTTCTTCTCCAGGAATAAAAGAATATTTTATTACTACACCCGGCGGCTGAATAAGGGTGTCATCAAGGGGGAATATCTTTTTATCCAAATATCTGAATGCAGCGATATCATCCCGGATAAAATTAATGAAATCTTTTTGAGAAAGATGCAGCCTTTCTATGTCCTGAATCGGGTCAAGCGAGAGCGCAAGCAAAAAACCGGCGAACTCAAGGTCCTCTCCCCGGGAAACCTCTTTCCTGCCCAGAGCCGCCCACACAGAATCCGGTGGTTCAATAATAATACTATCAGGTCGATAAGAAGTTGTATCCATAAATAGTGCATTCTTATCAATAACATCAACACCACATCGGGTGAGGTCAAATATTGTATCCCGGATTGTTGTATAATCAAAAAATGATATCCCGGCACCGCCGGATTTTTTAACCAGTTTTACCTGCCATAATACCTCATCTTCCATATCAGGCCAGAGGATACCGATGCCAAAAACTGCATCGGGACGCTTACCGAGTGTATATTTTACAATCTTCTCAAACTTTTTAACATCCCGGGTATAGGACATTATCACCGGTAGGTCAAGGTCATCCCATTGAATCCAATTCTGGGCAAATCGATATCGGGCAACCCCGGGCTGGGCAAAAACTGCTGCGGAAAGAAGACACCCCTTTCTGAGCTTTGTCCGCACCTCCGAAACAAAACGAGTAATATTCTGCTCCCTCAATTTATTAATCTTCCAGTAATGCCACACCCTCCAGCGCTGAATAAATTTCAGCCCGGGATAACGAAATAAACTGAGCCAGCCAAGACTATTCTCATCCTTACCAGCAAGTAATGCCGATTCATCAGTCTGGTCCAGACCGAAGAGCGCGCCCGGATAGCGGACAAAATCCAGATGCACTCCGGCAACAGGAAATTTATAACTTATCTCTTTGCAGATTTCCGATAAAAATTCCCTGACCGAATCCTTTTCCGGATCAAGATAAAGCCCTTCAAGATTCATATCCAGCCAGCTGATGAAGGGATAATCAACGATTGAATGATTGTTAACATCCCTGATAAACCATCCGGGATGGGTGTAGTATAAATGGGTTTGTGAATCCGGTGGTGAACTCATCGACCAGACAAGAAATGTATTAACCCAGGCATGCACCCTTACCGGTCTTTTACTCAATGATTTCAGAAGCGAATCCAGGGGGGTATAGTCTTCTGGACCAATCCGAGATAGATACTGGCTGCGCGGCAGATATTTAGAGTGGTAATATGCATAACCACCGACCACCACTTGCACGAATAAATCAGTAATCCCTAATTCGTCAACAAGTTCAATTATCCGGGGAATTGAATCCGGGGCGGCAGTTGCCGCAGCCCTGACCCACAGCCCTCTGATAAATTTTACCGATATCTCTGGTTTACAGGCAAACAGCGGCTCAAAACAACCGAGTCCAATAAAGAGCAGGATAATAAATACCCAAACCGCAGAAAAGTATTTATATAAAAATCGTTCCTGGATAGCCATCTACTTAAATTATTTTTTGCCGCTGGACTTCTATGGGGAATTCAGAATTTGCCTATTTTTTCTTCTTCCTGGGTTTTTCTTTTTTCTTCTCTTTTTTCTTCTCTTTTTTCTTTTCCTTTTTCTTTTCCTTCTTGTCCTTCTTCTTCTTATCCTCGACCTCAACCTTACGCCGCTCAATCAACTTCCTTCTCAAGGCAATATCTGACGGCTCGCCCGGTTTGGTAAGTTCAATTACTGCAAGTTCAGCACCATCCCCAAGCCTCGGTCCAAGTCGATAGATTCTGGTATATCCGCCCTGAATAGAGGCAAATCTCGGTCCGATCTCATCACAGATAATCTTCACAAGTTTATGGTCAGGGATATAGCGGTAAATCCGCCTTTTTGCAGCAAGGTCGTTCCTCTTGGCAAATTCAATAAGCCTCTCTGCCATCCTTCTTACCTCTTTTGCCTTGGGGAGTGTAGTCTTAATCTTTTCATGGATGAAAAGTGAACGACACAGATTCTTTAATAGAGCAAGACGATGCTCTTTCTTTCTCCCCAGTTTCTTTTTATGCACTCCGTGTCTCATTTGGTTATATATCCTCTTTAAGATACTTTTCTACCTTCATTCCAAGATGCAATCCAAGTTTTGCTAAGTTCTTTTCCAGTTCCTTCAACGATTTTCTTCCAAAATTTTCATAAGTAAGAAGTTCTTTTCCATTTTTCTGGACAAGGTCGCCAATCGTTTGAATCTTTTCGTTTTTCAAACAATTTGAGGCACGAACGGAAATCTCCAGCTCATCAATACTACGTTTGAGAATCTCGCGGATTCTACGATGCTCGGCATCAAGTTGTTCCTTGGAGGTAAACTCAGGCTCTACACCAAGGCTGGTGATAAAACCAAGATGATGCTTTAAAAGACTTGCACCCTCAACAATTGCCTCAATCGGACTGATGGTTCCATCGGTCTTAATATCAATAACCAGATGGTCATAATCGGTCCTTGTACCAACCCGGGTATTTGTAACATTAAAATTCACCGAAAGGACTGGTGAGAATAAGGCATCCAGAAATATCGTTCCCACCGGCACCTCGGTGCGCTTCAGTAACTCTGCAGGAACATATCCCCGACCCGCCTCAACCCGCATCTCCATCTCAAGATTAACCTTGGAGCCGGTAACTGTAAGAATCTTCTGTTTCGGTGTTGCAATCATCGCCAGCGGATTATTTTCGATATCCTCAGCCAGATATTCCTTTTTGCCTTTGATCCGCATTTTTAAGGTTACCGGTTTATCACTCATCAACTTCACACGCACCTTCTTCAGATTCAATATAATTTCCACAACATCCTCATATATCCCGGGGATGGTCGAAAACTCCTGGAGGATGTCACCAATCCGCACCTGGGTAATTGCTGAACCCTGAATTGCCGATAAAAGCATCCTTCTTAATGAATTCCCAATGGTAACACCAAAACCCCTTTCTAATGGTGAAAGGATGAACCTTCCAAAATTATCGGTTGTTACCTTCTTATCAATCTCAATCTTTTCTGGCATTACCAGCGGTTTGAGAGCCATAACCCTCCTCTATTTTGAATAAAACTCAACTATTAAACTTTCCTGAATGGGAATCGTAATATCTTCGCGCTTTGGTAAACGAACAACCGTTGCTGAAATCTCATTACGGTCAAATTTTAGCCAGGGAACAATCTTTTCGGGATCCCTTTCCTCAAGTGATTTTTTCACTAAGGGATTCTTTTTCATCGCCTCGGTTAATTTTATAATCTGATTCTCCTTTACCAGATATGAAGGAATATCAACCTTTTTGCCGTCAACAAGAATATGTCCATGCCGGACAATCTGACGTGCCTGAGACCGTGAAGAAGCAATGCCCACCTGATATACCACATTGTCAAGTCTCCGTTCCAAAAGAATCAAAAGATTTTCACCGGTATTACCCGGCCTCCTCGCCGCCTCAGCGAATATCTTTCTGAATGGACGTTCCAGAGCACCATAGACTGCCTTCACCTTCTGTTTTTCTCTGAGGTGTGTAGCATAGGATGTAAGTTTACGCCTTCCCACCTTACCATGGGTTCCTGGAGGATATCCCCTTCTCGTAAAGGAGCACTTATCCGTATAGCACCGACTGCCCCGGAGAAAAAGTTTTTCGCCTTCGCGTCGGCAGATTTTGCATCGAGCACCAATATAGCGCGCCATTATACCCTTCTCCTTCTCGGTGGTTTACAACCATTATGGGGTAATGGTGTAATATCCTTTATTGCAACAATCGTCAAACCAACGGTCTGAAGTGTCCGAATCGCAGCCTCCCGTCCCGGTCCCGGTCCTTTGATACGCACCTCGATTTTCTTAACACCCAAGGCAAGTGCTTCCCGGGCAACAGCCTCCGCAGATTGGTGTGCAGCATATGCCGTCCCCTTCTTCGTTCCCTTAAATCCAATCCTGCCTGCAGATGACCAGCATAGAACATTACCCCTCGCATCACAGATTGATATAATGGTATTATTAAAACTCGCATAGATACTGGCGATACAGACCTGTTCGATATGGGCGGCCTTCTTACGCTTGGGAGCCCTTCGTCTGCGTGTTGATTTTGGTTTTCTCACTTCTTACCTCCAACCACCCCTTTATGAACGGCAACCGTTTTCTTCTTACCCTTACGGGTGCGCGCATTTGTTCTTGTGCGCTGTCCCCGAACCGGCAGTCCATGTTTATGTCTCAATCCGCGATAAGAACCGATATCAATAAGCCTCTTTATATCCGCAGAAATCTCAGCGCGTAATGCACCTTCTACCCGGTAATTGGATTCGATAATCTTTCTAATTTTGGTAACCTCATCATCACCAAGGTCTTTAATTTTCTTATTTGCATCAATCCCGGCCTCCTTCACAATCTTCTGGGCCGTGGTCAATCCAATTCCAAATATGGCAGTCAGACCATATTCCACCTTCTTATTGGGTGGCAAATCAACACCTGCTATTCTCGGCATAATCCTCCTTGTTTCTGACCAATCAATCTTTCGGGATTAAGGCACAACCCCTGCCTAATCCTGACAATTTTTCGAAAAGGCGTGGTCATCACCCCTGACGCTGTTTATGGCGTGGGTTTTTACAAATAACCATTACCACACCCTTACGCTTGATAATCCGACACGCCGCACATCTTTTTTTAATCGAAGACTTAACCTTCACACAACCTCCTTAAACCTTTATTATATATAAAATCAAAAAATAATCAAGCCTATTTATAACGCCAGACAATCCTACCTCTTGAAAGATCATAAGGCGACAATTCAAGTAAAACACGGTCCCCGGGTAAAATCTTGATATAACTCATCCGCATCTTGCCCGAGACATGGGCAAGCACCTTATGTCCATTATCCAGCTCTACCCGGAACATTGCATTAGGAAGGGTTTCAACTATTGTCCCTTCGGTTTGAATTAAATCCTTACGTGCCATTAATTTTCTCCTACCCTTGTAGTATTCAAAACCCCATTCTTCAAAACAACAATCGTATCCTCAAAATGGCAGGATAAAGAACCGTCGGCAGTTATTACGGTCCAGCCATTCTTTGCAGTGCGCACCTCATAGCCGCCCATATTCACCATCGGTTCAATGGCAAATACCATACCCGGTTCAATCAAAGGATCAGGACCCCGGGCGACATAATTCGGAATCATCGGTTCCTCATGCAAATCTTTTCCCACACCATGACCGGTTAACTCACGCACCACATTAAAACCTGCCTGCTCTGCGGTTTCCTGCACCGCCCGGGAGATGTCGGAGATATGATTACCCGGGCGTGCCCGGGTAATTCCCGCCTTAAGGGCACGCATCGTCGCCTCCATAAGTGAATGCGCCGCTTGTGAAATCTCACCCACCGCATAGGTACATGCCGCATCAGCAATATAATCCTGATATCTCACCCCGAGGTCAATCTTCACAAGGTCACCGGAACGGATGATACGTTCTGATGGTATTGCATGCACGACCTCTTCATTAATGGAAATACAGCAACTCCTGGGAAACCCCCGATAATTCAAGAACGCCGGATATCCACCCCTCTCCCTTATCCAGTTATCAATCTGAGCATCAAGTTCAGCAGTGCTTTTACCCTCAAGACTCATCTTAGAAATAATCCTGAAAATTTCATAAATAATATTACCGGCGACAGTGATTCTCCTGATTGCCTCATCATTCTTTATCAATATAGCCATCTAATATTTCACAAATCCTCTTAAATATCTGCTCCTTGGAGCCTGAGGCATCAATTCGCTTATAGACATTCAACTCTTTGTAGTATTCAGTAAGAAGACGGGTCTGAGAGTTATAGACATCCAGACGGCGCCGGATGACAGGTTCCTCATCATCATCTCTTTTTATAAGCTCCTGACCGCAGACATCACAGATACCCTTTTTCTTCGGTGGGTCTGTAAGGCAATTATAAATTCTGCCGCAGCTCGAACAATAGAGTCGATTCTGCAGCCTCTTGATGATTTCCTCATCCGCAATATAGAGTTCCAGGGCGAAGTCTATCTTCTGTCCCAATTGGGCGAGATTCTGTTCCAGGCTGTGTGCCTGATTTAAATTTCTTGGGAAACCATCAAATAAGATATCCCTCTCTCTGTTTTCTAAAAGAAAATTATAAACCAGTTCAACTATAATATCATCGGGAACAAGATTACCCTGTTTTAAATATGATTCAACCCTTCTTCCAATTGAACTACTTACTGCAACCTCCTGTCTTAATAAATCGCCCATAGAGAATTTTACAAGGTGAAAATGATTGGCCAGCAGCTCGGCCTGGGTTCCTTTACCAACTCCAGGCGGGCCAAAAAGCACAATCCTCATCGCCTCCGACCCCGAATCCTGCCCCTTTTCATAAACCCCTCATAATGATACATCATCAACTGGGATTCAATCTGTTGCAGGGTATCAAGGGCAACACCGACAATAATTAAAAGTGTGGTTCCTCCAAAATAGAAGGGCACACTCAAAAAATTAATCAGATACCAGGGAACAAGGGCGATAAATCCCAGGAATATTGCACCGGGCAGGGTAATTCTGCTCAAGACACCGTCTATATAATCGGCAGTGCGTTGACCCGGTCTGATCCCCGGTATGAATCCACCATATCGTTTCATATTATTGGCAAGTTCTGCCGGATTAAAGATAATTGATGTGTAAAAATATGTGAAGAAGACAATAAGTAAGAAAAATGTAAGGTCATAAATCCAGAATCCCGGTCTGAAGAGCTGGGTAAACTCCTTGAGCTGAGGCACATAAGAGGCGATCGTTGCCGGGAAGACAACCAGAGACTGGGCGAAGATTATTGGAATCACACCTGCGGTATTCACCCGCAGGGGCAGAAAGGTGGACTGTCCGCCATACATCTTTCGACCGACAATACGCTTTGGATACTGAACCGGAATACGGCGCGTTGCCTGGGTCATCACCACTACCGCCGCAACAATCAAAACCATTATTATAATCACAACAATAAGATTAATAAAAGAAAGCCCCTGGGTCATCACAAGCTGGATCGTGCGCATAAAGTAGCGTGGATAGTCATCAAGGCATCCAATAAAAATAAGAAATGAAATACCATTACCGATACCCTTTTCTGTTATCTGCTCACCAATCCACATTGCAAAAATTGCTCCGCAGGTCAATGTGAGCATGGTGGTAAGTCTGAACATCCAGCCTGGATTATAGACAATCGCCATCGTTATACCGCCTGGCGCCGTGAATTTCTGGCTTTCTAAATATATTGAAATTCCAATCGCCTGGAATGCAGCAAGACCGACAGTTAGATATCTGGTATACTGAGTAACCTTCCTCCGTCCTGCCTGGTCACGCTGTAACCTCTCAATCTGGGGAAAGACCGAACCCAGAAGTTGAAAGATAATCGATGCCGAGATATAGGGCATCACCCCGAGAAACAGAATCGCAGCACGGGAAAGGGCGCCACCCACAAATATATCATACATACCAAATACCGAACCCTGCTGTTTTAACTGCTGCATCAAAAGTCCCAATGCATGGGCATTAATTCCGGGCAGGGGAAGATGTGAGCCCAAACGATAAACTGCAATGGCAAAAAGAGTAAACCCTAATTTCTTCTTTAATTCAGGAACCTTAAAGATATTGCCGAATGTGGAAATCATCAGATAATCTCTATTTTACCCTTTACCCGGGTAATCTTTTCCTGGGCGGATTTAGAGAATTTATGTGCCTTAATCGTCAAAGGAACCTTTAATTCACCAAGTCCCAGCACCTTTAATTTATGCCGACCTTTAATAATCCCTTTTTCTTTTAAAAACTCAGGGGTAATCACCGTATCCGATTCAAACCGATTGAGGTCTTTAAGGTTGATAATCTCATACTTTTCTTTAAATATATTTCTGAATCCATATTTGGGAATGCGTCTTGTAATCGGCATCTGACCACCTTCAAAACCAGACTTACGCCGATAACCCGCCCTTGATTTATGGCCCTTATTTCCCCGGGTTGATGTCTTACCATGACCTGAACCAGGACCACATCCGACCCGCTTGGGTCTCTTTGTCGCACCCTTTGCCGGGCTTAATTCATTAAGTCTTATCATCTAACTCCTCAACCGAAACCATATAGGAAACCTGATTTATCATACCACGCACTGCGGGATTGTCAGGAAAAATCCTTGCCTTTCCAATCTTCGTGAGACCCAACGCCTTAAGGGTCAGTTTATGCTTTTTTTTCTTGTCGATCAAGCTCTTCTTCAGTATCACCTTTAATTTCTTTGTCTTCCTCATCTCTCCTCTTCTTAATAAAATATTCTAATGGTTTATTTCGCATCTCAGCAACCAGGCGAACCGGACGGATTGAACTCAGGGCGTTGATCGTCGCCCGGGCAAGATTCGTTGGATTGTGAGAACCTAAAGATTTGGTCAGAATATTCTTTATTCCCACCGCCTCACATACTGCACGCACCGCATTGGAAGCGATTATTCCGGTTCCCGGCCGGGCCGGTTTTAATAATACCTTGCTTGCACAATACTTACCCAGCACGGTGTGAAGTATTGTGCCTTCAGTAACATCCACCTTAACCATCTTCTTCTTTGCAATCTCATTCGCCTTCTTGATTGCCGGCGCCACCTCGGCAGATTTAGCATGACCAATTCCCACTTTACCAGCACCATCTCCGACCACAACACACGCATATAATTTCAATCGCTTTCCACCCTTAACCACCTTTGACACCCTTTTCAATTCAATTAACTTCTCAACAAATTGGGATGTTGTATCAATCATTAGCGCTCCTTTAGAATTTTAAACCGGCCTCACGCGCTCCATCAGCCAGGGCCTTAACCCGACCATGATACTTGTATCCAGCACGATCAAAGGCAACCTTTTCAATCCCTTTTTCCCGGGCAATCTTACCCACAAACTTGCCCAGTTCATACGCAATTGCAATCTTATTCTTACCCTTAACATCCTTAAGTTGCAGCGATGAAGCACCAAACAGGACCTTCTGTTTTGTATCATCAATAAACTGTGCATAAATATATCGGTTACTCCGGAAGACGCAGAGCCTGGGACGCTCTGGTGTCCCAGAAATCTTCTTGCGCACTCGAATATGCCTTCTCTTCTTTCCTTCTAAACTCATTCTGACTCCTTAAGCCTGAACCACAGCCCGTTTGCCTACCTTCTTTCTCAAAACCTCAGATGCATAACGCACACCCTTATGCTTATATGGGTCAGGAATTCTCATCTTTCTTATCGTCGCAGCAACATCTCCGACAAACTGTTTATCAATTCCTTTCAGAGTTATATAGGTAAGGTCTCCCTTTTCTGCACTTTTGATTACCTTTAACTCACACTTAATCTCAGGCGGAAGAATTACCATCTTCGGTTTTGAATAACCCAAAAACAGCTGCAGTTTATTACCAGTCAACTGGGCGCGGTAACCGGTTCCTTCAATAATTAGAGTTTTTTCAAAACCCCTGGTCACCCCCTCAATCATATTGCTGATTAGAGACCGGATAGTTCCCTGATGGGCGGAGGATTCCTTGCTGTTATCACGATTTTTCACAAAAATTTGATTTCCCTCTATTTCAACCTTTACCCGATTACTCAATTTCAGATTCAATTTACCCAGCGGACCATTGACCACAATCTCAGAATCAGACAATTCAACCTTCACCTTTTCAGGAATTGGAACCGGCTGAAAACGACTCTTTGACATCCCTTACCTCCTTCTAATAGACATAGGCGATTACCTCACCACCAATCTTTAATCGCCTTGCCTCACGATCACTAAGCACACCCTTAGATGTTGTAAGAATCGCAACGCCCATTCCGGAGAGGACCTTTGGAATCTCATTATGAGATACATAAACCCGACGCGAACACTTAGAAATGCGCTTGAGATTTCGAATCACAGGTTCACCATTTTTCGCATACTTGAGCATAATCGTAATATTCCGTTTTTTGGAATCGAGCGTAAAATTATTAATAAAACCCTCTTCAAGCATCACCCTTAAGATTTCCGTCTTCAAACGCGAATAGGGAACCGTAATCTCCTGCTTCTGCACCCGGCATCCATTCCGGATAATCGTCAACATATCAGCAATTGGGTCCATAAGGCCTCCTCATATCTTTTTCCATTTTAAGCAAAAAATTTTTTAACATAGAAAATAATAATAATCAAAAATTAAAAAAAGTCAACACCTTTATGCAAAGAATTTTTTTTCCAGGCTTCGGCAAATGAAATTCTCTTACCGGGTGAAGGATGGGAATAAGAATACCATTCAACCAACCTATTGGGATAGGCGATACTGAGTTGTTCATTGCAAAATTTTGCAATAAGTCGAATAAATGCGTCCGGGTTATTGGTAAGATGCAGTGCACCCAGATCAGCACGGCGTTCATAATATCGTGAAATTGCCGAGCCTATGGGTTTAATTAAGAGGGAGAGAAAGAGAAATATTGCAATAAATAGTGGGAATGCACCAGGCTCAGATATATCGTTAAATCCCGCCCAGGAATAAATGACCGGGCTGATTTTAGAAAATATGAAAAACAGAAAAAGGCTAATCACGGATTGCCAGATAATCAGCCACCAGATATGATGCTCCTGATAATGGGTGATTTCATGAGCGAGGGCGCAAAGAATCTCATCATCTTCAAACTTATTAAGAAGATTATCACCCAGAAGAATCCTCTTTGTATTACCCAGCCCGACGACTGCGGCATTCGCCTTTTTCGTCTTATTACTTAAATTAATGGAATATAGTCCCCTGATTTCTAATTTCGCCTTTTTGCCGAGGCTGTAAATTTCATCAATAAGCTCTTCATCGGTAATTTGCGATGTCTTATAAAAGAGAGGAAGTATCAAAATCGGAAAGAGATTTGCAATAATTACACTAAAGATTATCATAACAACGGCAAGCCAGAACCACCACAAACCCCCGGCGGCGGAAATGATAAAATAAATGAATTCAACAATTATTAAACTGAGTAAAAAAGAGACAGCAAGTGATTTTAACCAGTCAATAAACCAGGCTTTAAAATTCTGGGTCGAGAAATTATATTTATGTTCGAACACATATCCCTGTATATAAGATAAAGGAAAGGTAATTATTGAATAAACCAAAAACAGAACTAAAAAATAGAAAAATATGATTAAGACCCTGGGCCCGAAAATAGAACCAAGATACATACTGAATCTTTGTGAAATATCAAAATAGATCAGCACAAAGATAAATATCGCACTGATGATATAAGAAATAATTGATACTCTTAAGTTATCATTGCGATATCTTTTTGCAATCCTCTGCTTTTCTTTGTCGATCAAGGGATGAATTTCTTTCTTTGCCATAGACCATTTTATACCTTTTTCGCCCGGCGTCAATAATTTGCTGATTTATCTAATGCTTAACTATGTGTCAAACACATTCGGACTTTAATCGGAACAAACGAGGAGTTCACACCATAGGGTCTTGATTTTTTTCTTATTTGGATTAAAATTATCCAAGGAGGTATGATGAAAAAGATTTACATCTTTGGCAAGCCTGACTGTCCAGTCTGCAAAGAGACCCAGAAAAAGATTCACTATTTTAAAGAAAAGGAAAAATTTGACGCCGAGATTCAATATTTTGATATGGAAACCGTGGATGGTCTCAGCGAAGGGGCGATGCATGAAGTCAGTGATATCCCTACGGTAATTATCTTTGATGAAGACAAAGAACTGGCCCGCTGGGTTAGAACCCCCCCGATCAGCAAAGAGTTCCTCCCCTATCTTGCATAGTTGGCATCAGCGCCTTTAACTAAATTAAAGAAATTAAAAGCAATCCTTAAGAACTACCCCGGAGTTGTTGTAGCATTCTCAGGAGGGGTTGACTCAAGTCTGCTTTTATGGGCGGCAAAGGAGGTCCTGAAAAAAAAGGTAATTGCAGTTACCGTCCGCTCTGAAACCTATTCTGAAGAAGAGACAAGACTCTCAAAAAAGATTGCCCGCGCCCTGAAATGCCGGCACATCATCATCAGGACCAATGAATTGGCTGATAAAAATTTTTCCAATAATACTGTCCTGCGCTGCTACTATTGTAAATTGCAGCGCTTCAAAAAACTCAAGGCAATCGCCCGGCGATATGGTTATTCGGTTATTGAAGGAAGTAATAGAGACGACCTTAAGGATTACCGGCCCGGCATCAAGGCGCTGCACAAACTAAAAATTGATTCCCCGCTTATTACGGCCGGGCTCAAAAAAAGTGAAATAAAAAAATTGGCGAAAAGGCTCAAACTCCCTAACTGGAATCAGCCTTCAATGGCCTGCCTTGCTTCGCGTATCCCTTACGGCACAAAAATCAATAAAGAAAATTTACAGCGGGTTGCCCTTGCCGAAAGGTATCTGAGAAAATTTATTTCTGGACCACTCCGGGTGCGAGACCATTATCCATTAGCCCGAATTGAAATCGATATGACACAGGCGATGAAATTCATAAAATTCCGCAAACGGATTATCCGTTACTTTAAAAGATTGGGCTATCGATTTACAACCCTTGACCTGGCCGGTTACCGGAGCGGAAGTCTCAACCCCTGATGAAATCATTAAAAAAACTTTCCCTGAGCCTCTTGAAGATAGGCATCTTTGGTTTTGGCGGTGGTCTTGGTATGCTTGCAATCCTGCGTAATGAATGTGTAAAAAAGAAAAGATTCATCGATGATAAAGAACTTGCCAATGCGGTGGCGATGGGACAGATGCTGCCCGGGCCGTTTGTGCCGAACTACTGTGAATACATCGGCTATCACCTGTTCGGCTTTAAGGGAGCGGCTGTTGCCGGGGCGTCTCTATTATTACCATCTTTTCTATTAATGATACTCCTCTCCTGGTTCTATCTGAACTATCACAGCCTGCCCGGGGTAGATTTAATCTTCAGGGGAATCGGCGCCGTAATGACCGCAATCATCCTCTGGGCAGCTTATGATATGGGCAGGGTGCTGCTTAAGGGTGTAAAGGGTTTTATAGTTTTTGGTATTGCCTTCATCCTTTTTCTTTTAAAATTCGACCCCGTGCTTACCGTCCTGGTGTGCGGAGGCTTTATGGTCTTGCTCGATAACATAAAACTATTCAATCCCTTATTCTTATCAATCCCTCTATTGATATTCGACCTTAAAAAGGCGTTAGAACTTTTTGCAATATTTTTAAAGATTGGTGCGGTGATATTTGGGGGCGGATATGCCGCCATCCCCTTTATAAAAAATGAAGTATGCACCATAAGGTCCTGGCTCAGTCCTGAGGAATTTCTTGATGGTGTAGCATTAGGCCAGATGACTCCAGGACCGATTGCAATTACCGCAACATTCGTTGGCTTCAAGGTGATGGGCGTTTTCGGCGCCCTGATTGCAACAATCGGCATATTCCTGCCTTCATTTATTATGCTCGTGCTGCTGGCAAAGCTCTATAAGAAGATAAATAAAAATCCCTATGTAACATCTTTTTTTAACGGCATAAAATCGGCCGTGGTTGCCGTGCTGCTCTCCACCGGGATTTTGTTCATCCTGACAAACTGGACCAATATCTACTACGCTCTATTTGGAATCGGCGCCCTGCTCTTGCTTATCTTTTTCCGTATTGAACCGATTCTATTAATCTTGGCCGGTGCCGGTTTCAGCCTTTTGATTCATTAAATGTAATCACTTAAAATCTGCATTTTTATCTGAGTCGAGAAAATTTTCTGTCTATCTCTTCTCTCAATTCGCCGCCAATATCTCAGAATACATCTATCACCCGGCAAGGTTTTCCTCTTGTTTGGCATTAAATGATAATAGCCGAGAAAAGCAAAAAGTCAGGTCTTTTTTCCACAACTCAGCAGACAAAACTTGACTTTTTATCTATTTTTGTGTATCATCTCAATATGGAAGAGAGATTGCGCAAACTGAAAGATTTAAGGGAAAAGGGAATCAATCCCTACCCCTATAAATTTGAGAAGACCCATAATTTTTCTGAAATCAAAGAAAACTTTGAAAAACTGAATCAGAGTGAAACCGTAGTCACAACCGCAGGACGAATCCTCACCATCCGGGGTCACGGCAAGACGGCATTCGCCACCCTGAGTGATGAAAACACCCAGCTCCAGATATATCTGCGCCGGGACCGATTGAATGAAAAATTTGAATTATTTAAACTTTTTGACCTCGGCGATTTTATCGGTATCAAAGGCACGGTCTTTAAGACCCGCACCGGAGAGATTACCGTCCTCGTGGATGAGTTTTCGATGCTCTCAAAATCGCTCCGACCCTTACCGGAAAAATGGCACGGATTAAAGGATATTGAACTCAAATATCGCAAACGCTATCTTGACCTCATTGCCAATCCCGAGGTGCGGGAATTCTTCAAAAAACGGACCGCCCTGGTAAATTTCATACGGCAATTTTTGAATCAGAAGGGTTTTTTAGAGGTGGAAACCCCGATTTTACAACCCATCTATGGCGGCGCAGCCGCACAACCATTCAAAACATTCTACAATGCCTTACAACAGGAGATGTATCTGAGAATTGCTGATGAACTTTATCTCAAAAGACTCATTGTCGGCGGGTATGAAAAGGTCTATGAAATCTGTCGGGATTTCCGCAATGAAGGACTGGACCGATTCCACAATCCGGAATTCACAATGATTGAGGCCTATGAGGCATATACCGACTATGAAGGAATGATGGAACTGGTCGAGGAACTGTTTCAGTTCCTCGTTGATAACCTCCTTGCTTCATCAACAATAAAATTTGGCGATAATGAAACCGAGATAAAAAAACCGTTTAAAAGGATAAGTTACATAGATACGCTGAACAAAAAAGTTGGTTTTGATATACTAAATGCCTCTCCAGAACAGATTGACAATTTGTGTAAGGAATTAAAAATTGACTACAAGGGGCTATCACCGGGCAGTAAGATTGACAAAATCTTCAGCGCGCTGGTCCAGAAAGAGATTATTGAACCGACATTTATCACTGATTATCCAAAATTGATTTCACCCCTGGCCAAGGAGCACCGCAAAGACAAGCGACTTGTAGAAAGGTTTGAACTGGTAATATTCGGTCTGGAACTTGCCAATGCATTTTCAGAATTGAATAACCCGATTGAACAGCGGCGCAGATTTGAGGCACAACTTGCCCAGCATGAAGAGGGAATCAGGGAAATCGACGAAGACTTCATCGAGGCATTAGAATATGGAATGCCGCCCACCGGCGGACTGGGAATCGGCATCGACCGACTCTGTATGGTCCTGTTTGGACAACCATCAATCCGTGATGTCATCCTCTTCCCCCAGTTAAGAAAGGATTGATGAACACCGAATACTACATTGCCCGCAGGTATCTTTTATCCAGAAATCGAAAGTTCTTTTCGCTCTCCACAACCATCGCCATCGGCGGCGTCTTTGTCGGTGTCGCCGCAATCCTGATTGCCCTTTCAATGATGAACGGTTTTCAGAATGAATTGAAACGCCGCATTCTGGCCGGAACCCCGCACATTATAGTGCGCCGATACTTTAATGAGCCCCTGGTAAAATACCGGGACATTGAAAAGAAGCTGAAGAAATTCTCTTTTATCAAGGCCTCTGCCCCATTTATGATTCAAAAATCTATAATCAAAAATAAAGAACGGATGGACGGGATAATTATCAAAGGGGTCATTGCCGATCAGGAAAAAAAGATAACCGATGTGCCGGTAAAGATTCAGGAAGGCAGTTTTGACCTGAACCAGGGTTGTGTGATTGGAGTCGAACTGGCACGAACCCTTCAGGCTCAGGTCGGTGATACATTAATCATCGCCCTGCCCTTTGGAGAACAACCGGGATTTTTACCCCGGGCAAAAAAGATTCTTTTAAAGGGGATCTTCAATCTCGGTTATTATGACTATGATGCCACAATGGTCTATATGGATTTAAAAGATGTCCAGTCTCTTTTCAGAATGAAGGGACAGGTCAGTGGAATTGAGATAAAGGTCTCGGATATCTATAATGTGCCGAGATATTCAAAAAAAATTGAAAAGGAATTAGGTTACCCGTATCGTGCCCAGAACTGGATAGAATCAAATCATGCAATATTTGCTGCCTTGAAGATGGAAAAAATCATTACATTCATCGTCTTAACCCTGATTATCGTGGTCGCAGGATTCAATATCGTCGGCACCTTGGTCAATATGGTGAAGAAAAAGACAAAGGAGATCGGCATTCTCCGCTCTTTTGGATTCACCTCATCGCGTATTATGAAGATATTCATCTACCACGGAACTATGATTGGAATTATGGGGACAATCCTCGGCCTTTTATTTGCATTTCTTGCCTGCACTGCACTTGACAATTATCAGATAACCCTGCCCGGTGATATCTATTTTATCGAAACCCTGCCGGTTGAGATGTCGGCAGGCGATTTTATGATAACCGCCTTAGCTGCAATCATAATAACATTCCTGGCTACCATCTATCCAGCCAAAAGGGCGACCCGGCTCTTTACCGTTGACGCCTTAAGAAATGAGTGAGCTTATCTTAAAAACCGAAAATTTAATCAAAACATATTTTCTGAAGCAGGAGACGATTGAGGTCCTGAAGGGAATCAACCTTGAGGTCAAAAAGGGAAGTTTTATCGTTATCTTAGGACCATCCGGTAGTGGAAAATCGACCCTGCTCAATATCTTAGGAAGTATAGACCGACCCACCCAGGGAAAGGTCTATTTTGATTCCATCGACCTTTTTTCATATAATGATAACAAATTATCGGAGATTCGCAATCAGAAGATTGGATTTGTCTTCCAATTCCACCATCTGCTCGGTGAATTTTCCTGCCTGGAAAATATCGCAATGCCGGCGTTAATAAACGGCACAACCCAGAAACAGGCATATACCCGGGCATTGATGCTGCTGGAAAAATTCGGGATGGCGGATAAAAAAAATCGGCTGCCTGATGAACTATCTGGAGGTGAAAAACAGAGGGTGGCAATCGCCCGGGCCCTGATCAACGACCCATTATTGTTGCTTGCGGATGAACCGAGCGGCAACCTTGATGAGGAAAATACCAATAAACTATTGGAAGTCTTTATTAATCTAAAAAATGAAGGCCGAACCATTGTTCTGGTGACCCATGCACTTGAGATTGCTCGAGTAGTAAACCAGGCCTATAAATTAAAGGAAGGAAGATTATATGCTCTGTGATGATTGCAAAAAGCATCCGGCAACGATCTTCTTTAAAGAGGTCCTGCCGGACCGAACCGTGGAACTGCACCTCTGTGAGCAGTGTGCAGCAAAGAGGGGGCTCATTTCGACCAAAAAGATGTCGCCCCTGGAGGTTATGCATAAACTGCTCAAGGAAAAAGATGCCCGGGATGCCGAGATTATATGTCCGGTCTGCTACCTCTCCCTTGCCGAATTCAAAAGGAGTGGAAGATTTGGATGCAGTCACTGTATAAATGCATTTGACCCGCATATCAAAGAATTGATTAAGAAGATTCACCACAGTGATAAACATATCGGAAGAAAATCTGCATCAGGAAGGAAACGGAGCATTGAAATCTACTGGCTGCGTAAAGAATTGAAAAAGGCACTGGAACAGGAAGCCTATGAAGAGGCAGCCCGAATCCGGGATCGGTTGAAAGATTATGGCGTTGAAGATATTGGATAATATCAGATGGCTCACCCCGGCAAATAAAGAAAATCAGGGTGAACATCCGGAAATCGTTGTCTCCTCGCGTATCAGACTTGCCCGAAACATCGATACCATTCCATTTGAGATGAAGATGAAAAACAAGGATGCCCGGCACCTGCTCGAACTTACTCAGTCCGCAATAAAACAGAGGCTGCAGGGTAAATTCTATGAGATTAAAAAATTGACTCCCTTAGAAAAAGAATCTTTATTGGAATGCCATCTGATCTCACCCGGTTTTATCAAAAAGGACAGCCCGACCGGGGTATTTATCAATGACAAAAGAAATATCTCGGTGATGATTAATGAAGAAGACCACCTCAGAATCCAGGGGCTTTCTGGAGGACTGAACCTGATCAATCTATCTGAAAAAGTCTTTGATGTTGAAGAGGTTTTCGGCGATGAACTGGGCTATGCCTTCAATGAAAATTATGGATTTTTAACCTCCTGCCCGACCAACCTGGGAACGGGATTACGCGCCTCGGTTATCCTCCATCTACCCGGTCTGGTCTTCACCAATGAGGTGGATAAGGTCCTAAAGGGAGCGCTCCAGATTGGTATAGCGGTAAGGGGAATCTACGGTGAAGGCAGCGAAATAAAAGGAAGCCTCTTTCAAATTTCCAATCAATATACCCTGGGTCTAAAAGAAGAAGACCTGATTGAGCAGATTAGAAAACTCATCCATATGATAATCGACATTGAACTGAAGGCACGGGATGTAATCCTTAAAAAGGCACATTATGAATTTGAAGATAAGGTATTCCGCAGTCTTGGGGTACTGAAGTCAGCCCGGATTATCAGTAGTGATGAGGTCCTGAATCTGCTTTCTGCATTGAGGTTCGGCATTGGTATGGGTATTATCAAGGACATCTCATTAGACCTTGTAAATGAACTTTTAATCGTCTCAAGACCGGCAAATATTCAACTCTATTATGGTATGGTCCTTGAAGAACACGAAAGGGATATTCGTCGGGCTGAGTATATCAGGAATAGACTGAATAACCCCGGGGCGAATTAACGACCGAATACGACCGGGAAACCGATGAGTAGAAAGAAAACAAAACCGCAAAGCGATGAAATTATCTTCCTGGGAACCGGTGGGGCAAGATATGTTATCGCCAAACAACTGCGTGCGACCGGTGGTATCTTTTTTCGTCTGGGCGGGAAGAATGTGCTTGTTGACCCGGGCCCGGGTTCATATCTCCGCCTCCTTTCCTATCTGCCGGAATTTAATGCCGAAAAGATTGATGCCATAATCCTCTCCCATAAGCATATTGACCATTCGGCTGATATAAATGTCTACCTGGATGTGATGACCAAGGGAGGCTTCAATAAAAACGGAATCTTACTCGCCCCGCGCGATGCCTTCGGTGCAGGTGGGGTGATATTCAATTATCTGCTCGATTTTCTCAATCAGATTATCTACATAAAAGAAGGGCTTGAATTCAAAATCGGTGAACTGCGCTTTACCTTTCCGATTCGACATCAACATCGGGTCGAAACTTATGGTTTTAAACTTTACTACAAAAATACCACAGTATCATATATAACCGACACAAAATATTTTCCGGAACTGATTGATGTATATCAGGCGGATATTATGATTATCAATCTTATTAAACTCGAACCCTCTGAAATCGACCACCTTGCCGTGCCCGAGTGTGCCGAGATCATCAAAAGCATTAAACCCCGCGTTGCAATCATCACCCATTTCGGAATGACAATGCTTCGGGCCGGACCCTGGAATATCGCCCGTGCGTTAAAAAAGAAAACCGGCATAACCGTGCTTGCAGCCGAGGACGGCAAACACTACGAATTGAATAAATTGTTGTCTTACTAAAATTATCCCGGGATTTCTTCGGCGTGGTAGGATGAACGGACCAGGGGTCCGGAGACAACATAATCTATCCCCATATCCTGCGCAACTTTTTTATAGAATTCAAATTCTTCAGGTGTGTAGTATTTCTGAACCGGATAATGGCGCCGGGTGGGCTGAAGATACTGGCCGATTGTAACAATATCAACCCCGGCGTCTTTAAGCTCCTTTAAGGTATGAATAATCTCTTCCCTTTCTTCACCCAGACCAAGCATAATTCCACTCTTGGTGTATATTTTTCTATTCAGCCTCTTAATAATTTTTAAAACATCTAAGGACTGCTCATAACCGCATCTGGGGTCACGAATCAAAGGGGTAAGCCTCTGCACGGTCTCTATATTATGGCCGATTACCCTGGGTCCGGCATCCACAACCTTTCTTATAAATGATTCAACCCCGGAAAAATCCGGTATCAAAGCCTCGATGGTGGTTTTCGGATTTTTTTCTTTTATTGAGCGAATCGTCTGCGCATACTGGCCGCTGCCGGAATCAGAAAGGTCATCCCGATCAACCGAGGTTATTACAAGATACTTAAGCCCCAACCTCCTGACAACCTCCGCGGCATTGTCTGGTTCATCCGGGTCTATCCCGGCTCTGGGATTGCCGGTCTTCACCGCGCAGAACCTGCAGGCACGGGTGCAGATTTTACCCAGAATCATAATTGTTGCACTCTTTTTATTCCAGCACTCATTTATATTCGGGCACCTCGCCTCTTCACATACTGTAGAAAGGTGATAGGACCTTAAAATTTCATAAACCGCTCTAAATTCACCACCCGAAGGAATCTTTATCTTAAGCCAATCCGGCTTTTTCAGATAATTTCTTCCAGGCATATTTGTTTAAACCCACTCTTTTTAAATAAACCGACAAAATGGTCTGCAATACTCTGTTTCACCCGGGAGAGGTCAACTCGTTCTTTCAAAATTTCTGCCATCGAGGTCATCCGCAATTGTCTGAATCCACAGGGGTTGATATATCCAAAATATTTCAAATCTGTGTTGACATTCAGGGCGAAACCGTGAAAACTCACCCAGCGCCTTACCGCAATACCGATTGAGCAGATCTTACCGTAATCGGTCCATACCCCGATCATCTTCTCACGCCGCTTTGCAGAAATTCCGAAATCCTCCAATACCCTGATTATCACCCCTTCTATCCTTTCAATAAACGGTCTTATACCAGCCAGTCCATTCTTAATATCGAATACGGGGTAACCGACAATCTGACCAGGACCATGAAATGTAGCATCACCACCCCGCTCCACCCGATAAAACTCTATCCCCATATTTTCCAGTTCTTGTGTAGAAACAAGAAGATTTTCCCGCGCACCGCTTTTTCCGATGGTAATTACCGGGTTATGTTCGACCAGGATTAATGTATCAGGTATCAAACCTTTGACCCGGCTATTATGAAGGTTTAATTGAAGTTTCCAGACCTCTTTATAATCTTTCGTTCCCAGATCAAGAATATTCAACTGTGCAGCATTATAAAATTGATTATTTCTCTTCGGCTGCACTGATCGGCACCGGCTTTGTAGGCGGCCGAAATGTGGGCTGTTTTATCGCCTCAACGGGCACGCCCAGTTCCCGGGCAAGGATTCGGGCGATGATTCGACGACATCCCCGTCCCTGACAACGGCCCATTGTCACCCGAATAATCCGTTTCAGATCATCCATTGTCTTATAGCCCTGTTTAATCTTCTGGATGATCTCCTCTTCGGTTCTGTCCTCACACCGACAGACAATCTTCATACCCTATTCTACAAAAAAATCAAACCAAGTCAAGGGTTCTATCATCTTTCCTTCCTGCCCTGTTTCTCCACCATCCCCTGTGTTTTTTCGGACCGCTCCATATTAATAGCGGAGCATTGACATCATCGGTTTTTGCGTTATATTTTATTATGGAATTGGGGATAGATAGGCTGGTGCGCACACATTTTAAAAAACTGCGCGGACAGCGGATCGGTCTGCTGGCGAATATCGCTTCCTGTAATCGCAAACTTATACCCACCATCGATATATTTTTGGCGCAGCGATACTGTAAACTCAATGTAATATTCGCACCGGAACACGGATTATTCTCCGCCCTTCAGGACCAAAAAAGGGCTTATGATTTCATTCACCCCCGCAAAAAAATTCTCATATCCAGTCTTTACGGCAGAACCCTGGCTCCCAAACCAGAAATTTTATCCAATATTGATACCGTGGTTATTGACCTCATCGACATTGGAACAAGGTATTATACATTTTTATGGTCGGCAATGATTTTGATAAAGGAATGTGCAAAAATAAAGAAACCGGTCTATATTCTTGACCGGCCCAATCCCTTAAACGGTACTGCGGTTCAGGGACCGGTCCTGGATAAGCGATTTTCTTCTTTTGTTGGATTATATCCTCTACCTGTGCGCCATGCTATGACCATTGGAGAGGCATGCATCTTGATTAATACTGAATATAAGATTGATGCCGATATCAGAATTATTAAACTTAACGGCTGGAAGAGAAAAAACGACTTTTCCCAGAGCGGACTCAAATGGGTTCCTCCGTCACCCAATATGCCCGCATTTGATACAGCACTCGTCTATCCCGGGATGTGCCTGTTGGAAGGGACAAATATCTCAGAAGGCAGGGGGACAACCCGGCCCTTTGAAATCTTCGGTGCCCCTTATATTGACCCGGCGGAGCTCTGTAAGGCATTGCATAAAGAAAATATCAAGGGTGTAGTATTCAGACCGCTCTGTTTCATCCCGACATTCAATAAATATAAGGGCCAGTTGTGCGGTGGAGCACAGGTCTATATTGAAAATAAAAAAATCTTTAATCCACTGCTGCTCGGTCTTGAAGTGATAAGGACAATAAAAAGATTATATCCAGAAACATTTCAATGGCGTTTACCACCCTATGAATTCGAAAAGGAGAAAATGCCGTTTGATATCCTGATTGGAAATGATTGGATTAGAAATTCGTTGACAAAGGGTGAACCGGTCTGCCGTATAAAAAAGCGGTGGCTGTCCGGACTTAATCATTTCAAGAAAATAAGAAAGCGGTATCTGCTTTATAAATAATATGGACGCATTGCTTTTATCCGCCGGCTATGGCAAAAGGATGCGGCCGATTACATACCATATACCAAAGCCTTTACTCCCCGTTATCAACCGAAAACTTATTGATATAAATATCGAAAAACTCAAAAATCAGGGGGTGAAGAAGATATTGATAAACCTCTTTTACCAGGCGGATAAACTTGCGCTGCATCTTGAAAAAATCCCCCGGGTCAGATATACAATAGAAAAGAATTTGACCGGGACCGGCGGTGTCCTGAATAATTTTTCTTCAATATTAAAAAAGGATTTTATCTACCATTCCGGAGATGTCATTTCCGATATGGAACTCGGCAAACTTATAAATTTCCATATTAAAAAGGGTGCAATCGCCACCCTTGCCCTCATTAAAAATCCAGAAACAAATTTTGTGAAAATAAAAAACTATCGCATCGTCGATATAACATCACGCAGTCATCGAAACTATTATACATTTTCCGGTATTGCGGTTTTATCACCGGCAATCTTCTCCTATCTTCCGACAAAGGAGAGGTTCAGTCTGGTTGAGGTCCTCCTGGCTGCAATACAGAAAGGAAATGTAGTATGTGGTATGCCGACAGATTTAACCTGGTATAATATTAATACACCATTGACATACTGGAAAATCCACCGCGATATTCTCACGGGTAAAAAAAGTTTTTTTAAAAACAAGATTGAAGATTCAATATATATCTCGGATTCAAGTCGGGTGCGCACAAATAAGATCACCGGTTTTGTCAGTATCGGAGATGATTGTTTTATCGATAAGGATGTTGAACTGCATAATTCCATCATCCTTCCCGGCACAGAGCTTAAGCAGGGTTCATTCCACAATCGTATCATCGCAAACAATATTAATATACCGGTATGCTGAATAACCGGAAATTTGAAGTTATGGAAGAGATAAATAGCGGCGGTTCAGACCGCCGGTTCCTGCGTTGTCGCCAGGGTAAAAAGACATTTATACTTATCCAGGACGAAAACATTGATAGATATATCGAACTGCAGCAGCATCTTATTAAAAACAGGGTTGCAGTTCCTGAACTCTACTGGTATGATATCAACCAGCGGGTGGCTGGAGTTGAGGATTTGGGCCGGGATTCACTCTATAAGATATTCAATAAAGAGTGCCGGCTTGACTATTATCATCAGGCGATAGATGAACTGATTAAATTCCAGATTGATGCACATCCCGATGCCCCGACTGAACTCCATTATGATGCAGAACATATAAGATGGGAACAGGAATATTTTGAAAATTTTTTTCTTAAACAATTCTGTCATCTTGATGATCGCTGTATTAAACCCATCTACCCGGAACTTGAAGATATCGCACGCATTATGCTGCATACAATAAAATCGATGGGTGATTTTCTGATGCATCGTGATTATCAATCGACCAATATTTTTATTAAACAGAAAAAAATCAGGATTATCGATTTTCAATCGGCACGGCACGGTCCGCTCGGCTATGACCTGGCATCACTCTTAAAAGACCCCTATGTTTCTCTCACCCCCAAACAGGAACTTGAACTCTTCGATTACTACCTTAGATGTTTAGCATCCCGGGATATGAATTATCAAAGGTTGGATTTCATCCGTATGTATCAATACTGCGCTCTCCAGCGTATTATGCAGGCACTTGGTGCTTATGCGAATCTCGCCCTCAATAAAAAAAAGAGTTGGTTCAAACAATTCATTCCTGCCGGACTGCGCATATTGATAAGGGACCTGAAATCAACCCCGTATAAAAAATTTTTAAACCTTTTAAGGGGAATCGACCTGAATGCCATTTAAGAAGGTGGAAAATTTTTTAAAGGAGGGTGTGGCTAAAAAGAGATTCCCCGGTGCGGTATGCTGGGTCGGTGATATGGAAAAGACATATTTTTTTGAATCCTATGGTAATTCCCGGGTTATTCCCCTACATAAACCGATGACGAAAGATATGATTTTTGACCTTGCATCGCTGACCAAACCGATATGCACCGCAACCTTGATAACGATGTTATATGAAGAAAATCTCATCCATTTTGATGATAAGATTGCAAAATTCATTCCGGAATTCAAGGCTGGATTAAACGGCGATAAGATAATAAAAGAACTCTTGATACATACTACAGGTTTACCCGGTTGGTTTCCGTTATATCTGTTAAGCCGTAAAGAACGCTGGAATTATCTTGCCCGGGTGAATACCGGTTTAAAGCGTGTTATTTATTCCTGTCTTGGTTATATCATCCTGGGAAAGATTATCGAAAATATCACCGGAGAGAAACTCAACCGGTTCTTTGAGAAAAAGGTTGTAAAAAAGATCGGATTGCAAAATACCGGTTTTAATCCGCAGAATAAAAATAACATCGCCCCCACAGAGATGGGAAACCTTTATGAAAAAATGCTTGCCCGGAAATATGGTGATACCGGAAAGATTGCCTGGCGCGATTATTTGATTACAGGAGAGGTGCACGACGGTAATGCATATTACTGTTTTGAAGGTGTAGCCGGTAACGCCGGACTTTTTTCAAATGTTTTAGACCTCGCAAAATTGATGCGCGCCTATCTTAAGGGCGAACTCGTAAATCGTCTCCGGCTCAATAAAATGATTCAACCCCATACCAGGGGTAAAGAAAAAAGAGGGCTGGGCTGGGTTATTGACCCTTTTCCCGGTCACCTTCCAAAAAACAGCTTCGGTCATACCGGCTTCACCGGGACAATGCTGCTTGCCGTTCCCGGAAGAAACCTGATAATTATACTTCTTACCAATGCGGTTCATCCTGAGGTAAAATTGAATATAATGAAGCCGGTCAGAGCGAAGCTGGTGCAGATGATAAGCAAAATTATGGGTTTTGTTAATAGATAAAGATAAAATAGCCGGCCAGGAGTCCCAGGCCATCCCAGCAGAGGTCGCGCCAGGAAAACTGACCTTTTCTTTTTTTGTCGTAAAGTTCCTTACCCAGACCGATGACTGCAGTAAGGGAAACCGCATAGACACGGCCTAAGTGTTCATCCCTTTTTAAACGACAGACATAAAGATGGTAGGTAAGACCGGGAATCGCCGTACAGGCGGAAAAGTGCAGAAACTTATCCGGAGAAATCCAGGGGTCCCGGTAAATCACCTTTTTTATCCTGAGGCTGTCATTTGAGATAGTAGTATCTGGAGCAAAGATACCGGTATCCGGTCCGGCAGACAGCAAAAGCAGCGAAAATATCGATATCATCGCTTCCATTATAGAAATATTGACCAATAAGTCAATAGCTGAATCGAGATATATACAGACAGGGTAACGCTTAAAAAACTTCCCTCTTGACAATTGAAAAATTATTGGTATTATATTACTGTTATGAAGTTAGGTGAGATATTGATTAAACAGGGAATGATTTCTGAAGACATGCTTACCCAGGCTTTAGAAGAACAAAAAAAAGACGGCACCAAGCTTGGAGCGACCCTGGTCCGTATGGGTTTTATCAAAGAAGAAGATTTATTAAAGGCCCTTTCAAAACACTTTGGTGTAAAAGCAGTTGATTTAAAAGGGAAAAAAATCGATGATTCAATATTAAAATTAATTCCGTCTGACCTTGCTGGAAAATACCTTGTGGTTCCGGTCTCGCGTTTTGGTCGAAAGCTTACCCTGGCAATGCTCAATCCTGGAGATGTGGCGGCGATCGAGGATATTCAGTTTGCTACCGGCTTTGAGATAGAACCGGTCGTTGCCTCAGATGAAGCAATACTTAAAATAATCCAGGAACATTATAATATCCAGAAATTACTCTCTGATGTAATGTATGAAATCGAAATGACTGAAGCCGGTGAGCAGAAAGTAAAGGTTATGGATGAGCCCGATATCAGCGAACGCAGGGGAGAAGAAGACCTTTCTGAGGTTGTTGATAATCGGGATAGTGGCCCTGCCTTAAAACTGGCAAGTAAAATAATCACCGATGCGGTTGATCTGAATGTATCCGATGTCCATATCGAACCCTATGAAAAAGATATGAGGGTGCGCTACAGAATTGACGGAATACTTCACGAAATAATGAAACCGCCGAAGAAAATGAACCGGGCATTAGCCACGGTCTTAAAGGTAATGGCTAAACTCAAGGTCGAGGAAAAACGGTTACCCCAGGACGGCAGGATAAAGGCACGGGTTCATAACAAAATTATTGATATTCGTGTATCAACCGTCCCCACCCTCTTCGGCGAAAAGGTTGCCTTGAGAATATTGGACCGTTCAACAGTCCAGTTAAACCTTGACCTCCTGGGATTTGAATCTGAAACCCTGAAGAATTTCCGTCGGGCGATAAAGACCCCTTATGGTATCGTGCTTGTTACCGGGCCAACCGGTTCAGGAAAGACCACCACCCTCTATTCCGCCCTCACCGAACTTAACGACCCCGGTCTGAATATCATTACCGCGGAGGACCCGATTGAATATTCATTGATGGGAATCAATCAACTACAGGTGAACGAAAAGATCGGACTCACATTTGCTTCTGCACTCCGTTCCTATCTGCGTCAGGACCCGAATATTATTATGGTCGGTGAAATTCGGGATTTAGAGACTGCGGAAATATCAATCCGCGCCTCTCTGACCGGCCACCTTGTCTTATCCACGGTTCATACAAACTCCGCCGCTGCAACCATCACCCGACTTGTAAATATGGATGTTGAACCGTTCTTGATCGCCTCAACCCTGCTCGCGGTAGAATCCCAGAGACTTTTGCGGAAAATCTGTAATAAATGCCGAAAAGAAATGAAATACCCTCCCGAGGTATTGATGGATGCGGGGCTTGACCCTGAAAAGATTAATTTCCCCTTATTTAAGGGTGAAGGCTGTAATGAATGTCGGGGGACCGGATATAAAGGCAGAATCGGAGTCTTTGAAACGATGCTGGTTACCTCACGCATTCGTGAGTTGATCCTTAAAAAGGCACCGACTGGAGAAATCGAAAAGGCCGCAGTTGAAGAAGGGATGCTCACCCTCAGGGATTCGGCATTACACAAATTAGAACAGGGAGTTACAACAATTGAAGAAGTAATTCGGGAAACAAAGGTGGAATAATGGAAGAAAAACTTGGTAGTTATTTAGTTAAGAATGGTCTTCTAACCGAAAAACAACTGCGTCAGGCGGTTCAGGAGAAGAGGGAGACCGGTCAGCGTCTTATCAGTGTCCTGAATCGTCTTGAACTGATTCCCGAGAATAAACTGCTTGCCCACCTGAGTAATCTTTACAGAATGGAAGTCATTGACCTCGACTATATTATTCCCTCTGAGGATGTTTTGAAGTTGATTCCGGCATCCAAGGCATATCATTATGAGGTTCTGCCGATTAATCGAAAAGGGAGATATCTTACAGTAGCAATGGTGGACCCAACCGACATCAGTGCAATTGAGGATTTACGGTTCATCACCGGAATGGAAATCAATCCGGTTCTTGCCTCAGAATCGAGTATCAGAGAAGCACTGGACCGCTATTATAAAATGGAAAAGGGTATCACAGAAGTTAAAGAAGAGGTAACCCCGGGTGCAAAGGAATTGGGGATTGAAGATTTAGAACTGCTTGAGACCGGATATGAACAGGAGGTCGAAGAAAACAAACTGCGCGCTGATGCCGAGGGTGGACCGGTTATCCGATTGGTTAACTTCTATATTGCAGATGCGGTGCAGAAAGGGGCATCGGATATCCATATTGAACCCTACGAAAGGCAGGTAAGGGTAAGATTCAGAGTTGATGGGGTTTTAAGGGAACAACAGTCCCCGCCATTCAATCTTAAGGCGGGTATTATCACCCGATTAAAGTTAATGGCAAAGATGGATATCGCCGAACACCGCCTCTGTCAGGATGGAAGAATCAATATAATGGTGGGCGATAAAATGATTGACCTTCGTGTCTCAGTGATTCCGACGCTTTATGGAGAAAAGGTGGTGATGCGAATCCTTGACCGCTCCTCGTTGATGCTTGATTTAACAAAACTCGGTTTTTCGGATGAGGCACTGAAAAAATATTCCCGGGCGATTGAAAGCCCTTATGGTATCATTTTGATAACCGGACCAACCGGTTCAGGAAAGACCACCACCCTCTATTCAACATTGGCAAAATTGAATAAACCGGATCGACAGATAATGACGATTGAGGATCCGGTTGAGTATAATATTCACGGTATAAATCAGATCCAGGTCCATGAAGAGATTGGATTGACCTTTGCTACGGCGCTGAGGGCGTTCCTGCGGCAGGCACCCAATATCATCCTTGTAGGTGAAATCCGTGATTCTGAAACTGCTGAGATTGCGATTCGGGCTGCACTCACCGGACACCTGGTATTCTCCACAATCCATACGAATGATGCACCGACCACCATTAACCGTCTAATTGATATCGGCATACCCCCCTATCTCGTTGCCAGCGCCCTGGTTCTGATTCAGGCCCAGCGTCTTGTGCGCCGCATCTGTCCCAAATGTAAAGAGAAAATCAAGGTGGACCCCAAACTGCTGGAAGAAGCGGGAATACCTGAAGAGACATTTCCTGATGGTATGGTCTATAAAGGCAAGGGCTGTTCCCATTGCAGCGAAACCGGATATAAAGGGAGGATCGGGCTTTACGAAGTGATGCCGATATCTCCGGAATTGAGGGCGATGATTTTGCAGGGCGAAACCTCTGATAAAATTGCCCGGCAGGCAAAAAAAGAAGGTATGAAGACATTGAGAAATGATGGAATCGATAAAATTAAAAAAGGTGTTACAACCATTGAAGAGTTATTAAGGGAGACTTCATCATTTTAATTATTAGTAATTTTTATTAAAAGGAGGTAAAATGCCGGTTACAATGAAACAACTTTTGGAAGAAATGGTCCAGAGAAATTCTACTGACTTACATCTTACCACCGGGGCACCGCCGATGTTCCGTATCGATGGAGAATTGGTTCCGACAAACTACGAAATAATGACCCCGGAATTAATCCAGAATCTTGTCTACAGTGTTTTAAATGACCAGCAAAAGAAAAAATTTGAGATGGAGTGGGAATTAGATTTTTCATTCGGCATTGCCGGCCTATCCCGGTTCCGGGGTAACTGTTTTTTACAGCGGGGAAGTGCTGCCGCAGCGATAAGAACAATCCCCTTTGAGATCCGGGGTTTCAAGGAACTCGGTATTCCCCGTGCGGTCGAACAGCTGGCATTAAGGCCCAAAGGATTGATTCTGCTCACCGGACCGACCGGCTGCGGTAAATCAACAACCCTTGCCGCAATTATTGATAAGGTGAACAACACCAGAAGGTGCCATATTATTACGGTTGAAGACCCAATTGAATATCTTTTCAGACATAAAAAGGCAATTGTAAACCAGCGACAGGTAGGAAACGATACGAAATCCTTCGCCAATGCCTTAAAATATGTCCTGCGAGAAGACCCGGATGTGGTGATGGTCGGTGAAATGAGGGACCCTGAGACCATTGCTACAACCCTGACAATAGCCGAAACCGGGCATTTAACTATGGCAACCCTGCACACCAACTCGGCTGCAGAATCGATGCATCGAATCATTGATGTTTTTCCTCCCCATCAGCAGGGTCAGGTCAGGGCACAACTTGCGTTTGTGATTGAAGGAGTCGTGACCCAGCAGCTGCTGCCCAAAATTGGTGGTGGTCGTGTGCTCGCAGCCGAAGTTATGATTGCAACACCTGCTATCCGTGCCCTGATCCGGGATGAAAAAGAACACCAGATTTATTCGGCAATTCAATCCGGACAGAAATATGGAATGCAGACAATGAACCAGGGACTTTATACACTCTATTCAAGACGGCTTATAACCCTTGAGACCGCATTTAATTATTCACCTAATGTTGAGGAGCTTGAACATATGGTTGAACAAAAATCACCAGTCCTAAAATAAGGAGGTAAAATGCCTGTATTTGTTTGGAAAGGCAGAACAGCCACCGGGGCCTCAACAAGTGGAGAACTTGCTGCGGGTTCTCAGGCCGATGTGGTGGCGGCATTAAGACAGAAAAAGATAATTCCGACTTCAATAAAGATAAAAGAGGAGAAAAAGGGTGTTTCATTTTTTGGCGGCCGAGTTTCCCGACATGCCCTGGCCGTATTTACCCGACAGTTCTCGACGATGCTCAATGCTGGATTACCTCTATTAACCTGTCTTGAGATTCTGGCCAAACAGACCGAAAGCGCTGCCCTGCGTCGGGTGCTGGGTGAGGTCCGGAGTGATGTTGAAGGTGGACTCTCCCTTGCCGATGCACTGAGACGGCAGCCCAAGGTCTTTGATAATCTCTATGTAAATATGGTTGAATCCGGTGAAACCGGTGGTGCCCTTGATGTAATTCTTGTAAGGCTTGCCAATTATCTGGAGAAGACCGCCGCCCTGATTCGTAAAATCCGTGGTGCAATGATTTATCCTGCAATAATCCTGGTGGTTGCAATTGGAGCAATCGCAATCCTTCTGCTCTTTGTTATTCCGGTCTTTGCCAAGATGTTCCACGGCGTGGGTGCGGAACTTCCGGCGATGACCCGATTCGTTATGGCTTTGTCCAACCTGATGAAGGTGTGGGCGCTCCCTATGCTCATCATATTGATTGCCCTGTTCACGATTATTCGAAGATGGCACAAGACCGAATCCGGGGCGAAAACCCTTGATCCCTTAATATTAAAATTACCGGTCTTTGGCGACTTAATCAGAAAACAGTCCATCGCCCGTTTTTCCCGCACCCTATCAACCCTGCTCTCCAGTGGTGTTCCAATCATCGATGCCCTGGAAATCACAGCCAAGAGTGCGGGTAACTGGGTTGTCGAAGATGCAATCCTGCGCGCCCGAACCTCAATCAAAGGTGGTGAAAATATTGCTGACCCTCTGAGCAAGACCGCGGTATTTCCGCCAATGGTCACCCAGATGATTGCCATCGGTGAGGCATCAGGTGGACTGGATGAAATGCTCTCAAAGGTTGCAGACTTTTACGATGCAGAAGTGGATCAGGCGGTTGAAAACCTTACCAGTGCCCTGGAACCGATAATAATGGTCTTCTTAGGAGGTATTGTCGGCTTTCTGGTCGTTTCAATGTATCTGCCAATCTTCCAGTTGGCAGGAACAATTCGCTGATCTATAGGCTTCAGGCAATCAAAAAAATATGAGGAGCAGGATGATAAAAGATTAATGGTCTGTCCAGATCGGTTCAGTAAACTTACTGAACTCATCATCCTGCATCCTTTGGTTGTCAGTTTTATCCTCCTCAGTTCGTACCCGGTATTCCATAATATCCCGTTACCATTCTGGTTTATAATCCTTGTATCATCCGCAATCGCAATCATCCTTCTCTTTCTTCAGAAATGGTTATCAGAATCATTCACGCTCTACATCCTCTTTTTGTCTGACCTCGCTCTTATAGCCGCAATGATCCATTATACCGGCGGTGTTGAAAGTATGTTTTCTCTGTTATTCATACTCGTCATAATACTTGCCTCAATGTATCTATTCCGAACCGGGGCATACATAATCGGCTTGAGTTCGGTGGTTATCTATTTTGTCCTGATTATGTGTGAAACAAAGGGCGCAGGCACCGCTATACAGATGGTTATGTATCGGTTCTATATATTCGCCCTGCTCTTTATGTTCACATCAATCTTAAGCGGGGCACTGTCGACAAGATATCAAAAAGGCACCGAAGAGGCGAGGCAGCTGCGCTTGACCACTGAAGAAATAATAAAAAATATCCCTTCGGGCATCATCACGATAAATCGCAACGGCGATATCATCTACACAAATATTCCCGAAGGAAAATTACGCACTATGGTGCATCTTCATCTGGCGAAGTTTTTAGGAACACCTGATGCCCGGTCCTCGATTGAATTGAAGGTTTCAAAACGCTACTATGTCCTTTCCTGTGCCCGGATATACAACTCCCGGGCAGGGCTTGGTGTGCTTCAGGACCTTACTGAGCTGAGAATGCTGGAAGAAAAATCACGGATTGCCGAACAGACCCGTCTTCTTGCTGAACTGGGTGGTTCACTTGCCCATGAAATCAGAAATCCCCTTGCCTCAATACGGGGCGCCCTTGAGGTGATAAATGAATCGATGCGCCGCGGTAAGGTGACATCGTTTATTGCTATGGCACTTAATGAAACGATTCGACTCAATGAGATTGTAACCGATTTTTTAAACTTTGCCCAGTTCACACCGACAAAAAGAAATCGCCACCACATTGTAGAAATTATAAATGAAGCGGTAATCTCAATGATGCAGCATCAAAACAAAAAAAAGAACATTACGATTAAGCGCAAGGATGGAGATTTTTACTGTTATGTAGACCTCAATAAACTAAAATCAGCGATCGTCAATCTGCTGGATAACGCCTGTGAAGTCAGCAAGGACGGCCAAACAATTGAAATCAAATCATATATTAAAGACAATCAGGCGGTTATTGAGGTTCAAGATTATGGTCCCGGCATTAATCCCAAAGAACTTAAAAAAATTTTCTCACCATTCTACACAACAAAAAAGGGCGGCACCGGTCTCGGCCTTGCGATTGCACGGAATATTATTGAAGCCCATGGTGGAAAAATCACGGTGGAAAGTAAACCGGGGAAGGGAAGTAAATTTATAATCACCCTTCCTCTATCAGCAAAAGCGACATAATATTACAATGCAAAACATCAGGTTGCTCATCGAATATGACGGCAGCGATTTTTACGGCTGGCAAATCCAGCCCGATTTAAGAACCGTCCAGGGTGAAATTGAAAAGGCGCTTAAAAATATTACCAATGAAGAAATAAAATTGATCGGTGCAGGAAGAACTGATCAGGGGGTACACGCCCTGGGACAGGTGGCGAATTTCAAGATACAGCTCCCCTGGGCTCCGACAAAACTTTGCCGGGCGCTCAATTCCCTCACACCCGATGATATCTATATCAAACATATAGATATTGTCAAAGACCAATTTCACAGCCGATATTCTGCCCGGTCAAAGATTTATCAATATCGAATAACCTCTATTCCATCACCATTTAAGATCAGATACAGCTGGTATATCAATTATAGGTTGAATATCGAAAATATGAAAAGTGCGGCAAAATTTCTGCTCGGCAAGAATGACTACAAAAAATTTTCTGTATCCGATGGTCAAAAAAACACGGTATGCGAAATAATGAAGATTAGCTTGACAGAAAGGACAGAAGAGATTATAATAGAATTTGAGGGTAATAGATTCTTGAGGAAGATGGTGCGCGGAATGGTTGGATTTCTTGTTGATGTGGGCCGCGGAAGATTTCAGATAGAGAATGCCGGGCAAATCGACAATTTAAAAAACCTCTATTTTGCACCGCCTCAGGGGCTGTTTCTGATGAAGGTGAATTATTAAAACCAAAGGGGGTCTTTTATGAAATTATATCTTGATACGGCAAATATCGGTGAAATCAAAGAAATTGCACAATGGGGAGTGCTCGATGGAGTAACCACCAACCCCAGTCTGATGTCCCGGGAAAAAGGAGATTATCGTGAAATTCTAAAAGAAATTTGTGATATTGTAAAAGGACCGGTCAGTGCTGAAGTCTTAAGTCCGAACAGTGCTGATATGGTTAAAGAAGCAAAAGATTTAAGTAAAATAAGCGAACATATTGTAATCAAAATCCCCTGCACGATTGATGGTCTTAAGGCGACAAACATCCTTTCTCAAGAGAAAATTCGTGTAAATATGACACTGATATTCTCTGCGAATCAGGCGATCCTGGCGGCAAAGGCCGGCGCTTCATATATCAGCCCATTTGTTGGACGTCTTGATGATATTGCAAACCCCGGGATTGAAGTAATAAAGGATATCCTTGATATTCTGAATAACTATAACTTTCCGAGCCGGTTAATCTTTGCATCGGTGCGCCATCCCGAACATGTCAGGCAGGCAGCAATCCTCGGTGCCCATATTGTGACAATGCCCTATCGTGTCTTCTCCTCAATGATTAAACATCCGCTCACCGACATCGGCATCGAAAGATTTCTAAATGATTGGGAAAAACGATGAGTAAAAGACATTTAATATTTATTATAGTCGGTGCAGCAATCGCCTTCTTAAGTTTGCAATTTTATAATCGAGTCCATTCCCAGCCGTTACAGGACAACAACAAGATTACTCTGAAAAAATTGAATGATGAGGTTTCAAACCAGAGGGCGAATGCAATCGTTCGCGCCGCCCATAAGGTCTCCCCTGCAGTGGTTTCCATTACCGTTATCCAGACAACCACCGTTTCCACCGCGCCGTTTCTTTCCCCCTTCAGTGATGACTTTTTTCGAGATTTCTTCCGCGATTTTTTCCCTGAATACTATTATAAAAAAAAGATAAAGAATCTCGGCACCGGCGTTATTATCTCCCCGGACGGCTATATCCTTACCAACGAGCATGTCATTACCAATGCCCAGGATATTCATATTACACTTCCCGACACCAGGGAATTCAAAGGCAGGATTGTTGCTGCGGATAGAATCCATGACCTCGCCTTAATTAAAATAAACGGTAAAGATCTCCCCTATGCGGCACTGGGTAATTCTGACGATTTAATGATCGGTGAATGGGTAATCGCCCTGGGTAATCCATTCGGTTTTCTCTTGGAAGACACAAGACCAACGGTTACGGTAGGCGTGGTTTCCGCACTCAACCGTTCAATAAAATCGACAAATACAGAACGCATCTATAAAAATATGATACAGACTGATGCTGCAATAAATCCCGGTAATTCAGGCGGTCCCCTGGTCAATATCCTGGGTCAGGTAATAGGGATAAATACCTTTATCCTCACTTCCGGTGGCGGTTCAGAAGGAATCGGTTTTGCCCGACCCATTAATGTTGTAAAAAAATTCATCGCCGAAGCAAAAAAATATCAAACTATAAGGATCCCCTGGATCGGTATCTGGACCCAGGACATCACACCGGCAATTGCCCGGGCAATGGGTATAAGCACCCGGGGTGTTCTGGTGAGTAATGTCGACCCGGAAAGTCCCGCGGAAAATGCCGGGATAAAAGAGGGTGATCGTATAATAAAGGTGGACGATAGTAATATTAACAATGTTGCCAACTGGCGCGAGGCGACCTCAACAATCTTTGTCGATGACACCCTGAGGATTGTCTTATTGAGGAATAACGATACAATCAAAACAAAAATTATTGTATCAGCATATAAAGAATCCCCGGGTCTGCCTACGGATTTGGGAATCTACATAGAAGATATCAATACGCAGATTGCTCGAAAATATAATCTCACATATTCCGAAGGTGTAGTCGTTACAAAAGTAGAAAAAAACGGCATCGGCGAAAAATTCGGAATCCTGCCTGGGGATATCATACTATTTGTTGATAACAAAAGAATAAGAAATAAAGAGGATTTCAAAAGGGCGATAAAAAAGACAAGGGTGCTCAGTTTTATTATTAATCGTGGTGGTTTTATTATCCATCTCTATCCAGGTTATTAAAGGAGCAAAATGATTGAACGATATCAAACCAGCCCCTTAAAAAAAATCTTCAATGAAGAATACCGGTTTCAAAAATGGCTCTTTGTCGAAACCGTTGTTGCTGAAATAGAAGAAAAAGAAGGAATAATACCCCGGGGTCTGAGTAAAAAACTGAAAGGAATTATAGTCAATCCGGAAAGGGTTGCGGAGATTGAAAAAACAACAAACCACGATGTAATCGCCTTTCTAACTGCGGTGCGTGAAAAGATTGGCAAACCGGGTAAATGGCTTCATTTTGGACTCACCTCATATGACCTTGTGGACACGGCGTTCTCATTAACAATCCAGGAGGCGATGAAGATAATACTTCCCGATATAAAGATGGTTCTCAAAACATTGAAAAAACTTTCTGAAAAACATCAAAAAACCTTCCAGATCGGCAGAACCCACGGAATGTTTGCCCAGCCGATTACATTCGGATATAAGGTGCGGTCATGGTATGAAGAGGCCAAAAGAAATTATGATAGACTCCTTCGGGCATCTGAGGAGGTCCGTTATGGAAAACTATCCGGAGCCGTAGGTACTTATGCAATGCTGCCAAAAAGGATTGAGAAAAAGGTAATGAAGAAACTCGGTTTAAAACCAGAACCGGTCTCCACCCAGGTGCTTCCCCGGGACAGATTTGCCTATCTTGCGGCGAATTTAGTCCTCTATGCCTGCGGCATTGAAAGGATTGCCACAGAAATCCGAAACCTCTGCAGGTCCGAGGTCAGGGAACTTTCTGAACCGTTTACCCGGGGACAAAAAGGTTCTTCAGCAATGCCCCATAAGAAAAATCCGATTATCTGTGAACGGATATGCGGCCTTACCAGGGTATTAAGGGGTATGCTTATACCTGCCTATGAGAATATCAACCTGTGGCATGAAAGGGATATCACAAACTCTTCGGTGGAACGCATAATCATCCCGGATAGCTTCCATCTGATTCATTATATTACAAAAAAGATGCTCTGGGTATTGAAAGGGTTGAATGTGCATAAAGACCGAATGCAGGAGAATATCAAAAAGACCTGCGGCACCTTTGCATCCCAGGCACTGATGAATCTATTAATTGCGAATGGTATGGACCGGGCTGAAGCATATACAATTATTCAAAAGGCGTCGTTTCAGGCATTAAATCAGAAGACCGATTTAAAAGAAATTATTAAAAGAAACAAAAAACTCCAATCCTATATTAGTGAAGATGAACTGGATGACATATTTAATCTTCAGTGGTATCTACGGAATCTATAAGACGGTTTCTTTTATTTTTTTGCGTTACAATACCAAGAATATAAAAAGGAGTGCATAATGCTTAAAGAATTGATTAATAAAAAAAAGGCAAAAGTTGCTGTTATCGGACTTGGTTATGTAGGACTGCCCCTTGCCCTGGAGATCGCCCGGGCAGGATTCAAGGTTATCGGTGTCGACCTTGATCAGAACAGGGTGAATCAGATAAACAAAGGTATTTCTTTCATCAGCGATGTTGACCCTCAAGACCTGAAATTTTTCATCTCTGAAAAACGAATAACTGCAACCTCAGACTATGCCCGGTTAAAATTATGTGATATTATTATAATCTGCGTCCCTACACCCATCAATGTCAATAAAGAACCGGACCTCAGTGCAGTTGTAAGATGTTCACAAGGAATAAGTAAGTATATGAGAAAAGAGCAGCTAATAATTCTAAAGAGCACCACCTATCCCGAGACTACAGAAAAAGTTGTTTTACCAATCCTTAAAGAATCCGGTCTTAAAATCGGTAAGGATTTCTTCCTCGCCTTCTGTCCGGAGCGGATCGACCCCGGCAATAAAAAATTCGGTGTTGCCAATACCCCGACAGTGGTTGGTGGTGTAACAAAAAATTGCACCAAAACAGCAGTCCTATTTTACCGCCAGTTCATAAACACCGTCTTCCCCGTATCATCACCGAGAACAGCCGAGATGACCAAACTTCTTGAAAACACATTCCGGAATGTAAATATTGCCCTGGTCAATGAATTCGCCCAGCTGTGCGAAAGAATGGGGAACATCGATATCTGGGAAGTAATCAATGCGGCGAAGACCAAACCCTTTGGATTTATGCCCTTCTATCCGGGACCAGGGGTGGGCGGACACTGCATCCCTATCGACCCATATTATCTCTCCTGGAAGGCAAGGGAATATGATTTCCATACCGCATTCATTGAACTTTCCGCCCGTATCAACGAAGAGATGCCCTATTTTGTCGTCAATAAAATCATTGACGCCTTAGGAAGGAGCGGCCAGTGTTCAGGTCGGGCGAATATCCTGCTCCTGGGTATGGCATTCAAAAAGGATATTGCAGACCTGAGGCACTCACCGGCCCTTAAAGTATTCGAACTCATCGCAACCAGGGTGAAGAAGGTTCAATACAACGACCCCTATGTCCCCCGGATAAACCTCAACAATAAAATTATAAAATCCGTTGCCCTGACACCAGGGTTGTTGAAAAAAGTTGATGCGGTTGTGATTCTGACTGACCACACAAAATATGATTATGACTTTATCATCAAACACAGCCGATTGATCATCGATACGCGGAATGCCGTAAAGAAAAGAAGCCGTAAAATCATCAAATTGGGTCTGACGCAGTAGACCTTATGAAAAAGATAACCATTTTCTACCTGCTGCTGCTATCCTGCACGACAAATCTGATAGCCCCGCGCTATTACCACCTCTTAAAAAAAGAGCGTAAGATATATTTAGGACTGAGGGCTGTCGACAGTGTAAGCGCACACCACTATATTGAACTCTCATCCCCCTATGAACGCAGGCGATTCTATGAAAAATTATGGAAGGATAAAGACCCCCGGGAAAAAATAGAGTTTGAACAACGCATAGAATATGCCTTCAAAAAATTTGGCCGTTATGCCCCATTGAGTGATGACCGATTACCGACCTATGTAAAATACGGCAGGCCTACGAAACAGGAGCGGATAACCCCCCGGAAAATGTTTGGAGCAAAAACCAATATCTTTGTAAAACCCGCTGAGGTCTGGACATATAAAACCGAAGGCCTGATATTCGATTTTGTCAGAATAGGCCGGGCATACAAATTAATCTCAACTTCATCATTCGGTGATACCGTAAAAATTCCCTATCTGAAAAAGATATTTTCCGACACCTTGGTGGATATTAAGTCCGAAGGAAGATTGGACTTTAAAATCGCCTGCGGCCGATTCCGCCAGAAAAGAAATCTCACAAGACTGGAATTGTATGTGAAATTTGAAATCACCGACACCACCGGTCTCTCATTCGGACGGCGGATAATAGTCAAAAACGAAAACGACAGCATCTTAATGCAATACAATGATATCCTCAAGCCGGTTGACGGTAATAACACAATTTTCTACGATGAAGTTAATCTCCGGTTAAAGCCAGCAAGGTATCACATAGAGGTATCATATACTGATTTAAAAAATCACTATATCGGGAAAAAGAAATTAAGTGTAAACCTGATTAATTATCAAAATGACGCCAAGGAGATAAGCGACCTCATCCCGGCTTATCTTATTGACCATTCTGCAACCCGAAAAAAGTTTGATAAACCGATCGGCAGGATGATTCCCCTGGTAGAGCCGGTCCTGCCCGTGCACCGACCATTTTATCTATATGCTGAAGTCTATAATTTAGAGACCAAAGACGGCCGGCATCATCTGAGAACGACCTATGAAGTCTATAATAGAGAGAAGATGCGCAAGGAGATTGCGGATATAATGATTGATGACTGGTTTGAACCGGGTGATGTTGCCTATCTCGGCGCCCTGTATCACCCGATGGACCTGCCGCCTGGTCACTATATAATAGTGCTCAGGGCAAAGGATGAATTAAATGGTAAAGAGCGGAATACGATAGCCGAATTTGAATTAATACCCGGTGCGGAAAATATTCAATCCCGTTAATTTTTTCAATAAAACTTTGTTATAATCAGACAATAATCGGATTAATCCTGACCCTTATTCCGCGGTCCTATCCAGGACTCGACTCAGAAAACTCATCCATCATCAGATTCCCGGACACCGCGATGCAATCTCAAAAAACCAGACAATAACCGGATTATTGGTATAATAACTGAGGCTGATTATCCATCTGCCCGGCCCATCCCTGACGATGCCTTACAATAAACATCCAGACCCGACCCTGATGCTGGTTATGTTGACTTTCTTTTTCAAATGTATATAATTTTACTATGGAAACAGCACAACAATTTAGCAAAACAAAAATGCGGAGTTTGTCAAAGCGGGCTGAGCAGATGCCCTATTCCCCAATTCGAAAACTCGCCCCGCTTGCGGATGAGGCGAAGAAAAAGGGAATTACGGTTTTTCACCTGAATATCGGACAGCCTGATATCAAAACGCCGAAAGAATTGTTTGATGCGATTGCCGATTATAAAGAGGATGTTCTCAGATACGGACCATCGGGCGGACTTCTGGACTTGAGGCTTGCGGTGGTTAAATATTATCGTGAGCTGGGTATTAATATAGACCTGGACAATGTCTGGATTACAACCGGTGGTAGTGAGGCGATTATATTCGCAATGATGGCGGTCTGTGATGCCGGTGATGAAATTCTTGTGTTTGAACCGTTTTATACAAATTACAATGGATTTTCGGTAATGTCAAATGTAAAACTTGTCCCGGTAACCACAGATGTTGAGCACGGTTTTCATCTGCCTTCGGCCCAGAAGATTGAAGAGCGGATTACGCCGAGGACAAAGGCAATTTTGATAAATACACCGAATAACCCGACCGGCACGGTGCTTACTGAAGAGGAAATGTTCATAATCTATAAACTCTGCAAGCAGCATCAACTCTTCCTCCTGTCAGATGAGGTCTATCGGGAATTTGTCTATGACGGTAAATCTCAAATCAGTGCCCTTTCTTTACCGGAGATTGAAAAACAGGTCATCTTGATGGATTCTATTTCCAAACGATTTTCAGCGTGTGGTGCCCGGGTAGGCTGTCTTGTCTCACGGAATCCGGAAATAATGAATGCCCTATTGAGATTCGGTCAGGCACGGCTCTGTCCTCCAACCCTGGAACAGATTGGTGCAATAGCTGCATACCAGCATATTGATGAATATATCAAACCAATCATTGCGGAATATGAAGAACGCAGAAATTTTCTCTTTGAGCAGATTAAAGAAATTCCTGGTGTTTATGGACATAAGCCGGAAGGTGCATTTTATACCGTCCTGCGGCTGCCGGTTGCTGACGCCGACCACTTTTGCCGCTGGCTCTTAAGCGATTTCAGTTACAACAACAAAACGGTTATGCTGGCACCGGCGAACGGCTTCTACTCAACCCCGGGTAAAGGTGCGGATGAAGTGCGCATCGCCTATGTCTTAAATAAAGCTCAACTTGCTGAAGCCTTAGAGGTGTTAAAAAAGGGTCTTGAGGTCTACAAATCCCGATAGAAACCTTGAATGAATTGGGGTGTTCGTCTGCAAAAATTCGGCATCATTATTGCCTATTGTCTTCCTGTAAAATTGGCTGACCTTATTGCGGCTCTGCTTGGGTTATTCAGTTATTATCTTCTGGCAAAAAGAAGGTCTATCATTATGGAAAATCTTTCTCATATTTTCCATAATGAAAGATTAAGTAACCGGGACCTTGCGCATTATTGCCGGCGGACATTTATCAACTATGCACGGATTATGCACGATTTTTTACGGCTCAAATTTATGAGAAAAAAGATATTAATAGAAAGTGTTGAATCGAGCGGTCTTGATAACCTTTCTCAAGCCCTGAGCACGGGAAACGGCTGTGTTCTGATTACATTACATCTTGGAAACTGGGATTATGCCGGTTCATATCTCGCCGCCCTGGGCTTTAAGATGAATGCCCTGGTTGAAGAGACATCACCGGAGATGTTTCAACTTTACAACCGGCATCGAAGTCGTTTTGGTTTGAAACCCTATCCCCTATCAAAGGCCGGTTATGCATTTTTGCATATTATAAAGAAAAATCAGGTGCTGGCGGTCCTTGCGGACCGTGATGTCGCCGGGAACGGTGTTAAGAAAAGACTTTTTTCCGGGATCTGGCGTCTACCCCGGGGTCTGGGTTCTATTCTGGTGCGCAGACATATTCCGGTTCTTATCGGTCATATGGTATTAAATTATTCAGGCCGTAGACGCTACTCAGCTGCAGTTACTGAACCCCGGGTCTTTTCCAGAGAGAAGGATTTTGATGACTGGCTCATCGGACATATCCAGAACCTGGTTAAAAGATATCCGGATCAGTGGTTTGTTTTTCAACGGGGGTGGTGTTCTTGAAGAAAAAAAATATCCCTTATGACTCAGATAATATTGAAGTAAGAATGACAGGCGGGTTTGTGCCTGAATATAAGACCGAGGATGCAGCCGGTTGTGATTTGTGTGCCTGTTTAAAAAAGGAGATGGTAATTTCTCCGGGTGAATTCTGCACGGTGCCTACAGGACTAAGTATCGAAATTCCGGAGGGTTATGAGGCACAGGTCAGACCGCGCAGTGGTCTGGCAAGGAAATATGGTATCGGAATTCTGAATAGTCCCGGTACGATTGATGCAGATTATCGGGGTGAGATTATGATTATCCTTTTCAACTTTGGTAAGAAACCTTTTCGGATAAAGAATGGTGACCGTATTGCCCAACTCGTTTTTAATCGAGTAGTCCGGGGACATTTCAAAAAGGTTAAAAGACTCAAACGCACAAAAAGGCATAAAGGCGGATTCGGCCATACCGGAATATGAAGATTTTATTTGTTTCTGATGTATTCTACCCTCATACCGGCGGTGTTCCTGAACATATCTACTACCTATGGAAAACCTTAAAGAAAATGGGCCATGATGCCCGGGTTCTGGCTCCTTCCTACGGTGACAATGCCCCCTATACAGACAAGGATTTTATCCGGCTGGGCCGGGCAATAAACATTCCAAAGAATAAGTCATTCTCGGTATTGACATTCGGCATTCTCTTACCCTGGAAGTTGCGCAGAATTCTGGAAAGAGAAAAATTTGATGTTATCCATCTCCACGGTCCGGTTGCCCCGACCTTACCGTATCTTGCGTTGAAATATTCAACGGCAAAGAATTTTATCACTTTCCATTCTGCACACAGTGAAAGTCTGGGTTATGTCCTCTGGGAGCCGGTTTTAGAACAGTATTTCAGAAAACTGGACGGCAGGATTGCGGTAAGCAAGGTTGCCCGGGATTCAGTATCAAAATATTTTCCCGGTGATTACCAGATCATTCCGAATGGCATTGATACTGCTCGATTCCGACCCGATGTTGAGCCGATAAAGGAACTTGAAAAATATTATCCTAAAATCCTTTTTGTGGGCAGATTTGAACCGAGAAAAGGATTGAAATATCTGCTCCAGGCATTTCCTCTGATTACCAAAGAGTTTCCCAGTGCCAAGCTGGTCGTTGTGGGAAGTGGATTTTTGGAAAGATTTTATCGGCGTTATATTGAAGAACATATAAAGGAAAATGTTATCTTTGTAGGTAAGGTGAACCCCGAAGATATCCCCAGATACTATGCGTCCTGTGATATTTACTGCACACCAGCAACCGGAGCGGAAAGTTTTGGTATTGTTTTGTTGGAGGCGATGGCAACCGCCAAACCCATTGTTGCATCCGATATTCCGGGTTACCGCACGGTGCTTGAAGACGGCAAGGAGGGACTGTTTTTCAAGGTCTGTGATATAAAATCACTTGCCGAAAAGATAATCTATTTATTAAAGAACAAAGATTTGATGCAAAAGATGGGTATGGCTGGAAGGGCTAAGTCCTTAAAGTATGACTGGAATATTATTACCAAAATGGTGCTCGATTTTTACTGCGAGGTGTTAAATCAGAAGGGCTAAATTCTGGGATATCCTCAAAACCCGAGATTTTTCCATCTTCGTCTTTTCTCAGACAGTAAGCCAGTTTGGTGATAAACTCGACTATATCGCACTGATTGCAATCATCGGTCTTTTTCCCCGGGAACAGGTGCCGTTCCTGCTTTCCCAGCTTGCCGTATTTATTACCTTACCGGTCCTGGTCTTTGGACCGGTTGCCGGAGTGCTGGTTGACCGCTGGCATAAAAAAAAGGTTATGGTAATATGTGATACGATGCGCACGGGATGTGCCATATTGATTCCGATTGTTTTTATTGTTACACATAATATCTATCCGGTCTTTGCGGTCGTCTTCTTTATGTTTCTTCTCGGTCTTTTCTTCAATACGGCACGCAGTTCCATCATACCAAATCTGGTTTCTCGAGACCGTATCCTGACCGCAAATTCAGTAATAAATTTAGTCGGCAGGGGTGCAACATTCCTCGGTATGCTTCTGGGCGGTTTAATCGTAGACTGGCGTTTCTGGAAGGTAAATATCGGTATTGAAGGCTGGAGCGCGGCATTTATCCTGGATGCAGTTACCTTTGCGGTTTCTGCCGCAATGCTCTATCTTATGAAGGTTAAACTTATAAGACCTGAAAAGCGGATTGACCATTTAAGACCCGGTGGATTTTTCCGACTCTTATTTCATCGACTGGGTAGGCTCTGGGCTGAGCTGCGCCATGCGATTCAGATGATTGTGAAGAGTAAAAATCTTGCCTTTGCAATGTCCACGATATTCCTTGTGATTATGGGCGCCAGTGTAATTTATGTATTGGCAATTCCAACAATCCAGAAAGAGATGGCGTGGGGCACCAGCGGGGTGGGCATACTTGCCGGGGTTGGGGCGATAGGTCTTTTATTGGGTGCCTACCTGACCGGAATATTCGGTCACCATTTTGACCTTAAAAACTTAATGCTCTTCTGTTTTATCGTTGTCGGCGCGATACTGATTCTTTTTCCGTTCGCCCGCCACTTCTGGACATTTGCATTGGGGACACTGATTGGGGGGATTGCAATCTCACCCATCTTTATCGGACAGGATACGCTTATTCACCATTATGCTGATGAACTGGTCCGGGGCAGGGTATTTTCCCTGCGGGACTGGATACTGAATGGCTCATTCCTGCTCTGGGCGCTATTTATCGGTTTCCTTGCAAACTTCATCAAAAAAAATCTGCTCTTTGCAATCTTCGGGATTGCGATAGCAGTATTATCCATATCTGGCTGGCTGGTGTTCGCCCGTGGTAAAAGCATTACAGTTTCACAAAATAACACCTGAGGTCCAGTTTGCCGGAACCTGGAATAGTCCAGGGCAGTTTGAGCGATTACTCAGGTTTCTTATTGATGCGGGTTTTCGCATTGGTCTGCCTCAGCAAGATGTTGATCTTGTTCTCTGCTTTGATGATGGTGATCGTTCGGTCTATAATTATGCATTTCCTGTTTTAAAAGATTATAATATTAAAGCCCTGGTCTTTCTGGTTGCCGGATATATCGGAAGAAAAAATTACTGGGATATCGGGAGCTTTGGTCGATACACAAAACACCTTTCCTGGGATGAAATTTTGAAGATGCATTCCTGGGGTATCTGTTTTGGCTCCCATACTATGAACCATAGAAATCTCACCAGACTTGATAAATATCAATTAGAATATGAGTTAGTGGAATCGCGTATGGTTTTAGAAAAAAGACTCGGTCCGGTTGATACAATTTCCTATCCGTTCAACCGCGTTAATCATAAGGTCCTGGATGCGGTTAAAAAGGCGGGCTATCGTTATGGTTTTGGTGGTGATGGTTCAACAAGATTGCTAATCAAAAAAGAAGCAATCTACATAATTGATAACCCTTATAGTTTATCTGTAAAGGTTCAGGAAAGACCATTGATATTTTACAGATACGAAAGGATGAAACAGCGTATCATCAATTATTTTACAATAGCAACAATGATAAAAAGGAAATAAAATTATGAGGCATATAATCAAATATATCGGCCTATCCATCTTTTGCTCGGCTGTTTTAATGAATGGACAGGTAAATGATTCGCTCATCAATGAAGCTGTAAAATTATACGAAACAAGACATCTGAATCACAACAATTTAGAAGCCAGCGCCCGATTACTGGCGCAGGTCATCGAATCGGACCCGAAAAATATAAGGGCATTATATGAATATTCAAAGGTCTGCTATCTGCGCGGTGATGACGCCCGGGATAAGAAAGAAAAACTTAAGTTCTATAAACAGGGGGTCGAGCTGGCAAAAAAGGCAAAGAATATTGATGACGGCTGTGCTGAAGCCCATTTCTGGTATCTGGTAAATCTCGGCAGGATGGGTCAGACAAAAGGGATTTTGAATTCCCTGGGACTTGTCCCGGAAATAAAAAAAGAGATTGATAAAGTTTTAAAACTTGATTCCCTTCACACCGGCGCCCTGGATGCCAGGGCGATGTTATATTATGAATTACCCGGACTCCTGGGCGGTAATCTGAACAAATCACTTGATGCATTAAACAGGGCGCTCCGCATTGATTCAAGTTATACTGTGCTTTATCTTGATATAGCGCGTGTGTTCATAAAAAAGAAGAAATATGAAAAGGCACGATGGTTTTTGAATCGGATGCTGAATATCAAAAAACCCCGATATGAAGCAGATTATCTGCTCCATGATCGACCCGGGGCATTAAAACTCTTAAAGGAGATTGAAGAAAAATGAAAGAGATAAATAGATTTATTGATCAGACAATCCTGAAACCGGATGCGACAAAGAAAGAGATTCTGGAATTCATAGAAGGGGTAAGACGATATCAATTTTACTGTGCAGTCGTTAACCCCTGCTGGGTAAGTCTGCTCAGAAAAAAATTACCAGCTCATATAAAGATTGGAAGTGTTGTGGGCTTTCCCCTGGGTGGTGATACCATCAGGATAAAGGCACTTGAAGCCGCAGAAATTGTCAAACTTGGTTGTGATGAGATTGATATGGTGATAAATATCGGTCGGCTGAAGGATAAAGATTACAATTATATCACTGAGGAAATAAAGGCGGTTGTCGATGCCGCCCGGGGTAGAGTGGTAAAGGTAATCCTGGAATGCTGTTTATTGACTGTTCAGGAAAAGATTGCCGGTGCAAAGTTGGTTAAGAACAGCGGAGCAAATTTTGTTAAGACCTCAACCGGTTTTTCAAAAGGTGGTGCGGTTTTAGAAGATGTGAGGCTTCTGCGTGAGACGGTGGGCGGGGATTTCGGAGTGAAGGCGTCCGGTGGTATCAGAACCTATGAACAGGCGCAGGCATTTCTTGATGTCGGGGCTGATCGTATTGGAACCTCAGCCGGGATAAGAATAATGGAAGAATTCGAAAAATCTCGGGCCCCGGGCTGAAAAACATCAGGAAGATAATCGGCCGTCTATGATTTCAACCAGCACTGTATAAGCAAACCTCACAGCCGCACCAGTCGATTTTAAAAACCCTCTGTTTTACTATGAACTTCATAAACAACCAGGGTCAATTTTCCTTGACAAACAGATAACTATTGTATATAATGGCGTAAATGACGGCAATAAAAAAGGTCTTCCTCTATGAAACAAAACTTTTAGACCGTAAGGTCTATATTGGTGAAATCATCCATCGCAGCGATAAATCATTAAGAATGAAATTATTGAACGGTGCGCTCATAAAACTGAATTATGATAAGATAATGTATATCAAGGACATAGGATGGAGAAAAATCAAACGCATTTAACCCGACACCTAACACTAAAAAATTTTTAGTGTATCATTGAATATGAAGACCGGTTATGCAGAACTGCCCCTCCATTACGGGCGGGCGCCGAGATGGCTGTTCGAAAAGATGACAAGATTATCAAGGGCGGTAATTGAGGCAATTGTAATTGAACATAATACCGATGAATTTCTTCGCCGGCTTGCCGACCCATTCTGGTTCCAGGCATTCGGTTCAATTCTGGGCTTTGACTGGCACTCATCCGGGCTTACAACTACAGTATGCGGCGCAATGAAGCAGGGACTCAAGGACTTATCAAACCAGCTGGGTATTTATATATGCGGAGGGAAAGGAAGGACATCACGAAAAACACCTGAGGAGATTCAGAGATATGCTGACCACACATCACTTGCCGGTGATGATTTGGTCTATGCCTCAAGACTTTCTGCCAGGGTGGACAACTCCTGTATCCAGGATGGATATAACCTATATCATCATATCTTCATCTTTACCAGAAAGGGAAACTGGGCGGTTATCCAGCAGGGGATGAACCCGGAACATCACCAGGCACGAAGATACCACTGGCTCTCTCTTAATCTGAAATCGTATGTGGACGAACCCCATACTGCAGTCTGTTGTGATACAAAAACCGCACCCCTCAACTTAATCGCCCATGAAAGTGCCTCCTGCCGAAAGGCGATAACTGAGATTACCCGGCAGCATCCTGAAAAAATCATTAAAGAGGCAAAAACAATATTAAAGATGCCTGCACATCACCCGGTATTAAAAACCGATATTAATGAAAAATATCTTTATAAAATTCTCATCCGGACCTATGACCGAACACCTGCGGATTTTGAAAATCTGCTTACGGTGCCGGGCATCGGCCCAAAGACCCTGCGTGCTCTGGCTCTTATCGCTGAACTGCTCTACAATGCTGCACCATCATTCCGTGATCCAGCCCGATTCTCATTTGCCCACGGCGGTAAAGATGGATTTCCCTATCCTGTTAATCAGGAAACCTATAATAAATCAATCGCCTTTTTAGAATCGGCAATAAAAAAGGCACGCATCGGTCAAAATGAAAAGTTTAAGGCATTAAAGAAATTGGCGTATATTTAACTACTTTATTACAACTTCAATCTTTGATTTAACCCTGCCCTTACAATAACTGCCCGGACAATGATTTCATCCGTATCAAATGCCGTAAAAATATAAGCGCAGGTCTCCCCCATATTACACATCTCTCCTTATCCCGGTTTATCAATGATGGAATCGGGTGGCGAGTTCAGGAAAAACTGTAAACAGCTAAAAACAGAATATTGAATCAGAAAAAAAAGATTTTTAGAACCTGATAAAAACTGTGATGATATATTTTAACTCCAATTTCAGGCCCTGAGCAGAAAAATACAAAGCTCCATCTTCAGCCGCCATAAAAATCTAAATCTATAGGCTTAAACCTTAAATTGTTATTGACATTACATCAAAAAATGGATATAATAGGGCTGATGTAATAACAATGGACGATGAGAAATTTTAAGTAAAAGGTGCCTTAGGTTAAAGCATATCAGGCACAGGTATCTGGTAAACGCTTAATACGAATACGGGAATTAATGTCTTAAATCTGGAAAATGGTAAGGAGAGAAAGATAGAAAAATAAACTGAAGACTTAAAAATGGGAAAAAGATTATGGATTATATAAAAATGTCTCAAGAAAACGGGTGTAAATTGAGAGGAGAAAGATGATTGAAGGGATTAAAGAATTAGGGGAGATAAAGTTAAAAATGGAAGGCAGAGACTTATCTGACCTTCTCTCTATTCTTGTGCAGGATCCAAATCAGGATGGGCGATTCCCCAAAACATTATGTATAGTATTTAAAAAAACAAAAAAAGGCTATAAATATAATAGTATAAGAATTGAAGAAACATCCAAGCTAAAAATAAATAAATATCTTTATCATCGTGGTGCTTCGATGGGCGCTGACATTACACCTACTGCTAAAATTACAGATATCGGAAAAACTTTTAAAAATAAAATCAAAGGATGGTTCAAAAAAGTCAAAGTTAACAACTTTATTATTGCGAGTTTAAAAAAAGCAATGGAGGACTCAGAAAAGGACATTTTGACTGACCTTACGAAAAAATGGACTGACATTAAACTATCGCTACAACAGAACCAAAGTGGAATAGTTACCTTGGCAATTGAAGAAAATTATAAGTTAAAGTATATAGGAGATTTTCCTATTTTCAAAGATTTACTATGTAATTATGTTAAAGCGAAGTACGAAAAGATTAAAAAAATTAATCATGTTTGTGCTGTCTGTGGTAAGAAAAAGAATGAGGTTTATGGTAGTGCCCTTACTGATATTTTTAAATTCTACACTTTGGATAAACCCGGTTATATTGCTGGTGGATTTCAGGAAAAAGCCGCATGGAAAAATGCACCTATTTGTTTGGACTGTTCTTTAAAAATTAATGAAGGGAAGAAATTTTTGAAAGATTTCCTTAAAGGAAAAATGGGATACCAGCAATATTACTTAATCCCAAAGTTCATACTTGGAGTAGAAGGAATTAAAGAAGTAGTAGAAACTTTTTTCAAATATTCGACTCACCCTGAGGAAGTTCTATCTAATAAATCACTAAGTAGAATTACCGAAGATGAGAAAGAGATTCTCGAAATTCTTGGGGAGCTAAAAGATGTCCTCACCTACAATTTTCTTTTCTTCTCAGCACCTAATCCACAGGTATTTAAAATAAACCTGTTGGTTGAAGATGTTCTCCCTTCCAGGATAAAAAGGATATTTGAGGCTAAGAAAAAAGCCGAAAAACCGGAGATATTTAAAAACATAGAACTCAAAAATAAATATGAAAATATTGAATTCCGTTTTGATGAGTTTCGCCAATTCGCACCATCTCAGAAGGCTTTCTTGGAAGTAGTGGATAAAACATTCCGTGGGGTAAAGATTGAACCTAATCTTCTCTTCTCATGGTTTATGACGCCAATTCGACGAGGCTTTGTTAATGAATCTTACCTGAAACTGCAGGTTCTAAAAGCCTTTGTATCACTTTTATTTTTTAAGAAATTAAAGATATTGCCTCAAAAAATATACTTTAAAGAAGGAGGTGAACTCATGACTGAATTAAAGGAAAAGGCGGAAAGTTTCTTTATGAACTTTCCAGAAACCTTTTCTTCACCAGCTCACAAGACAGTGTTTCTTTTAGGCGTTCTTGCTCAAAAACTATTAAATATTCAGCGTCAAGAAGGGAAAGCCACACCATTCAGAAAAAATTTCAAAGGTCTTAAGATGAAGGAAGAAGACTTCAAAGGTCTGCTGCCAAAAATTCAAAACAAACTCGAAGAATACGGCAAAAACTATTATCACTCGTTGGAATCCCTTATATCCGAGTATTTCCTTCAAGCAGGTAAAAGCTGGGGGATAAGTACCGATGAACTTAATTTCTACTTCGTCCTTGGGATGAATCTTGTGGATGAAGTAGATAAGGTTTTAGGATTAACAAAAGGAAAGGAGGAGTAAATGGCTAGTGTTATTAAAAACAGGTCAGAGATACTTTTCATCTACGATGTCACCGATGCTAATCCAAACGGTGATCCTATAGATGAAAACAAACCTCGCATTGATGAAGAAACAGGAATGAATATTGTAACTGATGTCCGCCTAAAAAGGACAATTCGTGACTATCTTCATGACTTTAAGGAACAGGAAATATTCGTACGAGAAGAGAGAGACAATTCAGGAAAACTGAAAACGAAAGAAAGTATATACGAAGAATATGGTTCACCCGAGGAAGTGATTAGGAAGTGTATAGACATCAGACTCTTCGGTGGCACGTTTGCCCTTAAAAAGAAAGGAGAAAGAAGAAAGAAAGCAAAAACAGAGGAAGAAAAACCAACAGAAAGAGCATTCGCTTTGACAGGGCCGGTACAGTTCAAATTTGGTAGATCACTACACCGTGTAGGTGAGCCTACTTTCGTAAAAGGGACGACCGTTATGCCTTCAGGTGAAAAAAAAGGCACTGGAACTTTCTGGGAAGCATATATCTTACCCTATTCTCTCATTGCTTTCTATGGCGTCATCAATGAAAACGCAGCTAAAGATACTCGATTAACCGATGGTGATGTGGGACTTATGCTTGAAGGTATTTGGAATGGAACCAAGAATCTTATCACTCGCTCTAAGATTGGACAGATACCGCGGCTACTACTTCAAGTTATATATAAAGAGAAAAACTACCATATTGGTGAACTTGACCATAGAATAAAATTCGTCTCTGAAAAAAGAGATGAGGAAATCAGAAGAATTGAAGAGGTGAAATTGGATATTACTCAATTGGCTAATGTATTAATGGAAAATAAAGGGAAAATTGAAAAAATTCGCCACGCGAAAGATAAGCACTTCAAACTTATAAAAGACGGAAAACCGATAGAAGTCGACAAAATAGGTAACATTACCTTTGAACCATTAAGTTTTTAAGACTATGTCAGAGAAATTCTTAATCTTTGACATCTGGGGCGATTACGCACATTTTAAGAAATATTATACTACCTCATCGCCACTTACCTTTTCAATTCCACCTCGAACTGCAATCATTGGATTAATTAGCGCTGTCATTGGCAAAGGTAAAAAAGAATACCTCCAGATAATGACAAAAGATAAAGCGAAAATTGCTATCCGAGTTATTAATCCTATCAAAAAGGTCAGAATAACACAGAATCTTATAAATACAAAAGATGGTTATTGGATACCGGTTAAAAAAGGTACACATGAACCGAGAACCCAAATTCGTTTTGAATATCTCAAGGACCCAAGGTTTAGAATTTACTTCAACCATTCCGATATGAGCATTTTTAACTCGCTAAGGGTAAATTTAAAAAACCATAAATCTGTCTATACACCTTGTCTTGGACTAAGTGAACTCATTGCCGATTTTAACTTTAATTCGGAATCTACGGTATCGAAAAGACTAAATGGTAAAGAATTTGTGGATATACACACTGTTATTCCCTTAGATAAGAAAATTAAACTTAATCTCCTGCAACACGGTAAAAAATATTTCAAAGAACGAATCCCAGTTGAAATGCGTCCTGGAAGAATAGTAACTGAATACCGCGAAATACTCTATGAAATTGAAGGAAAAACAATAAGAGCCAAAATAGAGGCAGCTTTAAAACTTGACAATGGCGATATCATTGTTCCCTTATGATGAGATATGGTCTCATCCTGATAAATCTTTAAAGGAACATTTAATAAAAACAGGGGAATTAGCAAGACTTTCAATAAAGGCTATTCCTTTAGCTTTGCCCATAGAAAAAAGAATTCTGGTGGATGTAGTTCGTCTCATTGGGCTTTACCATGACATCGGAAAAGCAACTCCTTTCTTTCAGGAGTATCTTCGAGAGAAAAACGATGATAAAAAAGCCCGGTTTAAGAATATGCCAGAAACTAGGCATAGTCTTATTTCCGCTATAGCCACCTATTTTGTAATTGAGGAATATCTAAAAAAGGTGCATTTTAATAATGAGTTCACTTCGTTTCTGCCGATCGTTTCTTTTCTTACAGTACGTAGACACCACGGCAATCTACAATCAGCAACCGAAGATTTACGATTAGATATAGAAGAGACATTAAAAAAGCAGGTAAAAAATCTTTATCATGAATATTTTTCCTTTATACCATACTGGGATACTGTTTCCCAAAAATTAAGAAACTTTTCTGAGAACTGGCCTCTACGGAAATATTCCTTAGCTCACTGGCTTAAACGAAATGGGGGAATTCTCCCTTACCTCATCCAGCATTTGCTCTATTCACTACTGTTAGATGCTGATAAACATGAAGTCACTGTTGGTTCCCATTTAGAGAGAAAACCTTTAGTGGTTGATATGGTAGAAAATTATCGTAAGCAAAGAGGATTTGATAATACTCGAAGAAAAATTGATATTCTTAGAAATAAAGTTTATCAAGAAGTACTCCATCAAATTGAAGCCCTTAATCTTGACCGAGATCGTATCTTCTCTCTCACAGCGCCTACAGGTTTAGGTAAAACGTTAACTTCATTAGCTTTTGCCCTAAAATTAAGGAGCCGAATTATCAATGAGAAAAAATATTGCCCTCGACTTATTTATTGTCTCCCTTTTTTAAGTATTATTGATCAAAATGCTAAAGAAATTGAGAAAGTTTTTAAGTATGAGATTGGTAAAAATCCCACATCGGATTTATTTTTGATCCATCATCATCTTTCCGACTATACTTATATAGAGGAGGATACTGAGTATGGCAGTGATAAGAGTGAAATTCTTATCGAAGGCTGGGATTCAGAAATTATCATTACCACTTTCGTCCAGTTATTTCATACACTATTTTCAAACCGGAATAGAGCGATTCGGAAACTTCATAAAATTGCAGGAGGTATTGTCATCCTTGATGAAATCCAATCATTTCCTCATAAATATTGGTTGCTTTTTAGAAAAATGGCAGAAGCAATGCAAAAATACCTTGGCACATATTTTCTTCTATCCACTGCTACACAACCTGCAATTTTTAAGAATACAAGAGAGCTTCTCACCAATAATGAAAAATATTTTAAGTCCTGCAAAAGGACCCAAATTATAATTAAAACTGCATTACCCAAAACTACTATTGAGCTTGCTGATGAACTTATAAAGAATGCATCTTCAAATTTAAAGAGTACACTGGTCGTTTTGAATACAATTTCATCTGCTGAGAAACTTTTTAAAGCTATGAAGAAACCTTTAGAACAATTAGGATACAAGATTTATTTTCTATCCTCACATGTAACTCCCTATGAACGATTTATGCGAATAAAAAAAATAAAAGAACCAAATCATAAAAAATTTGTCATCTCAACTCAGCTGGTGGAAGCGGGCGTGGATATTGATTTGGAAAGAGTAATTAGAGATTTTGGTCCTATGGATAGTATTAATCAGGTTGCAGGAAGGGCAAATCGCAATTGGAACATATCTTTAGGGAAAATAGAAATTTTTCTGCTGCAGGATGAAAAAAATCAGAGATTTTGTTACTCCTATATTTACGATCCTGTCCTTATCGACAATACCGAAAGAATTCTTAAGTCTTACTCTATAGTTGATGAAGAAAATTTCTTGGCTTTAGCCAATCAATATTATAAGCAACTACTTAATGCAATATCAGACGATACTTCCCAAGAATATCTTGAGGCAATAAAAGTTCTTGACTATGAGAAAATTAGTAGGTTTCGCCTGATTGAAGAAAAAGGCGAGAAGGTTGATGTTTTTGTAGAACTAAATGATGAGGCCACAGATATTTGGAATCAATATCAGGAAGCGATGCAAATAGCTGATCCGCGGAAAAGGAAGCAACGATTTTTGGAAGTACGGGGGGAATTTTATAATTATGTAATATCGATATCCTTGCCTAAGGTAAAAGAGAATTTACCGCCAGAAGTTTCTGGATTCAGATTCATTTCAAAATTTCAATTAGATGAATTTTATGATATTGAAACAGGATTCAAGTCCAAAAGCGAGGTATCTATCTGTTGAATAACATAACAGAAATTAAATTGTATATAACCCTACTGATATTTTCACCCTCAATCACCTTATCCACATATATGAAGTTTGATTTATGGTGGAGGAGGTTGGGGTATTTTATAATTCATAAAATAAAGCTGTCAGCCACAGAAATGATAGATAAATGTTAGATATGGATTATCTTGGATTTCTGTTAGCAAATATACCACGCGATAATTTTGAAGGGCTTACAACAAATGAAATGGTTAATTTGCTGCGTTATCCTTTCGATAAAAACAATTCGCCGATGTTGTTAAATAAAAAGTTCGATGCTCAATTAATTAAAGATATTCACTTTTATAAAGATGTAGTTAAATATTTATCCATTCTAAAAAAAGTGGAGCCAGTAAAATTAACACAAAAAGGCAATCTCCCACTATTTTTCTGTCGGATGCTTATTGATGAAGGTATCTACGACAGATTCACACGGATATTTTTGCACCAATTTCCACTTAAAACTGAGTTGGACAGTCCACATATCCATACAATAAATATAATTACCAGAGTATCGGGTTTAACCAGAAAAAAATATGGCAAGCTGACTCTAACAAAGAAAGCAATTAGGTATCTAAAATCGAACTCAATTGTTGAATTGTACTTAACAATGTTAGTCAGTTTTGCTACAAAATGTAACTGGGAATATTTCGATTACTATCCAAGTTCCCCGATTATACAGGAGAGATTTGGTTTTACCATCTTTCTTGTTCAGAAATATGGTAATGAATCGAGAAAATTTCAGTTTTATTCAGATAAATACCTCCGTGCGTTTCCCCGTTTGATTATCGACTTCTTGAATAATATAAAAAGATATCAGGAATGTTATTTTTACAGGGTGATTGAACGATTCTTGGATAGATTCGGTCTGATTGAAATAGAAAGAGATATGGAGCGAGAATTTAATGTAAATGTAATAATTAAAAAGACTCGTCTCATAGAACAGATTTTTAGATGGCAGAACATTTAATTTATTACGAATACTGGATAACAATTGTAAAATTAGATTCACCACAGAATTCCGAAGTGCTAAAGTTTTAATGAAAAAAATCACAGGAACATTAATCTGGTATTATTATATCTGTCCGCGAGAGGTCTGGCTGATGGCACATGAACTTGATCCAAGTCAGGACAATCAACTAATCGAATTGGGAAGATTGATACATGAAGAATCATATCAGAGGGCAAAGAAAGAATTTGAAACAGCAGGGATGAAAATTGATATTTTCGGTAAAAAAGAAGGAAAATTGTTGGTAGCTGAAGTAAAAAAATCCAGCAGGTATCTACAATCAGCAAAAATGCAATTATCTTTTTACCTTTATCAATTAAAAAAAATAAATATTAAGGCAACCGGTGAACTCTTAATCCCCAAAGAGAAAAAGCGGATACCTGTGGAACTGACCCCGGAGTTGGAGGATGAACTGGAAAGAACATTTGAAGCGATACAAAAAATTATTTCACAGGATACACCTCCAGAACCTGTGAAAATTGGATTCTGCAATCGCTGTGCATATAAAGAATTCTGCTGGGTATAGAATGATTAAAAAATTGACTAAGAAACATCCATTTGTTTACAGCATTAACACCGGGTTTCTTGATTAGGTTGAAATACCGCAATAAAAATATCCACTGGTTCAGGTGTCGATACTCATCCCGGCGTCTATTTACATTAAGCAATTCTGACTGAGGCGAAAGCAAATTTCAAGTCTTATCCTCTATTTATATTTAAGTATTTATATTAAACAATCCCCTGTTTTCTGAACCGAACCCAAGTATCAACCACCCATCCTGACCCTGCCGGTATTACAAACAATCCCATACAATATCCGCACTCAAAATATAAACCTTTCACTTTCATATTTAGCCAATTGGCTAAATATAAAAATCGGCGGGGGTCAGGATGATAGATATTCTATTTTGGAAAAAATATTGAGTTGTGCGACCCACACCTTAATATCTCTGATATATTTTTTCAAAAAATTCATACAAAACTTCAGCCTCGATTCAGAAAAAACAGTTGATTTATTCTGAATATTTTATAAAATAATATACGGAGGTTAAATGAGAAAAAAAATGCCGGAAACAGAATATCGTGCCTCGCGGGTTTGTCGTGTATTAAGCAACCCTACGGCATACAAAACTGTTAAGTTGCTCTTTCATAAAAGAAGAAACCCTTCTGAATTAGCCAGGGCAATCGGCGTTTCAGTCCCCACTATTTCACGGGTCTTAAGGGATTTACGAAATATTGATTTAATCAGATACGAGGTGGAAGTTAATAAAAGAATCTATTGGCTCAAAGACCAAACAGTGATCGAGATAATTAATCAATTAGAGAAATTCGTCCAGCGTATTCGTGTCAAAAAACTGTAATTTGCTGTATTTTATATTTTTGTATTTAGCCAATTGGCTAAATACAAAAATGGGTGTAGGAACCAAGAAGAGGATATGGAAAATATAAACTTGGCAGGTTTAAAATCAAAGATGAATGGCGTGGAAAATCTAAGTATTATGATTGGTTTTACGATTAAATATTGCGTGATGTTATGAAAAAAACTTTATATATCTTTTCCAATGGTGAACTGCATCGAAAGCAGAATACATTATATTTTGAAGGTGAAAAGGGACGAAAGTATATTCCGGTCGAGAATACCAGAGAGATGCTTATTATGGGTGAGATTACAATCAACAAGAAACTTTTAGAATTTCTGTGTCAGAAAGAAATTATTATCCACTTTTTCAACCATTATGGCTATTATATCGGCACATTCTATCCAAGAGAACATTATAATTCCGGGCATATGATTTTGAAACAGGCGGAATTTTATCTTGATGATGAAAGAAGAATCGACCTTGCCCGGCGATTTGTAAAGGGTGCTGTAGATAATATGAAAAGAGTATTAAATTATTATCTAAATCGTGGTGCCGCATTGCAGAGTATTATTGAAGATATAGAAAAACTGGCGGAGCTGATTCATAACCAGAATACCACTGATAAGTTAATGGCGATTGAAGGCAATATCCGAGAACAATATTATAAGGTCTTTGATAAAATTTTCACCAATCCGGAATTTGAATTCAAAAGCAGAACCAGACGTCCCCCTGAGAATCGATTGAATACCCTGATTAGTTTTGGGAATAGTCTATTATATGTAGCCTGCCTGAGTGAAATTTACAGGACCCATCTTGATCCAAGAATAGGATTCTTACATACATCTAATTTCAGAAGATTTTCTTTAAACCTTGATATTGCTGAGATTTTTAAACCGATAATTATTGACCGGATTATTTTTACACTGGTGAATAAAAATATGATTAAAACAAATGATTTTTATGAAGAAGCCAATGGCATTTTTCTAAAAGAAAGCGGCAGACGACGATTTATTGAGGAATTTGATAAACGAATGACTACAACAATCAGACATCCCAGCCTGAAAAGAAATGTCTCGTATCGTTCTCTTCTACATCTTGAGGCATACAAGATTGAAAAGCATTTATTAGGTGAGAAAAACTACGAGCCATTCGTTGCGAGGTGGTGATGTTTGTTATAATGACTTACGATGTCGGGGTGGAAAGGGTAGCCAGGGCATTAAAGGTGGCAAGAAAATACCTAACCTGGATTCAAAATTCAGTTTTTGAAGGTGAGATTACCCGAGCAAAATTTGAAAGGCTAAAAGTTGAAATGGGGAAAATAATCGATACAGAAAAAGATGCTGTAGTATTTTATATTTTCAGAACAAAAATGTATACATCCAGGGAAACGATGGGTATTGAAAAAGGAAAGGAAGAAACTATTATATAAATACAAAAATTTGCAAATTTTGCCTTGACATTCGATTTAAAATGTGTATAATAAAATATGAAAATTTATGCGCATAGCGGGTATCAAAATATAAAAAAAATTTGTTCGTCGACCTATGATGATGTAAAAATATCAGAAGATAGACGAAACCGCAAGGTCAAAGAATGTATTGACTTTTCAAAAGAAATGACTAAAATTTGCAAAATATTAAATATTTTTACTGTATCGTTCTTTGACAAAGTATTTTATTTATGCGGTAAAAATGGATTAATAGTCTACCTATGAGGAATTGAAAC
>JALVOT010000009.1:0-27732 GCA_027026255.1 Caldifarciminota bacterium | reverse complement strand
ATTAATAGTCTACCTATGAGGAATTGAAACATTGAAAATCTAATTACACTGTTTGAAACAAATGAATTAATAGTCTACCTATGAGGAATTGAAACTCCTTAAAGTCTTTATCAGCATTTAGGGTCTGTATAATTAATAGTCTACCTATGAGGAATTGAAACTTTTTCAATTCTGTTAAGATTGTGTTAACTAAATCATCATTAATAGTCTACCTATGAGGAATTGAAACTTGGAGAGATGTTAAATTTATTTCAAAAAAACATAATTAATAGTCTACCTATGAGGAATTGAAACATATTTTCCGATGATGCCCTGAATGACTCATCTACATTAATAGTCTACCTATGAGGAATTGAAACTCCATAAATCCTTTCATCTCAATAATCAACATTTTTATTAATAGTCTACCTATGAGGAATTGAAACATTTCATCATAATCTACAGTCGTTAATCCTAACTGATTAATAGTCTACCTATGAGGAATTGAAACTAAAATATTGTTTAAATGATTGTGTAATTACTGCGGATTAATAGTCTACCTATGAGGAATTGAAACCTTTATCATCCCTCACACCCGGGATTTTTCTCGGTCCATTAATAGTCTACCTATGAGGAATTGAAACTCCCAAGAGCATTGAAATTCCAGGGCTTTTTTTAGCATTAATAGTCTACCTATGAGGAATTGAAACATCACTTACCTTTTAAGCTCGAAATTATTGGCAATATTAATAGTCTACCTATGAGGAATTGAAACACCGAAGCTGTGATATGACCACTTTTTTCCGCCGCGTATTAATAGTCTACCTATGAGGAATTGAAACACTTCTTCAGAAATCATCTGAAGAAGCTCTTTTTTCTCATTAATAGTCTACCTATGAGGAATTGAAACATTGGTTCTGTGTCAATATATGTATAGACAAAATAATTAATAGTCTACCTATGAGGAATTGAAACTATTTCTGCCTCAACATATCTACAGTTTCCGCTTCGCATTAATAGTCTACCTATGAGGAATTGAAACATTGGTCTGTGATATACTTTGATGCTAATGGTAAATTATTAATAGTCTACCTATGAGGAATTGAAACCTTAAATCAGTATTTTCCACTATCACATTCAAAGGATTAATAGTCTACCTATGAGGAATTGAAACTCTCTCGTGAGATCAGGAAACTTCATCGGCGTCGAATTAATAGTCTACCTATGAGGAATTGAAACATTGGTTTACTACAGCAATAAATAAACGATGCTGGCATTAATAGTCTACCTATGAGGAATTGAAACCGAGGAATTGATTTCGAAAATGATGTAATCAATCCATTAATAGTCTACCTATGAGGAATTGAAACTCTTGATGTTGAATGCAATATGTTTACGATATGCTTGATTAATAGTCTACCTATGAGGAATTGAAACGGTATTGGAAAAATAGAAAGTGGAATTAATTTTAATTCATTAATAGTCTACCTATGAGGAATTGAAACTGGTGTGAATAGATCTGATGGTGTGAATTGGTCTGATGATTAATAGTCTACCTATGAGGAATTGAAACTTCTACACAATTATCAAAAGATTTACAGACTTATGCATTAATAGTCTACCTATGAGGAATTGAAACAATTTCATATCTTATTATAATCGATTTTCTTGAAAATTAATAGTCTACCTATGAGGAATTGAAACCCGAATGTGCTTTTTCAGGATTAAACCTTGCCTCTAATTAATAGTCTACCTATGAGGAATTGAAACATCAATGACTGTATAGAATCGTTTCCAAAATCACCCATTAATAGTCTACCTATGAGGAATTGAAACACTGCTTGCGGTTTAAATTTTCCGTTCATCGTTAAATTAATAGTCTACCTATGAGGAATTGAAACTTCAACACCCTCGGGAAAATTCTCGGAAATTTATCGATTAATAGTCTACCTATGAGGAATTGAAACAGTCATCAGTTCTCTGGACATCACATTCATACGCTAATTAATAGTCTACCTATGAGGAATTGAAACGCTTCCTTCTTTGCTATGATATGTGTATTTTTCTCAAGATTAATAGTCTACCTATGAGGAATTGAAACGTCTCTTCACCGCTATTTTTTCTTAATGTTTATTCAACATTAATAGTCTACCTATGAGGAATTGAAACCCGTGTGAATCTTGTAATTCGATTTGTCCTAAAGAGGCATTAATAGTCTACCTATGAGGAATTGAAACTGAAAAAGTCTGAAGCGGAGTCTATTACTAATTCCATTAATAGTCTACCTATGAGGAATTGAAACCTAAAAACTGGTAGACCGGTTAAGTGTCGGATAAATCATTAATAGTCTACCTATGAGGAATTGAAACCCCCCTTATCAGACTTCTATGGGTGGTGTAGACAATAATTAATAGTCTACCTATGAGGAATTGAAACAATAAATTCATTGACATTGTTAAGTATGTGGATATAATTAATAGTCTACCTATGAGGAATTGAAACATTCCTGCTGTTTTTTTTGCCTTCACATTGTCCCCATTAATAGTCTACCTATGAGGAATTGAAACCTGAAAGAATCATTCTTATTTCTATAATAATATAACCATTAATAGTCTACCTATGAGGAATTGAAACAAGGGAAATATAAAGGCAAAAATTTTTATAAGATTGATTAATAGTCTACCTATGAGGAATTGAAACTAATAACCAATACCACACCATAAATTTTGAAAAGAGATTAATAGTCTACCTATGAGGAATTGAAACTTGTGTCGTATAATATAAATAAATATGAGTTAGCAGATTAATAGTCTACCTATGAGGAATTGAAACTGTGGTTGGGAAAACAATAAATCCTGACCACTCAATATTAATAGTCTACCTATGAGGAATTGAAACTTCACCCACCTGATTTATTATAAAGTTTCCCCATTGATTAATAGTCTACCTATGAGGAATTGAAACTGCACCACGTGGGCAGATAAATGCAGCAAAACAAGATTAATAGTCTACCTATGAGGAATTGAAACTGAATTTATCTGCAAGAGCTGTAATTTTGCGATGTGTCATTAATAGTCTACCTATGAGGAATTGAAACCCGAATGAATCTTCTTTTTCGATATCCTTATACCCATTAATAGTCTACCTATGAGGAATTGAAACTACATTTACCAGTCTTTTCACAAAATCAAGATATGTATTAATAGTCTACCTATGAGGAATTGAAACTTTCCAAATGTGAACGCTGTGCAAATTTACCGTAAAATTAATAGTCTACCTATGAGGAATTGAAACAAAAATTCTTCTCTAAATTTTTCGGGAACCCCTTTACATTAATAGTCTACCTATGAGGAATTGAAACTCCGAGACATCCTTGTAGATGGAATTTGGAATATCCGATTAATAGTCTACCTATGAGGAATTGAAACCCTTCTGAATCCGTTTCAATATCAAACACACATATCATTAATAGTCTACCTATGAGGAATTGAAACTTTCTTGTGTTATGACACCTTCTTGTAGAGCCGAAAATTAATAGTCTACCTATGAGGAATTGAAACTTGACAAAGAGGCAGAAAGAGATTCGGTGCTTGAATATTAATAGTCTACCTATGAGGAATTGAAACCTAATTATTTTAATTTTCTTTTGTTGTTTTTTGCTCTTATTAATAGTCTACCTATGAGGAATTGAAACTTTTTATTTGCTTTGTCTTCATTTCAACCTCTTATTATTAATAGTCTACCTATGAGGAATTGAAACAATTCTACAATTGTCGGTCTAAATGTCAAAAACTTAAATTAATAGTCTACCTATGAGGAATTGAAACTTTCATCAACACTAAAACCGGGATTTGATTTATGAATTAATAGTCTACCTATGAGGAATTGAAACCCGAAAAAATAGGAGCTTTTCCATATTCATATTTGATTAATAGTCTACCTATGAGGAATTGAAACATGTGTAATATTCTATCAGAATAGTTTTCACCATAATTAATAGTCTACCTATGAGGAATTGAAACCTGATTGTTGTTGCAAATGTAATCACGTCTGTTGTGAATTAATAGTCTACCTATGAGGAATTGAAACCTCAAAAATAAGGGTCGAGTTAATTTATTTTACAATCATTAATAGTCTACCTATGAGGAATTGAAACTGACTTCAAAAAAAACAGAATAACATCAGCAAAAAAATTAATAGTCTACCTATGAGGAATTGAAACACTCCTGTTAAATATTCTATATCCCAGGTTCTATAGAATTAATAGTCTACCTATGAGGAATTGAAACTCAAGTTTACATAATATTTTTTATCATTCGAAATTTCATTAATAGTCTACCTATGAGGAATTGAAACTAAGTTCTTCATTAGTTACCACACGATATAATGGATATTATTAATAGTCTACCTATGAGGAATTGAAACTGAAGATATCAAAAAAAGATTTTTTACAAATGATAAAATTAATAGTCTACCTATGAGGAATTGAAACATATTCTTTTTCTGAAGTTCTTCTTTTTCTCTTTCTGATTAATAGTCTACCTATGAGGAATTGAAACTCATCTGATATGTATTCTAACTTGTCAGCAGCGTAGAATTAATAGTCTACCTATGAGGAATTGAAACATATTTGCAAGTGATGAGGTCTCTATGATCTTCAAAGATTAATAGTCTACCTATGAGGAATTGAAACACTTTTTCCTCAAAAGTTTCTGGAAGGATATCAAGATTAATAGTCTACCTATGAGGAATTGAAACTACTTTACCTCCATTAAGACTATCTTCCATTGCCATATTAATAGTCTACCTATGAGGAATTGAAACCGTTTTTTGGGTCAAGGTAATTTCTTGCTGATTCCTCTCCACTTTTTGTCCCGGTTTTTTGTAAGTACAATATAGCCTGGGGGCGTCTCGCCCCGAGGCAGGGCGCCTGGCGGGCTGTAAGAAGCGGGCGGCGGGGACGCCGCCCACGCTGAGAAAAATGGAACCGGGCGAAGATGGTAGAGGAATTTTTCAAATGACCAATAAAATAATATAAAAAAAATAAAACAAAGTTGTTGAGTATTTTTCGTCCTGTTTTAATAATCTCATATGGAAGTTTATTCCGTCCAGAATACCGTTACAATTAATCCAGAAGGCACAATGAAAAAAGTGGAGAAGAGTCAAGACACAAGGCTATTGACTTTAAATTAAAATTAAATATAATCATAATTAGAAAGGAGAAGGTGGATGTTGTTATATCTATTTGGACAATCTAATCAGCAGAGTAATCCTCTGATTGGACTTCTGCCCCTTATTCTTATCTTTGTGGTCTTCTATTTTCTTTTGATTTTACCACAGCAGAGGCGGCAGAAACAGCATCAGAAATTACTGAATGAATTAAAGAAAGGCGACCGGGTGATAACCTCTTCAGGCATTTACGGGACTATCGTCAATGTCAAAAACCATTCTGTAATCCTCTTGATTGCCGATGGAGTTAAGGTCGAAATGGAAAAGGGACATATTGTAGATATATTAAGAAATAACAAGGAGCAGGTTCGCAAAACTTAGAGTAACTGAACGGTAATTTCGAGGAGTAATAAATTGGTTCTATCGATTAAAAAATATCCTGAAAAAATTCTGAGGAGAAAAGCGGAACCGGTGGAAAAAATCACCAACGACCTCATCGTGCTTATTGATAATATGATTGAAACAATGCTTGCTGAAGACGGCCTGGGTCTTGCGGCAAATCAGGTTGGGGTATTAAAAAGAATCTTTATCATCAATACATCACTTGATAAAAAGAACCCAGAACCCCTTGTGGTCATCAATCCTGAAATTATCTTTAAGGATGAAAAAGAATTTATTGAAGAAGAAGGATGCCTCAGTTTTCCCGAACTGTATCTTAAAATCAGTCGTCCGGAAAAGGTTAAGATTCAAGCCGTGGATAATTACAATCGCAGTTATGTCCTTGATGTTTCAGGCATTCTGGCAAAGGCAGTTATGCATGAGATTGACCACCTCAATGGAACCCTGTTCATCGACAATGTTCGACCAGAAGATAGACCGATACTGGAAAAATATCTTGAAGGACTTAAAATAGAAAAATAATGAAAATTATCTTCTTTGGTTCCGGACCATTTCCACTACCCATTGTCCAGAAAATCAAGGAACATTTTAACCTGCTCGGTGTTGTTACGATAAAGCCTAAACCAAAGGGGCGGGGTTTAAAAATTACATTACCGGAGATAATTAAATGGGCAAATGCTCAAGATATTCCTGTATTTACCCCAGAAAATCCCAATGACCCTTTGTTTGTAGGGAAACTTTCCGCACTCCAGCCGGATCTCTTGGTTCTCTCCGCCTATAGTTTTATTCTCAAAAAACCACTCCTTCGCATACCAGAGTATGGAAGTATAAATATCCACCCTTCCCTTTTGCCAAAATACCGTGGTCCAGCCCCGATTCAGCGTGCGCTGATGGCCGGGGAAGAAAAGACCGGGATTACGGTCATATTTATGGACGAAAAGATCGACCACGGTGATATTATATTCAAAAAAGAAATCGCAATTCAACCTGAAGAGAACTATGGTGATTTGATAAACCGCCTGTCAAAACTTGCTTCAGATGTCATCGTTGACCTGATAGAATCCATCAAGAATAAAAATTATAAACGCCTTTCCCAGAATGACACAGAAATGACATACGCCCCGAAGATTAAAAAAGAGGAACTGTTCATAAACTGGAATGAATCAACAGAAAAAATCCACAATCAGATTCGCGCCCTTTCGCCATCTCCTGGAGCAAGAACCCACTTCAGAAACCGCCTCCTCTTGATTATACACGCAAGTCCGGAAAAAAAGGATATCAATCCAGGGATGCTCCATATTGAAAATCGAAAACTATATGTGGGGACAAACGATGGAGCCCTTTTGTTAAAGGAATTAAAGCCTGAAGGAAAAAAAAAGATGAAAGCCATTGATTTTATAAATGGTTATCATATTAGAAAAGGAGAGATGTTAATATGAATGCACATGAAGCCGCATTAAATGCACTGTGTGAAGTTGATGAGGGGAAAAATCTCAAGAATGCCTTAAGCAAAATTTTTGAGAAGGATGATTTAAAAGAAGAGGACCGCAATCTGGCAAACGAACTCGCATTCGGGACCCTGAGACATCATGAGGAGATTGACCAGATAATAAGGGAAACATTCAATGGTGATTTTATCTCTCTGGACTCGGTGCTTAAAAATGTATTGAGGATTGCTGTCTATCAGTATCTATTCTTTGATCGTATCCCGATCTATGCAATTGTGAATGAAGCAGTAAATTTCGGCCGAACCATCAAAGAAAAAAGTTTAATAAATGCCGTGCTCCGGGGTGTGATAAGGAATAAACGGGTGCAGGCACTGCGCGAGCCTCATGCCTGGGTATTGAAAAAACTCCTTGATGCCTATCCCTTAGATGGAGAAAAGATTATTGAATCTTTCAAGATTAGACCGACTCCATATATTCGGATGAATCTTCTCAAAGGAACGATTGAAGAGATTGAGGAAAAACTGAAAGAAAGCGGATTGGAATACAGAAAGGCAAACTGGTTTCCTGAGTTTCGGTCGGTTAATCATCTCAGTCTTGTAGTCCACAATCCCCTGATGAGAGAAGGATATATCTCGGTTCATGATGAAGCCCAGGGTCTTATCTGCCATCTTGTCGACCCCAAACCCGGCGAGAAGATTGTCGACCTCTGTTCAGCACCAGGAAGTAAATCTACATATATGGCTGAGTTAATGAAAAACGAAGGAATGATTGTTGCGGTTGAGGTGAATAGCTCACGGCTCCAGATGGTGACAGAAAATGCCCTGAGATTGGGAATTACAATAATTCGTCCGGTAGTCGCCGACGGCAGGAAATATTACATTACAGATGTAGATAAGGTGCTGGTCGATTCTCCCTGCACAAATTCCGGGGTGATTGCAAAACGTCCTGAGGTCAAGGACCGTGTAAACCCCAAGGTTGTTAAAAGATTGGCACGACTTCAATATGAATTGGTAAACAATGCTGCTGAACTGATAAGACCCGGTGGTTCTGTCATCTATTCAACCTGCAGCATCTTACCCCAGGAAAACGAAGAGGTAATTGAATTGTTCCTGCGCGACCATCCGAACTTCGAGCTGGAACCGGCCCGTGATTTTACGGAACTGGGTGATAAATATCTTAAAATCCTTCCCTGTGATTATCATACCGACGGTATTTTTGCCGCAAGGATAAAGAGATTAAGATAGGCACCATCTGCTGCGCTGATATAAATTTTTATCAGAAACCGCCTTCTTTAACAATTTTTGCATAAAGAATAAAAAATTGTGAAGTAAATAATTCTTCCCATAAAAAAGACCTGAAATCTCAAGAGATAATCCCTTAATTTGCCCCAAATTAACACTTGACAAATAGGAAATTATGTGTAAAATGGGGTGAAATGGGGAAAAATGGGGAGAATTAGATTCCGCGGTTTTTTTGAGCATAATCTTGATGATCGAAATCGGCTTGCCATACCGAGTCGGTTCCGCAACATCCTGGTTAAGGAATCACAGGGTATGGTAATCCTTACCCCTGGTTATGACCATGAAATTGCTATCTATCCCCTTTCCACCTGGGAAAAATTTGAAGAGAGCGAACTACTCTCCCTCTCAATGGACCATCTCCAATCCCGACGCTACCGACGCCATTTCACATTCGGTATCAAAGAAGACCGACTTGATACCCAGGGAAGAATACTGATCCCGGATTTTCTTCTCAAACACTCCGGGATAAAGAAAAATGCGATTATCATTGGTGCGATTGACTACATTGAACTATGGTCACCTGAGAATTACGAAAAGTTTATGAGCGAAATCGATAAATATTATCTCCAGGATACAGAAAATATTGAAAAATTAAGAAGGAGGAAAAATGAGAATCCAGGCTGTTGAGTCAATCAAGGATAAGAAGGTCTCTTTCTTCTTACCCGCCGGTGAGATTGATGAAAAAGAATTTGCCAATATTGAGGACAAATTCAAACAGATGATTAAATCCGGTGAATATAATATCATTATTGACCTCTCCAGGGTCCGCCATATAAATTACAAAGTTGTAGGCTGGCTGATCAACTACCAGAAAAAATTTAAGGAGCTCGGTGGAGACATAAAATTAGTCAATGTTTCAACATATCTCTATGACATCCTGAGGCTCTACGGCTTCTATCCATTTGAAATCTATCCTTCAAGAAGAGCAGCATTAAAAAGTTTTGCATAAAACCGGGGCGCACTCTAAGATGGTCTATCATCAACCGGTCCTTGTTGATGAGGTTATAAAATGGTTAAATCTCAAGGCATCGGGTGTATATTGTGATTGCACTGTCGGCGGTGCAGGACATCTTATGGCGTTATTGAAATCGAACAAAAAGGCATTCTTTATCGGACTCGACTGGGATGATGAAGCCATCACCTACAGCAGTAAAATACTTAAACCCTTTAAAGGTCGTTACGCCCTGTTCCTGGAAAATTTTGTTAACATAAATCAGGTCCTTAAAAAACTTAAACTTCCCGGTATCGACGGGGCACTATTTGACCTTGGAGTCTCCTATCACCAGTTAACCACCCCGAAGCGGGGTTTCAGTTTTGAACATAATGGTCCACTACTTATGAATATGTCGCCGTATATGCCCCCTCTGTTTAAAAAGCTGCCCTATGTAAAAAAAGATGAACTCGTAAAGGTGCTTAAAGAATTCGGAGATGTAAAAAACTACAAAAAACTGGGCAGAACTATTTACGAGCAGCGCACCGAATTGAAAACAACCCATCAGCTGAGGGAGTTGATTGAAAAGATGGTCCCACGCCGATACCTGAAGAAGAATCTTCATAAGGTATTCCAGGCACTCAGAATCTGGACCAATAATGAATTAACAAATCTTGTCGCCGGACTTCAGGCCGTCTTTGAAAGTCTTAAACTCCAGGGAAGAATGCTCGTCATTTCATACCATTCAGGTGAGGACCGTCTGGTAAAAAACTTCTTCCGAGAACTGTCCCGGCAAAAAAAATTGAAACTTCTAAACAAAAAGGTGATAAGGCCTACCTGTGCCGAGATTAAAGAAAATCCCCGGGCAAGAAGTGCCCGATTAAGGGTTGCGGAAAAATGCGTTTCTTCTTAATACTTATTTTTATCTTTGGATATCTATTCAGTTTAGTCTATGTGGAAAGCCAGATCGTGAAACTCAATGTCATTAAAGAAGAACTCAATACCCGACTCAGCGACTTAAAAAACAGAAAAAAAGAACTTCAGTTCAAACTGATGAAATATTCGAATCTCGCCCGAATTGAAGCCGAGGCAAAAGAACGCGGTTTTATCTTTCCTGGAAAGAATGATATCCTGGGTGTGATAGAATGAAAAGGGCGCGTATCCTCAATGCACTGCTCTTCTTCATCTCATTAATCTTCTTCTCTTATCTCTTTTATATTCAATTCCTGCGCCATAGCTATTATGAAGTCCGCGCGAAAAAACAGCATCAAAAGAAGATGATTGTGCTGGGTGCACGCGGCAATATCTATGATCGAAATGGTCTGCCCCTTGCAACATCAGAAAGATGCTACTCAATATTTTGCACACCGAGATATTCAGTTGATAAAACGCGCCTTATAAATGAACTCGCCCGGGTCAGTCACAGGAAAAAATCTGAAATCAGAAAACTGGTCCGAAAGAACAAATTTTTCTGGGTTGCGCGTAAGGTCTCCAGCAAGCAGAAAGAAGAATTTATGCAGATTAATGATCCAGGTATCGGTTTTACAAATGACCTTAAGCGGCGCTATAATATGCCCGAGATATTCGGCAGTCTTATTGGAAGATGTGGTCTGGACAATCGCGGCATTGAAGGCCTTGAGCTTGAATTGAATCATATCCTGAATGGTCAATCCGGATTTATCATCTATCAGAAGTGTCCAACCGGTGAACTCATCCCCTATACAAATTATCCTGAAAAAGAACCCAAACCGGGTCGGGACATCTATCTCACGATTGACCTGCAGCTTCAGGCGGCCCTTTACCACCATCTGAAAGAATGTCTGATAAAAGAACAGGCACGATATGCCGCAGGGTTGATTGTTAACCCCAGAACCGGGGAAATCCTTGCCCTGGTAAATGTGGGTCAAAAAAACGACCACCGAAACCATATCATCTGTGATGAATTTGAACCCGGCAGCACATTCAAGGTCATAACCCTTGCCTATGCATTACTCCATGGTTTCAAAGAAACCAATATCATCAATACCGAGGGCGGTAAGATAAAAGTCGGCGGACATACGATTCACGATTTCCGCAATTACGGTATCATTACCCTGAAACAGGCAATCGCCCATTCCAGTAATGTCGCAATGGTCAAAATTTCCCGGAAATTTGATCGGCAAGGTTTTTTTCTCCTGATGCGGGATTTTGGCCTGGGTGAATTGACCGGGATTGAATTCCCGGGTGAAGTACCGGGCAGAATCCCTGATTATAAAAAATTGAATGATGTGGAATTTGCAACACTATCTTTTGGTCAGGGCATCGCCGTGAACCTTTTACAACTCACCTTCGTCTATCAGGCGATCGCCAATAATGGCGTGCTCAACAAGCCGCTTCTTATATCCTGTATCAAAAACCATAAAAAAACCATCTACCGTGGAAAACCATTAAGAATTAGACGGGTCATACCTGAAGACTGCGCCCGGCGTATAACCGAAATCCTCTGCAATGTAATCAAAGAAGGCAGTGGAACTGCCGCAGCAATTGATGGACTCAAAATTGCCGGAAAGACCGGAACCTCCCAGAAGTTTGTAAATGGCAAATATTCAAGGAATGCGATTATCACCACTTTTATCGGTTATTTCCCTGCCGACTCACCCGAATATCTAATTGCAGTAATGTTTGATGAACCAAAAAAAGGATTCTGGGCAAGCACAATAGCGGCTCCGGTATTCAAGGATGTCGCCCAGAGTATCTACCAGATTGGCGGTCTCCACTATGCGATTAAATACTCTGATTAAAGGCATAAAAAAAGAAGTTGAGAACTTTCAGGATGTTATGATTAAAGATATTGAATATGATTCACGAAAGGTCAAAAAGGGAGACCTTTTCATTGCCGTCCCCGGGGCAAATCAGGATGGCCACCAATTTATTGATGATGCCTCACGGCGTGGTGCAGTGGCGGTTATTACCCAGCGAAAAGTCAAAACCCATCTTCCCCAGGTTATTGTGAAGGATACCCGTAAAATAATGCCCCTCCTGGCAAAAAAGTTTTATGGTGGATTAAACAGCATCAAAAAGATTGGAATCACCGGCACCAACGGCAAAACCACAACTGCATTTCTTATTCATTCAATCCTTAAAAAGGCGAAAAAATCCGCCGGGCTGATCGGCACAATCTACTATATCGGTAAGACAAAAATTCGTGCCGGAAAAACCACACCTGAAGCTGTTGATATCTACCGACTGCTGTATAAATTCAAAAAAGCCGGTATCCGTTATGTAGTAATGGAAGTCTCATCCCATGCCCTTAAATTACAGCGGGTTGAAACCCTGCGGTTTCATACTGCGATATTCACCAATATCACCCAGGACCATCTTGATTTTCACCCGACTCTATCCGACTACAAAAAGGCAAAACTCCATCTCTTTGACCTCCTGGAAAAAAATGGCCGGGCAGTAGTAAATATAGATGACGCAACCGGCAGGGACATCGCTCAACTTCATCCCCGAACTTTAACTTATGGGATAAATAGAAAAGCCGATTTTGGGGCGAAGATTTTAGATGAAAATATCAATGGTTTAAAACTTCAGTTAGTTCACAAAAATAAAAAATATCCGATTCATTCAAAACTTTTAGGAAGATTCAATGCCTACAACATCCTTGCTGCCTTCGCAGCAACATTTATAATGGACATCGACCCTGATACCATCATCCAGGGGATTGAGGCGATGGGCTCAATCCCGGGCAGAATGGAAAGAATTATTGACAATGTCTTTGTCGATTTCGCCCATACCCCGGCGGCAATAAAGAATGTCCTCACCTCATTAAAGAAATATATCTCGGGTAAAGTCTATATTGTATTTGGTTGTGGCGGAGACCGCGATAAGGGCAAGCGGGCAAAGATGGGCCGGGTTGCAACCAGACTTGCCGATTTTGCTGTCATCACATCGGACAACCCGCGCAGTGAGCCACCCGGGGTAATCATCAATGATATCCTCAAAGGAGTGAAAGGGAATAACTATAAAGTAATTGAAGACCGTGCCGAGGCAATTCGCTACGCCTTAAAACTCAAGAAAAAGGATGACCTCGTTCTCATTGCAGGCAAGGGGCATGAAGAATATCAAATTTTAAAAGATAGAATCGTACCATTCCGTGATGCCGAGGTTGTGAGAAAATGGTTCGCACATTTATGATTAATAGTGTAAAAAAGATATTAAAATCAAAAAATGATTACAACAGTCAGGAATTGATTCGGAATATTTCCATCGATTCCCGACGGACAAAACCGGGCGACCTTTTCTTTGCATTAAAAGGCGAGCAGACAGACGGACACTACTATGTAAAAGATGCCTTGAAAATGGGTGCGCTCGCCTGTGTCGTAGAAAAAGATATGAAAACCGAAAAGGAGATTATCGTTGATGACACCCTGTTTGCACTTGGAGAATTCGCCCGTTTCTACAGAAATCAGTTTCCGGTCCGCACAATCGGTATCACCGGAACAAACGGCAAGACCACAGTAAAAAATCTTGTTGCCGGGATTATGAAAAGAAAATATCGTCTGCTCTCTTCAAAAAAGAACTATAACTCCCTGATTGGAGTTCCCCTTACCATCTTCAACCTGAGTGGTGATGAAGAGTTTCTTGTTGTTGAAATGGGAACAAGCAGCCCCGGAGAAATAAAAAGGTTATGTGAGATTGCCCGACCGGAAATCGGGGTAATCACGAATATCGGGACGGGCCATCTTAAGGGACTGAAAACACTTGATGGTGTCCGTAAAGAAAAACTGTCTCTGGTTTATGCCCTGCCCGATTATGGATTTGCCGTAATCGGAGATAATATCACAAAAGAAATCAATCAAAAGACTGCAACATTTTCATTAAATGACTGTGAAAAAATCAGCTCAACAGAATACGGCACTCACTTCATCTATAACGGAAGGCAATTCTTTACACCGCTTCTCGGGCTGGCGAATGTCTATAACTGTCTGGCGGCAATCACCCTCACATCCCTGCTTAAGATAGAATACAAAGAACAATACTCTGCCCTTTCCCGGATAAAACCAATTCCGGGAAGGATGGAACCGAACTGGTGTGGCAATCTCCTGGTGATTAATGATACCTATAACGCCAATCCGGCATCAATGAAGAATGCACTGGACTTTATCAGCAAATTAAAAAGGAGGAAAATCCTTATCCTCGGTGATATGCTGGAACTTGGCAAGAGGTCGAAACAGTTTCATAAGGATATCGGCAGACGGGCACAAAAAATCGGCGACCTTTTGTTAACTTCCGGCAAAGAAGCAAAATACTACGGCGGCAGACATTTTCAAAATAATAAAAAACTCCTGAACTTTTTCTTCAAAAACATAAATGGCGATGAAGTAATCCTGGTCAAGGCATCAAGGGCACTGAGATTTGAAAAAATCGTCCGCGAACTGATTACGGCGCTGAGATGAATGAATTTTTAAAAATTTAATCAGGAGAAATATGTTATATCTATTACTCTATCCATTAAAAGATATCTTTGGTCCATTTCGACTCTTCGGATATATCACCTTCCGGAGTGCTTATGCAGTTGTTGTCGCAATTTTAATCATTCTTATCTTCGGGCAAAAATTTATCAATTTTTTAAACCGTAAAACAATAAAACAGCGTATCCGGGATGAAGTTCCCAGCACCCACCAGAAAAAAGAGGGCACACCATCAATGGGTGGAATCCTTATCCTCCTCTCAATTATGATTTCCTCCCTGCTCTTTTGTGACCTCACCAACAAGAATATCCAGATTCTTTTTACGGCGATAATCTGGTTTGGACTCTTAGGAATCTGGGATGATTATATAAAGATTTATAAAAATAAACCGCGGGGACTAACGATAAAAACAAAACTTATATTTCAAATAGTCTATGGTATCGGGCTGGGACTATTTCTCTATTTCTGGGGACCTGCCGGGCTTTCTACAAAGACAAACCTCATCTTTGTCAAAAATTATGTAATCAATTTTGGCATTATTTATCCAGCATTTGTGGCATTTGTTGTGGTTGGTTCTTCCAATGGTGTAAATCTCACCGATGGGCTTGACGGCCTGGCAATCGGCTTAATCGGCATCTGCACCCTTGCCTATGCTGCCCTGGCTTATGCTGCAGGGCATGCCATCATCAGCCGATATCTGAATATAATTTTCCTGAAAGACGGTGGTGAGGTTACGGTATTCCTCGCTTCGGTTCTGGGTGCAAGCCTGGGATTTTTATGGTTTAATACCTATCCAGCCCAGGTCTTTATGGGTGATACCGGAGCCCTGAGTCTGGGCGCTGTGATTGGAATATCTGCGATCCTGATTAAACACGAAATCATCCTGGTTCTGGTGGGCGGGGTATTCGTTATCGAAGCCCTTTCTGTGCTATTACAGATTATATATTTCCGCCGCACCGGAGGGAAAAGGCTCTTTCGTATGGCTCCACTCCACCATCACTTTGAATTGAAAGGACTTACCGAACCAAAAATTGTGGTCCGTTTCTGGATTGTTGGAATCATCTTCCTGATGTTCGCCCTATCAACCTTGAAGATAAGATGAAGATATTACTACTGGGCCTGGGAAGGGCGAATACTCCACTTGCCGAATACTTAACAGAGAAAAATCATATTGTCTATTATTATGAAGAACACAGTGATTTTATTCCCCGGAGGGCGCAGGATTTAATAAATCAGCACAGGATAATACCCTATAAAGATGAACAATGCGACATTGTTGTCTCCTCACCGGGCTTTTCTGAAGACAACCGATTTATAAAAGCATTGAAGGCGAAGAAATTCGATATCATTGATGAAATAGAATTTACATACAATCTTCTCAATAAACCAACGGTTATTGCCGTCACCGGAACCAATGGTAAGAGCACAACCGTCACCCTGATCAGCCACATATTAAAATCCGCCGGCATCAACAATTTCCTTGGCGGTAATATTGCCCCGGGCCGACCCTTCTCCCACTCACTCTTTGAACCGCCTTATAAATATTACTGCCTTGAAGTATCTTCATTCCAGCTCACAAGAATAAAAAAATTCAAACCCCATATCGCAGTGATTACCAATATTACAGACGACCACCTCAACTGGCATCATAATCTTGATGAATACATTAATGCGAAATTCCGTATCCTTATGAATCAAAACCCTGATGACTTTGCGGTGCTCAATTATGATGATAAGCGGGTCAGGGAATTCGCATCACGCTCCAGGTCAAATACTGTATTCTTTGGCACCAACGCCCACAACGGAATCTGGTTCCATACGAGCTTCTATCATCAAGAAGAAAAACTCTTTTCGGTAAAAGACCTGCCCCTTAAGGGTAAACATAATCTAATGAATATTGCAGCAGCGATCGCCGTCACCCGAATCCTCGATATTCCTGTCGGGCGTATTGAAACGGCTTTAAAAACCTTCAAATCACTCCCCCACCGTTTAGAAGAGATTGGCGTGATTGACGGTGTCCGCTACATAAACAATTCGATGTGCACAAATGAGGCGGCTGCAATTGCATCTTTTAATGCAATACCCGGCAATAAAATTGTCATCGTCGGGGGAAAACATAAAGGCTCCCGGGGAAAAGAATATCTGAAACTCCTTGTAGAAAATGCCAAAGCCTGCATCATCTTGGGAGAAAATGCCGATTTTATTAAAGAATTTTTTGAATCACAAAAATATAAAAATTTCAGAATTGCCCATAGTATGAAAAACGCCGTGGAACTGGCACGCACCTTCGCCGCAAAGGATGATACGATACTTCTGAATCCGGGATACGCATCATTCGATTATTTCAAAGATTTTGAAGAAAGGGGTGAGGCATTTAAAAATGCAGTCCAGGGGAATTGATCGTCTTCTACTATTTGCCGTCCTGACACTCATTGTGCTGGGCATTATCTTTGTCTATTCATCATCTTACTATCGGGCAATGAGTCGGGGGCGGGATTCCACTTATTATCTGATCGCCCATCTGAAAAGGCTTATGATTGCCGGTGTATTCTTTCTTCTCGGTATCATCATACCCTATGAAAAAATCAGAAAATGGATTCTCCCCATACTTGCGTTAATGATAACAACCCTGGTCTTAACCTTAATTGCCGGAAGGATGCAGTTCGGCGCCCGGCGTTCCTTGGCAATCTCTTCATTCGGGCTGCAGATTTCGGAATTTGTAAGAATCTGGATTATCTTCTTCCTGGCAAATTTCTTTGCCGCCCACTCAGAAACCGCTGATACAAACAAGGGGATCCTCGGTGCGATTATGATCTGTCTGCTCATAATCCTCCTGGTCGCTGTCCAGCCCTCTATATCTATGGCTGTAATCTGCTTTATAACACTCTTCATTATGCTTATCTTCGGGGGCACCAAAATTAAACTGTTAATGCCTACGATTACCGTAAGTCTGGTGATGCTTATCCTTTTCGTCCTCTTCTTCCCCCACGCAAGATATCGTGTCACCAGTTTTATCAGCCATCCCGCATATCAGGTTCAGCAATCACTCATTGCAATCGGTTCCGGTGGTATCATCGGCAAGGGACCTGGAGCCGGACTCCAGAAATTTCTCTTCCTTCCCAGTATCTATAATGACTTTATCTTTGCCCATATTGCTGAAGAAGTCGGATTCGTTGGTGCCTCGTTGGTCTTCTTATTCTACTGGGCACTCTATTTCCGTGGAATCAAAATTGCCGGTGATGTCGGTGATGAGTTCACCCGACTTCTGATTCTTGGTCTTAATGCATCAATATTCGTAATCTTCTTAATCCATATTGGTGTAAGTATCGGCCTTCTTCCTCCTACCGGTATTCCCTTACCGTTCATCTCATTCGGCGGCTGGTCACTCTCCGCAAACCTGTTCGCAATGGGGATAATCCTCCAGGCATCAAAACAAAGGATATTATGATGAAACAGAATTTAAAAGTCATTATATCCGGAATCGGTACTGGTGGACATTACTTCCCGGCACTGGTTGTGGCGGAGGAATTCAGAAAACATCATAAAGAAGTTGTCTTTCTGGTGCGCAGAGGTTATACTGAAGAAAAGATTGCAAGGCTCCATAATCTCACTGTTTTCCATATTAAAGCACAGCCCTTCTTTGGAAAGGGGATTGTTACAAAACTGAAATTCTTGCTCTCCCTTTTCGCCTCAACAATCAAACTTATGATACTTACCCGTCGGGCAACAGGATTTGCATTCGGTGGATTTGGCTCACTCAGTCTGATGCTTGCCTGTCTGTTCAATCGAAGAAAATTTTATATCTTTGAACCCAACCGTATTCCGGGTCGGGCAACCCGACTCTTTGCATCCCGTGCGGCACGGGTCTTTCTGGGTATCCCTTTAAAAAAACCGCTTCCGGGGCGGACAACAGTCACCGGAATCCCGATTCGACCTCAGTTTAAAGCAAAAACCTTAAGGAAAAAATCTTCTGAAAAACCAATGATACTATTTATCGGAGCAAGCCAGGGTGCCCGTTCAATAAACAGACTCGCCCTGGAACTTCAGGACAAACTCCTGAAAAAATACCGGGTCCGAATCATAACCGGAACCAGGGATTTTGACTGGGTGAAAAAACAGAAATCACCCGATACCGAGGCGGTCGCCTTCACCACTACCCCCTGGCAGGATATGTCCCGGGCGGCATTGGTTATCTCACGTGCCGGTGCCCTTTCCGGCTATGAACTCCTTGCCCTTAACAAAAAGGTCATCTTCATACCCTTCCCTTATGCAGTCGATAATCACCAATACTACAATGCCCAATTCTTCTGCGAATGCGGCAACGCGGTAATGGTCGAGGAAAAAGAACTGAATGGAGATAAACTTTTTTCAATGATCAAAGAAATGCTCAATCGAAAACTGCTTCCCACATCCCGGCTTATCCTCAACGCCGAAGAAAAAATGGTCAGGATTATATCCAGGGAGAATTGATGCTTGGTAAAACCGAACATATCCATTTTGTCGGCATTGGCGGTATTGGTATGAGCGGCCTTGCGACAATAATGCATAACCTGAAGTTTAAGGTCACCGGGTCAGATATAAACCGCTCCCGGATAACAAAAAGACTGAGAAAACAGGGCATAAAGATATATTATAATCATCGCCCCGAAAATATCCTCGGTGCCGATGTTGTTGTCTATTCATCAGCAATAAAGGATAACAATCCGGAACTGGCTGAAGCACGCCGGATTAATATCCCCTTAATCCACCGTGCCGAACTGCTTGCCGAACTGACCAGATTAAAAACATCTGTATGCATTTCAGGCACCCATGGTAAGACAACCGCAACATCATTAATAAGCGAAGTGCTGCAACGGGGCGGTCTTTCACCAACCACAATGATTGGTGGTATCGTAAAAGGAAAGAGCCAGGCGAGATTGGGAAAGGGAAATTATTTTGTCTGTGAGGTTGATGAATCTGACAAGTCATTTTTAAAGGTCTTTCCATCATATGCCGTGATTACAAATATCGAGGCAGAACATCTTGACCATTATAAAAATCTTGATGAAATCCTGGAAAACTTTTCTCACTTTGCAAACCATATTCCATTCTGGGGCTGCACACTGCTTGGTACAGATATTCCGACAACCATAACCATCAAGGATAAAATAAATAAGAGAATGATTCTCTACGGTCTGAATGATGATGCACAACTGAGGGCATATAATGTGCATCCGAGCAACTTTGGTTCAGTATTTCAGGTGAAATTCAATGAAAAAAAACTCGGAAAATTCAGGATTCATCTGCCGGGAATGCATAATGTCAGCAATGCCCTTGCGGCAATCGGTATCGGCGTCGAGTTGGGCGTCAAAACATCAGATATAATTGCGGCGCTTGAACAATTTCGCGGCGTGTATCGCCGTTTAGAATTTAAGGGAGAAATAAAGGGAATAAAAATCTTTGATGACTATGGACACCATCCCACTGAGATTGCAGTAACCCTGCAGACCCTGCGTAACTACTTTCCCGAACAGAGGCTCATAACCATATTCCAGCCCCATCGTTATACCAGGACATACTACCTCTTTAACGAATTTGCCTTTGCCTTTCTCTATGCTGATATTGTTATCATCACGGAAATCTATCCCGCCCATGAATCACCCATTCCCGGTGTAAGTGGCGAGGCGCTGGCACGAAGGATAAAGAAAGAGCAGAAATCCGTCTATTATATACCCACCTTCTCTGAGATAATAAAATTCGTGAAGACAATCGCAACTCCGGATGATATTATTATTACCCAGGGCGCCGGAGATATAAATCAACTCCCCCCTCGTCTGATAAAGGAGCTGAAATGAAAAATCCATTCAAGGGAATTAAAGGTATTAAAATCTACAAAAAGGTGCCTTTATCAAAATATACATCATTTCATATTGGTGGTAATGCCGATTATCTCATTACCGTTTATTCAAATAAAGCCCTGCAAAATACATTTAAAAAAATAAAAAAATATAAAATGAAATATTATATTTTAGGTGCGGGAACAAATCTTCTGGTTGCAGATTCAGGTTTTTCCGGAGTGATAATAAGACTCGCCGGCATATTCCGAAAACTGAAACAGAAAAAACAGTTATTTTGCTGCGGCGGCGGACTATTACTTGAGCGGTTTGTAAATATGTCCGCGCAAAAAGGATACCAGGGTGCTGAATTTCTTGCTGGTATTCCGGGAACCATAGGTGGTGCAGTAAAGGGAAATGCCGGTGCCTTCGGGAAATCGATCAGCGATATTATTGAATCAGTGGTGCTCTTTGATGGAAATATATTTAAAGAATATAAAAAATCATCAATCAAATTCGGTTATCGCACCTCTTCGATAAAAAATGGCACAATCATCACTGAGGTAAAACTGAAATTAATAAGTTCCAACCCGGCGACCGTAAAAAACAAAATCACCCGCTACTTAGAACATCGAAAAAAGAAACAACCAAAGATATGGTCAGCCGGCTCATTCTTTAAAAATCCTCCGGGACTTGCCGCCGGGAAAATAATTGAAGAATGTGGTCTGAAGGGCTTAGCCGTGGGTGATGCGGAAGTGAGCAGAAAACATGCAAACTTCATTGTGAATCGCGGCGGTGCGACTGCAGAGCAGGTAATCGCTTTAGCCAAAAAGATTAAGCGAATAGTGAAGAATAAAAAAGGTATTATCCTCAAAGAGGAGGTGAAATTATTAAAATAATAACATTACTGTTATGCATAATGGTAATCACGATTCTGGCGATAATGCTGTTAAGAAAAAAAGAACATTATCTGCTCCTCTCTGAGGTAATACCCGGCGGTAAGATAATATCCCGGGAAGAAGGAATTATAGTATATAAGGGTGCCCGATATATCCTGGGCACCAACGACCTCATGCGGAAAAAACACCTGCTGGAATCACTGGGATTATTGAATATCGAGGATTCGCTCATCATTGATTTAAGATTCAGCCGACAGATAATTATTAAAAAAAGGCGGACTGAGATTGAAAAAAGAAGGAGGCGATAATGCCAAAGAAAGATAGAATCATCAGTGTCGATTTGGGAACGACAAAGGTGGCGGCAATCATTGCAGAAGTTGAAGATAATGACCTTAAGATTGTAGGTGTCGGTTCTACACCATCCTACGGCTTAAAACGGGGCGTGATTGTAAATTTAGAAAAGGCAGTAACCTCGATTGAAAAGGCGGTTGATGAAGCCTCACGGATGGCGGGTCTTAAGGTTGATTCTTGCTATGCAGGAATCTCTGGTTCTCATATTGAGAGCATAAATGCCCATGCAATGATTGCAACATCACGGGCTGGCGGAGTAATAACCAAAAGGGATATCGAAAGGGTAATAGAACAGGCCAAGGCAATCGCCCTTCCATTGGACCGAGAAATTATCCATGCAATTCCCATTGAATACATCGTTGATAACGAAAGAGGTATCAAGGACCCGGTCGGAATGAGCGGTGTGAAACTTGAAGCCGAGGTTCATATCGTTACTGCCGCAATCACATCTGCCCAGAATATCTACACCGCATTAGAAAGAGCCGGACTCAAGGTGAAGGACCTGGTGCTGCAACCACTGGCTTCGTCCTATTCTGTGCTTCAACCTGATGAGATCGACCTCGGGGTATGCCTTCTTGACATCGGCGGCGGCACAACCGATATAGCGATATTTTATGATGGGGCAATCCGCCATTCTGAAGTCATCCCGCTCGGCGGCGAGTACATTACAAACGATATTGCAATTGGTATTCGCACTCCATATAAACAGGCAGAGATGATAAAGAAAAAATACGCAAGTCTCAATATCACACCTGAAGAGAAGACCGAAGAGATTAAGGTTCCGGGAATCGGTGGCCGTGAAGGCAAATCCATAACCAAGGATACACTATATTCCATTGTCAGTCCCCGGGTTGAAGAAATTCTGATGATTACCAATAAGGCAATTAAGAAAAGCGGATTCGCTGATGTCCTGGCAGCCGGGGTTGTAATCACCGGAGGCACCGCGCGCCTTGATGGCCTTGATCGTCTTGCCGAGGAGGTTTTGAACCTGCCTGTGAAGATCGGCATTCCCAAAAAGATCGGCGGACTTACTGATATTGTTCAGGATCCCATCTATGCTACCGGTGTTGGTCTGATTTTTTACGGATTTGAAAAGAAGAATAGAGACTTCATCATCCATAAAAAGGGTGCTGGAGTCTTTGATGCAATAAAGAAACGCTTTGAAGAGTGGCTTAAGAAATATTTCTAATTTCTGGTTTCTATTAAGGACCAGATGAAAGGAGGATATTTATGTTAGAATTGGTCGAAGAACCAAGATATATTGCGAAGATAAAAATGATTGGTGTTGGCGGTGCAGGATGTAATACCGTCAACTATGCACTTGGATATGGAATCCACGGTGTTGACTGTATCGCAGTGAATACTGATGCCCAGGTCTTAAGGATCTGCCAGGCGCCGGAAAAATTGCAGATTGGTGTCAATCTTACCCAGGGTCTTGGTGCCGGCGGCGATCCAGAAATCGGTCGTAAAGCAGCTGAAGAATCACGCGAAGAAATCAGAGAGATTGTTAAAGAGGCCGATATGGTCTTTATAACCTGCGGTGAGGGTGGCGGCACAGGAACCGGTGCATCACCACTCATTGCTGAAGAGGCGAAGAAATCCGGTGCCCTTGTCGTCGCGGTTGTGACGAAACCCTTTGAATATGAACAGGCATGGCGTATGGCAAATGCGGAAAGGGGAATCGCCGAGTTAAAGGAAGTGGTTGATACACTGATTGTAATCCCGAATCAGAAGATTGTTGCAATAGCCCCCAAGGAACAGACAATCCTTGAGGCATTTAAATTAGGCAATGTCGTCCTGTTCAATGCAATAAAGGGAATTGCTGAAATGATTACCAAACCGGGCTTAATCAATCTCGATTTTGCTGATGTCCGAACCGTAATGATCGAAAAAGGAACCGCGGTTATGGGTATGGGTATGGGTGAAGGAGAAAATCGTGCAGTCCAGGCGGCGCAGGAAGCGATCTCCTCTCCATTGCTTGATGATGTTTCAATAAAAGGCGCCAAGGCATTATTGATCAATGTCACCGGCGGAACTGACCTGACAATCGCTGAATTGAATGAGGCTGCATCACTGATCACAAGTCAGACCGAAAGTCAACCCAAGGTGATTGGCGGTGTTGTCATTGATGAAAGTTTTGGAGAAAAGGTGAGTGTTATGGTGGTCGCAACCGGAATTCGGGATGGAATAAAAGAGGAACCGATCGACATCGGCATAAAACGGGATAATCTTGAGTTGCCGACTTTTAAAAGAAGGGAAACAAAAAAGGAAGCGAAGGAAAGGGTCTACAATGAAAATGATTTAGAGGTACCGACATTCCTGCGTCGACAGATTGATTAATCTAAAATAAATATAGGTTGAACCCGGGATAGTAACCTGCACAGGTACCTGGGTTCACCAACGCAGGACCGAATAAATAAACAGGAGAAAAAAATGGCAAATAATGATTTATATGATTTAGGAATCATCGGCGCTGGACCAGCCGGGCTTACCGCCGGTATCTATGGTGCCCGGGCTGGTCTTAATACCGTTATCTTTGAACGTGCCTTACCAGGAGGACTGGCAGCAACAACCGACTATATTGAAAACTTTCCCGGATTTCCCCAGGGAATAAAGGGAACAAAACTTGCTGAATTGATGAAAGAACAGGTGACCAAATTCGGGGTTGAGATTATCGGGACCGAGATAAAATCCATCACCCCTGATGAAAAAATTATTTATATGAAAACCGATGGCGTCCAATATAAAAGCAAGACTGCAATCATTGCTGCCGGAACTACCCCGAAAAAGTTAAACATTCCTGGAGAAGATGAATTAAGAGGCAGGGGTGTATCATATTGTGCAACCTGTGATGGCCCACTATTCAGGGACAGGAAAATTGCCATCATCGGTTGTGGAAATTCAGGTCTACAAGAAGGAAGATTTTTATTACAGTTTGTAAAACATATTACATTTGTTGAATTTCTTCCCGAAATTACAGCTGACAAGGTGCTCCAGGATGCATTCAAAGATGAAACCCGGGTCGAATTTTTACTGAATCACAAACTGACCGCTATCAACGGAAAAGAAAGGGTGGAATCCATCACGGTCGAGAATCGCAGCGACAATCAAATAAAAGAGATAAAGGTTGACGGTGTCTTTATATATGTCGGATTAAATCCTCTATCATACTTTTTAAAAGATACAGTTGAACTTAATAAATACGGTTTTATAATTACCGACAATAATCTGCAAACAAATATCCCCGGGATCTTTGCTGCCGGCGATATCCGTGCCAAAAAGATTCGTCAGATAATAACTGCCTGCGCGGAAGGTGCCATCGCCGCACTCAATGCCTATCACTATTTAGAATCTATGTAATTGGGGTCAAGTCTTTACATTTTACATTACAGATATGGGCTGTGTAAAATGTAAAGATTTAACCCCGGATTTTAAAGATTTTATCAGGGGCTGACCCGGAAAATATTTAATATTCCAGAACCAGCCCCTGCAGTATTTTATCTCAACCAGACCACCTTGGCGGTCTTTGAATGATTACCCGCCTCAATATGAATAAAATAGACACCCCGGGATAAACGATCAAAACTTAATTTAACCGTACCCGAGCCCTGTAAACACCGGTACAATTTATCCTTTACCAATCTTCCCGTAACATCATAAACCCCAATGCGCATATTAGTTGTTTTATCAAATCCATACTTGATCGCATAAGAAGAACCGAAAGAAGCCATCACAGTCAATTCTTCATTAGCAAAGTTATGGGTCACCCAATCCTGACCACTTGGTTCCGAAAGATGGACGCTCATTTCCGGATCGCCGAAAAGGTTGAGTTCAACTCCACACCAATGCCAGTATATATCTCCAGGATTATTCCAGATAAGATTACGAAAGTGATTCAATGTTGCAGCATGAATTATCCCGATATGAAATGTATCCTTGAGTGCCACACTGTAGAAGCAAGTATCCAACCTCTCACTCGGACCCATTGCAGGTGGATGTCCCCAGCCATATCTTGAATTCAATATCGTCGCCACACAACCATGTTCATCCGTAACCAACGCCTCAGCAAAACAATCGTCATAATCATCAAAATCACCAGGATAACAGGCAATAGAATTAAAAATCGTCGGCATTGTATTTGTAAGGTGCGGTATATCATCCTTGGTGAATACTGCATCCATATTTGCTGTATATACGCCATTTTCATCACCATGTGCTGCTACATGCATAAAGTTATAATTGTCATTCAATGCATTTCTTACGGCTGGAGCAGTCTGGTCTTCAAGTTTCGTTACAGTCCAGGTCGGAAACATATTTCCAATTGCATCATTAACAATTCTGCCGTGATAATTCGAAAAAAGGTATACAGAAGGAAGAAGAATTTTTTTAATGGCGGAAGAAGGTGGGTTATAAATATAGATAGAATCTTTATGGAGAAAATTGTTTATATCGGTTGGATCGTCAACCGACGGCCGTCCAACATAAATATCACAATAACCATCAATACCATCACCGCTTGCCTCACCATACTTCCCATTGTTATTTCCATCCCAGGTTCCATCTAAATCAGAATAGTAATAATCAGAGGCAATATAATATGGATTAGTAATAGTGCTGTATGCATCCCGCTCCGGAATTATCGCAACATCTCCGCCCAGTACCGCATATATAAGTCCCTCATTCGTATAGTAATCCTTTAAGAAATTCCTTATCTTGGTTTGATTGTCTGCTCCCTGAAAGTTTGAGTATATCCACTCCGTAGTAAATACCCGGGCCGAATAACCAGCCGCCGTCTTCCAATCCGCCAGACGCTGCCAGGTAGCTTGTAAAGCCTGGCTTGTAATAATAGCATACTCACATGCCCGCGGAGGATTTTTCTTTACAGGCGGCGCAAATCTTTTAATATCATCCCGGTTCACAACAATTGCACTAACACCCTGACTAAAAACTTCTTTCTGTTTCGTAGTAAGCGAAATCGATTTACGAACCCCGCGCGTATATTGAATCTCTATGCTGAGCTCTGTCGTCAGAATCAATTTTTTCTCCACCGGAAGATACTTCACCGGATTAATAAATATCCCAGCTATCCGGTAACCACCCATTGAGCCCGAAGGGAATGAAACAACATCCTTCTCAGGATACAGGTCATTCGAACCATAAATTTCCGGTGCCGGTTCAACAAAAGGTATCTCCTCTTTACTGGAAATCGGACGCGGCTTTTGAACCGGACAAATATTGTAAACTCCGGGCAGCACTTCTGTTTTCTTTGAAATCACCTGCACATTCTCTATCTCGGCATCAGAAGGAATAACAAAGTTGGCGACGATAAACGGAATACCAGGCTTCCCTATCTCAGTATTAGACACCCCGTTTTTTATCGTTAATACATCATAGCCGTTATAGGTGGAAAAACCTAAATCATCCCTTGAAAAGTGAAATGTATACTGTATTGAACCCGCCAGCATAATCACCGGAACAAGTAGGAAGCTCGATAAAAAAGATAGTTTTGATTTCATTTAAACCTCCTTTCTTAAATAATATGGGGAACTTCCGCCCCTTTTTTAAATTATCTTAACAGAACGGCTTTTTTCACCGCCTGATAATCACCCGCATCAAAACGCACAAAATAAACACCCGCACCAACCATCCGACCCGCATCATCCAAACCATCCCAAACCACCCGATAATAACCAGGCTTAACAACACCACAACACAACGTCCGAACCAACCGACCCGAAACATCATAAACCCGCAAAGAAATATCACCACCCACAACTAAACCATAACTTATCACAAACGAACCAAACCCAGGATTCGGATACACCGACCCCAATCCCACACCACAAAATACACCACTCACACCAGAACCCTCCGCCACATCAACCTCATCCGGAGGATATGTCGTATACTTGATCGCAAAAGAATCCACCACCCGCACCGCTAAAGTATCATACACCCCATTATAATAATACTGAATACCAATAGTCTC
>JALVOT010000008.1 GCA_027026255.1 Caldifarciminota bacterium | reverse complement strand
GCAATTTTCTAATATTGACAGTTGTAATAGAATTGTGTATGCTCTATTCAACGATTATAATCAAAAATGGAAGGATCGCCGTTATGTCGTGTTTGATTAAAATTTACACACAAATTTTTACAATACCCGATGCAGAACAGAAAAAACATCCCCATCGTTGTAAATTGTTGGGCATCGACACCATATAACGAATGACGATGTCCATTGACAATTTTAAAAACTTATATACACTATTCTTATGGCAAAAAGATTAATCTTGCCGGCACAGTATAAAATAGTCGAAAAACTCGGGGAAGGTAATTATTCAGTAGTTTACAAAGTAGTCGATAAAGAGAAAAAAATAATGGGACTTAAGATTGCCCGGTATAATTGTAAAGAATGCAATGAATTAATCGGCCGCGAGTATCAGATTCTCAAGCAATTCAAACATCCGAACATTGTGCCGGTATATGACTACGATATTACAAAAAATGGCAACGCCTATTTTATCTTTGAATACATCCCGGGGCGGCCAATAAATAGGGCATTTAAGAAATTTTCGAAAAGATTCCTGCGCGCCATTATTCAAATAATTAATGCCCTGAGGGTTATTCACAACAGGGGATTTATCCACGCGGATCTGAAGCCGGAGCATATTATCTATGATGATAAACAAAAGAAGGCGGTGTTGATAGATTTTGGATTTGCGGTAATGCCGTCTCAGATTATTACACCAGCCGGAACATTCGGCTATCTCGCGCCTGAGGTTATTAAGGGAACCGGAATCGATCAACGCAGCGACCTCTATTCCCTCGGTATTATCATCATCGAAATATTGACCGGCAAGCGATATGTTGATGCCAACCTTGAGACGATGGATATCCCTGAGGAATTCAAGAATATTCTGATTCGACTTGTCTGGGAGGATATGGGACTGAGGCCCACCCTGCCGGAAATCCATCAGACATTAAAACATCTCCTTGATGAAAAGAAAACTCGACCTTTTTCTTACCGGGTAAAATTACCGAGTACCGGATTTGTTATTCCGGATTTCTTCAATGATATAATTATAAAAAAAGGCGAAGCATTAATCATTGAGGGCGACCGCGGTTCAGGAAAGACCCGATTACTACAGGAGCTCAAATACAGATTCCTTACCCGACACTGGAGAGTTTTCTTTTATATCTCTCAGGAAGGGATCAATCTTGTAAATGCATTAGAAAATTTTCTTGGTAAGAAATTAACAACCAAAGACAAAGAAGGTAAATTTCAACTATTCGAAGAGTTAAACCAATATTTAATAAAATTTACCGAAGATAAAAAATTGATTATAATGGTCGATGACCTCAGTAAACTCACTGATTATGAACTTGCCCTGTTCCGTTACATCGGCTACGGCATAAAAAACAAGAATATTCTTTTGATTGGCACATCGGTTGCGGATAATAGAATAAAAGATTTAGGATTTCAGATTTATAAATTAAAACCATTTAATTCTGAAGCGATAGAAAATTTACTGAAAAAGACTTTCTTCTCTTTTGAAACTGAAAGATATCGGGATTTTATCAGCTGGCTGTACAGGAATAGCGGCGGTAATCCACTATTTATCTGCGAGATTCTGAAACATATTTTTGAAAAGAATATCCTGTCATATCAGGAGAATCGGTGGCAGATTGATCTTAAATCCCTGGATAAGATTACCCTGCCCCAACAATTAGAAAAAATTTTGAGCCCGAGGATTGTCCGGTTGAATGAAGAGGATTTATTGATATTAAAATATCTTACGGTTGCCGGTCATCCAATAGAATCAGCCGTCTTATATAATATCTTCGGAAGCAAGGGAAATCCGGCATTGGAACAGATCAAATACCTGGACCTGATAAGGGAAGGTGTTTTCAACAATAAACAAACCCTGTATCTTGCCAATCAAATCATCGGTGATGTAATTATGAAATCTATCTCTTCGGATGAGTATCACAAAATTGGCAAAGCCCTGATCTCATCGATAGAAAAGGTCTCACCCCGGGATATAAATTATATTCCAATTCTGGCTCAACTTTGCAGCAAACTTAATATCAAAAAAAAGGCGAAAAAATATATCGGTCTTGCCGCACATCTGGCACAGGATATTTATGATTATAATTCAGCGATTGAATATTATCAGTTACTTTTGAATTATAAAGGAGTAAACCGGGCAGAAATTTTGATTAAGCTCGCTGATATCTATCAGATTATGGGTAACAATGAAAAGGCTATTGAATACTACAAAAAGGCGCGTCTCCATAAAAAGTTGCTCTATTCGATCTATGCCGGTCTGGGTCGTGCCTATTCCTCAATCGGTAAATATAAAGATGCCGTCCATTCTTTAAATCGTGCCTTAAAATTAACCGCCGAGCCGAATTCTGAAGAATACCTCAAAATCGCAATGCGCTATGCCTACTCCCTGATGAACCTTCGCCGATTTAAGGCGGCTCGCGATATCTTGAATAAGTTGTCCAAACTGGCAGAAGATATTAAGAAGCCTGAGATGATTGCCGAGGTGCTCTATTATCAGGCATCCCTGGAATGGTTTGAAAACAAGTTTGATCAGGTCGTGCGTCTCGCCAATAAAAATCTTGATTTTACACGAAAACACCACCTTAACAAACAGTATGCATATACCGCCAATCTATTGGGTTCTCTTTATCAACAAAGGATAGACATTGAAAAGGCGAAGTACTATCTTGATGAAGCGGTAAAGGAATTCCGACGCTGTCGGCTCTATAACGCACTTTTAATCAGTATGGAGAATCAGGTGAGCCTTTACATTTTTGTAAGCGATTATGACACCGCACAGCGGGTGCTTAAAGAACTTATTTTTCTGGCGAGGCAGTTGAATAAAAAAGATAGATTTATACGCGGTCTGATTACCTTAGCCAGTATTAATGACGAATTGAGTAGATACAACACCGCCGTTAAACTTCTAAAACAGGCGATTGACATTGACCCTGATAATCCTGACGCCATTGCGATTCTCAGTTTAGTATACTACAAAATAGGCGAGATTGACGCAGCCAAAAAATTGATTAAGGGTTTAGAGAAAAGTATCCAGAAAAGCTTTTATTATCTCTTGATAAAGACATTGCTCTCTTCAGAATTTGGTGAAGAAGCTGCGGCCGAAGAGTCATTGAATCAGGCGCTGAAATTTATCTCAGAGCAGAAAAATATGATTCAAATGCGGGTCGGGGTATATTCGGTTGCGGTAAGACATTTTTATGAAAGGGACGATTTTAATGAATCCCTCAGGTTTGCCCGGGAATTAATCAAAATCGCCCATCCCCTGAGTCGGGAATATTGTATGGCAGACATCTATTTGAAACTGAATCGATACCGGCTTAAGTTATCAGGGAATCTGGACATTGAAGAATCTTTAAACAGACTTAAAAATATCGGCTGTCTGTTCGACTATGCATTTCTTAAGAGAATAAAGATTGAAATCCTGCTTCCGAAGGTCCATAAATCAAGCGGGCTTACAAAGGCAGCCAAAGAAATCGTTGAGATAAAGAATATTTTTAGCAGCATTGGTGCAAAAAATGAGTTTGAGCAGACGCGTCGACTTCAGGATAAACTTTTTTTGACCCTGCTTCGGAAATATTCTGAAAAGGCGATATCATCGGGTTATCTTGAAACCCTTACCAGGATTGCAGAATTGATAAGCGGCTATCTTGGTAAACCGGGGTTTATTCAGCGCGTTCTTGATACTCTAATCCGCAGCACCAATGCAGAACGGGGGGCACTATTTATCAAAACTGCCCGGGGTATGGAATTTGCCGCGGGGCAGAATATTGACCAAACCACAATAAAAGATGCCACGGGATTTTCTACAACCGCGATAAAAGAACTTCAGAAAAATAAGATTATCTTTACATATGATGCCCTGTCAGACCCGGACTTCAATATAAAGAAGAGTGTGCGTCTCAACAAAATTCGTTCCCTTATCTGTATACCGTTATCAATTTCCGGGAATGTAATTGGCGCGGTCTACCTTGATTCACGATTAAAGAGCGGCATATTCGGTCCCCAGGACAAAGAATTTCTTCTTACGATTGCAAAAATTCTCAGTTCGGTAATTGAAAAGTCTTTTATCTTCCAGAAGATTACTGAAGAGAATATCTTTCTGAAAAATCAATTAATTGAGGCTATCGGCAGCGGGTATATCATCGGAAAATCTGCTATGATGAAAAAGGTCTACAGTCTGATTGAAAATGTTGCCCGGACGAATTCACCGGTTTTGATAACCGGTGAGACCGGAACCGGTAAGGGAATGATCGCCCGATTGATTCATTATAAAAGTGAACGGAAAAATAAGAAATTTCTGACGATAAATTGCGGCACAATACCAGAAACACTTTTAGAATCCGAACTATTTGGACATAAAAAGGGGGCGTTTACCGGTGCGGTGAGTGATAAGATGGGTCTTTTAGAGGCTGGAGAATCCGGCACCGTCTTTCTTGATGAAATCACCAATACCAGCCTCTCTTTTCAGGCAAAGCTTCTTGAGGCGATTGAAGAAAAGATCATAAGAAGATTGGGTGAAACCAAAGCACGACGGATTGATGTGCGATTTCTTTTTGCGACAAATAAAGATTTAGAGATTGAGGTTGAAGAAGGAAGATTTAGAAAAGACCTGTTTTACAGAATAAATGTCTTACGCATTGAAGTCCCGCCGCTGAGAGAGAGGGTCAGGGATATTCCATTACTCGCCCAGCACTTCCTGAATCGTTATAAAAAAGAGATGAACAAAATGATTGATGGATTTACGAATGATGCGATAAAAGCATTGACTGAACACTTCTGGCCCGGCAATGTTCGGGAACTGCAGAATGTAATTGAACGGGCGGTTGTGCTCTCTAAGGGGAGATTAATAACTATGCAGGATCTGGGTTTCAATACCAGGGGATTTGGTTTGATACCATTAAAGGATCTGAAAAGGGATTCTATAATTGAGGCCCTGAATGCTACAAATGGCAATGTAAAAAAGGCGGCAGAACTTCTTGGTATTGGAAGGCGCACCCTATATCGTTATATTAAAAAATATCATATTCCGCACTAAGTAAAGATTAAAAAATTGCATCCGTCACTGAACTTTCTGAGAGGTTTTTATTGATTCAGAAACCTCCCCGGGATTACCCATATCATCAATTTTCCGATTCTGTATTTTGTCAATTAATTAATTGTAAAAATGATAAAATTTGTTGCCGCCGTTATGTTTATACTTGTTCAATCGTTGAAGTGTAACATAAAAAGTCAGCAGGATATTTTATATTTCTATGGTGGTCGTCTCTATTTTTTCTATTTCCCAGCACTGGCGGCGTCCTTATTTATTCAGCCCGCAGGTCGTCCTACATTTTCCAGCGCTGGCGGCGTCCTCGCCGCCAGCCACCTATTTCAGCCCGCAGGTCGTCCTCATTATTTTATATCAGCTAGCAGGTCGTCCTCATTATTTTATATCAGCTAGCAGGTCGTCCCGACCTGCAGAACCAGCCAAATAAACTCCTATGTTGTAATTTTGCAACAACGCTGTTGTCAAAATGCAACATTTGTTATGAACCACAAACGCTGAATTATAAACAACTTCCAGAAATTTTTATGATATCACCGAAATATGCTGTTGCCGGATTGCAACATTTTTTATCTCTAAATAAATAAAATCACCGGACTAAAATCCTTTTAAACAAAAAAACTCCTGAAATTGCATAAGACTTTTTAGAATCTGAAAAACCGGTGCCCTGGCACGAATTTTGCATTATAGATTGTTGATGATTTCGATGCGTTTTGATATTGACATGGGGATTCGTGAAGTTACCCGGCAGGCTGAGGCGAACTATATTATTGCGGTGCTTAATCTTGTCAACTGGAATATCAGCAAGGCGGCAGAAATTCTTAAAATCAACCGCTCCACCCTGTTCCGCAAAATGCGCAGATACAAGATAAAAAAACAGAATGGTTAAACAGGGTTATACAGTTGATTAAATAATTAATTGAGCAGGCAAAAATAGTAGTTATATTGAATTATTAGATTATGTATGAAAAATACGGTGTGTGGTTATGGGGTCAGCATCTCTGTAATTCAAATTTTAAGGATTACAGTGTAACTGACAAGGGCGGTAGCCTATGCTTTTAGCCATTAAGAATATTGAACAAGAGTAATTGAGAAACAATTAAAACAATATTATGAAACATAATTTTGAAAATTTCTTCAGAGATTGGCTTAAAATTGATTATAAAATAGTTTTATTGATATCGATAGTATCATTTCCATGGGCTTTATCAGCTCAGGGGGTCGATTCTAAGAGATTATCGGGGAACCTTTTGGTGATATGACGCGGATAAAATGCGTGTACTGGGATGGAATCAGGAGATTAAAAAATTTGAACAGGATAAAATGGATAATTCTGGTAAAATATTTTTGAAGGTGAAGAGATGAAAAAAGGGATTTCTTATCTGTTATTGATTCTTATCCTTATCGGAGTGGGGTATCTGCTCTATCAACACCGGACTGCGCTCAAATCCAGACTAAGTTCTTATATTAAAGAAATCAAAGAACGCATTACTAAAACCGAAAATGCCGGGAAGAAGCCTGCTCCTGAACCAGGAGAAATCGTATCGGTTTGCAGTGATATAGATTCATCAAACACTGAAGATAGTCTTAAAGAGAAGATTGTCCTTCTCGATTTTTGGGCGACCTGGTGCCCTCCTTGCCGTCAGGCGATTCCCTACATTTCAGAAATTTACAACGATTACAAACAACGAGGTGTTATGGTGATTGGTGTATCCCTGGACGAAGATACTGTTGCTTTGAAAAAATTTCTCGAAGAAGAGCAGATTCCTTATCCGATTATAATAGCTGATGATGAAATTAAGGAAAAATTCCAGATTAAGGCGATTCCGACCTTATTTCTTTTTGACCAACACGGGGAAGTGGCTTTGAAAGAGGTTGGCTTCACCCAGAAAAATATAAAAGAAATAAGACAGAAGATAGAAAAACTTCTGAGAAATAAATTGGTAGAGGACAGCCCGGTAGAGAATGTGGGGCCGGTTGAGATTAACTATTTTGGTAAGGTGATAACGCTTAAACCTATCAGTGTTTCAGCGTTTCCTCAGGTTTCAAACCCTATGAAATGTTATGAACTTGATTGGCATCAGGTATCCGATGAGTTCTTAAATTCGATAAAAACAATGTTCACAAAACTGAAGATTGAAGATTGTCCTTTCAGCCAGATGCTCTTTCTGATCGAACTCTTTTCCACCTTTATTCAAACTGAAGAAGAAGGATGTCACTCAATATATGAAATCCTGAGTCGGCAGGTTGGAAATGACCTGAGTGGAGTAATCGCAACCTCGGTCGTAATGCAGAAACTGGGCTGGGATGTGAAGTTCTTCTACAATGAGAATAAGGCATATCTCGGGGTAAACCTTGCTTCTGGATGGTTGGTTCGGAGCAGTTCCTGGATAGAAAAGGGAGAGGTTAGATATTACTTAAAAGAGTTCGATACTACAACCCCGGTTGGACTCAAGAAAAATGGTAAGAAAGATGAATCATTTTATTGTTCCGGACCAAAAACGATTGGTTTAAAACCTTTACCGATTATAAAGAATCTTCCGAACTTTTCAGGTCGCATCCATCAGCGAGAACTAAAATGGCAATATCAGGAAACTGAATACCACATTCCAATTATGATTCCATTCGAACAATTCCATTTTGCTGAAAATTTTCCTGTCTGTCTCTTCGGAATAGTCTTCAGCGGCTGCCAGGAACTCAAAAATATCGGGTTCATTGATACCTTAAAAGCAATCACTAAAAAGATGGATGAGTATAACCAGGTAAATCTCCTCTTGAAATTCTGTCAATCTGATGATGTTTTTAAATATGTAGCCGAAACTCCGCTCAAAAGTGTCAGCTGGCAATTATATGAGGAGAAAAACGATTGTGATGGCCGGAGTGTCTTCCTTTATACCCTTCTACACTCAGTCCTTAATTATTCCTTTGATGATATTGTATTTGTTGAATGGTCTACTCATATGGCTTTAGCACTCAAACCCAGGACATCAGGAGCAAAGAAAATTCTCTCCAACCGGGGAATCAGGATTGACGACTATTATATCCTTGACCCAACCTATGTCGGAGATACTTACTGGGGTGACAAAATGCCCCACCTGTCAGATAAATATGAGGTGATAAAATGTCCACATTCTCTTTTAGGCTACATCCCTGAATCTATTGAACCGGGAACAGAATATTAAATGCAACGAGTTTGTTCTTATATTGATTGCAGCAGTGAAAATACCGCCAGGGGCAATCCCGATTCTTTGAACCTCTTACATCTTCTCCCCTCGAATTTTAAGAACCCGTTCGATAGGGACAAGACACCCCTCAGCTCACCCTACAATTTAAAGCGCTGGTGGCGGACCCGCGGCCCGTCAGGCCGGGACGCCCCTCGGCTACAAAAATCTTGCCGGGCGTCCTACAATTTCTAGCGCCGGCGGCATCCTCGCCACCAGCCACCCATTCCTGCCTGCAGGTCGTTTTTATTTATTCAGCCCGCAGGTCGTCCCGACCTGCGGTGCCTCGGGACAAAATGCCGCTCAGTTGGGAGAAAAGCAAGCAGGAATACAGAAGAAGCTCGCCGGGCGTCCCCGCCCGGCTGTATCTACCCTATATCTATATTAAGAGAATTTTTGACGGAGAACAGGGAACCTTTCCATTAAATCAGGATATTTTCTGAAGATGGTCTGAACCCTTCTCCTCAATGCGAAACGATTCGAGTATCCAAGGATCTTCCAGGCTTTGGTCTTCTTGCCGGTCTTTTTCAATGCGGCTTCGATATAGGTAAGTTCGTGTTCCGCCAATTTTTGATTTATGTCGATAGGGAATTCTGGAATTTCAAAATATGTTCTTTTTTCTTTACCAGTAATTCGCTCTGGGAGATAGCCGGATTTCAAAACTTTACTTTTTGCATAGCGAGCCTGCAGCAGGCCGTATTCAATAACATTGCGCAGTTCCCGAACATTACCGGGCCAGTGATAATTGGTGAGATGCACAATTGCTTCTGAGTCTATCTCTTCCACTTCAGTTCTTCCCCGTTCCCGAAAGAAATGGATAAAATGGTCGACCAGAAGAGGAATGTCGCCTTTCCTTTCCCGAAGCGGAGGCAGATGGATTTCAAAGGACTTGAGCCGGTAGTAGAGGTCCTCCCGGAATCGTCCCTTCTTAATCAGGTCCTCAAAATCCCGGTGGGTGGCCATAACCCACTGAACATCGACCCGGATTGGCCGGTTACCACCAAGTCTTGTGAATTCACCACTTTCGAGCACCCTCAAAAGTTTCACCTGGATATCGGGATCAAGGTCTCCAATTTCATCGAGAAAGATAACCCCGGTGTTCGCCTCTTCGATAAAACCAATCCTGCGCTGGGTTGCACCAGTATAGGCTCCTTTTTCATGGCCGAAAAGGTCGCTCGATATAGTCTCTTTATTAAGGGCAGCCAGAGCTACAACTACATAGGGACAATCCTTCCTCACCCCTTCCCGATGAATCGCTCTTGCAACCAGTTCCTTACCGGTTCCGGTCTCACCAGTAATCATAACAGTTGCCTTTCCTTCTTCTGCAACAAGTTTAATCTTCCTTCGTACTTCGATCATTTTGGGGTCTTGCCCAATTATTTTCCAGGGGTCAATCTTTTTCAGCCTTGACTCTAAGGTGGAAACTTTCCGTTTCAAACGTCCAGTTTTAAAAAGATTATTTATGAGCAACCGATACTCATCGATTCTTACTTTATTTTTTTGGATAAAATCCTCTGCACCAAGTTTCAAACTTTCGACCGCAATATCAACATCACTGTAGGCGGTCATAACCAGGACCGGAAGGTCAGGATTCTGTTCCTTTATCCTTTTTAAGATATCAAGTCCGGTCCTGTCCCTCAGTTCTTCACTGAGCCGGATGTCGAGAAGGATGACATCAAAACGGTAAGGCTCGAAGATGTTATCAAAGTCTTCAGGTGAATAAGCTTTTTCGATAATAAAATCTCTCCCAAGGGAGTTAGCAAGTTCCTGGACAAAATCTATATCATCATCCAATATCAATAGTCGAACCATATGTGACTAAATTATAACATAAGATATTAAAAAGTCAATATTAAATTGAGGACAGAAGATGGTGCGAAATTATCACATAAAGATGATACAAATATATCACATTTTAAGTGTTCAAAATTTTAAAATTATTTGAAATGAAACTGTGCAAATGCTTACAATTAAAAGGTTTACAAAGAATATATAATTTTCAGGTCAATTGCTTGACATTGGCACAGATTTTGCATATAATGTTCAGTGAAAGGAGGCAATTATGAAAAACCATAAAATTATTTCAATTATCGGTTTAATAGCCCTGATAGCTATTGTTTCAGGAATCTTCCTTTTTACAAGTTGTAAAAAGGAATCAAAAGTCATCAAAATCGGAGCGATATTGCCGTTGACGGGACCATTAGCAGTTATTGGTGAACCGGAACGTGAAGCGTTGCTTCTTGCCAAAAAAAGGATTGATAAAATGTTAAGAAATTCATCAATAAAAGTGAATATCATTATTGAAGATTCAAAAAGCGACCCAAAAGAAGCAGTGAGTATTGTCCAGAAATTTGTAAATATAGATAATATAAAATATTTTCTTGTTTCAACTTCCCCTTCAATCTTAGCAACCAAACCAATAATTAAAGAAAAAAAGTTAGTAATGTTTGCAAATACATCAACGCCCGGGATAACTGATGGAGAAAATATTTTCCGAATAAGCCCAAATTCAGAGCAAGAAATTGCAGAGATTGTTGCGTATTGTAGAAAACATAATTTTAAGAAGTGTATTTTTATTTATCCAAATAACGAGTTTGGTCAGATTATTTACACTATTTTTGATAGTCTGTATACTGGGTTTGGAAGAATTATATTTTCAGGTGAGTACAGAATTGGGGAAAAGGACTTTAAGCCGTTAATCATAAAGTTAAAGAATTTAGATGTCGATGTGATTATATTTGAGGGTTATCCTGCAGATATCCCGACTTTCTTAAAACAGGCACGTGAGATGGATATTAAGCAAGAATTTATTACATCTATGGCAACAACATGGCCTGCCTGTATAGAAGCCTTAATTAAAATGGAAGAATCCCCTGTATTTATTGTCCCAACGATGAGTATTCCATCGAATCAGTCTGGGCGTACTAAAGAGTTTGTAATGCAATATATTAAGCGATTCGGCAGAAATCCTAATTATGACGCACTTTTCTTATATGATGCTGCAGTAATTATGGCTCAGGTGTTAAGTAAACTATCTGCAAACAAAGCAGATGAGTTCCGCAAGCAACTTTACTCCACACGAGTTTACTCGGGTGTATCTGGTGATATTACCATTCTAAATAATGGAGACTGTAGTGTCCAATTGTCACCGGCTACAATAAAGGATTCAATTATTGTAGAAGCGGATTAGATAGGGTATGACTCTTTTACTACAAACAGAGGATAAATATAAACTTGATTATAATCAGACCTTTTACCAGAGAAAAAATCACATTTATCTGCAAGAAGATGTTGTAAAATATTTTGATAAAACACGTGATTTTCTAAAAACAGATAAACTAACTTCTTCACTTTCGAAGATACTATCTTTCTTTGAAAATAAAGAAAAGTTCCATGTATTTGATGGTGGAATTGGAACAGGTAATTTTACTTTAAGCATACCTAATATTTTATCTGAGTCGTTCGTAACCTGGCAAATTGTAGGTATTGACAATTCACCGCCTATGTTGAGATCTTTTGAAAAAAAGTTATGGAAGGACCCCATTGCTGTTAACTATGTAAAAAACAATAAACTAATTTATGGTTATGCCGATATGGATTTTAGATTACCCTTTCCAACTAGTTATTTTGATTTGGCGATTTTGAGTGGTGTAATGCATTGTTTGGTTAATTATCAGTTCACTTTGACAGAAATGCAGAGGATTTTACGATCATTAGGTATTCTCTGTATAGTATCCCAAAATGATATGTTGATAAAGGAGATGTGTGGTTCCATTGATGGAAATGCTACCGACTTTGCTGATTTTTGGCGTGAATACTATAATATAAGGGAAAATATGGGAATTGAATTTGATAAAAGTTTACAAATGGTTTTTGATCTGTCCAGAATATCGGCGTTTCTTGAGGAGTCGTGGGAGCATATAGATACCTTTTCGGTAAAATTTGCAAGTCAAATTTCTTATTTAAAATTTTTGGAAATGATAAAAGTTGGATGTATACATGCTTTAGGATATGGTATTAGTAGCGAGCAAAAAGAAAAGCTTTATAAGGAGATGCAAAAGTGGTGTCGAATAAAAGAAATTGATATTTATGAATTAACTGAGTATGAACATATGTTGGAATTTAACATATGGAGGAATGTTAAATAATGGAAACCAATAGGAAAATTTCTTTCTTCGACTCAACGCTTCGCGAAGGTGAACAGATGGCTGGGATTTGTTTTGATGCAATGGAAAAGAAAAGGATAGTCGAACGTTTAGTAAAAGCTGGAATAGCAAATGTTGAATTAGGTATATTGAATTTGGAATTAGATTCTATTCATTTACTTAAGAAAAATAATCTTTTAGATTATATTAGCGTAACTGTGCTTATATCCATTGATGAAGTAAAAAAGGCTCATAATTTAGGTATTAAGACGTGTAATTTATTGATTCCTGCAAACGAGCAATTTAGCAACACAATGATGTCGAAAGGCATAATGACGATAAAGAGAGAAGTTATAGAACTTCTAAAGTTATTCAGAGATTCAAATATTGCTTTTAACCTTGTCTTAGCGGATGCGAGCCGTACTCCTATTGAGGAACTGATTAAATTTACTCAAGACTTATTGCAAGAGCAAAAAGTAAACATGGTTCTGTACTGCGATACAATTGGGATACTTACACCATTACAAATATTTAAAAATATTAGCTATTATAAGAAATTGCTTCCAAATGGAACTAAAATTGGAATTCATTGTCATAATGATTTTGGGTTGGCAACAGCTAATACATTGGCAGCAATTGAAGCCGGCGCAGATATACCTGTAGTTTCAATCAATGGATACGGAGAAAGAAGCGGAATTGCAGATTTATGTGAGGTTGCTGTTGGTTGCAAATATTTACTTCACATTGATAATGACATAAATATAAAAGAAGTTTTGAACTTGTCAAGTAAACTGCAAAAATTGACTGGAATTACTATATCCCCTATATCACCTATAAAAGGTAATTTCTTATATAGGTACGAAAGTGGAATACCGATTCATATGATAAAAAAGAAACCAAGGGCGTTTGAGGCAATTCCTTCTGAAGATCTGGAAAGGGAGCGTAAATTCATTTATGGAAAACATAGTGGGAGAACAGTATTGAAAGAAATTCTAAAAAAACATGAAATCGATATGAATCAAAATTTATTTACTGAGTTTCGGTCTCGTATCCGCGAAGTGTCGATGAGAAAAATGAAACAGATAACTTCACAACTATCCGGTCTTATTGAAGATTACAACAGAAGAATCCAGCTTCTTGGATTGACAGAAGCAGAAGTAATAGCTATTGCACTAAAATGTGTAAAAAAAATTTAATTCGCATCATTAATACTTACCTCCACAATCCTCAATTCGATATAAGTAATGTAGAATCTATATATAAGTCCGCGAAGGAATTCTTTAAAAATCTCAAATTGATTGATTGCAATATCTCAAATAAAATATTATTTTTTACTTTACTTATTTATAATAGATTAACTAATAGTTGGATTAAACCCCAGAAAGCTGAAATTTTTTACTATCCGGCAAATGTAAAAAATGATCAAATAAAGCAGTGGTGGAAAAATGATCAAGAAAACCGCGAAAAACTTAAAATAAAGGCTTCCGTTAGAGATATTGTATATAGTAAAATCATACCTGAGAAGGAAAATACTCAACGCTCAGGTTTACTAATTAAAAAAAATAACCGTTTTGCCTACGCATACGATGAGGCCAACGACCTAATAACTATAACAATAAAAACAATGAGTGAGACAGACGACGCAATAAAAATGTTTTTAGAAGGTACTTTGAAAAACCAGGAATACTTTAAATCTTTAGAGGATAAAGATAGGCGTGATTTTCTTTACTCACTTATTAGTATCATATCGGTTATAAAGGATGCAAAATGTATTTATTATCAACCTGTTCATATAGTAGGTAAGCATCCCTCATCCGGTATTAGTATTTTTCTTAAGGAAAACTTGGAGTCAGATGAAGTGGAATTACTTAAGTTGCTCGTGTCTGCGTTCTTTATTCACAATGAAATCGAACAAAACCATCTAATTTCACGTAAACATGCCCTCCGCTCCGCTGTCGCTGCCATTATGATAAGAAATTTTGCTCACCATCATGGTTCGCACGTAATTCCGAGAATAAAGAAAAATATGGATGGGATTGAAGAATATCTTCAATACATAAATGAAAAAACCGCTTTATTAAATATTATTAATATATATGACCCAATCTCTGAGGGCAAAGTTAATTTAAACGATACCTTAAAGTATCTAAATGAAAACAAAGGGGCTAAACTCTTCAGAAAATTCTTTGCAGAGGCAAGCTGCAGAGAAAATGTGTGGGTAAATGGCCCTAAATGCGATGAGGAATTAATTATAAGTCCAGGATATGGAGAAATAGGAGTCCATGCTATTTATATTATTTTTGAAAATTATGCAAGAAATGTTCTAAAACACTGCAAACCACGTTCCGATGATAAAGAAGCAGAAAATGGACCCACTATTCAATTCTCTGTTAAAAAAGACAATACAGACGTAATTATTGAAATAAAGTCTGATTATATTGTTGATTCTATTGATGAAAAGGTAAATGACATTAATGACATTATTGAAAACAGTGAGATAATTGATGCTGAAGGGAAAACTGATTTTGACAACCCAGGGATAAAAGAAATGCAAATATGCGCCAATATACTAATTGGAAGAAATTTGGGATTGCCTGGCAAAGAAAATTTGGAAGCTTTCAAAGACGGGGAAGAATTAGGATATAGATTCAAAATACCTTTAGCAAAATATGTTGACAAAGGGGATAGAGGAACAATCAACGAGATAAGCTCGGGTAAGAAAGTAAAACCTGATTTTCTCGTTGTTAATCTCGAAGATATCGATTTTATATTGCAAAACTGGGATGTCCTGCCACAAAAACTCTGCTGGTTAGGGAACGAAAGAGATTTGAATTTAAACAAAGATGAATCGATGAAAAGATGGGAAGATTGGATTAAAAAAAGAAGCATTTTTATCACCGAAGACGAATATAATGGATGTGGTAGTGAACAAGGAAAGTATTCCCTATTGCTTGAAAAATGGTGGGAGAAGATATTTAAAGATAGAGGTATAGTAATTAAGTTTTGCGATAAGGTGAACAAGAAATGGCAAGAGGCGTGGCAAATGGAATATTGGAATAAAATAGAACAACTTATTAATTGCCGAGAGAATGCTATTGCTCCAGAGTTTCATTTTTCCCATTCAGAAGAATGCAATCATTCCAACGCTGTAAAATTAGTTTTTCACCATGAGCCTTCTTATAGGATATTCAGATATTTTGGGTCCAAGTGTTCACCTCTTTTAAAAAATGCTGATGATGTAAAGAAAAAGATAGTTGACTTGGAAATATGTTCTATCCTGGCTTTTAAGATTCTAATAATTGATAATGAGCTACATGATAAATTTGAAAGTGAGTTGAGGAAACTGAAAGAGATTAACATCTTTGTAGTTTCTGAAGATAAAGATAATTTTCATGATTTAAAAGATTACGACTGTGTTGTATTCCATTTGGGAATGTTAGATGTAAAGGAAGGGTTATATGATATTAAACCTGGAAATTTACCTCCCTATATAAGGATAGTTACTGGTAGAGCAAAACCTTTAAGCAAGGAAATACTTCTAAAATGCTTATGGGCAAATAGCCGGCAAATAGACAGATCTGTGTTTATAAGAGCTCTTAAAGCTAACGATAATGATATTTTAGAAAAGAAATATAAGGTATTCTGGGGAGTGTTAAAATGAACAATTACAAAGTTCTTGTCATTTGTGAAGCGATATTTAATAAGATTGAGAAGGAACGACATAAGGAAGAAGATTCTTTCCGCTGTAACGATGAAACCATTAATTATAGGCAAATTGGGAACTGGTTTTTTATTGGAAGAGAAAATTACGATAGCTATCCTGAAATGCCTTCCTGTCATTTGAAATTTGCAAAGACCAAAGAAATAAAAGTAATATTGATTCACAGGTGGACTAAGGATAAAAGTTTAAAGAAATTGCGAGAAGCCGATGAGGGGAAACAGTTTAAGATATATGGTTTCCATACTACACAGGAGAAGATAGTAGATAAAATAAAAAAATGTGATTACAGGGTAATTGACGAGTTAAAAAAAAATGAGTTAAACAAATTCCTCACCCTTCTCATCCACCTCATCGCGCATCTTTGGTTGCCGCTCGATATTGATTTGATGGGGATTTTGGAATGTTGGAATGATGAAAAAAAGAAGGATATTGCCAAAGATTACCTGAAAGAGGTATTAGAAAGTAAATCAGCAAATTACTATCGGCAGAAACTGGCGAATTTGTGGTATATGGTCGTTAAAGGGAAGATGGATGATGGAAGATGGAAGATTGGTAATAAAGAGAAGAAAAAGGAAGATAGAAGATTGACAATGGAGTGTGGTGGTAAGGGAAAAATTGAATGTGTTCCTGTCCCACCAAAAGATCCAAATCTATTAGCAAATGGTAATGATGCGATTATTGATTTGATTGATGATGAAAAGAAGAAAATTGAGGATGTAAAGAAATATTGGGAAATACTTTTGAATATCTGTGGATTGGATTATGAAAATGATGCTCCATTCAATAAAGAAAAAATCTACCCTCAATCTTTAATCTTCAAATCCCAAGATTCCCCGATTCTCCAGTTCATGTGCCTGATGGATTGCAAGATTCAAAAATTGAATAATGGAAAGACAATTGAATCGGCTGATGTTGAAGAAATCTTCGGATTTGACTGGAACAAATTGAACTCTGAACTTGAAGTAACAGATTTCCACTCCTGGTTCTGCACACTTGATGAATGTCTGAATAGATTGAGGGGTAAACTGTTTAGTAGTGATGAATAAAATTAAAATATTCTATACAAAAAGGGGTGAAGAAATAAAAACAAGCCTCGAAAGGTATTTTAGATTTGCCAAAAGCAAATTACTGGATGACTCATGTTTTTATGAGGTCCCTCAAAAGGATTCCTATTTTTACAAATTTTATTCTGCAAAGTTTTCTGATTATCAACTTTATTTTATAATTGATGAAGATTTGAGTTATTTTAAGGATGAGAATAAGCTTTCTTCTACAGGTTTTATGATTTCTATGATAGTAGACCTCTTACTATCAAAAGGAGAGTATAATTATGATATTTATGTTAACGGTGTAATTAAACCTGAGATTGAAGATTGTGAATATTTTGGTGAGTTTAAAGTAGTCATTTCCCCTGAAAGGGGAGACGTGCCTAATTTTGTAAAAATAAGAGATATAACTCAATTTGAAGACATAGGATTTATTTCCAAGATTGTTGCGCATCCACACTCTGGTAAAAATCCTTCTGTTGAGAAATTGATTATTTCTAAAAAAGAATCACGAAGTGGTGGGAATGAGGAAAATGAAAATATTCCACAAAGGGGTGAAGAGCAGTTAAATATATTTTTCGGGTTGAGTGAAGACGAGAAAGCATTAATCAAAAATAGCGTGTTTATTCTAATAATTGATGATGTTTTGGGCGATTACACAAAGACTTTTCTACCGTTTTATACATTAATAAAATACAAAGTTAAAAGCAAAAATATTATTATGAGAGGCATAAAAGACCCTACTGAATTTGAAGCGATATTAGAAATCTTTCCAGCTGATTTAATATTAGTTGATATTAGTTTTGAAAAATTGAAAGCAGAAAGAGAAAAATACTTTTGGGCTGCTGAGGTAGATGTTGGAATCCAACTTTTTAATGCAATATTTTCGCAATTGCAAAGCGGTGGCTTTTCAAAAAAAACAACACCCTATGTCAGAATATTTTCATCCTTTAAGCGTGGAAGAAAGAATCTAAAAGAAATCTGGATACAAAAAGACGAAATAAAAAAATTAATAGATTGGATAAAAAAATTTGATTTAGAGGCGGAACTTAAAAATCTTTCCGGACATGACCCAAAAAATTATTTCATTGTCGAACATCAAAATGGTGTTCCGAAAGAGGTTTTTTATAAGTTAATATATTTGAAGAAATATTTTAACAAAGGAGATGAAAAGAATAGGTGGTTGAGATTAGTTTCGCACAATCCAATAGGCAAGGTGGGTGATATAAGCGAAAAGAATTTGATAGAGACACATGATGTTTTCTTAAAATCTATCGTTGATAGCATAAAAAAGAAAGAAGACATTAAAAATGTTAAAATTTATAATGGAACCGAAGATTTAACTAATGGTGAGCCTATATTTCCAGAAGAAATATGAAAGAAGAGGTGAATGACAGCTTTAAAACCACTTTTTTAGGTAAAGAATTTGAATCACCTTTTTTTATAGCTGCATCACCGGTTGCATCTACCACATGTATAGACCCTGTATCAGGAACTTTTGATCTGGATCAACTTGAAAAAAAGATAACATTCCTTCTTAACCGAAAACTCTTTAATATTGGAGCTGTCATTCTAAAGACGGTTTACTATCCTGATGAAGAAAAGACAGGTCAACCGAATACACGAGTTTGGAAAAGAGATGAAAATCTCTTTAACACCGGTCATACACCAAGGGAAATGTTATCTGTTGACGAATTAAAGCGATTTCTACAAAAGCCGGCTATAAATTCTGAAAGCAACAGAATAATAATAAGCCTGGGAATCAAAAGTTGTAATATATCCTATTGGAACGATTTGTTTAGTAAACTTTTTGATAATTCGGGACTTGATAAATACAAAGTAATCGAGATAAATGCACGCCATACACTGCGAGAAATAAACATGCTTTATTTAGGTAATAGAGAAATAGATGAATACGTAATTAATCCTTCAGCACAATCGATCTGGAATTCGATCTTCGAATGGTTTACACTTTTAAATAATATTGGCTTGAAAAAACATAAAAATTTGTTTATAAAACTCCCATTTAGGTCTGATATAATTATTCTGTGTGCCCACATAAATACTATTGTCCAGGAAAATAAAAAATACAACTGGGAATACGGTATTAGCGGAGTTACTTTGATAAATACATTAAAGTCTCCTGTGGAAGATAAAGAAAAACGTTTACTTTGTATAGAAAAGATAAAACTTCCTCAACTCTCTGGCAGGAGCCTCTCTGGGATAAGAAACTGGGCGATAAGAGTAATAAATAAAAAATACAAAGATATAGAAATATCTGCGAGCGGAGGCTTATTTTCAGCGGATGATATTATTGAGGCGAAGATTTTTGGAGCTAAGACATTTCAGTTATGCAGTACAATATTAATAAATGGTTTAGAAAAAATACAAAAAAACAACTCAAAAAGCATTGTTTATGAATACATTAAGGAATTAAGAAAGTTAAATTTTCAAAAAAGACAAAAAAGGATACTTGATAAAATAGGTCAAAGCAATACATTGCTTGTATGTAGAAGAATCAAATGGGATAAGAGTAAATGCTGTAGATGCACGAAATGCTTAAATACATTTTATTGTGATGCATTTGTGAATAAATATTTAATTTATTACAAAAATCATATTGTTAAAATAAACGGAAAAACGTTTTTTATACCCTCAAAGTTCTATCCGCAGGTTAATCCAGATTACTGCACAGGCTGTGGCCTTTGCATCGATGTATGTAGTTCCCCCAAAGCTTTAGATTATCAAAGTTATAAGATAATTCTCGCCTCCTCATCTCCTCGAAGGAAAATATTATTAATGAAATTGATCGGCCCAGAATTTATCGCGATCCCGAGCGAGATCCGAGAAAATGAAATAATAAGGGAACTTAAATCTCGAAGTAAGACTGCTTATGAAATCGCAATAGAAATTGCTATTAAGAAGGCAGAACAGATAGCTAATCGGATTGCAAAAAGTGAAGAGGTTGATACTATAATAGGAGCCGATACTTTAATTGTGAAAGATGATGAAATCATAGGCAAGCCTAAAGATGCTAATGATGCCTGCAGTATACTTCGTAAATTAAGTAACACGAAACATAGGATCATCACCGGATTGGCAGTAATTAATAAAAAAATAGAGTACATTTACAAATGTTGTGATTCTGCAGTTGTTAAATTTAAAGCTCTTAGTGAGGATGTAATAAATAAATATATTGCGAGTGGCAAGTGGAGAGGTAAAGCTGGTGGATATAACATTGAAGAAATAAAGGCTGAGTTTGGAGCAGAGATATCAGAGGGAGATGAGGATACAGTGTTGGGCCTGCCTCTTCAGAAATTAGAAGAAATTTTGTACAATGATAACAATCTAAGGAGGTTTCTAAAATGAACGCGGTGATTATAACAAGCGAAAAGGATGTTTTTCTTTCTATTAAACGTTTTTTGAATTTTTGTTTAAATTATAAGAAAGATAGTATTAGATGGATATATATAAATAAGGATAATAAAAATTCCCAAAATAAAAATAAAGATCCCTTATGGGTATTTACCAACGGTGGCCGCTTCATTAATGTCGATGGTATTTTCGCTGATTATGTTGAAGATGAGGTAAAAAATAATTTTATGGTTTTTCTCGACTATTTTGATGATCCGATTGAGAAGCCTCTTGAATTATTGAGTACCGACGACCCTGGCAATATTTTAATCAGACTTCGCTATCTCATTGGATACCAGGGACCGCTTTTCGTAATTACTGGAGGGGTTGATTTTATAAATAACCTACTCAAAGAATTAAATATTGGAGAAATACAGATAAACAGCTTCTGGGCAGAAATAAGTTACCTGAAGGATAAGATAGAGAAAATTAACTTTCCTGGAGCGCACGGTGATGTCTCGAATAAAGAAATAACCGTTTCGGATGATTATAAGTCAGATGAAGAATTCGCCAAAGTTTTAAATTCTGAAGGTGTCGATGAATAGAAAAATACTAATAATTGAGGATAATCTGGATGTATTGGGGGCGTTAAAAAAGTTTCTAAGTTTACATTTAGAAAATATTGATCCTGTTTGTTGTAAGCCGCCGATAAGGTTACCTGATGTTCGCCGGAAATGTCTGGATGCGGGAGACGACCTGGACTGTATAATCTATGATCTGATGATCACCTATGAACCCTCTACTGGAATAGAGCACCCGGGATTTAATCTGTTGAGGAATGTATCGTCTTGGCGTCCTGATGTTCCTATAATTGTTTTGACTAAATCAGATGATTCTGAACAGGTTGCGCAACTATTCCGCTGCGGTGCAACGGAGTATGTGAATAAAAGGAAATTGAATAAGAGTAATGTAAAATATCTATTAGATAAAATAGAAAATGCAAAGAGAAGGAAAAAGAAAGAAAATACCAGCCGAAAGTTTGCTGTAGAGTGGGTAACAGGAATTGTAATGTATGTTGATTTGCAGGATTCTACTGTTCTATTTAGAAAGTGTGCTGAAAAACCTGACGAACTCATATATCCTGTTATAACTTATTATAAAACCTTTACTGAACCCTTGAATTCAACAAATGAGTGGCGACCAGAACTTATTATTCCTGCTGGTGACGGAGTTATAATTTGCTGGAAAGTAAATAAAGAAAAAATTTCTGAATGGGTTGAATATTTCTGTAAAGCATTGAAATCGATTAGTTCGGGGTTAGTTCAAGTTGAAAAGATGTTTCAACATTTTCTTTTTAATCATAATATTTTTGTTAAATGCAGGATAGGCCTTTGTTTTGGACCTTACTGCATTATGAAATTTGGAAATGTAAAAACTGCCATTGGTGCAGTGATTAATAATGCTTATAAGCTCCAGGCCGAAGCAAAGAGTTTGCTCGAATTTCTAAGTTATAAAAATGTAGTCGTAGCTGGAGACGATGAAGTAGCTGCTTTCCTGAGGGGAACTATTAACCACTCTTGGCCTGAGCTTAAAGTCAAAGCGGTTCAAGATTTAATGACGTTGTTTAAGAAAATCCCTGTGTTTCGGTCAGTTAAACCCAATGATATTAAGATACTTTTCTATGAGGAGAGAAGGTGAGATACCTGATATTGGCTAATAGAATTGATCTCGGGGCTGCGCTTATGAGATTCTTAAAATTCACCGAAACAATCTATGATGGTTCGTTATTAACTTTCACTGATCTTAGGATGGTCTCTCAGGATATATTGAATTGTGACTTGGTAATTGTGGAGGCGGTAAATATCGAGAAGGACTCTCTCGAAAATCGAGGGGTTGAATTTTTACTTTCCTTCAATCGAATCGGTAAGCGGGTCCTTCTTTTCTATATCGATGCTCGGTCGGTTCCATTAACAGATAATCTCGAGCAGATAATGCTAAAATTCCCACATGACCTGCCGATATTAAAAAAAAGGATACAGAGATTAATAAATTGCCAGCCGGTTGTGCTCAATGAGAAGGATAAAAAGGTGCTTGACTTGATGTTCCCCTACAAGATGGTCAAGGATCATCATCACCATAGAAGAGAAATTATGAAAGATGGAAGATAGAGGATGGAGAATAATAGATGGAGTCGGGGCGGGACGCCCCTTGGCTGGGGAACAAGGCGGGACGCCCCTGGGCTATTCCGACCAGCTGGGCATCCCCATTTTGTTACAGCCCGCAGGTCGTCTCGACCTGCGCCTCGTGGCAGGACGCCCCTCGGCTGCAAAAAGCAAGCGAGACGGCACGAGGCGAGGATGGGATGATGGAGAGTGAAAGATGAGATTGTTGATTGTTGATGATATTGAGGATTATCTACGATCCTTAGAGAATGCTCTGAAGAATGAGTATGAGATTGTCACGGCAAGTTCTCTCGAGGAGGCAAAGAAAAAGGCAAAGACCGGGATTGATATCGCACTGGTCGATATCAGGTTATCTGAAGAGGATAAGACCAACCGGGACGGTCTGGTATTTTTAGAATGGCTGAAGATGAATATGCCGGAAGTGCCGGCAATCGTGATGAGCGCATACCAGGAATTTGATCTTGCGGTTGATGCCCTCAATCTTGGGGCCAAATATTTTCTGAAAAAACCGATAAACCTGAAGGAACTGAGTGGAGTGCTGAAAACAAGTAGAGAAGGGGAATGATGGAAAAGTGGAATGGTGGAAAGTTGGAGTATTGGAATGATGGAGGGGTGGTATGATGAGAGAGCGTAAGAATATTAATCGTGGGTATCGTAAATTAAAGGTCTGGCAAAGGGCTATGGACCTTGCGGTACTGGTTTATGAGAAAACATGCAGATTTTCTAAATCTTCTTATCGGTTGGCAAACCAGATGACCGGTGCAGCTTCATCTGTTCATGGAAATATTGCTGAAGGATATTGTCGGCGGTCACTAAAGGAGTATCTTAACTTTTTGAATATTGCTTTGGGCTCACTTGGAGAATTAGGTTCTTATTTGGTAGAATGCATCAAGACCTCTTGCATAAACGAAGATACTTATGAAGAAATTGACGAATTGCACTACGAAGTAGAAAACCTGCTAATCGGTCTGATTAAATCTCTTGAAAAGAAAACCGGGAAAGGAGATTGGAAATCAACCTTTCTGGAGAGACAATGATAACTATCATTCCCTTTAGCTTTCCTATCCCGTCAATCCAATATTCCAGTATTCCAATTTTCCTTTATCTTCGTCATGCTTCTTCAATTCCTCGCTAACGGGTTAGTCACCGGAACGGTCTACTCGATCGTCGCCCTCGGATTCGCACTTATTTATAACACAACCAAGATTCTCCATATCGCTCATGGTGCGGTTTATGTCTTCTCCTGCTACATTTTTTTTACATTATATCGCATCCTTCATCTCCCTCTTATCTTCTCCTTACCACTCGGCATTATTTCTGGAGCCCTGCTCGGTATAATTATGGAAATTCTGGTCTACCGACCGCTTTTTGAGAAAAATGCATCTTCCGGAGTTGCGATTGTCAGTTCGATCGGAATCTATATCTTCATAGTTAATCTTATTGCACTTCTTTTCGGTAATGAGACAAAGATTCTTTCACCCGGTATTGAAAAGACCTATGAATTTGCGGGTGTAATTCTGACCAGGATTCAGATTTTTGAAGCCCTTGCATTTATAATTGTTTTTGCCCTTTATATAATACTATTAAAGCTAACCAATTTCGGAAAGGCGGTTCGTGCCCTTGCTGATAATCCCACCCTTCTTTCAACCCTGGGTGTGGAGATTTCTGACCTCAAAATCTGGATTTTCGCCCTCGGTTCAGTATTCGCCGGGATCTCTTCCTGTCTTGTCGCACTGGATGTTGGGATGGACCCTAATGTCGGGATGCCGGCACTTCTGGTCTCAGCAGTAGCTATGATCGTAGGAGGGGTCGGTGTATTCGAGTCGGCGGTTATCGGTGGATTCACTATCGGCATCGTTCAAAATCTTGCCGTCTGGCAGATATCAGCCCGATGGCAGGAAGGAATCACATTTATCATTCTAATCCTGTTTCTACTCCTGCGGCCACAGGGCTTACTGGGAAAACGGACGCGAGTGGAGGAAAAGTGATGGTGGAGGATCGGAGATAGAAGATGGAAGATAGAAAATTGAATAAAGAAAAGAAAAGTAAAAAAAGGCCAATTACAACTTATAAGGATTTAGAGGTTTATCGGCTGTCATACAGACTGGCTATGGAAATTTTCTGGATGACAAGAGATTTTCCGAAAGAAGAAAGATATTCATTGACGAGTCAAATTTTAGAGTCATCCAGGTCAGTTCCTGTAAATATAGTTGAGGGTTATTCAAAGAGACGCTACGAAAATGTCTTCAAGCGTCATCTTAATGATGCTCTTGGTTCTTGTGACGAGACCAAGGTTTGGTTGGACTTTTCTAAAGATTGTAGATATCTTTTAGAAGAAAAACATAAAGACCTGATAGAACGATACAAAGAAGTTGGTGCGAAGATCTTTCGACTGGTGGAGAGATGGAAGACTTATGTTTGATTTAAGGGTTCAATCTTCAAATATCAATCGTCAATCGTTATGAATTACTTATTCCACATCCTTATCATGCTCTGTATCTACGGAATTCTTGCCCTCTCGCTCAACCTTCTGATTGGATACTCGGGTCTCCTTTCACTTGCTCATGCCGCATTTTACGGAATCGGTGCCTATGCCTCAACCCTTTTAATGGTGAAATTGGGTCTCAACTTCTTCCCAGCACTTATACTGGGTATCTTCATCTCAGGGTCTTTGGCGCTTCTGATCGCATATCCCTCACTCAGGTTGAAAGGCGATTACTTTGTCCTGGCATCACTCGGGTTTCAACTTATTGTCTTCAGCATTCTTTATAACTGGATCGGACTCACAAGAGGTCCCTATGGTATCCCTGGTATCCCAAGACCGACTATATTCGGGTTCGAGTTTAATTCCATCACCAGTTATTTCATTCTCAGTGCAGGTATATTTAGTTTGGTTTTCGTATTTATTAGACATCTCTGCCAGTCGCCCTTCGGCCGAGCGCTCAAATCCCTGCGGGAGGATGAAATCGCTGCCAGGGTGATGGGGAAAAATGTCCCACTTCTCAAGGTCTGGACATTTATCATCGCCGGGGGACTGGCTGCAATATCCGGCGCCCTTTATGCCGGTTATGTTACCTATATTGATCCGACCAGTTTTACCCTTGATGAGTCAATCTTTATCATCACCATCGTCCTGGTCGGAGGATCAGGAAATCTGAAAGGTCCACTTGCCGGTGTCCTGTTTATGATCATCCTTCCCGAAGCTTTGAGATTCATAGGTCTTCCCGATACTATCGCCCCGAATGTAAGACAGATGATTTATGGGTTATTGCTCATTCTCCTTATGAGATATCGACCTCAGGGACTGGCTGGAGAATATCGGTTAGAATAATGGACAATCGGAAAGCCATATTAAAAATATTAAATCTAACCAAATCATTAGAGGGATTGAAGGTGGTGGATTCGGTTTCAATCGATATCGCCCGGGGACGAATCACCGGTTTGATCGGACCAAACGGAGCAGGGAAAACGACCCTTTTCAATCTTATCAGCGGCCTCTTGAGACCGGATAAAGGTGAGATCTGGTTTGAAGATAAAAGAATCGACACCTTACCCTCCTGGCAGATCGCCCGCGCCGGAATCGGCAGGCTCTTTCAGGATATCAGGATTTTTAGAAAACTTTCGGTTCTGGAGAATATCCTTCTTGCTGACCCTAACCATCCCGGAGAGCTCCCATTAAATCTCTTTTTCAATTATCGAAATATCGCCCGGATTGAGCAGAAACACTTAGAATCGGCTGAATACTGGATAGAATTTGTTGGCCTTGAAGGAAAAAAAGACTCGCCGGCCGGTTCACTCTCTTTTGGTCAGCAGAAACTTCTGGCAATTGCAAGACTACTGGCTGGAGGTCACAAATTTTTACTACTTGACGAACCGACCGCTGGTGTTAATCCGGCAATGATCAAATCCCTTCTCAATCTGATCCAACGGATCGTAAAGGGAGGGAAGACAGTTCTCTTTATCGAGCATAATATGAATGTGGTTCTTAAGATAGCCGACTGGGTCTATTTTCTTGATGAAGGCAGGGTGACATCATTTGGCCGTCCTGAGGAAGTCCTCGGAGATACCGAAGTAAGAAAGGCTTACCTGGGGGTATAGGCGAAGATGGTATATGGAATCGAGGAAGGATACTCCTCAGCTGGTGGCAACAGGACGAGACGTCCCTCAGCTGTGAGAAAAGCCCTCCAGACTACAGAGAAAGCCCGCAGGTCGTCTCGACCTGCAGTGCCTCGGGGTAGGATATCCCTCAACTGTGAGAAGCAATCTGGTCTACAGAACAAAGCCGCCCGGCGCTGCGCAAAAAGCCAGGGACCCAAGGCTATCAGAGGAGAGACTTAAATTATGATGAATAATTCACCTGTTCTTTCAGTAAAAGATATCACGGCGGGTTATTATGAGCGGCGGGTTCTGCAAGGTATTAATCTTGATATCAAGGAGAACGAAATTGTTTTGCTCATCGGTCCTAATGGCGCTGGTAAATCGACTCTGCTCAAGGTTATTGCCGGTATACTGAATCCCTGGGGCGGAGAGGTCTTTTTAAAAGGAAGACAAGTCAACGGTGTTTCTACAGCTAAAAGAGCAAAAATCGGCATAAGTTATTTTCTTCAGGGTGGTGAGGTATTTCCCAATCTGACCGTGCAGGAAAATTTAGAGACGGCAGGATTCGGGATTAATAGAAAGATATTCTTCAGCAGGATGGAGCGGCTATTCAAATTGTTCCCGCATCTTTCAGACCTCAAACAAAGACGAGCCGGTTTCCTCTCCGGAGGAGAAAGGCATCAACTGGCATTGGGTATGATTTTTGTAAGAAACCCGGTCTTGATGCTACTTGATGAACCATCGGCAGGACTCTCGCCGCTTTTAGTAAATGAACTTTTAGAGAAGGTAAAGGATATGCGGAAGGACCTGAATGCCTCAATCTTGATGGTCGAGCAGAATGTAAAAGAAGGTTTGAGAATTGCTGATCGGGTATATCTTATGAAGGCGGGAGAGATTGTGAAGGAATCATCTCCGGAGAAAATCAGGAAAGAAAGACTATTGGAGAATATCTTCTTCAGCTGATTTTAAAGTCTGTACGAACATAATGCTTCTGCATATAGTGATACTATCGCAGAATGGACATAGTGTAAATGCCGCGGTATAATTAGATGAAATAAGGAAAAAACAAAGAAGAAAAAAGGGAAGTGGTGAAAATGCGGTGGAAATACCTTATTCCTCACACATGGAAATTCCCAAGGGAGACTTGGGCTGATGTGCTGTTATTGCCTGATGATCCTGAATATAAAGGTGATGCTCTAATGTTGACCATAGATGCCCTTGGTGATCTCTCAAAACCTTCCATAGATGAAGAGGAAGAAGAATTTCGCAAAGATGCGTTAGAAAAGTTAGGCTCCAAAGATTACTGGGTTGGTGTTGGCCGAATGATTGTCAGGGTTAAGGACTTTAATAAAGAGGAGTTTTTGAATTTTGTAAAGATTTGGTTTGATGAGAACGGCCTTGATGTATCTGAACTAATTGAAACTACAATTGAAGATTTTAAGGGAAAACATGCCATGGCAGATCTAATTATAACGCTACAGAAATCTTACCCAGGAGAAAAGAAGGAGAAAATGAAGAAGAAAAAGAAAAAACAGGAACAACATTAAATTCTTATGCGACTTTTGAATAGCAAAGGAATTTGTGCAATTAAACAAATTGTGAGGATGTTTTTCTATGAAAAAAAAGATTGCCTAAGGGAATAAAACGACTACTGGTTATTTCCGGGATGTGGGAGATTTTTGAGCAGTTTATTTGTGAAGATACCATTTTAATTTTTGATAAAAATTGTCCCTTCGGCGGTTATTTTATTCCGGACGCCGGTCGCGCTCGCAAGATCGTGGTAAAGAGACATTCTCCTCATGAAACCTGTGGAAACTATCTCCTTGCCCGAATATTTACCTGTGCCCATTTGGTGCACGAACTGGGTCATTGTATCAGTTATTTTAAAAATGGAGAAGATGCTTCAACCGAAAAGACGGCGAATAGACTCGTTTTGACTTATTTTAAACGGTTAAGTAAAGTCCTTCATAACCCTCCTTTCCGGCTTGTTATCAAAGACGAGAAAAAAGGCAAATGGTATGTCGATAGGGTTCAAAGAATAAAACTGAGATTTGATTAATATGATCAGACAAAATTGGATTAAAAAAAGTTATAATTTCAAAATTGAATTTATAGATATGAAACCAATTGTCCGGGACGCCCCGCAGCTACAAAAAGGCGAGCAGGCCTACAGAACAAGCTCGCCGGGCGTCCCTGCCCGGCAGGTCATCCTACATTTTCCAGCGCTGGTGGCGTCCCCGCCGCCAGCCACCTATTTCAGCCCGCAGGTCGTCTTCATTATTTTATATCAGCTAGCAGGTCGTCCCGACCTGCGGTGCCCCGGGACGAAACGCCCCTCAGCTGGGAAAGTCTAATGCCTGGCCCATGCGTGTAAATATTCCTGGCGCCACATATTTTATAACAAAATCTACTGTAGATAAAATTCCAATATTTAATGATCAAAGATGTGCAAAAATATTTGTCGATGCCCTTAAATTCCTTAAGGCGCGGGAAAAGATCGAAATTCATACTTATGTAGTAATGCCGGATCATTATCATCTTCTTGTTACGCTGACGGATTCATTCGAGATTTCAAAATTGCTCCACAGCCTCAATTCCTATACCGCCCACAAAATTACCAAAATTGCGTGTAAATCTAAGATTTGGGATGATAGAACCTGGGATGAAGTGATTCGTACCGAGGAGATGTTTTACCAGAAGATGGCGTATATTCTTCTGAACCCCTGGCGTAGGGGATTGGTGAAAAATCCCTTTGATATTTATGAGCATTCGAATTTATCAGAAATACTGGAGAAATATGGTGTTGAATTTTTGAAAGGTTTATATGGGAAATATCGTAGGTTTGGAGAGTAAGCCCCGGGGCGGGACGCCCCTCAGCTCACTCATTCCAGCCCGCAGGTCATCCTACATTTTACAGCGCGGGCGGCGTCCCCGCCGCCAGCCTGCAGGGCGTCCCGCCCTGCAGAACCAGCCAAATAAACTCCTATGTTGTAATTATACAACAACGATGTTGTTAAAATGCAACATTTGTTATAAACCACAAACGCTGAATTATAAACAACTTCCAGAAATTTTTATGATATTACCAAAATATGCTGTTGCCGGATTGCAACATTTTTTATCTCTAAAAAAATAAAATCACCGGACTAAAATCCTTTTAAACAAAAAAACTCCTGAAATTGCATAAGATTTTTTAGAATCTAAAAAACCGGTGCCCTGGCACGAATTTTGCATTACAGATTGTTGATGATTTCGATGCGTTTTGATACTGACATGGGGATTCGTGAGGTTGCCCGGCAGGCTGAGGCGAACTATATTATTGCGGTGCTTAATCTTGTCAACTGGAATATCAGCAAGGCGGCAGAAATTCTCAAAATCAACCGCTCCACCCTGTTCCGCAAAATGCGCAGATACAAGATAAAAAAAGAAAGACAGTCGGATAATAAACTGAACCTATAAACAAAGGAAAAAGGTAATAAAAAGATTTTTAGAAATAGGCAAATCTGAAATAATAATTGGCTTTACATATTATTACGTTGACAGTATCAGAAAATAGGTTATACTATGAATAGTATTATGATACTTGCTTTATTTTTATTGATTTTTAATACTTCAAGGGACAAATTAACCATTAATTGTGAAATTGCATTTCAGGCAGATATGGTGTGCCCGATTAAATACGATAAAGACAATTGTGATGAATTTTTAATCCGCAAAGATTTTAGGTATTATATAACCAATCAGAAACAGATTACTTATTTTCAGATAAATATGCCCGGCGAAAACAGTATATTCTTGAAGTGTATAGATATAGATAACCAACCACCCGGGGAATTCGTATTCCAGTGCAAAAAAGATGACGGACTCTGGCTTTATGTCTATTCCGGCACCAAATTTATCAAAAAGTTTAAAACATTAAAGGCTGATGATATACAGAAAGCAGATGGCTGGGATGGATGGTTCAGTGATTTACAGATGATGGATATAAATAATGACGGTAATAACGATTTAATATTAACAGTCAATTCCGGGTTTGATTTACAGCCGCGTGGTATATTCGTATATGATATGAAAGACACCTGCGAATTATGGCATTACTGGATCGGCGGGTCTCCGCATAGGCTGAACTTAGTTGATGTTGACGGCGATGGAGAAAAAGAAATTATAACTACAACAACTGCGGTCGCCAATGGTTCAGAGGCGAACGGCTTTGATGACTGTAAATCATATGTTTATGTCTTTAATAAAAATGGGGTGCTCCTTTGGTATCGGGAAGTCGGCGGCGTATTCAGTGATGCATTATGCTGGGTCGGGGATATTGATGGTGATGATAAAATTGAAATTATCATAACAGAATGTGAAGGAACAGCAGACAAAGATATACCCAATCGGATATTAATCCTTAATGCTCAGGACGGGACGACAGAGAAATATATTCAAAGCGGTGATAAATATATGGGTATGGTTATATGCGATATTAATCGTGATGAAAAATATGAAATTATTACGGGTAATACCGATGGCATCATACGAATCTATAGTTCTGACTTAACCTGCCTTTTCCAGAAAGATTTTGGAACAAGGATTAAGGTGCTTGCGGCACGCGATTTGAACAACGATGGAACCGATGAAATCGTTGCACGAATACCTGAAGAACGGATACTCTTTCTTGATGAAAATCTGGAAAATATCGGAGAGTGTATTTCAAAAAAAGGTGGTAAGATTGAACTCAATTGTATCAATAATGGAAGAAAGACAAAACTTCTTCTGGTTGAAGGAAACCAGGCACCATTTTTATATTCCCTGCTTTCGTTCTCTGATATTTCTGTTATAAAGAAGATTACCGAAAATCAACCCCCATTCTTCATCATTTCCACAATAATTCTTCTGTTGATTATTGTCGCTATGCTCTTCTATTATAAAAAAACAGTTAAAAAATTGAACAAGAAAGAAGATTATACGAATCAAATACTGGAATGGTCGGGATTTGCCCAGCGTTTGGCGCATGAGATTAAGAATCCTTTATCGACAATAAATCTTACTTTACAGAGAATGCAGCAGGTTTATAAAGAAAAATTCGGCAAAAAGGCGGGCCAGCTGGACCGCTACGCCAAATCGGTCCTGGAAGAGGTGGAAAGGTTGAGGGATACCACGGATAAGTTTATGAGGATTTTATCAATAGGTAAACCCCAGTTTGCGAAATGTCCTCTTCAGGATATTATTGATGAACTCCTGCAAAGATACGAAAAGAATCTACCCGGGGGTGTGAGTTTTAAGAGGTGTTTTGCAAAGGACCTGCCGCTTGTGCGGTGTGATGCGGCCCAGGTCAGCACGGCATTTTCCAATATCATTGAGAATGCGCTTGAGGCGATGGGCAGTAAAGGGGTATTAACCGTGAGACTTACGGTTGTTGAGAAGATTATTGATAAGAGTATAAAGAGGTATGTGGAGATAAAGTTTGAGGATACCGGCAGGGGTATGTCAGATAGAGAATTGCAGAATCTTTTTAAGCCCTTTGAATCAAACAAGCCTGGAGGCACCGGTCTTGGTCTGGTTATTGCCCGTGCGATTATTGAACAGCATCAGGGTCAGATTAAGGTTGAAAGTGAAAAGGGTATTGGAACTGTGGTAACGGTTCTTTTGCCCATCTGAGATGATAACCATTATGATGGTTAACCTGAATAAAGGCTATTAAATTATGAATAAATTTAAGATTCTTATTATTGATGATGAAGCGAAGATTTGTGAGCTTTTAAAGGAAATCCTTGATGCTGAAGGATATGAGACCGATACCGCCTTGAATGGTGCTGATGGATTTGAAAAAATTAAAAAAGACAATATAGACCTGATATTACTCGATATCAAATTACCGGATATCGATGGTATTACCTTACTCAAGAAGATTAAGAAGAATTTTTCTGATGTCTCAGTAATTATGATTTCTGCATTCGGCACGGTGCAGCTGGCGGTTGAATCATTAAAAAGTGGTGCGGAAGATTTCCTTGAAAAACCATTAGAAACAACCCGCGTCCTGATAACCATTAAAAATGTTTTAGAAAAGTATATACTAAGAAAAGAAAGGAATCTTTATAAAAAAGAGTTGTTAAAGGGCTATGAGATAATCGGCAGGTCAGAAGGGATTAAGAAGGTTCTGGATTTGATTAAAAAGATTGGCCCGACAAACAGTGAGGTCTTGATTCTCGGTGAGACCGGGACCGGTAAGGAACTGGTTGCAAGGAATCTGCATATTATGAGTGAGCGCGCCGGTGCCCCATTCATAAAGGTCAATTGTGCTGCATTGCCCGGAGAGTTGATTGAAAGTGAACTATTCGGTTATGAAAAGGGCGCATTCACCGGGGCGTTTCGAAGAAAATTGGGGCAATTTGAACTCGCCCATCGCGGCACGATATTTCTTGATGAGATCGGTGATATGCCCCTATCTGCCCAGGCAAAGGTTTTAAGGGCGATTGAGGATAAGGAAATCGGCAGACTGGGTGGAACCAGGTCGTTAAAGATTGATGTCCGGGTTATTACCGCAACAAATCAGGATTTAAATCATCTCATTAAAGAAAAGAAATTTCGCGAAGACCTTTTCCACCGCATCAATGTTTTGAAGATTGAACTGCCCCCCTTGAGACAGCGAAAAGAAGATATCCGGATTCTGGCTGAATATTTTTTAAGGGTTGCCTGCATGGATAACAACTGTCCCTTAAAACATATTACAAAAAAGGCATATAAATTTTTAGAAAATTATTCCTGGCCCGGTAATGTCCGGGAATTAAAGCATTTAATGAATAAAATTGTCATACTTATTGATGAAAATCGAATTGATATTACCCATATTAAGAAGTTGATTAAAAAGGAACGGGCATCTGATATGAGTCAGTTCAAAGAGGCAAAACAGGATTTTGAACGTCGGCATATCATTTCCGCCTTAGAGAAGAGCGAGTGGCATATTGGTAAGGCAGCAAAGATTCTGGGGATTGATCGTTCTACACTTTTCCGCAAGATGAAAAGATTTGGAATCAAGCGATAAAGATAAATCCGCAAACTTTACATCTTACGCCGCACCTGAAATGTAAAGTTTAAAAGTTATAGCGGATTATCGAGGCTGCCCGGCCGGTCTTTTCATCAAATTCCACTATTACCGAATTGGCGACAATATCTTCTTTGGCCACCTTGAATCGGAACGGGATTGCATAGATAAAATGTTTTATCACCTCTTCTTTTTTATCTCCAATTACAGAGTTTTTTGAACCGACCATTCCAACATCAGTGATACAGGCACATCGAGCAGCGACAATCTCTTCGTCTGCGGTCTGGATATGGGTGTGGGTTCCCAGGATTGCTGTAGCATATTCTGCCAGGTATAGTGCCAGACCGCGCTTTTCAGCCGTCGCCTCAGCGTGAAAATCTATAATTATATTTTCGGTCTCCTTTTTTATCGCCTGAATAATCTCCTTACCTTTTTTAAAGGGGTCTTCTAAGGGCTTCATAAATACCCTGCCTTCAAGGTTCAGAACTCCAATCTTAACCTTCTCTTTTTCATATATATTGTATCCATTGCCGGGCACACCCTCAGGATAGTTTGCCGGTCTTAATATTCTGGTTTCTTTATTTAAATAGGGATAGACCTTTTTATATTTCCAGACATGATTTCCCGTGGTGATACAGTCAACTCCACAGTTGAAGAGCTGGCGCGCGGTCTTTTCGGTTATACCGATACCACCAGCAAGATTTTCACCCTGGGCAATGGTGAAGAAGATTTTCTCTTTTTTTATTATTTCGGGTAATTCCCGACAGAGCTTTTTGCGGCCGGGATTGCCAATCACATCACCGATAAATAATATCCTCTTCACTATAAAATTTTTGTTCTAAATAATCTGTGATAAAACTTCAATATAGCGGTCCAGTTCCTCTTTTGTTCTCTTTTCCGTGACCGCAATAAGCATATAATTTTTTTTGCTCTGGTCAAATCGTGTAAGGGGAACCCCGGCAAATATCTTCTTATCAATCAATGCACGCACCAGCTCATCAGCAGGTTTTTCCGTTTCAACTACGAACTCTTTAAAAAATTCCCTTGAATACGCCGGTTTGATGCCTTTCAATTCCTTGATACGATTATATAAATAATGGCTTTTGGCAAGGGACTGCCGGGCAACATCTGAAATCCCCTGTTTACCAAGCGTGCAGAGATAGATTAACGAACTTAAGGCACAAAGTGCCTCATTGGTGCAGATATTTGAGACCGCCTTTTCCCGCCGAATATGCTGCTCCCGGGTCTGCAGGGTAAGGACAAAACCCCTTTTGCCTTCGACATCAACGGTTTCACCAACAATCCTGCCCGGTAGATGCCGGATGAATTCCTTTTTTGAGGCGAAGAATCCCAAGAGTGGTCCGCCAAAGCCCTGGGCAATACCCATCCCCTGTCCTTCACCCACCACAATATCTGCGTTGTATTCACCCGGTGGAGCAATTATACCCAAGGATACAGGGTCAACTGCGGAAATAAGCAGGGCGCCGGTTCGATGGACAATCTTTTCTAATTCATCAACCGGTTCCAGATTTCCATAAAAATTTGGATGCTGGATACAGACACAATCAACATCATCATTGATTAGCTTATTAAGAAAGTTAAGGTCTGTAATACCATTATCAGCTGGACATACTACAATCTCAACCCCATATTCTTTTAAGTATGTCCGGACAATTTGCTGATACCAGGGATGAATCAGGGTACTGAGGAGCACCTTTTTTCGCCTTTTTATATTATGCGCCATATGGCAGGCTTCGGCAAGGGCAGAACCGGCATCATACATTGAGGCATTGGATATCTCCATTTTGGTGAGTTCACAGATTGCAGTTTGATATTCAAAGATTGTCTGAAGTGTGCCCTGGGAAACTTCAGCCTGATATGGTGTGTAAGCAGTGTAGTATTCACTACGCAGGATTATCTGGTCAATTACTGCGGGTATGTAGTGGTCATAGACTCCGGCACCCAGGAATGATATACAGCTATCAGTATTAAGATTCTGGCCGGCCAGATTATGAAGGATTCTTCTCAACTCAATCTCACTTCCCTGTTCAGGTAAACCAATCTTTTCTTTGTATTGAATTTCTGGTGGTATTATCTGATTAAGAAGTTCTTCAAATGAACCAACCCCCAAGCGTTTAAGAATTGTTGATTCATCCCGGGGCGTGAGGGGAAGATAATGCATCAGTGTTCAGTAATCAATTTTTTGTATTCTTCCGCAGAGAGCAGATTAGCAACCTCATCGGTATCTTTTATTTCTATCCTGTATAACCAACCCTTTTCATAAGGGTCTTTGTTCAGAATAGACGGGTCCGCAACTGCATCTTGATTTACTTCAATCACCTTACCGCTGAGCCCGGCATAGAGGTCACTCACCGCCTTTACCGCTTCAATCGTGCCGATTGCATCTCCTGCCTTCACCTCTTTTCCCACCTCGGGCAGTTCAATCATAACAATATCCGAGAGTTCTGATTGGGCATAATCGGTGATTCCTTCAGTCGCTACATTTCCTTCTATCTTAATCCATTCGTGTTCCTTGGTATATTTCAAGTCATCCCTTATCTCTGTCATATTACCTCCTTTTTATATTTTTATATTAAACCGATATTACTTGTGACTGCCATATTTATAAAATGGTCCTTTTATAACCTCAACCTCAATAGATTGACGATTGAGAACCTGTAATCTCCTGCCGACTTCATTGTATGGGAGGTCAATATAGCCCATACCGATACCTTTTTTTAGAGACGGCGCGAATGTGCCCGAGGTAACTGAGCCAACCTCCTTATTTTGAAGATATAGTTTTTGATGAGGTCTGGGAATTCCCTTACCGGTTGCCTCAAAACCGATCAATTTTCTCCTTATGCCTGTCTGTTTTATTTTAAGGAGTTCTTCTTTACCGATAAAATCCTGTTCCTTTTTCAACTTCACAATCCAGCCCAGACCCGCCTCAAGCGGATTGGTTGTTTTGTCTATGTCATTACCATAAAGGCAATAACGCATCTCCAATCTTAAAGTATCCCTTGCACCAAGCCCCACCGGTTTGATACCGAATTCCCCGCCTGCCTCAAATACCATATCCCAGATATCATCCGCATATCTTTTATCGGCGTATATTTCAAAACCATCTTCGCCCGTATATCCGGTTCGGGATAAAAGGACAGGAATTTTTTTTATCTCTGTCTCGATTGCCCGGTAGTATTTCAGTTCACTGAGGTTAAAAGAACATAATTTTTGCATCACCATTTCAGATTTTGGCCCCTGGACTGCGAGCTGTCCAATTTCATCACTGATATTTTCTATTTCAACTTCAAATCTTTTATTTTTCAGAATCCATTGATAGTCCTTATCTGTATTTGCGGCATTGACCACAAGGAGGATTCTATCCTTCAGGTTGTAGACAAGAAGGTCATCAACAATCCCGGCGTCCGGATAGAGCATCGTTGAATACTGAACTTGATTAAGGACAAGCTCTGCAACATTATTGGTCGTTATATAATCGGCAAATTTTAATCGGTCTTTGCCTCTAATCTCTATCTCCCCCATATGTGAAACATCAAAAACACCTACTCCCTGCCGGACGGTAAGATGTTCAGGGATAATCCCTTCATACTGAATCGGCATATAAAAGTGGGCGAATTCAACGATCCGCGCATTATTCGCAAGATGCTTGTTATAAAATGGTGTTTTTTTGGGCATATTCGATTATACGCAGAAATTTTAAAAAGTCAAGCCGACCCTTGACAATAGAAAAAAAATGTATAATATATATATTGAAAAGGAGGTGAGTATGCAGTTATTATTAATTACGTTATTGCTTCAGGGTTTTAATGCCCAACCTGTAGCAATGAATTCCAATGAATTTGGCGTACTGGCTGTGAAGCAGTTGGCTAATGATAATGATAGCGCAGGAAGTTTTGCCAGTTTCTGGAAACAGGGCTGGGCAGCAGCTGAAAAGTTATGGGCTGATAGTGCTGATTATCCGATAAGGATTGATACTCTTTTAGTCGCACTTTATCGTCATAATGCGCATTTTTCCCGGACGACACGATTTTTATTTCAGGTCTGGTCCTGTGATACTTCAGGAAAACCGACATCAATGCTTGCAAGTACTGACACAATAACCGTCCAGATTGATACATTCCCGGCCGGACGCTGGTATCTTATCCCTTTTGATACTTTCAATATAGTTATTGATACTTCCCAATACTACTTTGATGTGGTTGTTGCCTGGGCTGATACTAATGATAGTTTAATTTCCGTTCTTTTTGACAACCAGGATTCTATTCCCCATAATATAAACTGGTATTACTATCCAAATAATAACCGATGGTACGAACATTATGATTTCTGGCAAAGTCCGACAAGTATCGGGGTAAATATGATTCGGGCGATTGTTTCCACCAATATGGTTGGCGCCAAAGAGCATAGCGCCCGGGTAAAGTCGCCGCTTGCGATCTTCCCCAATCCAACCCGCAGCGGCGCCAAACTTTCTTATACCCTGACTCAAAAAGGTGCTGTAAATATCAGCCTCTTTGACATCTGCGGACGCCTTGTTCAAACCTTAAAGCAAGGTATCCAGAACAGTGGGAATCATACAGTAAGTATTCCTGCGGAGCTTGCTCCAGGGGTTTACTTTGTCAAACTTGCAACAGCGGGAGAATATCACCAGACAAAGTTAATTGTGCTTCATTAAGTCTTTAAATAAAAGGGATAAATATTTGGGGTTGTATTTTATAAATATGACCCCAAATTTATTTTTTGGATGAACAAAATAACCGAATAGCGGACAGCAGCCCGCCAATAAACCAATACAGAAAAAACCGACAACGGTTCCGCAGACAGCCCTGAGGAGTGATTTTTTTCTCATCTGCCGATTGACTTTCAGCCCGGCTCGTCAAAGCTGAAATATTGTTGACTTTATTCCTTTTTTAAATAAAATATATAAAAGGAGGCACAATGGTTGAAGGAATGGAAAAGACACTTAATGCGGGTGAGGTGCTGTTTAATGAAGGAGATAAGGGCGATGTAATGTATCTTATCCGGGAAGGGAAGATTAAGATTACCAAAGGCAAAGGTGAAGATGAAAAGGTGCTTGCGGTCTTAAAAGAAGGCGATTTCTTCGGTGAAATGGCAATCATTGACGGCTCTCCAAGGTCTGCTGGTGCAGTTGCGGTTACTCCGGTTTCGCTCCTGGTTATTGATAAAGAGACCTTCAAGGCAAAGTTGAAGGAAAACCCCTTAATCGAATATGTCCTTGAGACCCTATCAAGGCGGTTGCGCACCACGGATGAACAGATTAAACTGCTGACGATAAAGAGTGAAGAACGTCGGGTTGTCGCCTATATTATAACCAAGGCAAAAGAATCCGGAAAGCAGACTGACCAGGGCATTGAGATTGCACCATTTTCAATGGAAAATCTCGCCCATATAACCGGTATAGATGAAGATAAAGTAAAAGGATATGTGAATAAGTTAGTGCAGGCAAACCTTGTCACCCTGAAACAGGATAGCCTTGTTATTAAAGGTATTACTGACCTGGATGACTACCTTCGTTATATTGCCTTGAAGGAGAGGTTTGAAAAACTTTAATCCTGCTGAATAATCCGGAGTCTTCATTTGAACCAGCGGCAGATAAAAGAAAAAAGACTTGAGGAACTGGCGCAAAAATTAACCTCACCCAAAATCTTGAATGATATGCGGCTGTATGCCGCACTGACAAGGGAATACAAAAAGACCCAGCAGTTGATAAAATGCTATGAGGAAAAAGATAAATTATTAAAAGAGATTGAAGAATTGAAAGAATTGCTGAAAGGCGATGACCAGGAATTAAAGGAGATAGCCGAGACAGAAATCCCCGAACTGGAGAAGAAGTTATCAAAAATCGACACTGATATTGAGATGCTTTCCAACCCTGAATATGAGGAGTTTCAGAAAAACTGCATCGTAGAGATTCGCGCCGGAACCGGAGGCGAAGAGGCAACACTCTTTGCCGGTGACCTCTTTCGAATGTATACGAAGTTTATTGAACAGAAAGGACTCAAATATGAAGTCCTCTCTTCCCATTCCAGTGATATCGGAGGGTTTAAAGAGATAATCTTTCTTGTGCAGGGAGAGAACGCCTATCGATACTTTCGCTTTGAAAAGGGTGTGCACAGGGTTCAACGCATTCCGGTTACCGAAACCGGCGGCAGAATCCATACATCTACTGCTACAGTTGCAGTCCTTTTAGAAGTAGAAGACACCCAATTTCAGATTGACCCCAATGACCTGAAACTTGAAACATTCAGGGCAAGTGGTCATGGGGGTCAGAATGTCAATAAGGTCTCATCCGCAGTAAGGCTTACCCATCTGCCCACAAACATTACCGTCGCCTGCCAGGATGAACGCTCCCAATTTAAAAACCGGGAAAAGGCAATGAAAATTCTCCGGGCAAGACTTGCCCAGATAGAAAAAGAAAAAAAAGAAAAGGCACTGCACAAAGAACGTCGACAGCAACTGGGCAGCGGTGACCGGAGTGAAAAGATAAGGACCTATAACTTTCCTCAAAACCGCGTTACAGACCACCGCAGCGGATTGACCCTTTACAATCTGGACAAAATCCTTGATGGTGAATTAGAACCCATTATCGAAAATCTGGAAGAATATGAGAAGACTCGTCGCTAAAATCAGTCAGGAGATTAAAATAAAAAAGGATGAAGCCGAGTTAATCATTGCCGCACTTCTGGATAAACCACGATTTGAACTCTATCTTAATCACCAACTCAGTCCCGGGCAAAGGAAACTTATCTGGTTAAAATTGCTTCAACTGAAAAGCGGCGTGCCGATTGAATACATCACAAAGAAAATACAGTTCAGGGATTACAATCTGACCATCAATCCCGGGGTATTCATCCCACGATTGGAAACCGAATATTTTATTGAACTCATCGCAAAAAAGATCAGCAATAAACCGAAAAAAATTTTAGAGATTGGCACCGGATGCGGCGCAATTGCAATTGCCCTTGCCCATCTCTATCCTGATGCTGAAATCATCGCCACAGATATCAGCAATGAGGCGCTTGACAATGCACAAATAAATATAAAACGGTTTAATCTTGAAAAGAGGATCGAACTTGTCTATTCCAATCTCTTTGAAAATATCAATACACACTTCGACCTCATTGTCTCAAATCCACCCTATGTACCCAGCAGCAGACTCATCAATCTACCAAAATCAGTAAGAGATTTTGAACCCCTGAGGGCAATAAACGGCGGGCCGGATGGCAATCGCTTCATCCGGGCACTGATTAATCAGGGCCTATTATATCTCAATGAAAACGGAGTAATCGCCCTTGAGATTGATGAAACCGCAGTAAAACCATTAAATCTATTGCTCAAGGATAAATTAACCCGGGTATTATTCCTTAAGGACCAATTTGGAAAATACCGTTATCTTTTCATCGGGGATGAGAAAAGATGAAAAAGGTCGGAATCGTCATTAATAAAAAGAAACCACGGGCAAAAAAGATTTACCGGTCGGTCAGAACAATATTAGAACAGGCAGGATTTACCATAACATCAAAACCGGAATTCGTTATTGCACTGGGTGGTGACGGCACCCTGCTGAATGCCGCTCACCGCTACGGCAAAATGGATATACCGATTCTGGGGGTAAATATCGGTGGTTTAGGGTTTCTGACCGATGTCACATTTGATAAATTCAACGAAAGCCTCACCGAAATCAAAAAAGGCAAATTTCGTATTGAAAAACGGATGGTTTTAAAGGCAATCTTTGACCGGCGTGCCATTTATGGACTCAATGACATCACCATCACAACAAGAATCGCCGGAAGGGTTGTTGAATTTTCCGCAGAAATCAATAATGAATATATCTGCCGGTTTATTGCCGATGGAATAATTATTGCTACACCCACCGGTTCTACTGCATATTCCCTTGCCACCGGCGGGCCGATATTACTCCCTGATACCGAGGCAATACTCTTTACCCCCATTGCACCCCATACCCTTTCAGTCCGTCCCCTGGTCCTGCCGGCAGATTCTGAAGTCAGAATTCAGGTAAGGAAAAAAGGTCGAGCCGTATTGGTGGCTGATGGTCAGCGCAGCAAGGAAATTAAAGCCGGAATGAGTGTAAGGTTCCAGCGCGCAAAATACTATATTCATCTAATCAAACCCCTGCATATCACATTTTTTCATACATTAAGAGAAAAAATGAAGTGGGGAGGCCGGGAGCATGCTTAGGTCGCTCCACATCAAAAATTTTGTCCTGATTGAAGACCTTGCTATAGAATTTGAACCCGGGCTTACCGTAATCACGGGCGAGACCGGGGCAGGAAAGTCGATGATTGTCAATGCCATTTCTGTCTTATGCGGGGGGAAAATCGATGATTTGAATATCCGCACCGGTAAAGAATTTCTTGAGGTGACCGGCATATTTGAACCCGGCAAAAATCAGCTTGACCTTTTACAGAAATCAGGAATTACGATAGACGGAGAAATGGTTATTCGTAGAAAATTGACCCGGGGTAAACGGCAGACCGCTTATATAAATGAACAGGTCGTAAGCCTCCACTTTCTCAAAGATTTAGCCCGGGGGATGATTGACCTCATCGGACAGCATGAAAATCAATCCCTATTTAACCGACAACATCATCTTTTACTTCTTGATTCATTTGCCGGACTGGAAAAGATGCGCAGAGAATATTTGAAGGAATATCATATTTTCATCAATCTAAAAAAAGAGATTGAAGAACTACAAAAGGCGGTTGCCAAAAAGGATGAGGAAATTGAACTTTTGAGATTTCAGATTGATGAAATTGAGAAGGCGGACCTGAAAATTGATGAGGACGAACACCTGAACAGTGAGAAGAACCTGCTTTTGACCAGTGAGCGGCGGTCTTCACTTACCAGCCAGATTATAGACCTCCTTTATGAAGCCGAGGGTTCGGTTTATGAAAAACTCACTTCAGTAAAAAAGGCGTTTGATGAATTCGCCGAACTCGACCCTTCCTTGAGTAAATTTGTTGAAACCACAGCATCGCTGTTATCAAATATTGATGATATCTATCGAGAGATGAGTAGTTATTTGAGCGGTATAGAATTTTCTGCAGAAAGACTTGATTATGTAATGGCCCGGCTTGATACAATTGAAAGATTAAAAAAGAAGTACGGACCAACCTTTCAAGAAATCAATCAATTCCTTGAAGTTACAAAACGCCGTTTAGCTTTAATCGAAAACCGCGACGCGCAGCTTGAGGAATTAAAATTAAAAATTGAGGAGACGGAAAAAAAATGTAATAAAAAAGCCCGGGCACTGTCTGACCTCCGTAAAAAGGCAACAGGCCAATTGGAAAAGAGATTATTAAAAATTTTGAAACAACTGGGTATGGAAAAAGCGGTATTTGAAGTTAAATTTCAGCGTAGGGCACTTGATGAAACCGGCCGGGATGATGTTGAATTTTATATCTCAACCAATCCTGGTGAAGAATTAAAACCTTTGCGTCGGGTTGCATCGGGCGGGGAGATATCCCGCATTACCTTAGGACTCAAGACAATCTTTTCTGAAATTGATAAAATTCCCACGGTGGTCTTTGACGAAGTTGACACCGGTGTTGGCGGAAAGGTTGCGGACGCAGTGGGTGAATTGATGTCCCGGGTCAGTAAAAATCACCAGGTCATCTGTATCACCCATCTCCCCCAGATTACTGCATTTGCTGATAATCATATTCTGGTAACCAAAGAGATAAAGGGTAATGCGACCTTTACCCGGGTGAAAAAACTCGATAAGAAGATGCGCCATCAGGAGATTGCAAGGATGCTCGCCGGCAAAAGGATTACGAAAAAGACAATTGAACATGCACGGGAACTTCTGAAAAAAGGACAGCAGAGATGAGAAGTGAAATAAAACCGGGATTACAATTGACCATCTCCAATGTCATTACGATATCACGCCTGATTATGCTGCCATTTATTGTCTTCTATCTACTGCACCAGAAGCGGACCATCGCATTCATCCTTATACTCATCTCCCTTATCTCTGATGGTATCGATGGTTATCTTGCGCGAAAACTGCATCAGGAATCAAAGTTCGGTAAGTTTCTTGACCCACTATGTGATAAAATCTCTCTTGCCGTAATTCTTATCGCCCTCTTGATAATCAATTCGATACCACTCTGGGCGGTAGCAGTAATCGTTGGACGCGATCTCTTGATACTCCTGGGAAGTTATGTAATCTTAAAGCAAAGGTCAATTGTGCTCACCTCCAATATTCTGGGCAAGATTACCGGATTCATCTTTGGTGTAATGATCCTTGCCTACACAATTAATATAAAGCGGGTTGCTATTATCTTTCTGTATTTAAGCATCCCGGTAATGATCGGAACATTTATCAGTTATGTGCAGAATTATATAAAATTAATGAAAGGAGCAAAATGAAACCAATATTTTTCTGCAAAATGGAAGGCACAGGTAACAGCTTTATCATCATTGATAATCGTCATAATTATCTTGGTGAAGAGGTTAAACCTGCGGAAATGCCTGAATTTGTAAGGCGATTGGCAAACTGTTCCCTGGGTGCGGGTGCTGATGGTGTAATCCTTGTGGAACGTTCCGGAGAATATCCATTTGCCATGCACTACTATAACCAGGACGGCTCGGAAGCCGACATCTGCCTTAATGGGGCACGCTGTCTTGTAAGTTATGCATACAGGCTCGGTTTAATCCGGGAAAAGGGAAAATTCATCTCCCCGAGCGGACCGATTGGATTCTTCTACAAAAAAGATACAATCAGCGTTGAGGTTGCACCACCATTGGATATCAAGTTGAACTTCACCTTCACCATCAAACGAAAAAAATTGCGCGCCAATTATCTGAAACTTGGTGTTCCCCACTGTGTAATATTTGTCGATTCTTTTGATAAAATCGACATCAAAGAAATGGGACAGTCGGTTAGAAACCATCGCCAGTTTAAACCGGATGGTGTGAATGTCAATTTTGTAAAAGCCGAAAAGGACCACCTCTTTGTCCGAACCTATGAACGCGGGGTTGAAGATGAAACACTATCCTGTGGAAGCGGGGTTGTTGCATCCGCATACATCGCCACAAAACTCTTTATGACTGAACCGCCGGTATCCTGTCGCACCCGGGGTGGTGATTTGACCGTGGATATCAAGGAGAAACTATACCTTGAGGGTCCAGCAAATATTATCTATGACGGGGTCTATTATTATGAACCCGCTTTATTTAAAGCTTCTTAAAAACCCCTAAGGTAAAATAGTGGACTGAACCTTCAACGGTGCCTATGTTGTCCAGGACCCAGATTCTTGATAAGAACTTATTGGGTAAAGAATAGGAATATTCAAGGCGCAGATTATATCGAGATAGAAACTGGTATCCAAAACCGGCAATTCCGGCCCGGGCTGAAGAAGAAACCCTTGTTCCAAGCAAGAATTGTGGATTACTGGAAGGACGGGTGTGAAAGAAAAGTGATATCTGGAAAAGCGTGAAGAGGGTGAGAAGACTCGGCTCACATATCCAGTCATTACCGTAATAACCACAGCTGAGGTTAAAAGGTGAGATATCGGTTCTGATGCCCAGAAATTGTTGATTGAACTGAAATCCTAAATACGGATGCAGTTCAAGTTTCACCCCGGACTTTCCCTGTTCCCAGGCGGTACCCGATGAAAGATAGGTATCCAAACAAAAAAACCCGTGAACTCTTTTTAATGGATAAAAATGCTGGTAGAAATAATTGGCACTAATCTCCGGATAGATTCGAATATATTCATAGCCTGAATCCCTCTGAACCAGCCATCGATTATATGCCATACCAATACCCATCTCATCGGTCTTCGATTTATTATTACAGCCGGGAAGCAGTTCATTGTGGGCATGGGGAGAAAATACCGCAGGTGCACACCGTATTAATAAAATAAACAGTAAAAGGAGTGATGGGCAAAACCTATCGGGCAAGGATATCCTCAATTCTCGGGAGCGCCCAATTAAGTTCACTTTTCTTGATAATCAAGGGTGGTGCGAACCTGACAACAAATTTATGGGTCTCCTTGGCAAGGATACCTGAATCCATCAGTTTTTCACAATAGGTCCGGGCCGGCCTTTTCATTTCCACCCCGATCAATAACCCACGACCCCGCACCTCTTTTATATATTTACCCTTTATCTTCTTCAACTCTTTCATAAACCAATTACCCATCTTCTCTGCGTGCTGCACAAGTCGCTCCTTTATGATTACATCCAATGATGCGATTGCAACCGCTGATGCCAATGGATTACCGCCAAATGTTGAACCGTGGTCACCGGGATTTAAAACATCCATTATCTCATCATCACAAAGGACTGCCGATACCGGATAGAATCCACCACCCAGGGCCTTACCGAGAATTAGAATATCCGGTTTTACAGCTTCATAATCACAGGCAAATAACCGACCGGTCCTGCCCAATCCGGTCTGGATTTCATCGGCGATAAATAATATATTATTTTTTTTACAAATCTTGTAGCATTCCTTAAGATAACCCTTATCCGGAATTACTACACCACCTTCACCCTGAATCGGTTCAACAAGGAAGGCGACCGTTTTTTCATCAATCGCCCTTTTTAATGCATCAGGGTCATTATATGAAATCAATTTAAATCCCGGGGTAAAAGGGCCGAACCCATCACGATATTGGGATTCTGAAGAAAAACTGATAATGGTTGTTGTCCGGCCGTGAAAATTATTTTTACAGACGATAATCTTGGCCTGATTCTTTTTCACCTTTTTTCTATAATATCCCCATTTTCGTGCCACCTTGATTGCAGTCTCTACCGCCTCGGCTCCGGAATTCATCGGCAGTACCTTTTCATATTTTGCCAGTCTACATAGTTTCTGTAAAAATAGTGCCATCTGGTCATTATGAAATGCCCTTGATGTAAGGGTAAGACGCGCCGCCTGTTTTTTCAATGCCTTTAATATCACGGGATGACAATGCCCCTGATTAAGCGCCGAGTAACTACTGAGCATATCAAGATATCGATTGCCTTCAACATCCCATACCCAGCATCCCTTTGCCCGGGTCAAAACCACCGGAAGAGGAAGATAATTTCGGGCGCTGAAGCGCTCACTCAATTTAATATAATCGAGATTAGATTTCATATAACCTCCTTATTGTTTGAGTATACCCAGCTTTTTTCTATTTTCAACCCCTGGAAAGTTCAGCGCTGTAATGCGGTTCTGAGAATCTCCAGGATCAACTGGTCATAACTTATGCCCGCCGCCTTCGCCTCCAGGGGCAGGTTAGAACCAGAAAGCAATCCCGGGACGGTATTAATCTCTAAAACATAAGGATTATAATCCTTATCAAGAACAAAATCCACCCGGGAAAACCCATAGGCACCGGTAACATTATGAACCTGCAGGGCATATTTCTGCACCAACCGATAATATTTCTCAGGGATGCGGGCCGGAACAATATATTCAGTCATCCCTTCGGTATATTTTGAACGATAATCATAAAACTCTTTTTTCTTAGGGCGGATCTCAAGCACCGGAAGGGCGGACCGATTCAGGATTCCACAGGTCGCCATCATTCCCGGAATATATTTTTCAAAAAATATATCAGGATATTTATTTTGAAGATCTTTTATAACTTTCTTTAAATCCTTTTTTGTTTGCACAATATATACACCGACACTCGAACCTTCAGCCCGCGGTTTTACAACCAGCGGAAAACCAAGTTTTTCAACAATCTCATTCAGTTCAAAATCTGTCTTATAATAAAAAGGCGGGGTAGGGATCTTGGAGGCGATAAGCAGGGTCTTTGTAACAACCTTATCCATCCCTACGGCTGAACCGAGCACCCCAGAACCGGTATAAGGGATACCGAGGAATTCCAATATACCCTGAATCGTGCCGTCTTCACCCGGCTTACCATGCAATGCGATAAATGCGATATCAATCCCCTTAAGTTTCTCAATAAACCGCTTATCGACATCAATACCCTGAACTTTAAAACCCTGCCGCTTCAGTGATTCAATTACACATCGGCCCGAATTGATTGAAACCTCCCTCTCTGATGACCAGCCTCCATAGAGTACACCAATTGTTTTATTGCGTAAAATTCTTTTTATCCTTTCCATAGCCAATAATAATCACAAAATTGAAGGCGTCAATAGTCAGTTAAAAGATTTAATAATGTCCTAAAAGACCTTTATCCTTCGCCACCTTTTCACACAGTTTAAATACCGAGAAGCCAACTACGGTATAAAATACAGCATTGACAATCAAAATCAGCAGCTCACCCGGGGGCATTTTATAGATAGGAATCTTATCCATCATATTCCGGGCGATAAGTTTTGTGCCCAGGGAGAAAGGCAGAATCTTTAAAACGGGCAGTTTATCAATCGGGGCGACAATAAAACCGACAAAGATAAACTGTAATATCTGAAAAAATGATTGAATCTTTTTAAAGATTAAACCCAGACCAGCGGTAATAAAACCGATACCATAGCCACTGGAAATAGTGAAAACCAGTAACGGAACAAGGGTGATAAGATCAAAGTGAAGGAATTTACCGGTCGTTATCATCATCAGAACAAGGACCGGAATGACCCAGACCAGACTCCAGATAAAATTGGCTATCACCGTGTATATTGCGACCCTTTCGTAACCAAGGGGTGTCATATATAACTGTTCTAAGGTTCCACTCCTTGCCTCCTGTATAATACCCCAGGCAAGGATACTGTAGGCAGAAATTGAGTATGTCCAGATAAAAAATCCGACCACAAACCCCTCGGTGGTGCGGCCAAATGACGGCTGACTGCCGCCAACAAACTTATATCCCAGGAAGAAAAGAAGAAAAACCATATAGACCGTAATTATCCCTGATACGGTATTGAAAGGATACCGCTTTAATGATATCCATTCCTTAATGAAGATTGTCTTAAAAAGATTCCAGTTTCTACTTCTCATCTTTCACCAATTTGAGATAAATCTCTTCAAAATCCGGCTCAACATTCTGGATACCGAGTAATTTAATATTACGACACTTCAAAATCTCAAGCACCTCATATATCTTCATTGAATCTCTCATCTCAATAACAATGTCGGTCTTTGTCTCTTTATCAAAAAACTTTACCCCTAAAAATTTATTCTTAATATCCCTTTTAATTTTGTTATTAATATCACCCTCCACCTCAAAACGATAGGCATTAACCTTAAAAAATTCTTTAACCCGATCAATCTTTTCATCAGCGACAATCTTTCCCTTATTGATAATAATGACACGGCTGCAAACATCCTCAACTACATTCATATTATGGGAGCTCAAAAGGATTGTCTTACCCTGTTTTGAAATCTTCTCACGAATCAACCTTCTCACCTCAATTGTCGTCTCAACATCCAACCCCAGGGTTGGCTCATCCAGAAAAAGGATATCTGTATCCTTTATCAGGGCACAGGCAATAGCAAGTTTCTGCTGCATGCCCCGGGAAAGGAAGCGTGCCTCGGTATTAATTTTTTCCTTCAGTCCAAAGGTGTCAATCAACTCATAGATTTTTTCTTTAATAACCTTTCCGGAAAACCCCTGCAGTCCGGCAAAAAGTCTCAGATTCTCCTTTGTGCTCATCCGCCAGTAGATATTTCGGTTTCCTTCAAGCACTGCCGAGACCTTTTCAAATGCAAAATTAGAATGTCTGACCACATCCCTGCTGTCAATCAATATCTTACCCCGGGTGGGATTGATCAATCGGCAGAGACATTTTATTGTTGTTGTCTTTCCCGCCCCATTGGGACCAAGCAGACCAACAATCTCACCCGGCTCAATATCAAATGAGATACCATCCACCGCCTGAACCACCTGACCCTGATTCTTATAAACCTTTGTCAAATCTTTACAGGATATAATCGCCATAAATCAAGTTTATAAAAAAAATAGGATAATTCAAGGGATTTAAAAACTTAAAAAATGCTTCAACAAAAGATTGAGTTTGGGCTGAATTCCGATTTCCGGATTCGAGATCGATTAATAATCATTTTGATATAAAATATCACACCAATGTAATTGACTTACACAGGAAATTTTATATAATTTCAACAAGGAGGATTTATGATTATGCTGTTATTTTTATTCAATCAATGGTTTTCCGACAATCTTGAAAACAAACAATTTCCCTGCCATCCTGGATATCATACAGCCCGGGCTGAATCAGTCCATTCATTTAATGTCCTGAAATATGAATTATCACTAAATGTGCCGATGACCTCAAGGGCTGTCCAGGGTATAAATAAAATTACCTGTGTAAGCAGAGAGGATAATCTGAAGAATATAATACTGCATCAGAAGACCTTAAATATCGATTCTGTAATGGTGGACAATACCGCCGTTACATTTTCAACCCCGGGAGAATCCCTGTTAATTGACCTTCCCCATTCCTACAACAGTAATGATACATTCTATTTAGAGATAGGTTATCATGGTTCCTGGGATGTTACAGATAGGCAGCTTGGATTTGTATACTTTCCCCGGGGTTACGATACCCATACCCTTCATTCAATCGCCTACACCCTTGGTGAACCCTGGGATGCAAGGGCATGGATGCCCTGTTATGACGAGCCTTATGACAAGGCAGACCTGGGCTGCATCATTTCAATTACTACTCCAGACACCTTCGCGGTATGTGCCAATGGTCAACTCATCGATGTCCACAATAATCCCGATCACGCCAAAACCTACACCTGGCAGGAGAACTATCCCATTTCGACCTATCTTATGCATTTTGGTGTCTCAAGATATGCAATCTGGTCTGACTGGTATCATCCCCGGACCGGTGATTCAGTGGAGATAAGACATTTTGTCTGGCCCGAGGATTCAGCCCAATCAGTTATATCATTCCAGTATCTTCCCCGGGCAATGGCATTATTCGACTCAATGTATGGAAGTTATCCATTTACCCGATATGGTCAGGATGCAGTCTACCCATTTGCCTGGGGTGGAATGGAACATCAGGAGATGACCACTATCCATCGACGCTGGGTTATAAATCAATCAGAAATTGGTATGGCACATGAACTTGCCCATCAATGGTGGGGAGATATGGTGACCTGCGTTGATTTCAGGGACATCTGGCTTAATGAAGGGTTTGCCTCATATTCAGATGCAAATTATAGCTGGCTGAGGTTCGGTCATCAAAACTTCATAAACATAATGCAGGATCGGGCCCGGGAGTATTTCCAGTCCGATGCCCGGTGGCGCCATCCTGTATACGACCCACCCGCCGGTCAGTTATTTGATTCCGGACATACCTATTATAAGGGGTCATGGATCTTACATATGCTCCGCTATCTTGATGAAGACAGTTATTTCCAATCCCTGCATGTCTATCGTGACTCCTTTGAGTATAAAACAGCCAGCACCGAGGATTTAAAAAATATCTGCTCTGCAGTCTACGGCACCGACCTCACCTGGTTCTTTGATGAATGGGTATATGACCAGGGTTATCCTGAATATGAAATCTACTGGCTCTGCCAGCCATCCGGCGGCAGGTATATAACCAGAATAAATATCTATCAAACCCAGACCAATGCACCTTCGGTCTTTCATATGCCGGTTGAAATTATGCTCCATACAGCAAAGGTTGATACCCTGGTGAAGATTCCCATCAACACCTCTCCTGAACACATACAATTCACAACTGCGGACTCGGTCAAAAACATCGATTTTGACCCCAATCACTGGCTGCTGATGAAGTATCAGATATTTGTCGGTATCGAAGAGGTTGTCGCCGATCATCCAATCTATAATGAAATCCTTCCATCCTCAAACCCCTGTCGAAATGGTCAGGTAAGATATTCAATAAACCAGTCCGGACCAGTGGAAATTGTTGTTTATGATATAAGCGGCAGGGCAGTCAAAAGGCTCAAATATAAAAGAATAAAATCAGGGATATATAGCCTTGACCTGAGTCAGTTGAATAGTGGTGCATATTTCATCCGGTTGAAAACGCGGGTGAGCGATAAAAAGATAAAATTGGTTGTGCTCAATTAATTTCGAACTGATAAAAAGTAATATAAAATACTCAAAAGGCATTTGCTCATAAATTCAATAAATCGACTATTTTTCAATGTCGTCGAAGGATAAAAATAAGTAAAATAGACTATTGACATCAATCCAATTAATTGTATAATATCATAAGGAGGCGATATGTTAAAGAATAGATTTTTCCGGGTAGTATTTTTCTTATTGATATCCATCTGTATAATATACACTCTTGGATATCTATATGGGAATACCTATACGGTGAATAATACAAACGATACAAATACTCCAGGCACCTTACGCTGGGCAATTATTCAGGCAAATCTAAATGCCGGTCAGGATACAATACTATTTAATATTCCCGGACCAGGACTTCATACAATCCATCCGGTTTCTCAACTTCCGCAATTAATAGATACTGCCGGTCTATTTATTAATGGTCTGAGTCAACCTGGTGCCTCAGCCGGTCCCAACCCTCCGGCAACCTGCATCCTGCTGGTCGAAATCAATGGGGCAAATGCCGGTGCATCCCACGGCTTCTGGATATTATCCCCCAATAATACAATCCAGGGATTGATTGTCGATAGTTTTGAGCAACATGGCATCCGAATCCAGGGGATACCGAATGGCACATTCAACAACCTTATCATCGACAATTTTGTGGGTATCGATTCATCAGGTAATATAATCAGAGCGAACGGCCGGAATCAGAACCGGTTCTGGGGCGGTGTCTATATCGAAGTGGTCCCGGGTACCACCGGTGTTGCCCATGACAATACCATTCAATCCAACCTTATATCCGGCAATTATGCTGAAGGGGTTGGTATTGCAAATTGTCCGGATGGTGATGTCTTTGCCAACCGGGTATTAAAGAATTATATTGGAACCGACATCACCGGAACCTTAGACCGGGGGAATATCCACGATGGTGTGTATATCGGCGAGGGTGCCCACGATAATGTCGTTGACAGCAACCTTATCTCTGGTAATGATTATGAAGGTGTCTGCATCATCGGCTATCCTGACAATGCAATAAAAAGCTATGCAAATTCAGTCATCCACAATACCATCGGGCTAACGATAAACAACCAGCCTCTGCCCAACACCCGTGATGGCGTGAGTCTGGGGATTTATGGTAATTATAAAGGCGGTTATGCTCCGAACAATGCAATTGTTAATAATACGATTGCCTATAACTTACGCAACGGAATAGTGGTATGGGAACATTCAAATGATACCACCAACACCGATGGGAATATTATCACCCGAAATTCAATATATGACAACCGGCTTTTAGGAATTGACCTGGGCGATAATGGTGTCACCGCGAATGACCCGAATGACCCGGATAATGGTCCCAATCAGGAAGTCAATTTCCCGGTTATCCAGGGTGCCAGTTATGTTTCCGGACAGACAACCATAACCGGCACAATCAACATCAATACCAACCCTGCCCAGGCAACAGTTGAGGTCTTCAAGGCAAAGCCTGACCCCACCGGCTATGGTGAAGGACAAGCCTTTCTTGGAAGTGTAACTCCTGATGCAGCAGGCAACTGGAGTATCACACTCAGTGGGTTGAATGTTGGAGATACTGTAACCGCAACAACAACCGATATGAACAATAATACTTCAGAGTTCTGTCATAATAATATAATTGTGCTCGGCATTGAAGAGGATATTTTACACAAATCCCAGAATGGTTCTATATCTGTTCACACCAGTCCCAATCCATTTTCCCGGGTTGTGAAAATTTCCTTTTCTATCCAACAGCATGGATATGTAACTGCAAAAATTTTTGATATAACCGGTTCACTGGTAAAAAATCTGCTTCAGGGAAATTTTTCTCCAGAAAGACTTACCCTTACCTGGAATGGCAATGATAACAGAGGCAATCGGCTCAGTTCCGGTCTTTATCTCCTGGTCGTTTCACATTCCGGCATACAAATGGTTCAGACAATAACTCTGATAGATTAAAATTTTCAGGCTCTATCTGTTAGAAATCTTGTCCTTTATTATATCTATCGCCTTTTCTAACTGTAAATCCTTATTCTTCCTAAGCGCATCAGGATGATTCTCAACCCAGATATCCGGTTTTACACCTTCATTCTCAATACGCCATTCTCCAGATAGGTCCTTAAATCTTATAACCGGGGTAGCAACTCCTCCACCATCCATCAACCTTCTTCCGGTAGTCGCAATCAAACCACCCCAGGTTGTCTTACCGATGAGTGGACCGAGACCAAGCTCTCTAAAATAATAAGGGAACATATCACCACCAGAACCGGCATATTCATTAATAATGCAGACAAGGCGATTGTCAAACTTTACAAAGGGCTCGATATTTTCCCTGCCCTTTCGGTTTACAAACATACCAAGGGGACGACGCTTAAGATAGTTCATAAACATATCCGGGGACCAGCCGCCGCCATTATATCGCACATCAATAATTAAACCATCCTTACCGGATTGACTGAAGAAATATTTGCCGAACTCCTCAAGCCCCCGGGTTGCAGTATTGGGTACATGAATATAACCAACCCGACCACCAGTTGCCTTTTCCACCATCTTTCGATTGGACTCTACCCAGTTGTAATAATATAGATTCCTTTCATTACGGAGTGATATCGGTTTAATCAATATCTCCCGCGCCTCATCAGGATTCGGACTGGGTGAGACCTTAATCTTTACTGCCTTACCAATTTTATTCTCCAGGAATTTGTACGGATTATCAGGATAGCGAACCAGCATATTGTCAATTGATATCAGATACTCCTTTTCTTTGACAACCGTTCCGGGTCGGGTAAGCGGTGATTTTCTGTCCTGTTTCCAGGATTCTCCTTTCAAAATACGCCGGAATCTATAAAATCCAGAACCCTTATCCAGTTCAAACTCCGCACCGAGTAATCCCACTCCAACCTTTTTCCTGTTATCCTCACCGCTCCAGACATAGGCATGGGAACCGCCAAGTTCACTATAAAGCCAGGCAATAATATAGGTAAGGTCGTCACGGTCCGCAATAAAGGGAATAAACTGACCGAACTTCTTTCTCTGGGCATTCCAATCGAGCCCGTGCATCCTGGGGTCATAATAGAAATCACGCTGCAGTCTCCAGGCATCAACAAACATCTCCTTAATCTCTGATTCAGGCTCAACCTTTACCTCCAGCTCATCAACATTTAACCTGCCATCTCCCGGATGATAGGTTTTATTTGTCACCTCAATAATTCCATAGGTATTATCACTCTTATAAATTACATATTCACCATTTGAAGATAACTCATAGTCGTCAATATTTTTTATAAGAACATTATCCTCTTTTTCTTTTAAATCATAAAGATGGAGTGCATACTTCCTCTTTTTAATCTCAACATCAATCCTTTCACGGTATAGCACCTTACCCTTGGCGGCGGTGATATCACGATAATTACCTGCCGGTACCGGTATAGTAATTATCCTTTGATTGATACCTTTTAAATCGATACGCGTCAACTTCTGGTCGGATTTTTCTTTGTTGTTCTCATTCTCTTCGTCCTTCTTTATCTCGGTATCCTCTTCAGGCAGAAATGGAGAGGCAAGTTCCGACTGCAGGGTAATCAAACATATATTTGCCGCCCGCGGATAAATCTTCAGTTCACTAAAGTTATCGTACACCGGGTTAAATGACCTTGAAGAAATAAAATAGAGATACTTACCATCCGGGTCAAAACAGATATCATAATCATCAAACAGATCATCTGTAATGCGATGGTGTTCTCCATTATCCAGTGAATATAGATAGATAGAACCAAACCAGTTTTCACCGACCTTGATATAGGCAACCCAGCGGCTGTCCGGAGACCAGGAAACCGGTGATATGGGCTGCATATTCGATGTATCAATAAGGACTGGATTTCGTTCTTTAATGTCAATGTAGTATAATCGAAATTTACTGTCCGTATAGAGAATTTTTTTGCTGTCGGGTGACCAGTAAGGTTGATACCGATAACAATCTCCATTATGGGTAAGTTGAATCGGCTCTCCTGAACCATCCGATTTTTTAATATATAATTCATTCTCACCGGTCTTATCCGAGATGTAGGCGATCCATTTACCATCCGGGGACCAGTCTCCATACCTTTCCCTTATACCGGGTGTTTCACTAATATTCCGCACCGGTCCCTTCTCCCGGGGAACGGTGAACAGCTCACCACGGGCATTAAATAATGCAAGTTTACCCCGGGGTGAAATGGAGAAGAATTCTATAAGTTTATTCGTATTTTCATAATGGGGTTGAAGAAATCTCCTGTCATCAGGGACATATAATGAAACTGTATCAACCCTTTCATCCTCAGGATTATAAATATAAACCCTGCCGCCACATTCATAAACAATCCGGTCATCTCCTTTGTTCATAAAACGGATATCAAAATCACGATGCCGGGTTATCTGCTTAATATTTTTACCTGCAAAATCACAGGCATAGAGATTCAACCTGCCATCCTTATCCGCCAGAAAATAGACTTCGTCATCGATTATCTGGGGAATAATTTCGGTTCCCGGCCAGGTTGTAATACGATATGTAGTATCTGAATTTGAATTATATAACCAGATATTCGGGACCCGACCACCCCTATATCCTTTCCATCCCAATCTTGCCGGTCCCATATTAAAAACCATCGTTTTCCCATCCTCTGAAAAATCCGCTTCATAGATACTGTAAGGCATAACCCTTTCGGGCAGACCACCTTCAGGAGAAATCCGATAGAGTCGCCTGAGTTTCCAGTCATTCCGGCTGGAGACAAAAAGAATATATTTCCCATCTGGAGACCAGCCCACCACATAATCATATGCCGGATGATAGGTCAATCTCCTGGGCAGACCACCAGACCGCGGTATCACATAGACATCAAAATTATCGGCGTTATATTCACCGGAATAGGCGATATATCTTCCATCCGGAGAAAATTCAGGGTCGGTCTCTCTGCCCTCATATGAAGTAAGACGCCAGGCAATGCCATTATCGACCGCTGCCAGCCAGAGATCCCCGCCATATTCAAATACCAAGGTATCATCATCAATATCTGGTTTAGAAACCAGAAGTGTATTCTCACCATAGAGAAAAAACAGCCCGAAAAACAGGCATCCAATCATTATGTATCTCATCAGACCTCCTTGTATTAATTATATCAATAAATCCATTCAGGTCAACTCCCATAAGGAAATTATTCTTTCGGGGTCCGGATAATTTTTGAACCGGGAGACAAAATTTTTTCGTATTTCTTTCGGCTGTAAATAGAAAAAGAATTAAGATTGATGTGTAAAGGTTTATCCATTATTTTAAGAATTTATCCGGCCAGAGATAGAAAGAACCGGTGATAAGGATTGTTTTATCCAGGGTTTCCGCCACCAATTTTTTCAGGACGGTAAAGACCGATTTTTCAATAACAATATTTTTCTGATATGGGCGGGCTAAGCGATAAATCCTTTCCGGCGGCATCGCCCTCGGAAGGGGAATCTTCACCAGATAGACTCTGTTTGCCAGTGGAAAGATATGCTCTACACAAAATCTTATGTCTTTATCTCTGCTACATCCAAATATCAAATAAAAGTTCTTCAATCGAAATAGACGAATATTATGATACAATGCCTCAAATGAATCAGGGTTGTGCGCACCATCAAAGATTATCTCTGGCTTCTTTGATATAACCTGGAATCGACCGGACAATCTTGTTTTTTTTATTCCTTTAATAATCTTATGATTATCAAAACCAGACCCCATCCTTTTCAGTTCGGCAATAACCGCCAAGGCGATTAAAAGGTTTTCTGTTTGATGGGTTCCAGCAAGGGGCAGATGCGTATCAAACTTACCCAATATTCCGTTGATTCTCAAATAAGTTCCACCAATTGCAGCCTTTCTTATCTTTATTTTATGAAGTTTTTCTGCATATATTAAAATACCCCGTCTTTTCTTTACCACAGAGCGAATAACCTTCTCAACACTCGGCCGTTGATGAATCGTAACAACGGTGCCGTTTTTCTTAATAATACCTGCCTTTTCCCGGGCAATCCGACCAAGTTTTTTCCCCAGAAGATGGGTATGATCATATCCGATTTTTGAAATCACAGAAATTATCGGTCGGCTAACATTGGTTGCATCAAGCCTGCCTCCCAGTCCAACTTCAAGTATTGTATAGTCAACATTCTTCTCAAGAAAATATAAAAAGGCGATGGTGGTTAAGACTTCAAAAAAGGTGCGGGCTGCATCGGCTCTTTTGATATATGGTCTTATAATTTTTATATACCTCTTTAAATCTTGATTCGTAATATCCTGATTATTAAACTTTATCCTCTCATTTATTCTTTCAAGATGGGGCGATGTGAAGAGACCGACACAAAACCCACTTTCCATCAAGCAGGAATTAAGAATTGCGGCAATCGAACCCTTACCCTTTGTGCCGGCAATGAGAATTACATTTTTTAATTTACGATGAGGAGAATCAAAATTTTCAAGGAACCTTTCAAAATCCTTTAAATTGTAATTATACGACGGTATCTTTTCATAATTGATTAAAGAATTTAAAAATCTTTCCGCCTCAGTTTGAACCACAACCGAGTGATTTCATCTTGAGGGCAATATCCAAAGCCGGAGCAGAGTGGGTAAGGGCACCAACCGATACATAATCGATGCCCAGTCCGGCAAGGTCCGGGATGTCGCTCAATGTTATACCTCCGCTCACCTCAATCTCAATCGCCGGGTTACTCGATTTAATCATCTTTACCGCATCAGCAATCTTGGTCTGATTCATATTATCAATCATTATACGATTCACACCCAGATCGACCGCCTCTTTAAGTTCGTCAAAGGTTTTCACCTCAACCTCAATAAAAACTTTTTTATTCTTCTTTCGTATTTTTTCAACGGCATTCGCAATACCCCCGGCAATCTCGATGTGATTATCTTTAATTAAAACCGCATCATACAGTCCGGCTCGATGATTGTACCCACCTGCGGTCCGCACTGCATACTTTTCAATAAAACGGAGTCCCGGCAGGGTCTTTCTGGTATCCAGTATCTTAATCTTTCCTTCGGTCAGTTCAACAAATTTTTTTGTTAGTGTCGCAATACCACTGAGGTGCTGAAGAAAATTCAATGCGGTGCGCTCCCCTTTCAAACAGGAGACAGCCGGGCCTATCATCGTTGCAATGGTTATCCCGGGAACAAGTTTTGCACCGTCACTCAATTTGGTCTGGAAATCAATTGTTTCATCAATTTCCTTAAATACAAGTCGGGCAAGTTCCACCCCACAGAGGATACCATCCTCCTTGGCAAATATAATACCCAGCACCCTTTCTCCATCTTTAAAAATGGGTTCGGAAGTAATATCCCCCTTTCCGATATCCTCTTTTAGTGCAGTTTTAACAATGCGTAAAAATTCCCTTTTCTTTTTATCTTTTGTGCGCATTCCTGCCCCGATATCTCCTTTTTTCAGATAAGATAAACTTATTTTTCAACAATTTTATTCGATCCCTTAATTCCGCGGCCCGTTCAAATTCCATCAATGACACCGCCTCCTCCATCTGATGATAAAGTTCACCAATTTTATCTGTTTCCGTTGTATGATCTTTATATCTGTTGATCCGGTCGGCAACCGAGGTTGCCTTTATAATCTCATCGTAACTTTTAACAATACTCTGTGGCGTGATATTATATTTTTTATTATAGTCGAGTTGTTTCCGACGACGCCTTTCCATCTCCTTAAGTGCCCGACGCATAGAACCGGTCAGCCCATCGGCATACATAATAACCTCACTGCACACATTCCTTGCGGCACGACCCGCAGTCTGAATCAGAGAACACTCACTCCTCAAGAACCCCTCACGGTCTGCATCAAGGATTGCAACCAAAGCCACTTCTGGAAGGTCAAGCCCCTCCCGCAAAAGATTTATTCCGACAAGCACATCAAATTCACCTAAGCGCAGCCCCCTTAAGATTTCAACCCTTTGCAAGGCATCAATTTCTGAATGCATATATCGCACCCGAATACCAAGTTCATTCAAGTACTGGGCAAGGTCTTCAGCCATCCTCTTGGTAAGGGTCGTAACCAGCACCCTTTCATTCTTCTTAACCCGCTTTTGAATCTCGCCGATTAAATCATCCACCTGGTTCTGAGCAGGTTTCACGATAACCTCGGGGTCAACAATTCCCGTAGGTCGAACAATCTGCTCAACCACACGGTGCTTTGACCGTGCAATCTCCCACTCACCCGGGGTTGCTGAGATACATATCGCCTGGTTTATGAGACTGAGAAATTCATCAAATTTTAAAGGCCGATTTTCCAATGCCGAAGGAAGCCGAAATCCATATTCAACCAGGGTCAATTTTCTTGAGTGGTCACCCTCGTACATCCCCCGAATCTGGGGAATTGTAACATGGGATTCATCAATAATCAAAAGAAAATCCTTTGGGAAATAGTCGATCAAACAGAATGGCCGTTCACCTGATTTGCGTCCGGAAAGGTGCATTGAATAATTTTCTATACCCGGGCAGTAGCCCAATTCCAGAAGCATCTCAATATCAAAGTTGGTGCGCTGTAAAAGGCGCTGGGCCTCAAGGAGTTTACCCTGTGACCTTAACTCCTCAACCCGCTGGTCAAGTTCTTTTTTTATTGCCTCAACCGCCTCTTCAATTCTCGGTCGGGTCGTGATAAAATGTTTTGCAGGAAAGATTATGATATTATCAGGTTCATCAGTGATATGCCCGGAAACCGGATCAAAAATCTGGATTTTTTCAATCGTATCATCAAAGAGACCCACCCGCACCCCATACTTTTCATCGGCCGGATGGATATCTATAGTATCACCGCGCACCCGAAATGTGCCCCGAGCAAACTCAATATCATTTCTTTGATACTGAACAGAGACCAACGTCTGCAGCAGGTCATCCCGGGAGATTTTTTTTCCTTTTTCTAAGAAGACCACAAGTTCCTTCACTTCATCCGGTGAACCGATATTATAAATACAGGAAACCGATGCCACGATAATAACATCACGCTGCGAGAGCAGGACCGAGGTTGCCCGCAATCTCAATCGTTCAATCTCTTCATTTATCGAGGCATCCTTTTCAATATAAAGGTCGGTTTCCGGCACATATGCCTCGGGTTGATAATAATCATAATATGAGATAAAATATTCTACGGCATTATCAGGAAAAAAGGCCTTAAATTCTCCATACAATTGGGCAGCAAGTGTCTTATTATGTGAAATCACCAGGGTTGGTTTTTGCACCCTTTCAATCACATTGGCAATCGTAAATGTCTTGCCTGAACCGGTTACCCCGAGCAGGGTCTGGAATTCCTCACCCCTTTTTATGCCCTCAACAAGTTTTTTAATCGCCTCCGGTTGATCACCCCGAGGAGAAAATTTTGATTTCAGCTTAAACGCCACGTTTCAGAATACGAAATGTCTTCGGTCCGATAGAAAATCTCAATTTTCGTGAAAATGCGGTAATCTTTTCACCACTCATCAAATCAATATAATCTCCATCCCAGGCGGGAAGGTCAACAAACGAATGAGCATTCCCTGAATTGATCACCACTATGATACCACCCCGGTCATAGGCGTAAATACGATTGATATCATTGATGTAAAGGGAATAAAAATTCTTGCCGGCAAGCCGGGGATTCTCTTTTCTAATCTTAATCAACCGTTTGATAAATCTAAGAAGGTCTCTATCCTGCTTCTCGGGTTGCCAGATAAAACTGCCCCAGTTCAACATACTACATTGTGTCATCCCGATTTCATCACCATATAAGATGGCTGGAGAACCGCAGAATGTAAAGAGGAACACATAAAGATTTTTCAATACCGCCTTATCCGTAATAAGTGAGCCAATCCTTTTATCATAACTGAAAAATGTATTGATATTCACACTATTAATCTGGGGAAGATTGAAAAACAATAATTTTCTTATTGCTGCATCAAACTCACTGGTGGAAAGTCGTTCATTCACAAAATAATCAAGAATTAATTTTCTCAGTTTTATATTTTGATGACCATCAAACCCATCGCCGCCTAAGGGACGACCATCACTTCCCAGCAAAAGTATATCAGGATACATTAATTTCATATATCGATGCACTGATTTAACAAAACTGGAATCCATCACGGACTCTTCCCCGATATAAAAACCATCAAAACCAAAGCGTTTCCAGTATTCAAGATAGCGAATCAAACGACTCTTTAATTGTCCATTCTTTAAATTCAATTTAGGAAAACGATAATCATTTTGCCAGACACTATAATTCAGTGGTGTTCTCTTTATTATCGGGGCGCTTAATAGATACCAGTTGATATATTTTGATTTAGCACCATTTTTATTGATATCCAGAAATGCAGGAAATTTATTACTGGTATGTGTAAAAATAATTCTGAGAATAATCTTTTTATTCCGACGGTGGATTTCATTAATCAGCAGTTTCAAATCCGCAGTATCGCCAAGTGACGGGTCAATTGCCGCATAATCTTCAATATCAAATTTATGGTTGGATGAAGATTTAAAAATCGGTAAAAGCATTATGACATCAGGGTCAAGTGAATCGATATAGGCGAATTTATCAATGATACCCCTAAAATCACCGCCGTAGGATAACCATCCCTTTGGTGGTTCTCCCCATTTCAGAATTCTCTTCGGGTCATTTGCAATATGGCCATTGTAGAAACCATCCGGAGCGATTATGTAATATATCTTACCCACTGCCCAGGCCGGAGGTCTAAATATCGGCACCAACGCCTTTAACGAACCGGCCGAGGGAAAACGCAGCGAATCAGATGCATCCTTAAGGATAAAATAATAACCAGCCGTAGTATCAAAAGGCTCCACATTCGCAATAAAATAATCATAGCCTTTATTTCGATACATTAATGCCATCTGAACCCGCTTTTTATTGATAATAACATAGGCCTCGGTAAGATTATTTTGTATGGTTCGTAGTTTAATTTCACCATAACCCGGATTCACATAAAAAAGGTCCCAGGGTGAGTGATAGACCCTGCCTAAATCAAGGGCATCTGCATCAATTCCCAGAAGGATGAAAAATACAATTATATGGGAAATTCTCACCATAGAAGATTTTATATAAATAAATTAAATTGTCAATAGTCTCATGGGGTCAAATCTTCACAATTCACAAGTTTTTAAATGATCTTCCACACGGATATATCGTGCATTTACTTCTGGAATAGTTAGCTTTTTTTGCAAACGACGCCGTAACATATTTACCGCAGTATACTCTATTCCACCGAGCAACTCACCAATCTCACGCTGCGTAATGCCACTATATCTATAGAGCATCTCGGCAACAATGCCACGCAGAATCCCATCACCGGAACGCGCTTTAAGCTGTGCTAAATCAGCACCTAAAACTTCTGCACAACAGGCAATTACCACTTCGGGTTTAATTAATTTTACTACCATACCACGATACGCAGGTTGCTCCCGTAATGACCCACTCTTGAAATATTTATTCTTTACTAAAGTAACAAAATCATTATCACCCAATATTGTTTGATACTTTACATTTTCTAAAATATCATCTAAATCTTTCCGTACACCATCAGATAGAAATTGTTGATAGGAACGTCGGCCACCAATCGTTTTCAACACCATATCATAATCAACAAAATCAACCGCACGCTTCGCATTTAAATAACCCGCTAAACTACTCCACTTATATTTTATAAGATACTGCCATTTTTCACGATAACCGCACCCACACAACCTCCCAACCCGCACCGGATTGAGATGCACATAACGCGATAGCTCAAGTAGATAATTATCTGCATCAACTAATAATGCCTTGTAGCGGCCCTGGTATAAATGGCCACAAGTTTTATGGTGATAATTAAACCAACCGGTATAACAGATATTAAATCGACGCATAAACTCACTTAAATTAGCCCGCTTCGTCTGTAACACTAAATGAAAATGGTTGTCCATCTGTATATAGACATAAAGAATCACATGATAGATCCTTAGTGACTCTTTTAGTAACTCGATAAAACGGTCTCGGTCATCGCTATCAAGGAATATTTTTTTTCGTTCATTACCCCGACAGGTAATATGATAAAATGCCCCGGGGTATTGAATACGCAGTTGACGTGCCATGATGTATTATATATACACAACCAGTTTTGTCAATTGTGAATTGTGAAGATTTGACCCCATATAATGCTGTTGACTAAAAAAAAATTGTGAATATAATGATTTATGAAATTCAAAAAATTTTCCCAATTTTATGTGGTGCGTCTGGAAAAGGATGAAGAAATCATTCAATCCCTGAAGAATTTCGCCCGGGAAAATCGCATTACCGGCGGTTTCTTTTTCGGTCTGGGAGTAGGGAAGAAGCTGAATCTGGGTTATTTTGATGCCCATACCCGGAACTATAAAGAAAAAGAATTCAATGATGAATATGAATTCACAAGTTTCTCAGGAAACATCACAAAATCCGGTGATGAAACAATAATCCACTGCCATGTAACCATCACCGATGAGAACTTCAATGCCTTTGGCGGACATCTATTTAAGGGCTATGTTCCGGCGACACTGGAGATTATCATTTTGCCCCTGAGTGCAGCCCTGACCCGAAGACTCGATAAAGAGACCGGGCTCAACCTGCTCGACCTGTGAATCCTGAAATCTTCAGGGAATACGATATTCGCGGCCTCGCTGACAAAGATTTAAATGATAAAGATGTTTATCTATTGGGCCGCGCCTTGGGCACATATTATCAGAATTCAGATAGTGTGGTTATCGGTCAGGATGTCAGACTTTCCTCGCCCCGGATATTCAAAAATCTGACAAAGGGGTTAACCGACTCGGGTCGTAATGTTATTGATATCGGTATGGTCCCGACACCGGCCTTATACTTTTCCCTTTTCTATTATAACATCAGTAACGGCGTAATGATTACTGCAAGCCACAACCCTAAGGAGTTTAACGGCTTCAAGGTCTGCCACAAAAAGAGCACCATCTTTGGCAAAGAAATCCAGAAATTAAGAAAGATTGCTGAAGAAGGAAATTTCAGCACGGGCAAGGGTGAAGTTTCAAAAAAAGAGATAAAAGAAGATTATATAAACTATCTCCTCAAGGATATTAAGATTGAAAAGAGACTCAAGGTTGCCGTAGATACAGGGAACGGAACCTGTGGCCCGATTGTTGATAAACTCTTTGCACGCCTGGATTTAGATTATCTGATCCTCAATAAAGAACCCGATGGTAACTTTCCCGCCCATCTGCCAGACCCGGTAGTTGCTGAATACATTCATGAATTGATTGAAACAGTAAAAAATAAAAAATTTTCAGTCGGTTTAGGATTTGACGGCGATGGAGATCGAATTGGTGTCATTGACGAAAATGGAGGGATAATCTGGGGTGATGTACTTCTGGCAATCTATGCTGAAGATATTTTGAAAAAGTTACCCGGCGCCAAGATTATCTTTGAGGTGAAGTGTTCTAAGGGTCTGATTGAAAGGATCGAGGCGCTTGGGGGTATTCCATTAATGTATAAGACCGGCCATTCGCTGATTAAGGCAAAGATGAAAGAGGAAAACGCCCCACTGGCCGGAGAGATGTCCGGCCATATCTTCTTTGCTGATCGCTATTTTGGATTTGATGATGCACTCTATGCCAGTTTGAGATTACTTGAGATACTAAGCAGGGGTAAAAAACTTTCCGAACTTGCCGGTAAGATTCCGCGATACTACGCAACTCCGGAGATCCGGGTTGCAACCCCGGAAGAAGAAAAATTCAAAATTGTTGAAAATCTAAAGGCATTCTTTAAAAAACATTATAAGGTAATTGATATCGATGGGATAAGGGTCGATTTCGGTGATGGCTGGGGATTGCTCAGGCCATCTAATACACAGCCAGTCCTGGTGATGAGGTTTGAGGCCCAAACCAAAAAACGGCTTGATGAAATTCAAAGATTATTCCTCAATAAATTAGAAGAATATAAAGAAAGTTAGCCTTACATTATGATTTCTGTAGGGACCAATCAATAAAAACAGAGTCCTATCTTCTTCGGTATGTTACAGTATTTATTCAGTATCACCAAATTCCGCACATAATAGTACAGCACTAAAAAACCGAATCAAGATTGACTTCTATCAGGTTAAATGGCTGGAGCGGTTAAGTCAGGACTTTTGAATCCAGGCGGATATCAGATAAAGGGACATTCCTGTAACGAAAACCGGCTCCCGGTGCATATTTCTATCGAATCGAGATGGATAATACAGTAAAAATTGGAAAGGTTCTATTGATTAAATGGACTACATTGGAAAGGGAAGTCCGGTTATTGATTTCAGACTCTCCTGAGTTTTCTCTAAAATCTTTTTACGGGCATCGTTGAATGCAGCAACAATAAGGTCTTCAAGCATCCCCGCATCCTGTTCTTTAAGGATTTCCGGTTCAATCTTTATACTCAGGACATTCTGCTCACCATCCATCTCAATTCTGACCATACCACCACCAGCACTACCTTCAACTTTTATCGCCCTTAACTGCTCCAACAATTTCTGTTGTAACTGCTGGGCCTGTTTCATAAAATTTTTCATCTTATCTCCTCACCATCAAACATAACCTTAATCTTATCCATCAATCCCGTCTCTGACTTTTGCTCTTCAGCAAGATGAATCTTCAGTCGGCAATCACAACCGGTAATCTCATTTAAATATGTTTTGAGCACGGTCTGACTCTTCTTAAGTTGTTCCAGTGAAAAATCATTATCGACTTTGATATCTATCAGCTCATTATCTCTATCAATCTTTGCCTGACTTATAATTCCGGCCAATTTTGGACTTGCCTTTTTAACCGTCCGGAAAAGCCGCTCCTTCAGTCCCTGTTCCTTTTCAGACCGGCTATCAGATGTACCAGCAGAACCTGGATTGAGAATTGTAAGTTGACTGAGCAACAATTCCAGGCCGATTCTGGTATTCAGTGATTTTCTAATAAAATCTTCCTTTTTTAATGCCATCTCTATCATCACAATCAGCCTTTCTACATCAATCGGAAAATCCTTCAATCTTTTAATCTCTTCATCGCTCAGGTCAAGAAACTTATCAACCAGTCCGGTCTTTACCAGCAGCAGGGTGCGCAGGTAATTTGTAAGACCGCGATAAATTTCAACCGGGTCTGCCCCATCCTCAATACCCTGATTTAAGGCACTGAGAACCTCATTAAGTTTATTATTAGAAATTTTGTTCAAAAGTTCAAAATAGAAATCACTTCCTAAAAAGCCGATTAACCTGAAGACATCCTCAGCACTAATTTCATTCTCGGTAAATGATGTCAGCTGTTCCAGAATGCTTTCTCCATCACGGATACTACCATCAGCCCGCACCGCAATATAATGGAGTGCCTTCTCAGTAATTTTTATACCCTCTTTCCGGGCGATATCAGTCAATCGATCCTTGATCTCAGCCGCACTGAGTCGTTTGAATGTAAAACGTTCACATCGCGAGAGTATGGTCTGCGGCACCTTAATCGGATTTGTCGTTGCAAAGATAAAAACAACATTGGGAGGCGGTTCTTCAAGGGTTTTTAATAAGGCATTAAACGCCTCCTGAGTCAGCATATGGACTTCATCAATAATATAAATCTTATATCGACTGTGAATTGGTGAATACCTTACCGATTCACGCAGATTTCTGATTTCATCGATTCCGCGATTTGATGCCCCATCAATTTCTATAACATCAATACTTCTGCTTCGGGTGATCTCCATACAGGACTGGCAATGCTGACAGGGCTGGGTTGTTGGACCCTCGACACAATTCAGGCTCTTTGCCAGAATTCGGGCTGTAGTTGTCTTGCCAACACCACGGGGTCCGGCAAAAAGATAGGCGTGGCCAACACGACCCCTCTTGATTGCCCCCTTCAATGAAATCACTACATGATTCTGACCCGTAATCTCATCAAAATTCTGGGGACGATATTTTAGCGAAATAACCTGATACATAAATCCTTAATTGTGCATATACTTCAGCTCATTATAAAGCCGGTCGTGCAACTTCCTTCGTCAAAGACATCCAGGAACAGTAAGGCGAAAGACTCAGACCAGGTTTCCCTATGACCAGCCCCGACCTACTTACCGCTGCTTCCTCTCGGCCCTGACGGGGTTTGCAGGCAGAACCATCATAAGACCCGGTCCTCACCACCCTTCGACTCCTTACTGTTGCCCCTGAAGGCCTTGACTCAAGTGAAGTCTTCAACCCCGCTATAGCGGATTTCGGGTCCATCCGATATAAATCGGAGTTCAGGGCACCGCTAACTCCCCGTCTAGCACGACCGGAATCAACGCACAAAATCAGTCCTTTCAAAAACAAATTCATTCGGCTTACCACCGCATACCCCGATTCCCCTCTTAACTAATATCGTCTGCAACCTTTCCAGACTCTTAACACCAATCTCAGCCATCCGCTGATATTCAGGTAATCTAATCTTCATCAGCAGGGAATTGCTTACTTCCCAATTATTGACCCGGACAATATATGTTCTGGCGACATTGGGATTTTTAATAAGAAAGGAAATCGTCGCCTCAATCGCATTCTTCGCCCGAATTGCAGCAAGACGATTCTCTTTTTCAACAAAATTCTTTCGCATCACAACTGCGCCGTAAGGAAAATTACCATGCATCAGATATTGAGAAATCAAGCCTTCGAACAATATCTTATTTCCCGCATACAGCATATATCCGCGGTAGGGCTCAAGTAGATATAGCGCATCCACTTTATTATCCTCAAATGCAGTGGTTACCTCTTCAGGTTCAAGCGGCACATATTTTAATTTGTTCAGCTTGAACTCTTTCTTCATCTCCTCAATTACAAGATTAACAAGATATTCATCCCGGGCCAGGTAGCCCAATCGCTTTTTATTTAAATACTTCAAGCCCTTTATCTTTGATTTTGGAGGTATGATGATGCCGTCTAAGGGTTGACCGGATCTTATCTCAACCCCGGCAAGCGCCTTTACGGTATCCCCATCTATACTGGGATCAATTAAAAGGTAGTACCAGGGGACAACTGCAACATCGTATTTTCCCTCTTTAATACCTTCAAGCGGATTTTCATTAATCTCAATAAATTCTGGTTTAACTTTTTCAATACCAAAATAGTCTCTTGTCGTCTCCATCTTCGCAACATAGAAGGGAAGGGAAAAAAATGATTTATCAACCCCGAATCTCACTTCAGAAGGCAATGACTCCTTATACATCGGATAACCAACCACCACCAGTAATCCAATTATTCCGAAGAAAATAAGAACATCAAGTATCCGTTCCCTTGCCTTAATACTCATTTCTTCTCCCCTTGTAATTTTTCTTTCTTCATCAGATATTCAAATGCCTTCTTGGTATTACCAATCTGCCGATAGGCATCAGCAAGATAGGTCATCGCATTAATATGACGGGGATTACGCCTGAGCAACTCATTTTCTAAAATCTCTATCGCCTTTTTATATTCTTTCTGATGATAATAACAGACCCCATAATAGTACCAGGCGTCCATGTCATCATCCTTTAATTCAGTAACCCTTTTGAAATATTTCATCGCCTCAGGATAATTCTTAAACCGGATTAATTCAATCTCCCCGGAGAAAAATAGTGCATCAAGGTCGTCCGGCCTATAGTCAAGCACTTTTTTCAGATATTTCAAAGCCAGACTGTCCTTTTTAAGATTATAACAGGCAAGTCCAGCAAAATAGTAGCATTTACCGAGACCGTCTGCAATCTTGTAAAGTTGCTCAATATTCCTCTTCACTCCCTGATAACCCTGGGCAATACCCAGATTGACCTTAATCAAATTATCGAGTTCGTCAAATTTTTTATCGCGATATAATTCAACTATCCTGGGAGTCATTTTTTCCTGAAGGTCCGGGGCATTTTGAAATAGAATCTTTGCAACCCGATTATATTTGCGTGTGTAGAATTTTTCTGCCTTGTTAAAATATTTTAAACTGGAATCATATTTCTGGTCGTTAAAGAACACATCCCCGACCAGGAAAAGAACATCAGGATTTTCTGGATCAATCTTCAGGGCACTCTGCCATTCTTTTTTTGCCGCATCTTTATTACCCCTCTTATTTTCAATCGTTGCCACCAGAATATATGCACGGGGATCATCAGGGTTAAGCATCTTTGCATAACGCAGATATTTCAAGGCTTCATCATACTTTCCTGCTTCATACAACTTTTCTCCACCATAATAAAAACCCTGATAATAATATTTAATTCCATCCCGCTGCCTGTTAATCCAATCCATTGCCTTTGCCGAATCAATCTCAAAACCCTGACCAAGAGCCTTTGCTGCGGAAATCCAGTTAGCCAGAGCAATCTCGCAACCGGCCAGAATAGTATAATACTCGTATTGATTCGGTTCGGTCTTTATACCCTCAAGACAGGCCTTTTTTGCCCTCGGAAAATCCTTCTGATTAAAATAAGCGATTCTTGCAGTATTAAGAAGAGGCGTAGGACAGGCCAAAAATAAAAAGAGAACAGCCAATAATGAAACCCATTTTTTCATCATACCTCCTTGAGCCTATTGTATATAAAATTATGTAAAAGTCAACCCTTACTTTAACAGCCCTGACGAGTCAATTTGTAAAATTTTGTATATTTATTAGAAAGAGTTCAAAGATAAATTATCCATATATCCATTGAAAAATTAAGAGAAATTGTCTGGAATACCCCCAATTCAGAGGTCGGCGCAGATCGAAGAATTTATAAAACCACCGGTTTGAAAAATTATGTTACATAAACCATTTTTACAAACTATCGCCCTGATTGGCGGATTGGATAAGTGAATATCTGGAAATTAAAGGATTCAATAGACCGCACCATACAATTGATAGCGGTCTCCAGTCTTTTTAAAGAACGCCTTAACCGGGCCGGGCTTTATAACGCCGCCGAATATTAAAGTCCTATTCCCCTGATAACTTGCCAGAACCCGAAGCCCCAGACTGCAACTTGCAAAGACAAAATTTTCCTTATTGATTGAATCGATTGTGACCCGTAGACCACTGAACATAACCTTGATTGAATCCGCCTGATTAAAAAATCGGCCGATATTCTGGACCAATTTTTCATAATTGTTGCCGTATCGGTCATTGTAATCATCATCAACATATTTCAGGACTTCAGTGATATCTTCTTTTTCTACAGCCTTTTTTAATCTGTAAATATCACGGCGCACCCGGGCTGGTTCATCAGGTAGAAACAGTTTTAAGAGAAATATAATTATCACACCGGATATGAGCCCGGCCAGAAGCTTAAACTTCATATTGAGAGCAGAAGTAATATCCCGAGGCCAAAGAATAATACGGCGGTAAGCAACTTTATCAGGGCAATCCTATCTGATAAGGAACGGGCGATATTTTCTGTGGAAAATATCAATGCCAGAATTGCAATCAAAATTAACGGCACGATGAACATAATGTTATATACAATCAAGGCAAGGATAGGCCGAAATTTCAATCCCGGCCGGGAAATCATAAATGTTATTGTGGGAAGATATATCTGGCCGGTACAGGCAAATTCAAGTACGGAAATAAAAAAACCGGCAATCAAAGAACCGACAATTATACCACCCACCGCACTCTTTTCTTTAATCTTCTTATGAATCGCCTGTTTTAGAATCCGGGGAAGCTGCAATAACATATTATTATAGGATTTTCTCCGGGCAAGTATATAATCATAAAGACTTAAAATTCCCAGAACAATGGCACCGACACCAAAAATAAGATAGATAATTTTACCGATAAATTCAAATTCAGTGAGGAATATTAACAGATTATATACCCCAAATCCAATAAGCAGATAACTGCAAAATACAGCGCTGATAAATGAAATCGCCATCAAAAGGATATCCTTTTGCCGCCGGCCGACAAATAAAAGATAACTTATGAAAAATATGATTGTTGCAAAGGCACAGGGATTGACGCCATCAATAAGCCCGGCCAGCATAATGCCCAAAAATGAGAACCGAGAAAATCTTTTTATTATACCCTGCCCGGCATTTGATAAGTCCAGACTATCCAGTGCCGGACTTCCATTTTGATATTTCTTAAATAGATTGATAAGATTTCCCGTATTGATATCTTTCTTTATTAAATAGTCATCGCCGATAAAGATTGCCGGGACAAGCAGGCGTAAATCTTCAGGCATCCTTAGATGCCGGGCAAGACCCTCATAAAAAACCTTATTTTTGGACTCCAGGATGTCGTAACGATGGATTGATAAATATTTATACTCTTTTTCTAAATCCTTCAGTAATATCTCAGTGCGCCGGCACTGCCTGCATCCGGGTTTAAAAAAGTAGTAGAGATTGATGGGATTAAAGTGCTTTTTTATAGTATCAATAACCGTGGTATCCCGGGAAATGGTGCACCGGGCTTTTTTAATCGTCCTCAGGGTCGGTTCAAGTTTCTTGTGAATCTCTTCGGGCCCATAGAATACTGAATCACCGATAACTATGACCGGCAGGTCTTCGCCACTCTTTTTTAATCTCTTTTCGATATTCTCCAGAAGCTGCAAATTTTTAATATCATCAAGATTGAATTTTTTTATGTTAACATTAAATTTCGATTCTATACCGGGAAGGTCCTCAAGCATCACATCCTTACAATGGCCGCAATCCGGGGAATAGAAAAAGTAGAGGGTTATATCCGGTTGTTGGAATAATATAAAGAACAGAATATTTAAAATCATATCAGATATTTATCAACACAATCATTATTATGAAATGCATCGGTAAACTTTGCGCCCCAAGGAGTGGTTCCATCCTCAAACTTATTATATTTACAAATTCTTATGTGTCAACAGCACTCCTGACATAACCTGCACAAAATTAAGCCGAATTGCAAATTATAAATAACTGGGTCGTGCAGGATTCGAACCTGCGGCCACCGGATTAAAAATCCGATGCTCTGCCAACTGAGCTAACGACCCCAAGCTTATTATATCTACAATTCATTTACTGTCAACTACCAGAAAACTAATTTCCTGTCTTTATTCTTGTTTTTTTCACCCCGGGAGTTCTTCTTGAGGTAACTACAATGTCTTAAACCGCTCCAGGTTTTTCTTGACAGCCCCAGAAATCTTATTATAATTGATATAATAGGTGTAATTATGAAAAATAAATCAAAAGAAGAGGCGCTAAAAAAACAGATTTCTAAGCTGCAGCGGCGTATAAATGAACTCGAAAGGATGATTACAAAAAATAGAGAGATTGAACAGATAAGAACAAAACTGAATAAAATTCTGGGCTTTACCCCAAATGCAATTATTGAACAGAATCTGGATGGAATTATTATCCGATGGAATCCCGGGGCGGAAAAAATTTATCAGTATACCGCTCAAGAGATATTGGGCAAACCATTTTCCAAGCTCATCCCTCCTGAAAATAAAAATCAATTTTCTCACCTCTTCGCCCGGATAAAAACCGGTAAAGAAATTGATTCATATGCAACCGAGCACATCAGAAAAGACCAGAAAAAAATTAATGTCTTAATGACCGCCTCACCAATTAAATCCCTGGATAATTCAATCGTTGGGGTTCTTACCATTATTCGTGATGTCTCGCAACTAAAAAGATACGAAATCGATATTATACATCTAAATGAAATATTCCAGGCAATCAGGAGAATAAATCAACGGGTTATTCAGGAATACAACGAATCTAATCTGCTAAACCAGATTTGTGATATTCTGTTAAATATAAAAGACTATAAAGCAATCTGCATCTTGTATAATGGTAAAAAATATCAGGCCGGTGAAAAAAAATATTGTGATGAGATAGATAAATTTATGAAAGAAAAAAAGTCTGATTTCCAAAAGGTCGTTTCATATAAATTTGATGACCATTTCCTGGCAATCGGACCTATTGCGCACGGAGAGGTTTCAGGCTATCTCTATATTGTTCACACCCGGACGTTCACTGAGGAAGAGATAAGTCTGCTTGATGAAATCTGCGGTGATATTGCCTTCGCCCTTTATGAATTCAAGATTGAAAAAGAACGAACAAAGGTTGCTGCAACATTAAAGGAGAGTGAAGAGAAATACCGGATACTGGTTGAACAGAGCCACGATGCAATCTATATCTATCGCGGCGATAAATTCCTGTTTATCAATAATCGAGTAAGTGAAATCACCGGTTATACAAAAGAAGAGCTACTACGGATGAAGATCTGGGATTTAATCCATCCGGATGAAAGAAAAAGGATAAAGGAGATCGGAATGAAAAGGGCGCAGGGCCAGGCTGTGCCCAATCGATATATAAGTCGGGTTGTTACCAAAAACGGCGATGTGCGGTTCTGTGAATTTTCCGTCACCAGAATAACCTACCAGGGTCATTATGCAGCAATGGGTGCAGTGCGTGACATAACAGACTGGATACATACCCAGGATGAACTTCAACGCACAATTGAAAATACCCTTCAGGCAATGGCAAAAATCTTAGAAACCCGGGACCCATATACTGCTGGCCATCAAACCCGTGTTGCCCGGCTTGCCCGGGCGATTGCTGAGGAGATGAAGTTATCCCGGCAACAGATTAACTGCATTTATAGTGCAGCACTAATTCATGATATTGGAAAGATATATATCCCGGCTGAAATCCTGAGCCGACCCAGTGTCTTGAGCGAAACCGAATTTGAGCTCATAAAAAATCACTGTCAGGTAGGTTATGAAATCCTCAAGAACATCAAATTTTCCGGACCGATTGCAGAAATTGTTCTTCAACACCATGAACGGCTTGATGGCAGTGGTTATCCCCGGGGGCTAAAAGATAAAGAGATTCTGCTTGAGGCAAAAATCCTTGCAGTTGCTGATGTGGTAGAGGCGATGTCATCACATCGACCCTATCGTCCGGCAAAAGGGATTAAAGCGACAATGGATGAAATAAAAAAGAATAAGGCGCTTCTCTACGATGCTGAAATTGTTGATGTATGTGTAAAACTGTTTAGAAAAAAGGGATTCAAATTTGAACCGGAGTAAATCTACTTTTTATATTAAATTCTAAACACCATTTTCAGCTTTCCTGTTTTATATATTATTTATTTATAAACGGTAATTACATACTGACAGGATTCAATCCTGACTATAAAATAAAAGTCTTCATCTCAATCATACTCATTATGCAGGTAAACTCTGTCATACTCTTCAAAATGAACTTCTGAATTTCTCTGTAAACCTTTTCTTTTTTAAACCATATATTTCAAATGGAAATGACAATCTCTTTATCATCTTAATTATAAAAGTTCATCGGCTATATTCCTCAATCATTCCAAAACCCTGACTATTTTTCGAACCAAGCCCGGTATCAAAGGCAAGTCCCAACAGTGGTGCAGACCCCTTTATGGTATAAACCCCGGACCAGGCCTTGATTACGGTATTTTTGTAATAGATTATATGCTCATTTTGTCGGGATACCCGGTTTGGTGTAATTGAAAACGATAAAGATGCATCCTTCTTTTCCGGATGCAGGATAAGATATTTTTTTATCAAATTTTTTAAAATCAATTTAGAAAAATCAGGTTCCAATGGGGAATAATAATAAGTTTTCTTCTTATTATTTTTGGTAAACAGGGTGGAATAAACGGTTATCGGTGATAAGGTATGAATCATTAACCCGGTCTTATATTTTTTTCTAAATGGCACTTCAATACTCTTAACCTGGCACATATTATTACCAAGTTCTACATACCCTTTATGTGCCAGGGAACTGGCAAAGGATTCCAGAATTTTATTAATCGGTGAGGCAATCCAGAGGGTGCAGTCGCCCGGATAGATTATCTTTTCCCGGTCTATCTTAAACCTTCCGAGAATCCGGGAAAAGGTGAAAAACCGAAATCGCCTTTTTCCAAATTGATAGCCCTGATTATGAAGAAATTGCGCAAGATGTGGATTAAGATTCTTATAGATAAAACCCTGAACAAGATAGTTGTAATGGAGGGGAAGTCTGAGTCCATCAGCAGATTGGGCTGTAAGCTTTATTTTAATGCGCATTTTTTACCTCTATTTTTACCTCTATCAGATAATTTTCAATATCCTCATTCGAGCTGGTCAAAAACAATCAATTTCTCTTCAGTCATCTCTTTTATTGCAAACTTCGGGCCTTCCCGTCCAATCCCGCTTCCTTTGGTCCCACCATAGGGCATATTATCAACCCGAAAAGTAGGAAACTCATTTATCAGAACACCTCCCGCCTCAATCCGGCGTGCACACTCCAACCCCTTTGTAATATCCCGGGTAAAGACTCCGGCCTGAAGTCCGTACTTTGTATTGTTGACCTTATCAATCACTTCTTTCATTGTCTTAAATTTATTTACAACGACAATCGGAGCAAATGCCTCTTCTTGAATCACCAATGCCTGTTCAGGAACATTCAAAATGATGGTCGGAACAAAGATGCTGCCTTTACGCCTTCCTCCGAGTATCAATATGCCGCCCCTTTTTACCGCATCGCTGCAGAACTCTTCAGCCTTCTTTATTGCAGATTCATCAATCATCGGGCCCATCTCGGTCTTTTCATCTAACTGATTTCCATATCTTATCTGATTCACCTCCATTGAAAGCAGCCTCAAAAATTCATCTGCCACATCCTCCTCTACATATACCCGCTGGATTGAAATACAGACCTGCCCGGCAAGTGTATAACCACCCTTTCTCACCTTTCTGGCAACAGATTCCAATGGGGCGTCCTTAAATACTACAAGCGCCGAATTAGAACCGAGCTCCATCGTCACCCTCTTCATTCCGCAATTTTCTGTAATAATTCTTCCCACTTCTAAGGAACCGGTAAAACTTATTTTTTTAATTGCAGGATGACGCACTAAGCCAAGGCCAATCTTTGACCCGGAGCCGACCAGCACGGAAATCCCCTGCCTGGGCAGACCTGCTTCAACCAACGCCTGAGCAAGTTTCAAAGCCGAAAGCGGGGTCTTGGTCGCTGGTTTATGGATTATCGCATTGCCTCCGGCTAAACCCGGCCCAATCTTATGGCAGGAAAGATTCAAGGGAAAATTAAAGGGCGTGATGGCCAGAACCACACCCAAGGGAACCCGGATATAAAATCCCATCTTTTTTGACTGCCCATCAAGATCAAACCGAACTGTCTCACCATGCAATTCAAGTGCCGCAATGGCTGAGAGTTTTATCGTATTTATCGCCCGGGCAACCTCGCCCCTTGCTTCATTAATGGTCTTACCGGATTCTAAGGCAATAGTGCGGGCGAAATCTTCCCTTTTATCACTTATAATCTCTCCGGTTCTTTCCAGAATTTTCGCCCGTTCTCCAGCCGGCATATCCCTCAGAATCTGAAAACCTTCCCGGGCAATCGCCACCGCCCTTTCAATATCATCCTCATCACTCAGACCGACATTTTCAATGACCTGGTTATTATAGGGATTCTTAACCTCAACCGTTTTCTTCTTTTTTACAATCTCACCGAGTAAAAACATAATCAGACCCCTTTATATATCTTATATCTTATGTAATAGATACATTACCAAAAATATAAAGATAATCGTGATGAGTGTAATATTAATACTGAGGCCCAGGGAAAATGCAAAAAATCCAAGGTTCACCCGCACCGTAGAAAAACCGATCTTCAGGGCGCTGAAGAGCAGATTTTTCACCGGACCTCTGGGAAAGAGCCCGGCCAGAAAAAACGATAATGCCGAACCAATAACCCCCCCCAGAATAATACCAAAAATAACTGTTCTTGCTCGCCTTCTCGCCATATCACCTCCTTCTAAAGCACGATATTAATCTCTTTACCACAACTGGCACAACGCGTGCCATCCAGTCCCTTTATCAGAGTTCGAAAATACATCCTTTCAATCAGCAGGACGCCGCACTCAGGACAATATGTATTTGCCCCGTCAGCCGCCGGGATATTCCCCAGATAGACATAATTTAGTTTCTCCTTTGCCCTTTCATAGGCATATTCAAGTCTTTTTATTGATGTTGGTGGCTTGTCATATTTATAGTTTGGATAATAACGGGAAAAATGTAAAGGTATATCTTTGTCTATTGATGCTACATAATCGATTAACCGGTCGATATCCCGTTTCTTATCATTCAATCCGGTAACCAGAAGATTTGTAATTTCAATGTGGCATTTCTGATGGGCTGTTTCAATTGTCCTCTTCACTGTATCCAGATCACCAAACAGGATATTCTTATAAGTTTCCGGGTCCATTGTCTTGAGGTCGATGTTCATCGCATCAATCAGAGGGATGAGTTCCAAAAGGGGTTTCTCATTGAGCAGGCCGTTTGTTACTAACACATTCTTACCGCCCTCATTATGAATCAATTCTCCGACATCGAGCAGATACTCAAACCACATCAAGGGCTCGGTATATGTATAGGCAATGCCTATGGATGAATGGTCATGAAAAATCTTAAGGAGAAGCTCGGGTGAAAGCTGCTCAGTCTTCACCGCGGTCTGGGAAATCTCCCAGTTCTGGCAGAATGGACAGTGCATATTACAGCTATTACAGGCGATCGATAATATCTGTGACCCGGGAAAAAAATGGTAGAGTGGTTTCTTCTCCATAGGGTCCAGGGCAACCGAGGTTGTCTCGCCATAATTAATTGCCCACAACTTATCCGATTCATTCTTCCTCGCCCGACACGCACCAAGTTTTCCGGGTTGAATCTTACAATAGTGAGGGCAGAGCTGACATTCAATATAACCATTCTTTTTTTCGTAATATCGCGCCTCAACCATCACTTAACCTCAAGACGATGTAATTTCTGGTCTTTCTCATCATAGTAATATATTATACTATGAATCTTTAAAGAATCAAGAAACTTTATTGCCCGCTCCCTGCCCATAATTGAAACCGCAGTTGCCAGGGCATCGGCAAAACCTGCAGATTTTGCACATATTGTAACCGAGGCAAAATCCTGAGCAGGAAAGCCGGTCTTCGGATTAATAATATGGCAGTATCTTTTATGGTCAATAATAAAAAACTTTTCATAATCACCGGAGGTTGAAACCGCAGAATCTTTTAATTCAATGGTTTCGATTATCCCTTTACCCCGGGGATTCTTTATTCCCACACGCCAGGGTCTGCCCCGGGGAGATTCACCAATCCCGAGTATTTCGCCACCGATATTAATGATTGCGGAACGCACACTGCGCTGCCGTAAAATCATCCCCACCCTGTCCGCTGCATAACCCTGGGCAATACCAGCAAGGTCTATTTTCATCCCCTTTTCGATAATAATAGAATCATCTTTAATCTGAATCTTTCGAAAATTAACAAGGCCCTTGAGCCTCTCTATTTCAAAGGAATCCGGAACCCTTTTCTTACCCTCATAAAAACCCCAGCCCTCAACTAAAGGTGCGATCGAGATGTCAAACAGCCCATTGGTCAGCCTTGATACAGAATCACACAGGGAAAACAGATAAATAATATCACCTGGCGCCTTAACCCTCAAATTTCTATTAAGTTCAGAAACCAGACTTTTATCTGAAAAATAATTCAAAAGGGAATCGAGCCTGGTCAGCTCCAGGTCTATTACATCAATAATCTCCTTTGCCCGGACATCATCGATAAAATAGAATTTGATATCACAGGGTGCACCGAAAAGAAAGTTTGTATAATGATACTCTTTCTTCCGGGCGCAGGATACCAACAACATAAACGATAAAATAATAATTATAAACCGCTTCATTATGCCTGATTTACCGAACCGAATACTTCAATCCTCTGTTTCACCACCCCGACCATCAATTCCCGGGCATAACTCAGACTCTTTCTCGGGTCAAAATTTTCCGGGTGTTTGACAAGATATTCCCTGAGTCCGGCAGTAAAGGCAATCCTTAAATCGGTATCGGTATTGATCTTGGATATCCCATTTTTTACTGCCTCTCTTATTAATCGGTCCGGAACCCCCCTGGTATGGGCAAGCCTTCCTCCAAACCGATTTACCCGATTTATCCACTTTCTCTTTACACCTGATGCACCATGCAGAACCAGCGGTATCTTTACCAGATTGGCAATCTCTTTAAGGATATCAATCCTTAATTTTGGTCTTCCCTTAAATTTATAGGCGCCATGTGAAGTGCCAATTGCAATCGCCAGGGCATCACATTCTGATTCTTCAAAAAATCTCTTTGCCTGGTCCGGCTCAGTATAAATCGCCTCGTCTCTCTTTACTGAAATATCATCTTCAATACCGGCCAGTCTGCCCAGCTCAGCCTCGACCGATACCTGATATTTATGAGCAAACCTTACCACCCTCCGGGTAAGTTTGAGATTCTCCTTGAATGGAAGGTGTGAACCATCAATCATCACTGAGGTGTAATGATTTTTTATACAGGCCCGAACAATATCAAATGAACGGCCATGGTCAAGGTGCAGGACAACCGGAACCTTTACTTTTTTTGCTATCGTAATAATCATCTCAGCAATATTTTCTATTCCGGCATATTTAATCGCCTTTTCACTGGTCTCAACAATTATCGGTGAATTAAGTTCTACCCCGGCCCGAACAATCGCCTGAGTGATCTCCAAATTTGATGTATTAAAGGCACCAACCCCATAACCTTTTTTCCGTGCCCGGGGTAGAATTTCGTTCAGACTGACAAGCATTTTATATTTTATCAAATCCTGAAGCGATGTCAACAAAAATCTGGGTCGGAGGGTAATTTCTAACCTATCCTCTAAATCTGCGAAAACAACCTGGTCGACACAGTATTTAATGCAAAGATTTAACCCGCCAAAAAACGCCAAGCTCTTCCTTAAACTGCATTCCTTGCTGTAATTCCTTGAAACCTTGAAGGTCTCTTTATATACCGCCCGGGTATACGCCCTTACACAGGGCTCACACTTTGTATAGTCAATAATAACCAGTGCGGTCGGCATTTTGCATTTGGAACCCCCGCACTATCTTTAAAAAATTATTCGCTCATTATATCATCTCCTTTCATTAAATTATCTCACTGTTATTTTTCCGGAAGTCTTTATCAGACTGCTCTTAAAACAATAAAGATAAACACCCTTACAAACCTTGAACCCACCATCATCACGGCAATCCCATTCAACCGATTCAACACTTTTAATCGATTCTCCCTTTAATGTTCTAATCCGACGACCCATTATATCGAAAATATCTATCTGATATTCGAGCCCAGCCGGCAGGTTAAAAACGAAAACCGTGAAATTTCGACAGGGTTCAGGTATTGTTGTTATAGTCATATCGGAAGATTTAACTATCTTCTTTTCGCAAATACTCAGTTCATTTATTGATTTCATTCCACCTTGCCAGATTTCTTTTGTTGAATCAGATTGTGGTATATCATTTTGAATCCAGGCTATTATTCGACATTGTTCGTCATTCCAGTCTGCAGGGATTGAAAAATGTTGATTAACAGTTATAGAATCACCCGCCGGGATTGATACCTTTACACCATTTTCATCCGGCAGATAATCCCTCGCTACATGATTATGGGTGCTGTCATAGTTTGTGGCAGGATAATATATACTATCTTCAGTAAGCACAAGAAACACACGACCATCGATTGTATCGGTAGAATCATTTCGGAATTGTGCATAGATGGTGCCGCTCCCTGAGCGGTGTGAATAATAACCCCACATTGTGATGGTCACCACAGAAGGCTGATTCATACGACTGACAATAGAGTCCTCCCATACAGAAGGGTCCTTTCCGATATGCGGATTGCCGTCATACCAGAGCCAGCCATTAGGATAAACACCGCCGGCTGGCGGATAATAATAATTTTTATGTTGATCAGCCTCTTCACAGTAGAGGGGTTGAGTACTGTTAATGTGCATTTCAATTACGGCAACCATTCCAGGGTAATCCGCGGCGATTTGGTCCAGTGTACCACTGGTTGCATTACAGCATCCTCAAGTTTCAGAGTAGATTGTTTCGCAGATAACCGTTCTTTGCGCAGCAAAGCATATATTAAAAATATTCAGCCCGATTATCAACCAGTTGATTATCTTCTTTTCATACATAAAACCTCCTTTCTCTACCGGATAATAACTTTCCCGGTTATAACCTGTCCCTGGATGTCAGCTTTATAAAAATAGATTCCAGGGTGAACCATAAAACCATTCTGGTTTTTGCAATGCCACACAATGGTTTCTGAAATTCCCTGAGACCTACCATGCAGATTCCGTATCATCCTGCCCAGAACATCAAAGAGGGTAATTGAGTAAGCAGCTCCCGCAGGTAGATGAAATTTGAACTTCAACTCTTCAGAACAGGGATTTGGCATTACAGATATCATTTGATTACGAACCATATCCGGATTATTTTCTTTAATATCAAGGCTTGATATTTTAATAAAACTACCCTGGTAGACATTCTTAACAGAATCTGAGGTTAATATAGTATCCTGCAACCATACCAGCATATTGCAATTATTGACATTCCAGCGCGGTTGAATGGAAAAAGGCATATCTATTGTTGCTGAATCTCCCGGAGGTATTGATATGCCTACCCCGAGGGGATTGGGCAAGAAATCACGAGCCACATGATTATGTATGCTGTCCTTATTTGGTCCCACATAGTAAATACTATCTTCGGTTATTACAAAAAGAGCCCGGCCATTTATTGTCACAGTAGTATCATTACGGAATTGAGCAGATATCATTCCATTCCCTGACGATGAATAATATCCATTCAATGTTATTGTCACCACAGAAGGCTGATTCATACGACTGACAATAGAGTCCTCCCATACGGAAAAGGTCTTTCCGAGATGTGGATTGCCGTCATACCAGAGCCAGGGGATTACATAGTATCCATAATAGGACGGAGGATAAGAATGCCATCTATCAATTGCCTCAGCAAGATAGAGTGGATAATCTTCATACACATGCATCTCCACCGGTGCTATCCTTCCAGGATAATCCGCGGCGATTTGGTCCAGTGTACCACTGGCTATGCGACACTGACCTCAACTTTCACCATATACCATCTCGCCTACCACCACCCTTTGAGCCGCGGCAGACAGATTAACCAATAAGACAGCAAGCAGAAGACTTGATAAAAGCTTGAATATTTTTTGCATAACACCTCCTTTACCTGGCATATTTATAGATTATATCCATAATTTCTTTGTAGATCATTTGTTGATGTTCTTTCTTCTTTGACAGAATCGCCCTGGTTGCGCATTGTTCAAGATAATTACGCATTATCTCCTTACCCAGACCTCGCAGCGCTTCATGGACTGATGATATCTGTTGCAAAATATCAACACAATATCGCTCTTCGTTTATCATTCTTTCAATACCCTGAATCTGACCAATAATTTTGTTAAGACGCGTCGATAATGTGCACTTGCACACCTTAGACAGGCATCCTTTTCTTTTTCTCATAGCAGCCTCCTTATAGGGTTACTCCCTAATACTATATTATAATAAAACCCTGGGCTTTGTCAAGCATAGCATCCGAATGTTAACAGACATTATCATTGGTTTGGATATAAATAAGAGTCTTCCCTGAATAGATTAATAAGACTTCCTGAAACCAGAAAAGGCCTCTGAATTTATGATTGGTGAAGATTTATTGTAAATATTTTTTCAGAAAAGACAAAAGTTAATTAATATTTTTAATAGACTTAGGGCTAAAAACTTCTGTTTATTGATACAATTTTTTTTCCCGGCTTTTCATCTTCTTAAAAACCTTTTTCGGAATCGGGTTGGAAACAGGAATTCCATAGTTTTTTGCCAGGCGCGCAATCTTTGCATCTTTCGTCATATGGAGATCGATAAAATGCCACATAGTGGCAAGATTTCTCTTGATATCCTGAATCATATCAATAATTTCAGGCTGTTCTGCAATATTCTTATTTGAAAGTGCCGTCTTAACCGCAAATTTAATCCATTTATTGTAGAATCTTTCCGTTCGGCGGGCAATTTCACGAAACATATTTTTCTGGATAAATTTTTCCGGCTTTACATCTTTTGTTTTTTTCAAAAGACAATCTATGCGGTCGCCAATCTGTTTTTCGGACCTCTGATGAACCCGATCAGAAAGTTTGCCGTGCCAGAGATGCCAGATGGTGGTCATCCCGTCAATGATATAATGAGATATCCTTGCACCGAGTTGACGAACCTCAAGGAAATCCTGCTCCTTTTGACGATTTCTTATCATAATATAATAAGACAGAATCACCGGATGTGCTGAACCCTTTAAATATTTTGGCCTTTCATCACCTTTAATGACGATAGTCACAGGTTCTAATTTCTCCTCATCGAACTCAAACTTATGAGAATGAAAATACCCATACACGATATTATCACCATCCACCCGGTCAGGCAGCACCGTATAGAGCTGCCATTCCTCGGGCTGAAGCCTTAATAACGCCTGGCCCAGAGGACCCTTTTTAAAAGTCTCAGGCATATTCTGGAATGTAGCAATGGCAATCGCCTCATGGGTTTTTGCATCCATGTCTCCTCCTTAAAAAATCTTCAAAAATTACATTATTACATTACATTTATTTACCGCTGATCTCTAAGAGTTCGATATCAAATATTAAATCCTTTCCCGCCAATGGATGATTGGCGTCAAGTGTAACATCAGTCTCTGTAACTCTGGTAATCTTCGCCCTGAATACCTGCCCTGCAGGTTGACTGAACTGTAGTATCTTTCCTTCCTGAAGAAGCATATTTTCAGGAAACTCTTTCTTTTCAATAGTGGCAACGAGTTCCGGTCGATGCGGTCCATATGCCTGGTCAGGTAAGACATTAATCGTCTTTGATTCTCCCGGTATCATACCGATGACACCCTGCTCAATACCAGGGATTATCTTACCTTCACCAATAGTAAATTCCAGGGGCTCACGATTCAGCGAAGAGTCAAATACACTACCATCATTTAATTTACCGGTGTAATGAATCTTTACGGTATCGCCCTTTTTTGCCTGCGCCATTACGCCTCCTTTTTATGCACTTTATGCACGCTGGACATTTATCGCTTTTTCACCCTTCGGGGTGGTGGCTATTTCGAATTTAACTCTTTCACCGGCCTGAAGTGTCCGATATCCTTCACCTGCAATATCATCATAATGGACAAAAATATCACCCTTGCCATCCTCCCTTTCGATAAAGCCATAACCCTTACGGCTATTAAACCATTTAACATTTCCGTATAACATTTTATTCCTTTCAGGCCGTTGTTCATTAATGAGTAACATCGGGTGTCTCATTAAATAAATCTATTGGCCTACTTTTAATTAGAGTATAATCAAATCCATAGGGATGTCAAGCATTTTGGTTTGTTTGGTGCCTTTAATTTAAAATTCCATTCGCGCCAGCGAAGAACTTCCAGGGCGAAGCCCTAACTTCCAGACGAAGCCCTCATTTCCTCATAGATCGTGCATCATGGATCGATTTCTTCTACGAAAAACGATGCCGTAAGACGAAACGGGCTTCGATGCCCAACAACTTACAACGATCTGCATTTTCGTTTATTTGGTTTGTCTCGTGCGTAACATCCCGACCTGCGGTTTCTCGGGGCGGAATGCCTCTATGCTTACTCTTTTCAGCCTGCAGGTCGTCCTACATTTTACAGCGCTGGCGGCGTCCCCGCCGCCAGCCTCGGGGCGGGACGCCCTTCAACTGGAAGAAGGGCAATCAGGCTACAAAGAAAGCTTGCCGGGCGTCTTCGCCCGGCGGGTCAGGGTGAAACGCCCCTGGGCTTACTTATTTTACAGCGCGCAGTGCGTTTTGTACAGCGAAGCGTTTTTTTCTGGTTTGTTTGATACAAAATCGTTATACGTTATACGGTATCGATGCCCGTCTGGTTATACATTGTAGTTAATCGGCTGCAACCGTAAAAACATTAAAATTACGAATAACGACGCTGTAAGATAAGACGGACCGCGATGCGCAACAACCTAAGATTATGTATAAAGAGAGATTTATTCAATAAGAGTGATCGCCGCAACACAGGAATAAATATTCTGTGCACCTCCGGATTTTAATACCCGGGCGCACTCATTTATTGTAGCGCCCGTAGTAAGAACATCATCTACAAGGAGAACATTTTTATTTTCTATTCTTCTATCCTTTAATACAAATGCATTACGGACATTCCTTTTTCTCAATTCCGGGTCAAGTCTTGTCTGAGAACGGGTATTCTTTATCCGGGAAAGGGCATTAATACTTTGTATATGACATTCACTACTGATTATCTCGGTTAATAACCGAGCCTGATTATAGCCCCTTTTTAATCGCTTAAACCAGAAAAGCGGCACCGGTATTATATAATCGGCCTTATTCAGGATGTTATCCGCCTTGATGACATTTGACATTCCCAGACCAATCAATCGAGCAAGACTTGTCTGCCTTCTATATTTGAAATAGTGAACAATTTTATCTACCGGGGGCATATAAATCGACCAGGCCCTGCCGTGTTCAACCATTGAGCCACCTTTGCAATAGCGGCATAATCCCCCCTTTTTTATGGGACGACCGCATCTCTTACACAGTGGATTGCGTATTGAAGGCAGATAGTTGATACAGTTGTCGCAAAGCAAACCCTGATTAATCTGTTCATTACAGATGATGCAGGTGCGGGGCAGGATAAAATCTAAAAGGGGTGAAAAGAATGACCCGATTTTAAACATTACATATTTCTAACTTGCGTCTTTTCTCCTCCAAAAATATATTATAATGCCGATTCCCACCAGCCCTAAGGCGATGACCTGATTAATCCAGTAATTGGCGGAATTTTCATAATAGCGGACAAAATCTACACCAAACCTGAATCCACCATAGAATATCAGATAGAGGGAAAATACCTCACCCGGAAAATGTTTTCGATTCAACCTTTTGTTTAAAAATAAAAACAGAACAAGTCCGAATAGAGATGCGTAGAGCTGGGTGGGATGAATATATTTTCCACCAAGCGGTGAGGCACCGGCTGCACAGGAAGCGGGGAATTTTACTGCCCAGGGAAGGTTTGTGGGTAAACCAAAACAGCATCCATTCAAAAAACATCCAATCCGGGTAAAGAATTGACCGAGACCCAGTGCCGGCGCCACAATATCGGTCATATGAAGAATTGGAATCTTTATCGATTTAAGGTACAATGTACCGGCAAGAAACCCGCCGATAAGTCCACCAAAAAACATCATCCCGCCTTCCCATATCCGGAAGATACCGATGATATCATCACTATACTGGGACCAGTGGAATACCACATATAATACACGACCGCCAACAATCACACCGAGCATAAGATAGAATGCAAGATTCTCAATAACCACCGTAGATATGCCGAACGCCTTTGCCTTCTTTTTGGTAAACCAGATTGCAAACAGGAAAGAGATAACAAGCATCACCCCGTAAGAAGGAACTGCAAATCCATCTAACCTGAAGAGGATTGGGTGCATCTATTCCTGTTTTTCTTTTTTCGACTGTTCGATTATCTTCTGGGTTATCTCCCTGGGAACCTCCTCATAATGATGAAACTTCATATTAAAGTATCCCCTTCCCTGAGTCATCGAACGGAGGCTGGTTGAATATTTATACATCTCGCCTTCAGGAACCAGCGCCTTTATTAATTGAATCTTTCCAATCGCCTCCATCCCCATAATCTTACCCCTTCTACTATTCAGATCACCAATCACATCACCCATAAACGCCTCAGGCACATATACTTCAACCTCATTAATCGGTTCTAAAAGAACCATATTGCCCTTCTGGGCGTTTGTCTTCATCGCCATTGATGCGGCAATCTTGAAGGCGATATCAGAAGAATCCACTGAATGGTATGACCCATCAAACACAGTAACCTTTATATCAGTGACCGGATATCCGGCAATAAAGCCCTGTTCCAGTGACTCCTTCACACCTTTTTCCACTGAAGGAATAAATCTGGATGGTATTGCACCACCCACAATCTCATTCACAAATTCATATCCTGAACCCCGGGGTAACGGTTCAACCCTGAGCCAGCAGTCTCCATACTGACCATGGCCGCCGGTCTGTTTTTTATACTTACCCTGTGCCTCGACCTTTTTGGTAAATGTCTCCCGATATTTTATTCTCGGTTTTACCAGATCAACACTCACCCCATACTTTCTTTTTAACCGCGCAAGAATCACATCAAGATGCAGTTCACCGATCCCCGAGATTATCAATTGTTTGATCTCCGGGTCATAATTAAAGGCAAAGGTCGGGTCCTCATCCCGGAGCCTGGTTAGACCGTTAGAAATCTTCTCTTCATCGCCTTTTGCCTTTGGCACGACAGCCATTGATATTGATGGTGCGGGAAATTGAATGGGTGGCAGCACAAGGTCGGATTGACTACTCAAGGTGTCGCTGGTATGGGTGTCCTTCAATTTCACCAGACCTCCAATCATACCGGCACTCAACTGATTGGTCTCTTTCTTTTCCTTACCCTTTAAGAGTAATATCTGATTCACCTTTTCATCAACTGATTTAGTAGTATTCTTTACCACCGTCCCGGTCTTGACTCGACCACTCAAGACCCTGAGATAACAGATTTCACCAAGATGGGGTTCAACCATCGTCTTAAAAACATAACCGAGGAATGGCGCATCATCTTTTCTTTCAATCTTCTTACCGTCAATCTCAATTGGAGGGAAAAGATTGGCCTCAGGCAGAAAATCTATGATTACATCAATAAGGCCCGCGATACCGATAAGGTCCAACGCCTCACCCGCCAGGCAGAGGCTTACCTTACAATCCATAATACCCTTCTTCAACGACTCAAGACAATCAGAAAGTTCAATCTTTTCACCTTCAACATATTTATTCATCAGTTCTTCATCAACATCTGCAGCCGCTTCAATTATCTTCTCCTGATATTTATCAACCATATCCTTCAGTTCATCCGGGACCTTTTCTTCTTTATCATCCTGACCATATGCCTTATTTTTTAAGACATCAACCACACCCTTGAATTGATTCGCACTGCCGATGGGGATGGTCAAAGGAACGACACTCCTTTTTGTGCTCTCTCCGATAGCATCAATCAGCTTGTAATAATCGGTATTCTCTTTTTTCAATTTGTTTATAAAAACCACCATCGGTTTCTTCTTCTTTTCAATTTCGCTGAGCAACCTTTCGGTTCCTGCCTCAACCCCGGCTGAGGCATCGATCACAAGAACTGCGCAGTCGACCGCCTCAAGGCCACTATATGCATCCCCGATAAAATCCGAATAACCTGGTGTATCAATCAAGTTAATAAGATTATTCTTATGCTCAAATGTTGCTACGGCAAGGCTGAGGCTGAAGCCCCTTTCCTGTTCTTCAGGATCCGTGTCAAAGACCGATGTCTTATCACTCACCTTACCAAATCTTGTATTTGCTCCGCACCGATATAGTAAAGCATCAGAAATGGTTGTCTTACCACTTCCGGCATGGCCAAAGATTCCAATATTTTTTAACACATTATCAGCCATATACTACCCCCTTAAAATAGAACCTTTGCAATCTCAATGCTAAGTTCATTCTTAAGCAATTCAGTAATAATATCCAGGGAACCAAGATAGGTTTTCTTTCCCTTTTTTATAACCACACCGCCGCCGATCTTATCAGTCTTGATTACATAGTTACGACCCTGCTCCTTTAGAAACTTCTCCAATTGTGTAGCATATGCCTTCTTATCCCGGGAACTGAGAAACAATTCACCATCTGATTCCTCACCCTTTTTGATCAATTCCTTGAGAAATTTAAGATATTTCTTATGCCGGGGAATCTGCTCCAATCCCTGGTCAAGTACTTCTCTAATCAACCTCTGCTTTTCACTAATAAGTTCTTTTTTGAATTCCAATCGCTTCTGTGCCACCGCCTTCATAATTTCCGTCTTTTTCAGCGTCTCAAGTTCCTTTTGAATCCGCGCCTTCTTCTTTTCAATCTGTTCAGTATATTCCTTTTTCATCTTTTCGGCCTCTTTCTTATATTGATCAAGTATCCTCTTCGCCTCTTTCTTTGCGTCTTCAATAATCTTGTCGGTTACCTTTTGCGTAGTCATATCAAAATTTCATCAGAATTATTGCGATGATTGAAACAATTAATCCGAGAACCGCATACATCTCAACAAGAATTCCATAAATCATTGCCTTGGCTGCCTCGGTCGGTCTCTTTGCCACCATCTCAACCCCGGCAGTACACACCTTACCCTGCCATATTGCAGAAACCAGACCGGCAACAGCAACCGGAAGTGCGGCAAAGAAAATCTGTAAACCCTGCTGCACTGTAAGAGAAACCAGCTCTCCCCCCAGAATACCGGTCTTCATCAAAACCATAAAGGCACCGATAAATCCATAAAAACCCTGGGTTCCCGGCAGGGCAACAAGTATCAAGAGACTGCCGAACTTTTCCGGGTCCTCACTCAATACCCCATTTGCCGCCTGAGCTGCATAACCGATACCGATTGCCGAACCCACACCACCGAATATTGCGGCTAAAGCACCACCTGCAATTGCTATTGCCAATCCTAAGGACTCTCCCATATTACCTCCTTTTTAATTTGCCATTATTAAAGGTATCCTGCCTATTCAAATTCCACATATTTTGTTTCATAACCGAACGGCCGGAATGGCCTGCTTCCACCGGTATAAAATCGACCAAAAAACTCAATATACTGCAGCCTCATAGTATGAATAAATCCACCCAGACTATTGATAACCATATTGAAGATATGTCCTCCAATCAGGATTAAAATTGTCACCACAACCCCGACAAAAGGAATCTTGATTAGCATCCAGGCTATGACATTAATCGCCATTGCAATAACACCGGTCACCATTCCCAATGCCATAAGCCGCACATAGGAAAGCACAACACTGAGAAATGTTGAAATCCCATAAAGGGTGTAAAACCCCCAGGCGATTTTGACAAGAACCTTTTTTGCATTCTTGCGCCGGAAAATCTCAATTAAAAGTGCCGGGATTATCAAAAGATAGGCAAACTTTGGTATCTGAATCTGATAATGGAAATTGAAGAACTTGCCCATAATAAGCTGGGTTATACCAACCCAGAAGAGAAAGATAATTACTGACCAGATTAACTGGTCCGGCAATGACGCCGGGCTTTCCTGATATGAGAAGACAATTATGCCCACAATGCACAGCCACATCACAATCTCAAGCAGCGCCTTTGTCTGGGGCATAGATTTGAAAACCGTGAAATAGAGAATCAAACAGGGGAGAAATATGAACCAGGTAAGATTGCCAAATATTGCATGGCCATATGCCTTGTTTCGTACCGAATCAAAAATCTCAATACCCAGACCTAAAAGAAGATGGATAAAACCAAGCCCCAGTGCCAGTGCCAAAAAGATCATTGGATTCTCAAGGGGATTAAATAGGGTAAGGGAATGTTTAAAATCGACCAGAGGCTTGAATGCAATCTTATCAAAGAGATCCCCTGCCCAACCACCGGTTATACTGCCGGTGAAGATTGTTACCACACCACCGATCAGGAGGATCCAGATAAGACTGCGGTCTCCAGCAACCCGATGCAGCAGATAGAGAGAAAGTCCGATCAGGATTATACCATATACTGCATCTGTAAGGCAGAGCGCAAAAAATAGTGGAAAGAAGATTGCAACAAACGGGGTGGGATCATACTCATCCGGTGAGGGCATACTGTATAATTTTATAAGCATCTCATAGGGTCTTGCCCAGGCAGAATTTGTCAGGGCAATTGGTGGCCGTTCATCCGGTTCTGGCTCAAGCCTTTCATAGACTGCAAGTTCTGCCTTTCTTAAGAGTTCTTCAAGAACCGGCCTGTCCTTCTTCTTAATCCAGCCGATAATATTTATCGTACTTGAAGTCTCAGGCAGGGACTGACTTATTTCATCCTTTTTATGCTCATTGGCAATCAGGTCACTTACCAGTTCCAGTTTTGAAACCTCTTTAAAGAGTTCCGCCTCCTTTTTCTGCAGTTCTTCTATCTTCTTTTTTAATACCTCACTCTCCTTTTCAAACTCAGCAATCAACTGACCAGGAATTCCGGAAAGATCTTTAAAATCAATGATCTCGCTCCCCTTTTCAATAAGGTAGGTGCGCAGTCCTGGCCCGTCCTCGGTGCGGACAAAGAAAATTACATATAAAGAGGAACCGATACTATTCACCTCTTCCCAGGAAAAAGAAACCTGCTCAAGCCCCTGCAAGATTTCCTCAAATTTCTCTTTTGATGGGATATGGACCGCAATCGCCTCGGTCTGCTTGAATGATTTAAGTTGTTTAAGTTCATAATTCAGCGGAGACCAGGGATAAAGGAGGGCAATATTTTCTTTTAGATGATGGATTCGGGTCTGGGCCAATTCCCGCTCTTTTTTAATCCTTTCAAATTCAGCAACGGTCTGCTGGTAATTGTACTGGCGCACCGACTGCTCAAACTCTTCAAATTTAATTGGTCTTTTTATTTTAACAAAGGTTTCTAAAACCCCCCTTTTCTTGTATACCGAGAGCTGGCTCAGGGCTTCATTCACCCGGGCCAGGTCTGGAGGCTGGGCCGGAGTTGTCTCTCTGAGTTCAGTAATATGAACAATTCCCGCCTGCTGAAGTTTATGTAAAAAGTTATCCCTGATACTCTTATGGACAACAATATGAACCTTTTCTACCGGGATGATGGCCATTTAAGAATTATCTCCTGGCCCCTTTTTATGGCCTCGGCACGCTTTTTATTAAAAGCATTTTTGAGTTCAGAAAGGCTCTTCTCAAACTCCTTTTTCAAAGATTTGAATTCCTTATCGATAATCACCTTTGCCTGTTTTATCGTTTCCTGTTCCATCTTTTCCTTTAATTCCTCAAGATTTTTCAGTTCCCTTTCCATCTCATCTCTGGTCTTTTGTAAAATCTGCTGACCCTTCTTCTCAGCATTTTTTTTTATCCTTTCCGCCTTTGCCTCGGCCTCTTTAATCTCCTCAATCAATTTCATAACCTTATTTTAGCCAAAAAGCAGAAAAAGTCAAGGTGAGACTGAATTTCCAATATTTTTATCATATTTTTCTCAAAAAATATACAATTTACAATATAGCCGGGGAAAATCGGCTCGAAATTCAGCATATCACAACGACTGATATCCATTTTTTGACCGCCTTTAATCCTGAATCAGAACTGTTTCAGACCCAGTTTTGAGTAGTATTTTTTATAAAACTTTCGGTAGGTGCCCTTTTCTACATGCTGAAACCAGACTTTATTACGGAGATACCAGTTAATGGTCTTTTTTATACCCTGGCTGAATGTCACTGAAGGAGACCAGCCAATCTCTTTCTTTATCTTATTTATTGAAAGGGCATATCTTCGGTCATGGCCCGGGCGGTCCTTTACAAAACAGATTAAACTAAAATCCCGTTTCAGTGTCTTTAAGATCATCTTTACAACATCGATATTTGTCAGTTCCTGTTCTCCACCGATATTATATATCTCACCGGATCTGCCCTTTTGAAAAATCAAATCAATGGCTCGACAATTATCCTCAACATATAACCAATCGCGTACATTCCTGCCGTCACCATATACCGGAATCTTCTTGTTGTTAAGGGCATTATGAATGACCAAGGGAATCAACTTTTCCGGAAACTGGTATGGCCCATAATTATTTGAGGATCTGGTAATCAATACCGGCAGTTTATAGGTCTTATAATAAGAAAGCACAAGATGGTCAGCCGCAGCCTTGCTTGCTGAATAAGGGCTTGATGGAGATATCGGACTCTCCTCGGTAAACTTACCATTCAGGATCGAGCCGTAAACCTCATCCGTGGAGATTTGAATAAATCTCTGGACGGAAAATTTTAAAGAGAGATTTAATAAAATACCAACCCCCAGGAAGTTTGTCTTAATAAACGATGAGGGTGAGAGTATGCTGCGGTCAACATGGGTCTCAGCAGCAAAGTTTATTACTGCATCAGGCATAAATTTTTTGAAGATTTGGCCCATTATCCGGGCATTCGTAATATCGGCACGGATAAATTTGTAATTTTTCTTATTTTTTAAATCCTTTAAGTTTTCAAGATTTCCCGCATAGGTGAGTTTATCAATATTGAAAATCTTATACTTGGGTCTTTTTTTGATTATGTATCTTATGTAATTTGAACCGATAAAACCGCAGCCCCCGGTAACCAATACCTTCATAAATTTAATGATTATCCGTCTTTACGGGCCCAGTCATAGGGTATATCAGAATTATGGGGACCCTTACGATACTCATCAGGCTGATTATAATTATAACACTCAGTTACGATATTAAGGACAATCACCTCATCAGGACTGATACACTTGAATCCATGCCAGACAAGTCTGGGAATGTGAATCAGGATATGATTATGTTCGCCGACAAAGAATTCATTAATCATACCCCTGGTATTACTTTCTGCCCGGTCATCATAGAGCACAATCTTTGCCATCCCCTTGATGACCGTCATATTATCGTCCTGTAATTTATGATAATGCCATGCCTTTACAACCCCGGGATATGCCGTGGTGATATAGACCTGGCCAAACCTCTCAAACTGCGGGTCATCCGCCCGTAAAATCTCCATCAACCTTCCCCTCTCATCCGGGATAAGTTTCAGCCGCTTTATTTTAACGCCGGAAATCAAATCCTTTTCATTCATCTTACAATCTCGGCATAACTCTGGTCCCCCAGAATAAAACGGTGGGTCCTGGGTGAATGGTCGGTCTGGCTTATCAGCGCCCCTCGACCAATGATTGAACGGTCAATCCTCTTTTCAATATTCTTTATTCGGGCATCATCCATTATTACACTGCACTCAACCTCGGAATTTTCAATTATTACATTATTACCGATCGATGTAAACGGGCCGATATATGAATGGATGATATGGCTCTTCTTTCCAATAATCACCGGACCCCGAATCGTGCTATTCTCAATTATCGCATCGGGTTCAATCACCACCTTACCATTAACCAGGGAATCGAGCAATCTGCCCTGATTTGAAGGTTCCAGACCTTCCAGGACAAGCAGATTGGCATCAATAATATCTTCGGGCTTTCCGGTATCCTTCCACCACTTCTCCACCTCCTGGGATTCTACATTATAATTATTATCCAGAAGCCACTGAATCGCATCGGTAATCTCCAGTTCATTCCGGCCGGAAGGCTTAATATTATCAACGGCAAGAAAGATATTTTTATTAAAGAGATAGATACCAACCAGGGCAAGGTTTGAAGGTGGTTCTTTCGGCTTCTCAATAAGTTTTATGACCTTATTGTTATTATCAATCTGGGCGACACCAAAATCCTGGGGATTGGGAACCCGGGTAAGGAGGATGAGCGCATCAGGACTATTTCTATTAAATTTATCAACAAACTTCCTAACCCCTTCTTTTAAAAGATTATCACCAAGATACATAATAAATGGTTCATCACCAAGAAATTCCCTGGATATCTTTATGCAATGGGCAAGGCCCAGAGGTGACGGTTGATGTATATAGTCTATCTTAATGTTCCAGCGTGAGCCATCGCCGACCATCTGTCTTACCTCAGGACCGGTCTCACCCACAACAATCCCGATCTCCTTTATCCCGGCATCAATCAGGGTTTCAATACCATAAAATATAATCGGCTTATTGGCAATCGGAATGAGCTGTTTCGCCCCGGTATAGGTAAGGGGGCGGAGTCGAGTACCAAATCCACCAGCGAGAATCAATCCTTTCATTAAATTAAATTATAATGATAGTGCAGAAAAAATCAAGCCCCCTGCTTGATTACCTTAATAAATTCCGTGAGGGCGTCTTCCCAGGACCGCATTCTTTTATTAAAAAGGTATTCAAAGTTATTTGAACCCAAAGGAGCAAACCTTGGCCGGGCCGCAGATAAATTCAGTTCTTCAGTCTTAATCGGCCTGATTTCGGTCTTGAATCGTGCCAGCTCCTTTGCCTTCAGGGCAAAATCGAGCCAGGAACCAATCCCCTGATTTACAATATGAAAGATTCCATAATTTTCTGATTTTATTAAAAGTAATATCATCCGGGCAAGATCCGGGATATAGGTAAAAGAACCAAACTGGTCGCAGATGACATCTATGGAACCGGGTTTATTCTTATTGACCAAAAATTTTGAGATAAATGTTTTGGAATGTCTTCCGAAAAGCCAGGATGTGCGCACAATAAAAAATCGGTCATAAATATCTTTGATATAATATTCACCCAGAAGTTTGGTGCGGCCATATTCATTTATCGGATTTGCTTTACTATACTCAATATATATCTTCTCTTCAGCCCCATCAAAAACAAAATTGGTACTGATATAGAGCAGCTTCGCCTTCAGCTTTTTTGCAATTATGGCAAGACCCAAACTGCTCAAGGCATTGGTGCGAAACGCAAGTTCCACCTCCTCTTCACACCGGTCAACATCACTTATTGCCGCAAAGTGGAGGATTACATCAGGCCGATAATTCAACAATGCATCCTTTGTCTTTGAAAAATCAGTAATATCAAATTGATTTACATCGGCACCCAGGAAATTTATCCCCTGATTTCTTAAAAGGACCTGCATCTCCCTTCCCAGGGCACCATCCGCTCCACTGATAAATACCTTCACAGGCCATTATATATCTATATCATTAATTTGTCAATAATAAACAGATTTCTGGGTTGTTTTAATTATCGCAAAAGATGCAAAAGAGGACCGTAAAAAATCTGCAAAGGCCGCAAAGAAAACACGGAAAGGCGAAAGCAGAATTTTCTGATTCATTACACCGCTTCTCTGTGTTAAGTACAGCGCTTTAGCGCGTTTTGTACCGCGAAGCGTTTTATCTGGTTTGTCTGGTGCTCAGATTTGAAACCCCATTCGATTTTGTGAAAAACATCCATTTCGCATCAATCATCAAATAGACAAATTTTATATGTAGTAATCGATTTTTCAATTCTAAAATTAAAAAACGAAATTTTCTCTATTCAATTGCGATTTTGTGCAACGGGCAAGTGTATGAGTAGTGGCGGGTTCCGCACTTACCTTCATTTTTGCACTACTGTTTATTTTATTCACATATGTTTTATTTTTGATACTTTGCCTGCCATTACTCATACACAATATCGGGCGTTTGTGCTTTAATCATATGCAAGATGTATCAATTTCTTTTCATTATCTGCAATATCTTCTTCAAATACGATGCTGGAAATTAACTGACTTTCTATACCAGAATCTATAAATTTGTAGTTGTAAAAATTTCTTAATATAAATGAAACAAATCTTTTGGGGCTTATAGGTTTTGAAATTGGAATCCTACAATCTTTATAATTACCAAAAGTTGCGTGGACTTTCGGATGCAATATTTCTTTATGAATATTTGAGAAGTCAAATCGTATTGGGAAAACAATAGTTTTTTTATCTAATATATTTGTAAACAATTCAATACCATAATATAATTCTTCAAACTCTTCCGGATTATCCTGATATTTTTCGAATGAAGGATTTGGTAAGAATCGTAAAATATGTTCTATTAAATTATTCCCCTTAATGCGATATTGTAATTGAATTAGACTTCCGTCAATGAGCATAAAGTTAAAATCTCTTTCTTTTCTGCATTGATCAAAAATTGTTTCATAAGGTTCATTTTGTAAAGAAAAAGCGAGTCCTTTATAATTATCCCATACAATTTCACCATTTTTTTCACTAGGCCAATTTTGGTCGATAATTATACTTTTCTCAACTAAAGATGTTGTAATACTTCTTATTTCTCTTAGTATTTCAGATTTAATACTCATACTAGTCCAATTTTTCAATTAATAGCTTGATTATCTTTTGCACTTCAACTGGATAATCTTCAATAAATGTTTTACCATTTTTAATACTTTCTACAATATCTTTTAAATTATTAAGAGTATCTACATCTCGTTTTAGTTTCCTTTCTTCTTCTTTTGTAATATCCCTGTGAATTATATTAATCCTTTCAATCTCTTCCTTTGATGGATAAATAAAGTTAAGTTTAAAATTATTTTTCTTTATCTTATTAAATTCATTAATAAGAGATTGCATTTTATTTCCTATTCCGACAACTCTAACCCATGCTTTACTTCTAGTAATTGCAGTAAATAAAATATTTCGCAGTCTTCTCAAATCGCGTTCATTAAATAAAGATGATGAATAACAATCTTGTGCATTTATAATATATACCATTGGAACTTCATTTCCCTTCGCTCTATTTATTCCGGTAAATGCAATTGACTTATCCTGGAAAAATATATCAGCATTAAATTCACCTGCAATATGGTTGTTTATACCTTTTTGTAATAAAGTATTTCTAATTAAAGCAACTTCTTCTTTTGTGGTTAAGGCAATCGGGTTAATAACTATTATGTCTTTATATGAGAGTTCTTCTTCTTTTAGATTTTTTTCTATTTCATTTGCCACCCATTCTGCTTGCTCTTTTTTATTTCTAAACTGTGTAAAAACTAATAAATCATTTATTGGCGAATGATCTTCTAGATATTTAGGGCTAGATTCTTCCGTTCTTGTAAGTACTATTCTTTCTCCAGCTTTAAATTCTCCTTCCTCTTTTTCATATCCAACATCTTGCCATAAACGGGGTTGATCAAAAAACTGGACTAATCCAGTTTTTAATCCATCTACTCTTGTAGTGGGTTCTCGATAAATACCAAATCCTAATGCATGTGCTGTAACTAATATAGGTCTTGAATTACGATAGCATATTTTTAAAATTCTATCATCATAATCATTTTCTTCAATCGGAAGAAATTTAGTTGGATTTGGCAATGCTTCACCTTCATTTAACTTTTGTAATTCATCATAAGCATAAATTAATCTTTTTGGCTTTTTTAAAAAATTATAACAAATTTGAAGAAATTCAACAGATAAGTCTTGAGCCTCATCAATCAAAATAGCATCAAATTTTTCATTTATATGAGAAGGTGATTTCTCTAAGGCATTTTTGCAAGCAACTCTAAAAGGATTATTTTTATTAATACTTTTTGCTTTTCTGAAATCAAAATATTCAATATTGTTTGAAATACAATAATCATAGTAAAGTCCTTTTTCTTCTTCTTTATCTTTGGGACTCCCCCACGCATTTACGACTCTTATTTTTGACCAATCTGGCATTTCACGTTTTTTGTCTACTACAAATCGCGTAATAAGATCTTTAAATTGATCTTTGAGTGAACGTGTGTTAAATGTCACAGCAATATTCCAATCTGGAAATAAAGAATGATAATAAGCCGCTTTTAAAGCCAAAACAATTGTTTTACCAGAACCTGCTAATCCCCTTATTCTTTGTACACCATCAAAATATTTTATCACCACTTCTTCTTGATTTCTATCTAAAGTAGCAATGGTTGGTTCTAATTTATTTTTTAATATACCTCCCTTAGAATTTGGATTAATGATATTTCTTTTAGTTTTCTTTTTTAAGTTAACAACAGATTGAATTATAGATAAAACCTTATCAAACAAATAACTACTATCCCAATTTAGTACTTTTTGTCCAAGATACTTATTTAAATCCTCTTCTGAAGAAACAATATAGTTGTCAAAATCTGTTTTGCATAAATTGCTTGCAAAACTTAAAAGTTCTATGTTTACCAAAAGTTCTTTTCTGCCTCTTTTTAAGTCGGGATATGCCCGCAGTAATGAATCTAATTGTGAGTATATAAGGTCTTGTCTTTTAGCATAATCATTACAATCTTGTTCTTTTTCAATTAAGTCAAATATAATTATCCCATATTTCTTGGAAATCCATAAAGCATCGATCACTATACTATTTTCGCCACTATACAGTATTGGATAGCCAATATATAGTTTACCATCAAAGTCTTCTTTTGATTTGAAAAAATCAATAAGGATTCTACTTATCACTGGCTTTTGGGTAAGTCCTTCTTTTATATCAACCATTTTATTAACTCCTTTTTATTAACTCCTTTTTTATTTTACTGTTTTTCTGCATGTCACCTAACTCATCTATATCCGCAATGCGGATATAGATACTTCTGGGTGAAATCATACTCATTTCTCCTTCATCAGCCTATCAAGAGGATTCTCAATTTTTGCAAGATTTGTTTTATTTACACAGGTATAAACCTCAGTTGTTCTGCAATTTTTGTATGCCAATAGTTCTTGAATATATCCTAAATCCATCCCTGATTTTAAAAACTTAGTAGCAAAGCTATACCCTGAATCTCCAATGTTCAGTATTCCTCTCTCCATATCCAGAGTATATTCAACCGCCACCCTTTGTCAAGGGATGGATGATTAATTTAAAATTTTATCTGGCTTTTTTAATCATAAATTCACCGATTCCCTGTCTCGCCGATACCATAATCTCAGGGTTCAATCCTTTATACTATTTTGAGATTCAGCTCTGAATGAACCCTGCCTTGACAATCAAAATATTTGGTATATAATTTTTAAGATTTGCGGGCGTAGCTCAGTGGTAGAGCATCGGCTTCCCAAGCCGAGGGTCGCGGGTTCAAATCCCGTCACCCGCTTATCTTTCAAAACTTAAACCAAGGAGGTTTAATGAGAAAGCTAATAATTTTTTTAATTTTCACCGCTGTTGCCGGGGCAAAGATGGATTGGCCTGCAATGACTCTGAAGGTCTCAAGTACAAATCGTGATTCAATTATTCCGCTTCTGAAAGAAGAATTATACAATCTTCCCTACGATAGTAAATTACTGGTCAAAGATTTTTTAAAGAAACATCCGGAACAGGAATCGGCTTTAGATAAGTTAATCTTTAAATCGCCGCGTATGAGCCAGAACTATCTGACCGACGGCAGCATTGAATATGCCAGTCAATTATCATTGATTCCCAAAATTCTCAATCTGCTGATGCCAGAAACAGAACCGGTAAAATTCGTTGTGCCTATGCTCTGCCCTTGCTGTGGTCAACCCTGGCCCAAAGGCAGACCCATCCCTGACGGCCTGCAGTTAATTCCCCAGGAGATTACTTCGACCAATTACACTGGAATCATAATTGATGCCCGGGGGTTGGGTGTAAAGCCCTGCCTGTTTCCCAGGATATATAATGAATCAATGAATGAAGTGCACTCCGTCAATTTTGCTGAAATTCACAATATTATAGAAAATGGGGTAGTCCTTTATTCCCGGACTGAGCTACATAATAATTCAAGAATCGGCAATAACCCTTTAAGGATTGAGGCAATCGGCGTAATGGGTAAGAATCTATCCGATATTAAGATATCTTCCTCTGATGCCCGTCTTATTCACGGTTCAAAAAACAACCTTAAACTTTTAAAAGAATGCCGTGTCGCTATTATTATTGGCCCATAATCTTTCTTTTTATAAGCTGTATACCATTCTTAAAGCCGCATAATGACTTTAAAAAGGCACAGGCTTACTATCAAAAAGGAGAGATAAGTCAGGCCATCAGATACTTTAATCTCTATTATTCAAAACATCCTGATTCAGATACTACACTATACTACCTTTTCAGATGCTACAAAAAACTGAATAATCAAAAGAGGATGATTTCAACCTTAGAACAACTTATGAAAATCGGCAAACGAGACAAGAATGTAGTATTAAATCTTGCTTATCTTTATCACAAAGAAAAACGGTATACAAAACTGTATAATTTAATTAAAGACATCCCGGTTTCCTTAAAGGATAAGATTGATGACTTCTTCCCCCTCACCCGACGCCTCTTTGCCGAGCTGATGTGCGGTGCAGTTAACAGACAATCTGTGTTAGACCCAATGGTATATGTAATGTCACACAACTACCTTCCCATCCTCCCCAACGGTAAATTCTATGATAATGATACAATCACCAATGGCAATCTGATAATTATCCTGGACCGATTTCTGCAGCCCTCCCGGCCAAAGAAATTTTATCGGCTGAATTATATCTCAAGCCATTCCTATCTGTATCTCCCCTATATGAGACTTGTTGAGCAGGGCATCCTAAATTTTAACCCTGCTATCAATCCCGAGGCCTATGCGCGAACCACAATGCTGGTAAGGGCGCTGGATATCTTAAAACAGAGGGGTCTTATTGATTAGAATAATCGACCGCTATTTTATTAAAGAATTTGTTCCCCCTTTTGTCTTTTCCCTGTTTGCCCTGACATTCATCCTCTTAATGAATGAGCTGTTCCGGCTCATTGACCTATTTGTGAGAAAGGGATTGCCAATCTATATAGTGGGCCAGATTCTCATCTATTCCCTGCCCTTAGTGGTTTCTTATACAGCACCAATGGCAATTCTGGTTGCGGTGGTGATGAGTATGGGTAGATTTTCTCAGGAAAATGAAATCCTTGCCTTAAAGACGAGCGGTTTCTCATTCTTTTCAATGGTCAAGGTACCTCTACTTCTCACCTCCCTCTTTATGGTCTTTCTGATGTTATTCAACGGCTTTATCCTCCCGGAGTCAAATCATCGGGTGAGAAATTTGATGCTCGATGTTTCAAGAAAGCGTCCCGCAGTGCGCCTGCCTGAAGGCATCTTCTCCAATGATTTTCCCGGCTACACAATCTATATCGGTAAAAAGGATGAGAAACATTCAAGGATTTATGATGTTACAATCTATAATTTCAGTAAGCGCTTATTGATTACCGCACCCCGGGGAGAATTGAAAAACTTTGAAGATGAAGAGATTCTGCAATTCATCCTCTATGACGGTGAACTTCATCAACTCGTTGATAATGAAAGGTATCAAAAGACGAATTTCAAAAAACAGCTTATCAATATGCCTTTAAAAACTGAACTCGAAAGAAAGACCCGTAAATATCGAAACGAAGATGAATTAACCCTGTTCAATCTTCTGCAGCGGATTGAACGATTCAAAAACGACATCAAAAAGACCGAAGCGAAGATTGACAGCCTTGGTAAGGCAGGGCTGAATGGTTATTTGAACGGCGATGTTCACACCTTAGACCGTATCGCATTTCAAATCAAGCGAAACCTTACAATTCTCAAAGGGCAGAGGAGAAAGACATCCCGGTATCTCGTCTCCCTCAACAAAAAATTTTCCCTTGCATTTGCCTGTATCGTATTTATCTTAATCGGTGCACCGGCCGGCTATATCTTCAGACGCGGTGGGATTGGCGGCATCCTCATCGGTGTTATGCTATTTTCACTCTATTATATAATGGTAATCGGCGGTGAGGAATTTGCCGACCGCAAAGGCTTTTCTCCATTCTGGGCAACCTGGCTGCCCAATATCATCCTTCTGATAATTGGTGTATATCTTTACTGGACTGCTGAATATGACCGTCCAATCTTAAAAACATGAAGATAATCAATGCCTATGTACTCAAAATGTTTCTCCGCTATCTAATAATATGCTTGGCTGTGCTCGTATTCATCTATGTTATTATTAACCTCTTTGATAATCTGGGAAAATTCCTCGCCCGCAATGTCTCGGGTATTGATATCTTTATCTATTATCTATATCTCACTCCATCATATATTGTACTCTTGATACCGGTTGCTACTATTATGGCGGTATTTTTCGTCTTTGGAATAATGACAAAAAATAACGAGATGCTTGCGCTGAAGACCGGCGGTATGGATATTAATCAACTATTCTTCCTCCTTTTGGAGACCGGGCTGGTCATTGTCTTATTCACATTTATCTTCCAGGAAACAGTCGGAACCTGGGCACAGACAAAGATGTTTGAACATAAACGGGCAAAGATTGATAAAAGGCCGATAAGAAAATCAATGCGCAGAAGCAACTTTTTTTATTATGGAGAAGATAACTGGGTCTATTTTATCAAAAGTTTTGATGGTAATTCAAAAACATTAAATCACTTAACACTCTGGAAGATTTCCCGGAAGGATCAGAAGATTAAAAAAAGGATTGATGCCATAAGAGGATTTTATCAGAATGGCTGGGTCCTGGAGAGTGTTACGGTACGGGAATTTGATTCTTCCGGAAATGAGAAACTGAATGTCTATCCCAGATTGACCATGCCTGAACTCAAGGAAAAACCGGAAGATTTTCTTCGTCGGATAAAACCGCTTGAAGAGATGAATTTTCTTGAGCTTATTAAATTTGTGAAAAAACGGTCAAGGGCCGGTCAGGATGTCGTAAAGGAAAGGGTGGAGTTGAATTATCGTTTCTCTTATCCCTTGATCACCTTGATTGTGCTTCTCATCGTCCTGCCTATATCAGTGGTTTTGAAAAAAGGCGGGATCGCAATCGGTCTTGGGATAAGTATCGTCCTGGCATTCGTATATTGGGGTGTGATACAATCGTGCCGTGCCTACGGAGTTGCCGGTTTGATGGACCCGATAACCTCAGCCTGGCTTCCCAATATCATCTTCGGAATACTCGGTGGTTTCCTGATGCTTCGGGTGAAAAGATAAGGTTCTTTTTGTTGACTAAGATAAAAAATTCGCTATAATATGCTAATAAAAATCTACCCCTGTAGCTCAGCAGGATAGAGCGGCGGTTTCCTAAACCGCAGGTCACCCGTTCGAATCGGGTCAGGGGTGGTATGGATTATTTTCCGGATAAGGAGATGATATGAGAACAAGGAAAAGGGGTGTAAGAGAGGAAGACGAATTCCTTTCCACAATGGAAAAGGTAATGAAACTTATTGTCCGGCATCGGGAAACCGCAATATTTGTGGGCATCGCCTTTGTTATCGGCTGCGGACTTCTCGTCTATTTTCTATCCCGGGGTGAAACTGAAAATCCTCAAGCCGAACTTCTTTATACCCAGGCGATTGGCATGATTTCTGTAGGCAGAACCCAGGATGCGGAAAAGGTATTAACCCAGCTGACTGAAAATTTCCAGAATACAAGGCCGGGCAAAATCGGTCTCTACTACTTAGGAGTTATAAAATACCACTCAGGAAATTTCGCGGCGGCGTTGGATTATTTTGAAAAATTTCTTACCCTGCAGAAGAAGGATTATCTTCTGAGACCCTCAGCACTTCTGGGTGCCGGCTGTGCGGCTGAAGGCTTAAAAGATTATAAGCGTGCCTTGGGATACTACAAAAAACTCATCAAGGATAAAGATTCAAAATTTTATCTATTGGGTTTACTTGCCTATGGGAGGGTAAACGGCATTCTGGGTAATACCGAGGAGGCAAAAAGGGCGTTTAAAGAACTGCTTAAGAAGAAACCTCCCCGGCAAATCGACGCTGACGCAAGATTTTATCTGGGATATTTTAATAAATAGAAAAAAAATCAGTCTTGGATAATATAAGTGTAGCATTCTATTGGCATTTCCATCAGCCGATATTATCCAAACCCGATAACAATATACTCATTCTGCCCTGGGTAAGACTTCACCTGATAAAGGATTATCTGGATATGCTGAAACATATTGAGGAATTTCCAGAAATCCATGCAACATTCAACTTTACCCCTTCACTGCTTATTCTGATTGACGCGTATCAACACGACAGGGTAACCGACCGCCAATTTGAACTATTTAAAAAGGATGCCGGAAATCTGACCCTTGAGGAAAAGATAGAGATACTCAGGGACTTCTTTCTGACCAACTGGGAGAGGATGATTGAACCATATCCAAGATATTTTTCACTACTATTAAAAAGGGGTAAATATATTGTTGAAGATGAGTTACCAACAATTGCCCGGACATTCACCACCGAAGAGTTTCGTGATTTGCAAATCTGGTCAAATCTGGTCTGGATAGACCCGATGTTTCGTGCTGCAATTCTTGATTTATATAACAAATCCAGAAACTTCACTGAAGATGACAAATTACGGGTAATTGAACTTCAAAAAAAAATCATCAAATCAACCCTGGATGAATATAAAAAGGCATTCGATGCGGGAAAGATTGAAATCACCACATCAGCCCTTCATCATCCGATATTACCGATATTGATTGACAGCAAAATCGCCCGGCTATGCGACCCGAACCTTGAACTCAGTATAAACTTTTCATTCCCGGACGATGCCCGGGCCCAGATAGAAGACGGTATAGAGATATTCAAAAAGTTATTTGGACGAAAACCGGCCGGTTTCTGGCCTCCTGAAGCCGGAGTCTGCAAAGAACTGATTCCTATGCTGAAAAGAGAAGGGATTAAGTGGCTTGCAGCCGATGAAGAGTTATTGGCAAGGAGCCAGCAGCAATCTTTTTCTCGCGATGAACAGGGTATCCCCCGGCAGGCGGAAATTTTATACCGGCCCTGGCGATTTAAAGATATCACAATATTCTTTCGAGATCGGGTTCTTTCCAATCTGATATATCATACCTATAATTCCTATGACCCTCCGGTTGCGGTAAATGACTTTATAAATCGTCTCAAGGAATTAAGAAATAGTTTGCCGCCCTTTAAAAACTTTATCATCCCGGTTATTCTTGATGGAGAAAATCCCTGGGAAAACTATCCTTCAGATGGCACTCAATTTCTCAATTTACTCTATGAAAATTTAGTAAAAGAAAAGATATCAACAACGACCTTTTCTGAATTTCTCTGCCGTTCTAAAACCCACAATAAATTAAAGACCCTGTTTCCGGGAACCTGGGCGGGAACTCATTTTAACCCCTGGATAAAATCTAAGGAGACACAGCGGGCATGGAAGATTGTCTCTGATTTGAGGCGGTTTTTGATTGAAAAAAATATTAAAGACAAAAAGACCTGGCAAAGATTCTACATCCTTGAAGGTTCTGATTGGTTCTGGTGGTTTGGTGGTCAGCACTATGCCCCGGCGGTCGAGGCATTTGATGAACTTTTTCGAACAAACGCAATCGCACTCTATAAACAGCTCGGCGGGGAGGTTCCGCCCGAACTGTTTTCTCCAATAAAGAAATCGACCGAGGTGCCGGTTTATCAACCGATTGATAAAATGACGCCGGTAATCGATGGTCGACTTACCCATTTTTATGAGTGGTTTAACGCCGGATATGCCAATATCAAAAGGCTGGGGGGAACCCGACATCGGTTTGCCGGCATCTTCTCAATGGTCTACTGCGGATTTGATGAAAAGTATATCTACATAAGATTTGACCTTGAGGACCACCGGCCCGAAGACTATCAATACAAGATTAAATTTTATAAACCAAAGGAGATAACATTTAAACTCGGAGAGACCGGGGGGATTGATTATAAGATTGATAAAATCGGGGAAATTGCAATCCCTTATAATAATATCGTTACTGAAAAAGACCGTGCGATTGAATTTATAATGATTGCTGTAAAAAACAGCACTGATGTGGACCACACACCGGTCTTGAAGTTTAATGTTGATCTCGATACCGTAAAACTGCAGAATTGGTTAATCTGAATTTTTAATCGTGTATTGACATAATCAAATTTTTAGTTAAAATTCAGGGTGTGCTTGTTCCTGTTAATCCTCACCATTTCACCACCCACCGCTCTTAAGGCATTGGACCGACCCAATGATGCCGGCTCCACAATTGAATTAAAATGGCAGGGCTCTTGTGATGATAAAATTATTGACGGTTATATAATATTTCGTTGTTCACTACCTGATACTACATATAAAAGAATCGGTATGGTAACACGGGGGGTTTTTAATTTTGAAGATGAGAAGGCAAGCGATGGGCAAGATTATCTCTATAAGGTTGCGGCGGTGAAAGATAATCGATTATTCTATTCTCCGCCGAGTAATCCGGTTCATTCTTCTCCCCAGCTCTTCCATACCGGCAGGACAAATATTTTAATCAGTATTATCATCTTTACCTTATTACTTGCATACTTTGTCCAGCAGGCTAAGTCTGGTAAAAAGTTATTTATCCGTAAAATCCCCGGACTTGATGCAGTGGATGAAGCCGTGGGTCGTGCTACAGAGATGGGCAAGCCGATCCTCTATGTGCCCGGTCTGGGTGATATCGATTTTACAGCCACGATCGCCTCGATGAATATCCTGGGTGAAGTGGCGAAAAAAATCGCCCAATATGATACACCATTGATTGTAGTAAATCGCTGGTCCGTCACCTATACAGTCGCCAAGGAAGTCGTAAAAGAGGCATTTATCAGTGAAGGCAGGACGGAAAAGTTTAAAGAAGATTATGTGCGCTATCTTACCGAAGCACAATTTGGATTTGCCGCGGCAGTCAATGGAATAATGACCAGGGAAAAACCGGCGACAAACTTTTTTATCGGCAGCTTCTGGGCGGAATCACTGATTATGGCAGAAACCGGAGGCCAGGCCGGCGCGATTCAAATTGCTGGAACCGACTCGGTCCTTCAGCTTCCATTCTTTGTTGCAGCATGCGATTATACCCTTATTGGTGAGGAGCTCTATGCCGCCTCGGCCTATCTATCAAATGAACCCCTGCTTTTAGGTTCGTTAAAGGCACAGGATTATGGTAAATTAATCGTCCTTGCAATCCTGTTCGGTTTTACTGTCTTATCATTCTTTAATATAAATCTCATCTCTTACCTGAGGGTGCAGTGAAGAGAAAAATTCCCTTAGCAATCTGTTTGATAATGGGTGTAATAATGATTATCCAATTCTTTATCCCGCATCCTGTATCATTGAATTTCAGCAGTATGATTTATAAATGGATTATTGTTCTGATAGCATTCGCACTTATTCTGGCAATCGGTAATCTGATTCGACACCATGGAATGAAGATTCAGAAGAGAAACCCGGGCTGGCAATACAGTCTGGTTACGCTGACGAGTATGGTGATTATGGCGGTCATCGGCTTATTCTGGGGCGTGGGGACGAATTCCCTGTATCAGAAGATTTACCTGAATATTATGGCACCCCTGGGCGCGACAATGTTCGCCCTGCTGGCATACTATATGGCATCAGCGGCATACCGGGCGTTTCGTGCCCGCAGTTTAGAGGCGACACTATTGCTGCTTGCTTCGTTTATTGTAATGGTTGGATTTATGCCCTTTGGTCAATTTATCCATCCGGGTATTCCAGGATTTGCAGAATGGATTATGCGGGTTCCCAATATGGCATCACAAAGGGGCATCCTTCTGGGTATTGCATTCGGTTCAATCGCTACGGCATTAAAGATTATTCTCGGCATTGAACGTTCCTGGCTTGGAGGTAAGGAATGAAGTGGTATGAAGTCATTGCCGGGATTGACCGAAGAATTATATATCTACTTCTTACCATTCTGGTTATCCTGCCTTTCTTTCTTCATTTCAGAATTCCCCAGAATATTATGCCCCAGACCAGAAGGCTCTTTGACTTTATTGAATCAATTCCAGAAAATGATAAGGCAGTCATCATTTCATTCGATTATACACCTCAGACAATGCCCGAATGTCATCCAATGGCGATTGCCTTATTAAAACACTGTTTTAGTCGCCATATTCCAGTTATCGGAATGTCGTTTGATCCCCAGGGTCCGGGTCTGGCCGTAGATGCCTTTACAAAGGTGAGCCGGGAAATTAATCAGAATGCAAAAACCCATGAGGACTCGATAATTTATGGCGAGGACTATGTATACCTGGGCTGGAAATCAGGCTTAACCGCAGCCCTGCTTGATATGGGCGAGAGTATCAAGGGTGTATTTCCCCGTGATTATTTCAGAAATCCAGTAGACTCCTTTCCCCTGATGCAAAGGGTAAAAAATTATAAACAGGTGGCGATTGCAATAATTCTTTCCGCCGGTGCCTATCCTGAATCCTGGGTCCTCTATCCCCAGACCCGCTATGGGGTGAAGGTGGGGGCTGGATTGACTGCTGTGATGGCACCCAAATACTATCCCTTTCTCCAAACCGGACAGTTCTCCGGAATGATGTCCGGGATGAAGGGCGCCGCCGAGTATGAAAATCTTGTATTAAAATACGGCTATGCAAAATCCCTGGGCACTGCTGAGACCGGAATGAACTCCCAGCAGATGGTGCATCTTCTTATTATTGCCTTCATTATCCTGGGTAATATCGGATATTTCTTTGTAAGGAGAAAACAATGAGTTCAGACCCCTGGATATGGCTCGGGGCGATATTAACCCTGATGATATTTTCATTCCTTTATAAAGACAACCCATTTTACAAATTTGCCGAGCATCTCTTTGTCGGGGTTGCCAATGGTTATTACATAGTATTTTACTGGCATAATGCCTTAAGGCCGAATCTCTTTGAACCCCTGGGACGAGGTGAAATTATCTATCTGGTCCCCCTTTTATTGGGCCTTTTATACTTCACCCGTTTTATACCCAAGGTTTCCTGGCTTGTCCGGATACCGATTGGCTTTATGATCGGCTGGGGCGCCGGAATCTCAATACCGGCATATTTTCAGGCATTTATTCTCAAACAGATTGAAGGCACCGTGGTTGTTCCTGATTCTTTTTCAAACTTTACTGCAGGACTCTGGTCAACAATCATTTTTATTGGTGTAGTATGCACATTGATTTACTTCTATTTTTCCCGTGAGCATAAGGGGATTCTAAAGCCGACTTCTAAACTGGGTATAATATTTATAATGATTGGATTTGGTGCATCATTTGGTTATACTGTAATGGCAAGGGTCAGCCTTTTAATCGGCAGGATACAATTCCTATTGGGTCCCTGGCTGGGACTGTTAAAATAGCTTCTACACATCAAAAATTATTGTCGCCTGGAACCCGTTCCCCGTCTTTTCTATCTTCAAATTGTGATATGTAGGATTTTTTATTTCAATTATTACTCTATGCCTTTTCTGGTCAAATTTATCTCCAGCCAATACCGCCTGAAGCCGATTTTTTTTCACTGCCACTTTATACTTCCCGGGAATAAATCCATATACTGAAAAGTTGTATAATAACTCGCGGCACCAATCAATAAAGAGTTCCTCAATCGATTCAGCCTCGATATGGATCTTTTTTTCTTCTTTTATTTGAAGTTTACCAGTAATCTGCGTCTTGAATATCGCCTTTGCAATGTTGATAAAAAGTTCATCCAATGTCTCTGCCCGAACCTTAATTCCCAGATCCGCCGTATGGTCTAAATAACAGAAATTTTCTTTCATCGGGATGCCCGACCTTGCCCTGCAAGGTCGGGCACAAATCCTTTATCAATAATACCAGAGAAGATAGAAGGCAAACGGTTTTTCATTACCCAGTGTAACTTCCCAGGAAGAACCCGATTGATTATTCGGATTTGAGGTATAGCTGAATCCGCTCAGTGCAGCGAGATTGACAGAGAAGTAATCGCTGACAAAGTGCTCAAGACCGAAACCGAACGGTAGATTAAATCCGAACATCGTCTCTGGAGTTCCCGGCTGAATCACAAAACCGATCCCTGCCTTGGCATAGATATTTGTCCTGGAGTGTCCTTTTAAAAGAAAATCACCAAGCACCGAAAGACGAAAACGGACTTCGGTATCGCCATCCCCGGTTAAGGTGAATTGTCCAATCGGTTCAATTGCTACAGTTTGACTCATCCCAATTCTGGTTACAGCAATATCGATTACAGGAAATCCCAAACCATACCCGGTAGATCCCTGGTAGGTATCAGGACTGAAACCGATGCCCATACCGATTAATCCAGACAGATCCTTTGCCCCTAAAAAGACAACGATTATAAACAGGGCGATCGCTATCCGTTTCATATAACCTCCTGTTTATAAAAGTCTATTCAGAATCACTGAATTGTCAAGAGAATAATACATTTTATCTTTGACTTAAATGTATTTATTGTGTGATACTGAATTAATAAGATACTGGCCCGTATATTTCACCCGGGCATGCTGAACTATTATGATAATAAGATCTCTAATATAATTACTAACTCAAAAAAAATCAAAATCCTTGATTATTATTTTACTATATTTGTTAAAAATTATGATATTGAATTTAAGAATTTTCTAATCGCTGATTCAAAATTTTTAAAATCTTTGATGTTATTAATTAATATATTATATACTTTTTGATTATCAACCTCCCAGTATAGATGCACCAAAAGATTTCTGAATTTTACCATTTTTATCAAAGTATTCTGTAGGTCTTCTGAAACAATATTAGCCGAAGATAAAATTTTCATTACATCGGCATAATCAGCTGGTTTTCCAAGAGCCATTTTTGCGACTAAATGGTTAGCGATATCAATGACTGATTCAATTGCGACAATAAAATTGTATTTTGCTGCATCAATAAGAAAACGATCTTTAAGAAAGTCGCTCAGCGGAACCCGGGATATTTCAATTAATTTATCAACCGCTCCTTTAAGTTCGGTAAAATGGCGCGCGATTTTATTCTGATCAATCTTACGGTGATTATTCATTTAGCACGACATCTCGATAATATTCTTTTAAATGAGGCAAAAAGTCAAAATATCTATCCAGTATTTCAATTTCAAAATCAGTGCGCCTCTCTTCGTCACGCGAATAGATTAATTTACCTTCATGGATAACATTAAAACAGAAACTAAGCGGGGCAACATTGAGAATTCGTAAATCGATTTCTTTTCCCTTTACCACTTTCTGTAATTTTGTGGCTAATGACAATTGGCGATCAAGAATATCAATTTCCTTAGTGTTTCCTATATATACACCAATATCAATATCGTGATAGTTCTCTGTCTTTAAAAAAGAACCATATAGGTAGGCGAAAATAACATTTTCTTCTTTTTTCAAGATAGTCGATATCTTTTCAAGATATGTTTGCTCTAATTTTTTCATATTATCTAATATTAACGAATTCTCTTTGTAAGTCAATAGTTGAATGCAGGACAAATTTTAGACCGGATCTAAACAATATAAGAGTTTAACAATCAGACATCTGATTGTCCAATTCTTTTTATGAACCATAGAACTACCGATCTTTCTCATCCGGTGAGAATATTTGCAGGCGTTCAAACCTTTCGTGATGAATCGTTCAAAAAGATTTATGATAGCTGGTCAGATAATATGCGTAGGTTAATCTTAAACAGATCCGAGACCGAAGGTCTACATTTTATTCAGTTCTGTTTACCATACAATGACAAATTCTTTACTTTAAAGATTATAAATCGCCTCTCAAAAATCATCCCTGCAAGATCTGACCTTAGAATTTCCTCTATTCGGTCAGGACGAATTTCTTAATGCATTTCTGTCTGGAGGATTCCACTGACCAGAAATAGACACCAGGCCTTAGATAATTGCCATTCTTATCTTTTCTATCCCAGATTATTGTATTATTAACCAGGGCGTAAAATTTATCGACCAGTCTTCCGGTAGTATCGTAGATTTTTATCGGTACTCTCTTGACCGATGTTTCATTCGATAAGACCTGAAACCTGATATTCTTGGAACCGGGATTGGATAGAATATTCAGTAATGGCGATTTAGAGTGGTCAGAATATACCTCGGCAATTCCGGGTTGTGTAGTATCGGCAACACCAACAAAGACATCCTGATTTCCAAGTCTTGTATCGGTCCAGATTTGATGGATATCATTAATTGAGGATGCGGTAACACAGATATATTCACCAATAAGGCCTGACCTTCCTGCAGTGATTACTGGATGGTCAATTTTTATTGGATATTTAGCGGGATCGCCTTTAAATAAACCTGCAGTAGGGTCTGAAGATACAGTAGTTATTCTTTCATTAGGGGACCAGGTATTACCACCATCAGTTGAGGTGGTCATATATAAATCCATCAAGAGATTATTCGGGTCACGTCGTCGGTCAAGGAAAACAACTATGATACTGCCATCCGGGGCAACCGTAAGCCAGGGGTGGAATTGATCACAACCATTACTGACCGGGTCGTCATTAATTCTCTGTTTCTGACTCCAGGTATTACCACCATCCGTAGATTTAGTAAAATAGATATCAGTATCTGTATTCCTTGAAGAGTAATCCATATAGGCAACATAGATATTTCCGTTATTAGGACCGCCGGTAATATCTACATCCATTGCCGGAAAGGAAAATACCATGATTCTTCCATTAATATTACCAGAAACAAAAGAGACCGGTTGCAGGGTTATATCGGTGCCAAAGGTCTGACCCCCATCAGTTGAGCGGTCAAATTTAATAGAACCAGAATACTGAACCCAGGCGATATAGACCTCACCATTTGGCCCAACTGCTGGCACTGGCCACTGCACACCATCCACATCACTTATTGAGACCGGTCCAACAAATGTGTTGCCGCCGTCTGTAGAACGACACATTAGAATCTCTGTATCATAGCCAAACCTTGTCCAGGTTACATAAAGGTTACCGGTATATGCACTATTAGAACGATCACAGGCAATAAGTTCTTTATCTTCAAATACCCCTGGGGCACCATCTATGACCGTATCCGGACCATTCCAGGTCACACCTCCATCTGTTGATTTGTATACAAACAGACCATTCGGTTCTGATGTAGTATTAAATGATAAGATTACTGCATAAAAGTTTCCTGCGGTATCATAGGTTATGCCTGGGTCACTATCCCGGGAATATGAAGTTAAAGGAAAGAGGTCCTGTACCCAGGTTAAACCGCCATCAAATGTATAGCCATAGCCTACCCGACGATAACCCAGTCTGAAATCCCTCCATACTGCAACAAGGTTTGTCGTATCTAAAGGGTTCATTACAATCTGTTCTTCGTTCTGAATTTCGGTTGTGGAGTCATTATTCAGTTTAATATTAAGATAGGCAGAATCGCGCTGGCCAAAGCCAAAAATATAAAACGGTAAGAGTAGAAAAATAGCGGTCTGTATAAAACCTCCTCAAACCATTATAAAAATAAATACTGTCCTGTCAAGATTGAAATTACCTGACTTTTCTTCACTCTTTCCTATATCTGTATAGAGGACCGGGTTCTGGAAGTGAGGGCTATGCCTGAGGAACGGCTCATTGTATTTAACACAGAGCAGGGGAAATAGCAGATTCAGAATAACATAAAAATTGTTATTCTGAGTGCAGCAAAGAATCCCGTTTTTTAATTTATCTGATTTATCTGATTTATTTGGTTTATTTAGTAAATTTGTCCAATGCTCCATTTCTCAAAAAATCACATTGAAATTTCGATTTTTTGAAATAAAATTACTAATTTAAATTACTCTGGTATTCGGGTAATTACCAGAATCAGGCGTACGCAACACCTATGCTCATTTTACAATTCAATAAGATATCTGAGGAACTTTTTCCGAAAAGAAAAGGCCAAACTCATCAATAAAAATAGAATACTGATAACATTCATTATAATAGCGTTTGAATTCTTCGGTAATAAATTAACAAAATCATTTAACTTAGAGATGATATAGGGTTGGTTGATTATCACCCATACCCCCAGACCAAGCGCCAGAAATGCCAAGGTATTCAAAAACACCCAGACCGGATATGACCACCAGATTCTTGCAGATATTTCTCGGTCCAATCGTAATCGCTGGATTACAGAATCTTCAATGGGTCCGGGATCAAACGCTGTTGATAAACATTTATCAATCTCCAATTCTATCTTCAATTCCCGCTGGCATTTTTTACATTGAGTAATATGTTCTTCAATCAATTTTTGCTCTGCCGGATTCAGAATACCTGAGCGATAGGCAATAAGTCTTTCTTTATCAGGGCATAAGTTCATCTTCATATCCTTTCAACTCCCTTCTCAATCTTGCCCTTGCCCGGCTCAACGCCATCTTAATATTTTCTGGTTTCCTTTTTGTTATTACAGCAACATCCTTGATATCCATCCCCTGATAATAATATAAAGACAATAACAGACGGTCCTGTTCATTCAACCGGGCAAGAGCATTTTGAATTATCATCTGTTTTCTTATACGGAGTGATTGGTCAGAAACCAGAGGTTCTTGAATTTGTTCAAGACTCACCGTATTGTGCTTTTTCCTCTCTCTGATTTTATCATAGATTATATTGCGCGCTATCGAACAGAGCCAGGCCTTCATCGATGCCGGATTTTTCAATTTATGAATGTTTTTGAATGCCTTAATGAATGTCTCCTGGCATATATCCCGACTCAGTTCATAATCCTGGATCATACGATATGCAAGGGTGAATATCAACTGCTTATACAGGGTGATGAGCCGGGCAATCGCCTTCTCATCACCCGTTTTGGATAATCGAACAAGTTCATTGATATCTGCAGGCAAAGGTATTATTCAGGTCTATTCTTTTTAATCAGATAATGTATCAGTAAGAATGCCAGACCCAGGATGCATAGAAAGACACCGATGCCGGTAATAACTCTTGTATTTATAAAAAGTCCGAACAGTCCTGCTCCAATGCCCACCGCAATTGTAGTAATTCCTTTGTGCAGGTATCTTATAGTATATGGTTCCTTTTTTTCCGGCAGTTTGAATAGCTCCTTGACCTTCTCCGGGTCATTACCGGTCTCTAATGCCTTTACCAAAGACTCATGGTATCTTTTCTTTTCATAATACTCTGTAATAATTGCAATAATTGCAATTCCACAGCCAAAGACAATTGCAACAATGGGTATTAATAGAGAAAGATGTGGCATATAACCTCCTTTACCTATAAGACTCAAATTTCAACCCTCAGGTAACAGCCGAATTTAAAAAATCTATTTTCTCATCTCCTGCATCATTATATCCTTTTGATTTAAGATGTCAATGTGAGTTTTGGGGTCAAATCTTCACAATTCACAATTAATGTTTGATTTATTCCAGTTTAAATTGTATTCTGATGATGGAGTTATTACGGCGTTGTTGCGAGATATTTTATCAGTATAGTAGCAATATCAATTACGATTGACGAGTTAATGGTATGTCGCCTATACAGGTTTGTGAATTGTGAAGATTTGACCCCAGGTGAATGGGTTGACAGTTATTATTATCTGAATATAATCTATCGGCTGGTGGATTCAAGGGAAGCGCCGTGAAAATCGGCCGCGGTCGCCGCCACTGTGATTCCAGTAGATACCTTAATCATAGAAAACCACTGTTCTACAAGACAGAATGGGAAGGTTGATTAAGGGTGGATAAGCCAGGAGACCTATCCCCGGTCTACCGAAGAAATCCTTCGGACGAAAGGAGGCACAATGATTTTATTATTAACCATTCAACTCATTACCCAACAACCGATCTACGAGGTTGAAGGTATTGTGGTTACGGCAACAAGATATCCTGAGAAACTGCAGGATATCGCTACTGCGACCCTGGTAATAACAAAGGATGAAATTGAGAAAATAAAACCTGCTTCTTTGACCGAAATTCTCCAGTATGCCGCTGGGGTCGAAATAAAGGATTATGGAACCCCTGGTGGTGTTGGCAGTCTATGCATCAGGGGCATATCATCCAATGGCACATTGGTTCTTTTAAATGGTCAGCCCCTGAATTCGATGCTCTTTGGAATGGCGGACTTGAGTATGATTGATATCAACTCCATAAAAAGGATTGAGATTGTCAAAGGTCCCTGTTCTGCACTCTACGGAGCAAATGCCTTAGGTGGTGTGATTAACATCATCACTGATGAATTTGATTATCAAAAAAACTCTCAGCTAAAAATAACTGCCTTTCCCAATCAACAGAACTACTTCTTAAAATTTTTTGTTCCCGCCGGCAATTTTGGTTATTACTTGGAACAGACAAAATCTAAGGCCCAGGGTATCCGGTCAAACAGTGATTTCTCTGGTTACTATCTGAAAAATGGATTAAGTTATAATAAAAAGAGGTTTAAGACAAACCTGGATTTCAGCCTTAATTTAAGGGACCATGGTGTTCCTGGACCGATGCCCTATATCGATAGTATTACACCCCCTCCGGTTTTTGGCGATTCCCAATCGACTTCACTTTATGACCGTCAGAGAGACCGCATAGCCTTGAGCAATCTGGATATCAGCTTTGTGCCCGGTAGCCGAATCAACCTTGACCTGAAAATATACGGCAATCTCTATCGTATTAAATATCATACAAAATACTTCTGGGCCGCTCCGGTTGAAGAAGAATATCAATGGGATGTTCGAACCGCAGGCATAAACTTCTCAACCGGTTATAATCTAAATCAGTTTAAGGTTATCAGCGGATTTGATTTCAGATACGACAGTCTGAACAGCATTACAGAATCGAGCCTTTTTGGAAAATCGGTCTGGGATGCGGCATATCATAATATCGGATACTGGATTGAAACCAGGATTGAACCGATAGATTTTATAAAGGTCCATTCTTCTCTACGCCTGGATCAGAATTCTGGTTATGGCAACTTCATTTCACCTCAACTGGGCATTGTCTATCAATTGACCGAAAGGTGTTTTTTAAAGGGTTCAGCAGGCCGGGCATTCCGGGCACCGACATTCAATGACCTCTACTATCCAACCGGTGGAAATCCAGATATCAAACCTGAATATGGCGAGGCATATGAACTGAGGGCTGAGATTTCACCCCGGTATAATCTTTTTACAAGTCTGGCAATATTTATGCGCAATATAAATGATAAGATTGCCTGGCTGCCTGATAATAATGGACTGTGGAAACCGCAAAATGTCGACTACGTTAATATCAAAGGGATTGAAGCCCGGATTAATACCCGGGTCAGCTGGTTTTTAAAAGTTGCATTAGAAGGAACATACCTTCTTGCCCAACAGGAAAACAGAGAACTGGTCTATTCATATTATGACTGGCTTGCAGATACATCCCATATTGAGTTTGAAACGAAAACAAGAACCGCAGGGTTTATTCCGAAATATAAATTTTCAACAAAATTATATTTTAAGTTCCGGCATCAGTGGAATCTCAACATCATCGGTTCGTATGTGGGTGAACAGGTTAATTACTATCCCAATTATGAAGATTATCCCAGAATAAAGATGGATACGAAGACCCTGAATCCATACTACATTGTGGATATCACCGCAGGAAAAAAATTCTTAAAGGTATGGGAATTATCCGTAGGCGTGAAGAACCTCTTTAATAAAGAATATGCCACGCAATTCGGCAATTCAATAAAAGATAGAAACTATCCGATGCCCGGACGGAGAATATTCGGCCAGATATATTTTGTCTATTAATACTGATTAATCAATAAACCTGCCAGACCAGGCAAAATCAGGCCTTGACAGACTCGTGTATATGAATATAATAGTATCATATATTAAAGTGCTGGAACTGGAAATTGTAAGGAAAGGATAGGAATAGAATATGAATATAATAAAAAAACAGAATGTGTTTTATAAAATGGTAAGGGAAGACCTGTCTGCCGTGAAGACGGTACAAACAGGCAAAATAACTGCTGTGAAGATTGCGCTTGAGGAAAATGATGAAATTATAATTCAAATTCCTTATGATAAGGGGTTGATAAAAGAAGTAAGAATGATTTCTGGAAAGATATGGAACCTAATGGAGCATAAAAGCAGTAATATAAATAAGTTTTATTCCTATATAAGCAGAAAGAGTCCGGGGAAAACAGTTAGTCCAATCGATACTATAAACATTAATATATGAAATCGTTTTCTCTCTCAGCAAATAAACCATATACTTTATCTGATCGTTGGATTATCAGAAATGATCCATATTTCCATACTCCTTACTTAGCATTTAATATTGATACTGCTGAAAAGTATAAAATTAGTCTAACACTATTTTTAATACTTAAATTATTTGAGAATAATTATCTTTCTTTTGAACAAATTTGTTCATTTTGCTCTCAAAGAGGAATAGAAATAACTGTTAAGGATATAATTAAGGTTATTAGTAAACATTTTAATCCTTCTGAGATACTTACAGATAATTTCCAAAACTCAAAAAATATTTCTGATTTTGAATTAACCTCTATTAAATCCTACGTCCCTGTCACATCAACTCCATATGAGGCTGAAGTTCACTTCACAAGAGCTTGTAACCTTTATTGTAAACACTGTATTTATAAAGCTGGCAAAAAATTAGATAACGAACTTGAGCTTATTTCATGGCTAAATATATTCGATCAGTTTGAAAAACTAAGAACATATAGAATAGCAATTTCAGGTGGTGAACCGTTGCTGTATCCCGGTTCAGGAGAAATAATAGATTATTTAGCTCAAAAAAGAATAAGAATAGAATTACTGACTAACGGAACTCTAATTGATAAATCATTAGCATTACTTCTTTCACGGCCTAATTTCTCAACGACAGTTTCATTAGACGGAGCCAATTGTGAAACACATGAATTGTTAAGGGGGCCTGATAGTTTCCGCAAGGTAATTAATGGTTTAGAACTCTTATCAAAAGCAGGTGCAAAATTCCATATTGCAACAACTGTTAATAAAAAAAATATTCATCAATTAAAATCAATTGCAGAGTTAGCATATTCTATAGGCGCTGAATCCATAAATTTCTTAGTGTTGGATGCTCTCGGAAGAGCAAAAAATCATAAAGAATTTTTGTTGGAAAATTCTGATATTAATAACATTTCAAATTCCATAGATAAACTAAAAAATCATTTTGAGGGAAAAATTTACATCGGTTATTTAAATCCATATGAACCAAAATATGAAGATTTAAAACCCTTAAAAAATAGTAGGATTTTTTGCACTGCTGGAACTACAAGACTTGCAATAAGATCTGATGGTATCGTTTTCCCCTGTGTTTATGCCTTTCATGATAATCATTTTGCTATGGGTTCAACCAAGGAAAATGAAATTAAAGAAATTTGGGAATTGGATTCCTGGGAATTATTTAGAGGTTCGGTAGAATTAAGTAATCTTTCAGAATGCAGCAATTGTTCTTTTGTAAATAGTTGCGATTTAAAAATGTGTCGTTTAAGGGCGTATTATAGCAAAAATGACTTTTTTGGAACACCGCCCGGCTGCAGAAAAAAAATTCAATCTAATGGCCACGAAAGGAGGTGATAATAATGCCTGGAAAAGAAGAAAAAAAAGTGGCTTTGGAAGACGTGCTACAAATTAGATCAACACCACAAATTGAGGCTGCGTTAGCTCAACAGATAAGGGAATTACCCCAGCTTACTGTCGAAAAAGCAGATCGTGGAGTTAAAGCATTCTGCTTAGGACTAATAGTTTGTTGTACTAATTGATAACTTTTGTATATATAGTTCTTTTTTGAAGGGAGTTCTTGTGGCCGGAACTTCCTGGAATTTAATTAAAAGGAGGAAAAAAAAATGGGAATGGCAAAACTTAACATCTGGATTTCAGGGATTGACGATCCCTGTAGTGTTGATAAAAGGACATGGTATGTTACCATCTATGACTGCGATGGTAATGTACTCCAGTGGTGCGGTAAGAAGTACGTAGTTTTACCTGCCAAATGTGGTCACCTTGAAGTTGAAGTTCCCCCTGGCTGTTATTACCTAAAAGCAGTATGGTCGTTCTGGATCGTTAAGCCAGGGTTTGTTTACCACGCCAATCACTTTACGGATGCAGCTATAGTTCAAGCATGTTGTGACCAAACAACTTGTGTAAAACTCTTTAATCCAAGCGCCCATAGATGCGGATACATCTATGTACAGGCCATTCAGGATTTAGTTAAGCAGAAAGCGATAAATCCACGGACGGCAAAGCAAGCGGAAGAAGCAATAAATGCCGTACTGGAACAGATACCGAAACCGAAAAAAGAATTCGAACTTGGGCATCTGGATGAAATCAAAAGACTTGTGCAAGAGAAGAGTAAAAAAAGAAAAGAGTAATGAAATAAAGACAGGTCCTGACAAGAGGGAATAATAGAAGCCTGTCTTCCGCTAATGAGAAAAGACAAAGAGATGATTCAAAAACCTGATGAGTTTTTCCCTAAAAAAAACGCGGTCAGAGAAATTTTGGGGATTATTTGGTACCTCTCTGACAAAAGCTCACAATCCACTGACAAAGATGTTTATGGAATACTATAATGAAAAAACCTGAACAATATGGTCAGTTGCCGCCAATTCGCTGCGTTTCTTGGCGGCAACTGACCCGTGATGATAAGCAACTATCGACAGGGTGTAATGGTAATTGCTATATAAGTTCATGTGGAGAGGTATTATTAAAAACTTCCGGTATTAAAAGTTTCATGAATGAAGGCTCAAGCGTAAAACCAATATTTTTTCGGGGAGAACATATCTATGGTTGGGAACTAATACCAAGAATTGTACGAAATACCGGATTGAAGCATAACGATATTAATCCACTAAATATAACTTCGGACGAAATAGAATACCTTAAGGCATTTCAGAAGAAATACATAAATTCAAAGATTAAATGGCTTTTTCAAACAAGAAAAAAGAAAGAAGACCCTAATTGGTGGTCTTTGATGGCACATTATGATGATGAGGTTGGGACAAAAATGATAGATATTACATCCTCAATCTTTTGTGCTTTATATTTTGCCTGTGTTGATTAGGATGGAGAAATCAATACCGACGAGGACGGCTGCTTATATTTCTTATGGAATAATAACTGGCGCCCTGAAACAGAGAACACAACAATGAAAAGGGGTCGGATAGATGATTTCAGGGGCCAAAAACAGCAATCTGCTATGAAGTATTTTTCCGTCCACGGTAATCCGGACACATTGCGATTCAGAGAATCCCCGGACAGCAATCAAAGATTAATCTATCAAGATGGATACTTCGTGTGGCAACCAAAGTTTGCTAAACCGTTAGGCGAAATGCCTGAAAAAATGAGGTCATTATGTTAGTTTTAGGGGTTATTATCGGGGCCATTGCAATGGCAGTATTGAGTCCTATCCCGATACTCGGCCCCATCATTGCTGGTTTTACCGCTGGTTTAATTGCCGGTGGAATAGGAAGAGGTATATTAGCTGGATTTTTGAGCGGAACAATCGATGGAATTTTTGCAGGCATTATTTTCACAACTATTGGCGGTTTCTTAGGGAATATTCTTGGTGGTTTTCAGGGCGCAGCTTTAGGAGGAATCCTGGGTGCAGTAATTGGCGGCGGTGTCTTTATCTCTACACTCTACTTTGGATTTCTTGGTCTGGTAGGTGGAATTTTTGGCGGTCTTCTCAGACCACGAAGAAAATAAAAAAAATCAGCATATCGCATAACACGATGTATCTAATTCGAAGTTTCAGCCCTTACCCAAATCACCTCAGGAAACTCTTTTAAGACCTCCAAAGAGAACTTTCTGAACGGACTTGACTTTTTGTCTTTTTGCTATTATATTATTACATAATGCTTGATAAAGGAGGAAGGAGTATGATTTCACCCAGAAGGATGTCTGCCTGTGCGTACCCACACACAGACAGGGATATGCGAACTGTTCGTATATGAAGGAGTTAGGCGACATTGATAGATATATGAGTTCAAATGTAAGGAGGAATATTCCATGAATACAACTGCCATACTTATAAATGTCTTTGCTTTTGGCTGTTTAATATTTGCGTTTATTAAGGAACGAACAAAAACAAAACAGGCATTAACCGGAGCATTAAAGTCATTCTTTCGTATTTTTCCCACTGTTCTTATTATTATAATCTTTATAGGACTGCTTTTAGGTTTCGTACCGCAAGGTCAGATTTCTAAACTCATTGGTGAGCAGGCAGGTTTTGGAGGAGTGCTTATTGTAGCATCATTGGGAGCATTCTTGCATATCCCTTCTTTAATTTCCTTTCCGTTAGCAGCATCTCTCCTCAAAAACGGGACATCAGTTACCTCGGTTGCAGTATTTATTACTACCTTAACTATGATTGGTATAGTTACACTACCTTTAGAAATAAAAGAATTGGGAAAGAAAATAGCTTTACTCAGAAATGGAATAAGTTTTGTAATTGCAATTATTATTGGCATCATCATGGGAGTGATACTATGAAAGAACCTGTAGAAAAAGAAACTCAAAGAAAGGAAATGAAACGAGATGTAATCATTCTTGGACTCACTTTATTTATTACAGTAATTTTACTCTCAATTTTTCCTGACAAACAAAAAGCAGTAACTAATACATCATTGAAATTCTTTATTGAAATGATTTCAATACTCCCTGCTGTTCTGGTATTGATGGGACTTTTTGCGGTATTTATGCCTAAGAATATGGTTGTAAAATATCTGGGAAAAGCTGCTGGAATAAAGAGCGTTTTTCTCGGAATATTGTTGGGGTCACTGCCTACAGGCCCTCTATATGTGGCTTTTCCTATAGCTTCTACTTTACTTAAAAAAGGCGCCAAAATATCCTGTATCATTGTTTTCCTTTCTGCCTGGGCATGCATAAAAATCCCTCAAGAGATGGTGGAACTTCAATTCCTTGGGCCAAAATTTATGGCAGCAAGACTTATTTTAACAATTGTTTTTGTTATAATAATGGGAGTATCTATAGAACAACTAATTGAATGGAGCTGTAAAAAACAAGTCTCAGGAGGTGAAGATGATGCAAGTTTTTGATATCAAAACAATGGCAGTATATCCGTATGAGGAACGGGATAAGAATGTTTTCTATAAAGCTAAGGAATTTAAACTAAGAATTATTGAGCTTCCGGCCGGTGGTGAGATGCCAACTTGCGAAATGACTTCTTATGTTATTTTCTATGTTATTAAAGGGACAGCAGAAGTAAGGGCTAATCAAGAAATAGTGAATCTTAAAGAGGGACAGTGTCTAATTACCGAACCTACAACATTATCGATGAGAACAACAGATGGCGTTAAGATAATGGGTATACAAGTGGTGAAAAGTTGAAAGCGACCTCACCTAACAGCGGATAAAAGGGAAATCCCTGTCTGCCGACAGGCAGAAAAGATTTTTCTAAATCGCCTTCGGCGACTTCTTTTAAGACCTCCAAAGAGAACTTTCTGAACGGACTTGACTTTTTGTTTTTTTGCTATTATATTATTGCATAATGCTTGATAAAGGAGGAAAAAATATGTTTTCGCTTAGAGCAAGGTGTATCCACTTAATGAATAAAGGAAGTAAAAGATAGAGCCAGGTGGAAGGTGAAAGGATTCCAAAATAAGATTCACTTTGCCCATCAAGCAGGATCTCAAGAGTTTTATTTGACTATTCTGATAAAAATCGGAGGAACTGGAGCCAGTAAAATCCAAAACTATTTTGATACTAACGACACCCACAAAAGTTTTAGGTTAGGATTTACGACCAAAAAATGAGTATTAAGGAACGTATAATACTATGAAAGACCTCTGCTGTCGTTTAACAAACAGGTATCTGGTTCTGGTATTCAATCCTCACCCAAATTGTCTTCAGTAACTTTAAATACACACGAGATGTTATATAAAAGGTGATTGTGTATAAAATGGGGATAATTAAGATTGTAAAAAAAGAATTTATTTTATCTATATTCGTTATCTTACTTATTATTTTATCTATTGTATACCATCATCAAATAATCAATTATCCTTACTTTATTGATTGGAGAACAATAATAGCACTTACAGGATTGCTTATAATTACCACGGGACTAAAAGAAAGTAAGTTTTTTGATACCCTGTCTGAAAAAATAATAAAAAAAATGGGAACCGAAAAATCTCTTTCATTTTTTTTAATAATCTTTTCAGCATTACTGTCCACATTTCTTACAAATGACATCACGCTTTTTGTAGTTATTCCATTAACCATCGGGATTCAAAACATAATAGAAAATGACATTTCTAAGTTAATAATTTTTGAAACCATTTCTGTTAATATAGGCTCTTCCTTAACACCAATTGGCAACCCACAAAATATATTTTTATGGCACAAATGGAATATCTCTTTTATTACATTTATCATAAAGATGTTCCCATTAGTTATTTTTCTTCTTTTAATTCTTTTAATATTTGCCTGGATTGTTTTCTCTGACAAAAAGATAAAAGTTTCAGAAGATATAAGTAACAGTAAGGCATTCAAAAAACCACTGTTAATTTTATCTACAGCAATGCTATTAGTTTATATTATCTTTTTAGAGTTGAGATTAGCCATCTGGATATTACCAGTTATTTTTACAATTTATATTATATATAACAGCAAAGTATTGGCGAAAGTAGATTGGGCATTATTGTTACTTTTTATAATTATTTTCATTGATTTTCATATTATTTCCACTGCATCAATAGTATCAAAAACTATTAATGCGCTAAATTTAAACTCTGCAAATAATGTATTTTTGGTATCAGTATTCACATCTCAAGTAGTTAGTAATGTTCCAGCAACTGTGCTTATCTCGAAATTTACGCACAATTGGCAGGTAATAACATATGGGGTAAATGTTGGTGGAAATGGTTTAATAATCTCCTCATTAGCAAATATTATTGCCTTAAGAATAGCAAAAAATAAAAAATTATGGTTAAGTTTCCACCAATATTCCATCCCTTACTTTCTTTTAACCGAAGGAATCATATATGGTTTTATAGTATATTTTAAGGTTTTATCCTAACCGTGCATAAAACAACAAGCGGGCATCTGGTTCGCTCACCCCAATCGCCTTCGGCAACTTTTTTTAAGACCTCCAAAGAGAACTTTCTGAAAATGGTCTTGACTTTTTGTTTTTTTGCTATATATTTATTCTATAATGGTTGATAAAGAAGAAAGGAGTATAATTTCACCCAGAGGGATGTATATTCGTAATATTACGGATATGAACGAGTTGTCCGAAATCCCGAACCCTGCCCTGGAAGCTAAAAAATATGAATAGCGAGCAGATTAAAGAAATAAAAGATACACTTATTAAAGTATTAAAGAAATACAGGGTGAAAAGAACTGCTCTTTTGGGCTCGATAGTAAGAGGAGAAGTCACCAAAGATAGCGATATAGACTTGCTAATTGAATTTGAAGGGAGAAAAAGTCTATTAGACCTTATGGGTATGAAGTTAAAGCTTCAAAAACTGTTGGGAAGGGAAGTGGATATTATTACTTATAAATCTATTCATCCTCTACTTAAAAAACGAATACTGAACGAACAAAAGGTTATTCTACAAAAAAAACGAAACATTTAACTTCAAGAGCCTGGTGGATAAATATCTGCCAGACTGGATGGAAAAATAAATGAAAGGAGGTGAAATCATAGCTATTGACGACTATCTAAAAGGTTTCAAGGATGGTTTGAAGATTCCCAATGATTTTGATAATTGGGTAGAAGAACCTCACCGGGACATCATAACTGATTTCAGAAAAGAGATCGGCGGCATTGACAAAATAAGAATTGATAATGAAGGGAATGTCCTCGGAGGCGAAACTCAAATTAGTAAGATCAAAATGACCTGGGACAAATAGTGAAAAATAAGTGTCCCTACTATTGTCTAACAGCGTGTTTGCAGTTCGCCCCTTTGGTACTCACTTAAATGCCTACGGTACTTCGCAAATACGCAAAAGGTTGGTGGTAATAAAACCGAAAATAAACATTAAATAAAAGGAGATTTGAAAATGAAAAAAGTAACTTTAATTTTAGCAGTAGTTGCATTAATGTTTTCCACAAATCTTTTTGCACAAAATAATGATGTAAAAGGCTCTAAGGACTATCCTTTAATCCAACGTTTCCCAGGCTCTGACCTTAAATTCTACAAAGTCTTTAAATGGCAGGAATATAATGTTCCTCTGACCAAGCTCACATACAAGGAAGACAGAGGCAGGTATTTTCCTCACATGCTTAAGACAGAAGGTAGGTTGATTAGATATCAGTACACAACCCCGGCCGAAAATAATCCTGCTTATTTATATAAAACTTTACTTGACAATCTAAAGAAAAACGGTTTCACAATCTTAGTCAAAGGCAAAGGTATCGATGGCATTGGTTGTAATTCAGAAGATTTTTGCAACTATTACTATGGTAACAAAATGACCGGACAGTTTGGGCTTGAATATTATCCACGCGGTGAAGACACACATTGTTTCATAGTCGCCCGCAAACCGGGTGCAGAAAAAAACATTTATACAGTCATCTACATATCAGGATTTTCTGACAAGACACTTATTACACAGGATGTTATGGAAGCCGATAGGGAAGATATTTTAAATGCTCATAATATTGACGAAAACTTAGCTACTTATGGTCATATCTCAATCTACAGTATTCTTTTTGATCCGGGTAAAGCAGATATTAAACCGGAATCAGATGAAACTCTCAAGGTAATAGCAGGCTATCTCAAAAATCATCCTGACAAGAAATTTGTCATTGTAGGACATACAGACAACACAGGCGACTTTGATGCTAATATTAAATTATCAATGGAAAGAGCACAAGCTGTTGTAAATGAATTGATATCAAAATATTCTGTAAAAGCTGAACAGTTAAAAGCGTACGGTGTCGGACAAGCAGCACCTGTAGCTACAAATTCTACAGATGAAGGAAGAGCAAAAAACAGACGAGTTGAAATAGTAAAATTATAATTACTACCGCCAACAAAGGCTATGAGTAACGGCGGGCAAAGTGTTAATACTGGAATAAATATGAATAAAACAAACGGCAACGCAAAAATGAAAGTGAGTGCGGAAAATCCCGCCATTACTCATAGCCGCCGAGCATTACCCAAAGTGCTTGTAAGACAGATAAATGAGAGTTGATTGAATAAATATAAATACTGTTATTGAAAGAATAGCAAGTGAAATTTATTGCTAAAGCGGTTTTACAACAGATTTTCAGTCATCTTCCAGGGAGCGAAACCTGGAACTACTTTTTTCAGCGGAATATCACAAAAAATCTTCCTATCAGTAATAAACGTTTCTTAGGAAAGGTTGAAATTGCAAAGAGACATTTCAATAATTTTCCCCAATATTGTTCGGGTATAAGGCTCACTGATGCTCAATTCTATGAATTCGGAGCAGGCTGGGATTTAATCATTCCCCTTGCCTACTATTGTTTTGGCGTCGAACATCAGACACTCATTGACATTCGACAGAACTTACGCCTTGAGTTAGTAAATGATAGTATATCGAGATTATCAAAGCATAAATCAAAAGTAGAATCACTTATAGATAACCGGATTCGAGTGAATTCAGTAAAAATTAAGGATGTCTCAGAATTATTTAAAATATTCGGTATTCGCTGGCTTGCTCCAATAGATGCCCGGAACACACCCTTTTCATCAGAATCGTTTCATTTCATCTCAAGTACTGCAACCCTTGAACATATACCCGAAAATGATATCATAAAGATACTCAAAGAATGCTACAGAATTCTTAAACCAAAAGGCATTGTGAGTTGCTTAATTGATTTAAAAGACCATTACTCATATTTTGATAAAAACATTTCCTGCTATAATTTCCTCACATTTTCTGAAAAAACATGGTCAGTGCTTAATTCCTCTATCCATTTTCAGAATAGACTGCGTTATCCAGACTATATCAGTGTAATAAAACAATCAGGATTCGAGATTGTCGAGCAAAAAGTAAAAAAGCCAGGTCATACAGATATAGAAATCTTAAAGCGACTACGATTGGCCGATAGATTTAAAACCAATTACTCATTTGAAGACTTAGGAGTTAAAACTTTGTGGATTACTTTAAGGAAAAGATAACAGCGGGCAATACAATATTTGCAACTCGTTCAGGTGTTTTGCCCCCCCCGTTAAACACCAATTATCCAGAATTTAATCAGATTTCTTTGACCCTTCTGGAGAAGATTTTTTAAACATCGCACCCTGCTGCGCAGAACATCCAGAATAAGCGTCCGGTAATTTACACCCTTCCAGAAAAAACTGTGCGACTTAATTAAAATATCTTTTATCTCTGATTTTTTATATGGATGCCGCAGCCGAATAACTGCCTTTTTAATTGCTATACGCTGAAGATTGTTTTATATAGTAAGTATGGTTTTATTTATGGCCATTACAAGAAAAAAATCGGTTGTGAGAATTCTTAAAAGATTTATTAAAGAGTCTCTTTATGCTTAGATTATATAATTAATCTTCGGGCAGGTCTTCAATGTGGCACTGACACTGCAGTATTTATCCCGGGAAAGTTCAAAAGACCTTAAAAGGTCCTTACGCTGATAATCACCCTCACAATTGAATTTTATAGTGATATTTTCGTATTTATGGGGATGCTCTTCTGCCTTTTTACCCTCAATTTCAATGGTAAATTTATCAATCTTTCCGCCTTTTTTTGTAAGGATCGCCACAATATCCATTCCCATACAGCCTGCCAGGGCGACCAGCAATAAGTCCATAGGTCTAAAACCCTGGTCTAAACCACCCATATCCCGGGATGTATCCACCACAATCTTATGACCATAATCGTCTTCGGCAATAAACTGAAGACCCTTTTGCCAATTTAATCGTATCATCTTATCTTCTCCTCTGGTTATATTTTTTTATAATTCTCATCAGCAAACAGATAAAATCTCATCACGATATCGACTTAAAATCGTGATTTTACAGAGTTTTAACCCGAATAATAAAACAATTTCGGCTGCCAGGGCACAGCCCTCTAAGACAGCACCTCCAATTTTCAAAACTTTTCTGATGATCCTTACCCGGTTTTTACCATTCCAGAGCCGGATTCCTGCAGTAATACTGATAACCGTCCACCTGTATAAGATAATCAATATTACTGCAGAAATCTTTAAACCTGACGGCACCGGTTTCTTTTTCATATATTTATTCTCTTTTATTCACTCAACAGCGAATCGATAAAGGTATCGAGCTGACCCTCTAATTCCGGACTCATACCGACCTGTCTCTTAACAAGTTTGCCTTTTTTGTCATATATCACCATCGTTGGAATAGCACTGACATCATAGAGTTTAGCAACCTTTTTGTTTCCCAGAAGTATCGGATAGGGTATTTTGACCTGCGATTGATAATTCCTTAATGCCTCTTCTTCATCAAGCCCGATACCAAGCACCATAAACCCCTTTTCTTTATATTTATTGTACAGTTTTATGAATATCGGAATACTTTTTTTACAGGGTGGACACCAGGTCGCCCAGAAATCCAGGAGAACAACCTTACCCCTTAATTGAGAAAGGGTATAGGTCTGATTATCAAGGGATTTCAGGGTAAAGTCGTTCTTCATACCTGAACCTTCTGACACTTTCTTCTTTGCCGGTTCTCTTGAACTACAGAACAACAACAGCAAAGCAGATATAAATATTATCCAGTTTTTTAATTTCATTTTATTCTCCTATGTATTTCTTCAACTTTTTTACTATATGTTCCTTAGGCACCGCACCGATAATCCTCTCAACCTCTTTTCCTCTTTGAAAGATAATGATAGTCGGTATATTCTGAATCCCGAATTCATTTGCGGTCTTAATCTCATTGTCAACATTTATCTTACCTACCTTTATTTTACCATCATATTCACTGGCAAGTTCCTCCATAATCGGACTCACCAATGAACAGGGTGCACACCATATTGCCCAGAAATCGACAACATATGGAAGTTCTGATTTTTCAACTTCCTGATGAAAATCATTGTCAGTTAATTCTTTAACCATTATAACCTCCTTATATCTCCGCTATCAAGCGGTCTTAATGTTTCACGTGAAACATTTTACAAAGTCTGTTCATATCCCAGTTTAATCATTCGATTAAACTGCAAGTTATCACCTGCATTGTCCAGAAGGTCACGAATTCCCAGTTCAAAGAAAAGTTCTTCATAAAAGATAATCCTCAATCCCGCATTGAGATAGCCCTTATTCTGGTCTTCAGGGTCATTAAAATTAGGGTCATATTCAAGGAGTATTGCAGTATTTTCGCCAAGCTGGAGTTTGGAACCGATAAATAGATTAAGTCCATCATCTGATTCAAATGTATAGTTGATTCCTAAGCTGGGAACAAATGCAATTCCCGGGCCGGCAAGGGTCTTGGCGAGCTGTCCATATAAACCCTTTGACCTGATTTGATACCGTGCATTATTATATGGACCATAACCCTGATTATCAAATCCAAAGATTAACAGCGGAAAGATTAAACCTTCAGGAATTGCAACCAGGCGTATCTGGACCCCGGGATGGGTATAGAAATCTGGATTTCCCGCACCGATCAAATTTGAAGCACCATAACTGAGCCCGAAACCAAAGCGATCCCAGATTCCAATATTAAAAAAACCGAGTATCTCACCCTCAGGCCCGAACCTCAGCTGAATATCAAATTGACTATGTTCAGGAACCGCAGGATAGGGCTGGTCAACATAGTACAACCCCAAAAGCAGTAGAATAATACCCATAAAGTTTCTCCTTTATTAAATTATTAAATAATTTTAGACCTGACCATAGATTTGAACCGAATCTTCACCCACAATCTCCTTAATCTGTTTCAGCACAATATTATCGGGCTTTATCCTCATTGTTCTGGAACGTATATTGCGCACATCCTTGCCGTTATTATTAACCCGAAACCAGACCTCACAATCACCCTGATACCTTTCAATCAATTCATATAACTTCTTTAATTTTTCTTCAGGAAAATTATTATCAAAATGGATAAGAATCTTTTTATAATAGTTGTGGGCATCCTTAAACCGGATAATCTGTTCAGCCCGGATACTCTGCTTATCCTCTTCACCAGAAATTCTGCCTTTAATAATTAACGGTATATCATTCTTTAAAAAACGGGAATACCTTTGAAAATTTTCTGAAAAGACAAATACATCTACCGACCCTTCTAAATCTTCGATATTGACGATTGCATAATTCCTGCCTTTTTTGTCCCGCTTCACCTTTTTTGAATTTATAATTCCACCGATTGCAACAAAACCACCATTCTTAACCCGGGCAAGATTCTTGATTGGAGTAAGCCCGAGAATTGCAAACTCTTCCTGATACTTTTCTAATGGATGTTCAGAAAAATAGAAACCAAATGCCTCTTTTTCAGCCCTGACCTTATCCCATTTCTCCTTAGTCTGAGGTTGTTCAGGCTCGGATTTGAAGCCGAAAAGGGTCTGCTGTTTGCCGAGTTTGATATCCCTGGTAAAGGCGGTTTTAAGTAATTTATCAGGGTCTGGTTCAAATTGAGAAAAGGCCCCTGCCTTTATTAAAGATTCCAAAGATTTTCTATTAAATCCTTTAACCCGGGTTTGAAAATCAAAGAATGACTTAAATGGTCCGCGCTGCCTCTGTTTCGTTATTAAATCGATCATCGGCCTGCCTAAATTCTTTAGGGCACCAAGTCCATATCTTATTGCATCTTTCTCTTTTTTGAACTCATAATCACTCTTATTAATATCCGGACCCAATATCTGCAGGCCCATACGTCCTGCCTCACGAATCAAAACCCACAGACGGTTTGTATCATTTATTTCACTGTTGAGTGAGGCAATCATAAACTCCAATGGATAATGGCATTTCAGATATGCGGTCTGGTTTGCCAGAACCGCATAGGCCGCGGCATGGGATTTGTTAAATCCATACCCGGCGAATGGGGCGATTTGGTCGAAAATCTCCTCAGCAAGTCTGGCAGGAATCTTTCTCTTAACTGCACCCTCAATAAAAATTTCGCGATTTTCATGCATCAATTCATGAATTTTCTTACCCATCGCCCTTCTCAGATTATCTGCCTCAGCTAAGGAAAATCCGGCAATCCTTGATGCAATCTGCATTACCTGTTCCTGATATACAATCATTCCGTAGGTCTCCTTTAATATCGGCTCTAATAGAGGATGCAGATATTCAATCTTTTCTGGATGCTGTTTATTTTCAATCATCCTTTTAAGATTAACATTTGCCATAGGACCGGGACGATAGAGTGCAATTACTGCAATCAGGTCTTCAAATTTTTCTGGTTGAAAACTGCGCAATATATCCTGCATACCCTGACTTTCAAGCTGGAATACACCCACCGTCTCTCCCCTTTTTAATAAATCATAGGTCTCTTTATCATAAATCGGAATTTCTGGAATCTGTCGTCCCAGCATCTTTAAGGTCTGGTCAATTACGGTAAGGGTGCGCAGTCCAAGAATATCCATCTTTAAAAGCCCGATCGCCTCCAAGGAATTTTTTGCATACTGGGTACAGATTTCACCCTTATCAGGGCTCTTATATAAAGGGACATATTCAATCAGTTCCTTTGGTGTAATCACAACACCGGCTGCATGGGTTGATGAATGCCGGGCAATCCCCTCTAATTTCTTTGCAATATCAATAAGTTCTTTATATTCAGGCTTTGATTCAACCAGATTCTTAAATTCATTAATCCGCTCCAACGCCTCATCAATGCCTGTATGGAAAGGAATGAGTTTTGCCAATCGATCAATCTCGTTATAGGGGATACCCAGGACCCTGCCCACATCCCGGACAACCGCCCTTGCCTGCATGGTTCCAAAAGTAATAACCTGAGTAACATTCTTCTCTCCATACCGTTTTTTTATAAAATCGATAACCTCATCCCTCCTTGTATCGCCAAAATCTGCATCAATATCCGGAAGACTCAGCCGTTCAGGGTTTAAAAAACGTTCAAATATCAAATTATATTTTAATGGATCAATATCAGTAATCCCTAAGGAATAGAGGACCAGACTTCCTACTGCTGAACCCCTACCCGGGCCAACCGGAATACCATTTTCCCGGGCAAACGCAATAATCTCCCGGACAATCAAGAAATACCCGGATAGACCCATCTTCTTTATAATATTCAATTCATAATTGAGCCTCTCCTCAATCCCTGGAGTAACCTTACTGAAACGGTGTTTTATACCTTCAAGACTCAGATACTTAAGATAATCAAAATCAGTATCAAAACCCTGGGGCCGCGGGAAACCCGGAAGCTTTACATCCTTGCCCGAGGTATCAATCATCAGATTACACCTTTCTGCAATGAGCTGGGTATTGGTAATCGCCTCAGGCAGGTCTTCAAAAAGCCGGGAGATCTCCTCCGGCGACTTAAAATATGCCTGCCTTGTTTCAAATCTTAATCTTTCTTTATCCTGCAGGGTCTTTTTTGTTCCGATACATAAAAGAACATCATGTGCCTTATGGTCTTCAGCATAGAGATAATGGCAGTCATTGGTTGCCACTACTGAAACATCAAACTGATGGGCAAGTTTTAAGAGTTCATTATTGACCTCCTGTTCATTTTTTATACCAAGCCTCATCAGTTCTATATAAAAATTTTCCCTGCCGAATATATCAATATAATCTTCAAGTGCCTTTTTTGCCTGGTCAATCTTCCCCTGGCGAATTCGATATGGAATCTCTCCCTTATAACAACCAGAAAGGGCAATCAATCCTTTATTAAACCCTGACAAAAGTTCCTTATCAACCCGCGGTTTATAATAAAATCCTTCTAAATAGGCAAGTGAAGAAAGTTTTATTAAATTCTTATAACCCGCCTCATTCTCACTGAGCAGGGTAAGATGAAAAGAGGATTCAGGAATCCGGATATTTTTTGACTGGTCAAACCTCGATTTTGGAGCGACATAAGTCTCCATACCGATAATCGGTTTAATCCCCTTTTTATGTGCCTGCTTATAAAATTTTATCGCTCCGAAAAGGTTACCATGGTCAGTAATTGCTAAGGCAGGCATCTTATATTTAGCGGCGAGTTCAATAAGCCTTTCAATCTTCACCGCTCCATCAAGCAAGGAATACTCGGTATGATTATGTAGATGAACAAATGACATTTTATGGATTATTATTTAGATTAAGGGGAAGATTCAAAGGGTTGGCACAATAAATCTCTTTACACCTTGGGCAGAGGACAAAATTAAATTCTTTATATACCTCTTCTTCAAGCAGTTCTTCAGGAATCGACTTTATCTTCTCAAACTCTTTATTCAGGTCATATTTCTCAGACTTTATATTTATTACGCCATCAAAATCAGCAAAGACCTTTATCAACAATCGATAAAATGGATCACCCGGATTGATAATCTTATTACAACGACTGCAACTCTGAGAGGACATCATCCATACTATGCTCAGGCTAAGACCTTAAGCACCAATTTACAGATTTCTTTAAGTGTCTCAAAGACACCAATACCCTGGGTTGCCACTGATTCAAAATAGGGGTATTTATTTTCTGGATTTAAAACCTTTTGTAATTCCTCTACAGAGGTAATATTGGGAAGGTCTCTTTTATTATACTGAATCACTAAGGGGATTCGATTCATATCCAGATTATAAGTTCTGAGATTGTCCTCCATATTTTCAAAAGATTCAATATTTTCATCAAATCGTTCGATCTGTGAATCAGCAACAAAGACAATTCCATCAACGCCCTTCAAGATTAATTTTCTTGAGGCATTATAGAAAACCTGACCGGGAACAGTATAAAGATGGAACCGGGTCTTAAAGCCCCGGATAGTTCCCAAATCAACCGGCAGGAAATCGAAGAACAGGGTGCGGTCAAGTTCTGTTGCCAAACTTATCAACCGGCCCTTTATTGAAGGGTTCAGTTTTGTATAGACATATTTTATATTCGTTGTCTTACCACCCAATCCCGGGCCGTAATAGACAATCTTGGAGTTAATCTCTCGAGAAGCATAATTAATTAAAGCCATAATTGTTTAAAATTTTTGTTGTTTAAAACCCAAATAGTTTATTAAGTTCTTCCTCAGCGGTTTTGGTAAAGTCAGCATCAATCTTGCTCGGGCCACCCGATTCCTTTTCTAACTTACTGAAGATTTCGGTAAATATCTTCTCCAACTCTGCAGCTGTATTCTTTGCCTTTACGCGGACCAAACCAAGGGTAGTGCGGTGGTCAAATATAACCGCAAGTATAACCCGATTCGCAATCAAACAGACATAAAGATTTTCCTTTTCTCCCTGATGGAATAGAGTAGAAAACTCCTTTTCTCCAATCAGCGAGGCGAGCTGGCTTGTTGCGGCAAAATCAGCAGCTGAGAGTGTGGCAAATGATGAAGTATCAATATTCGATGTATCTCCGGATGAAGTGATGAGTTGACCTGCCTTATCAATCAACAGTATTGTACGGGCATTAGTCCCCTGCAATAACCGGTTCAATGCATCGGTAATCGCCCAGAAATCCTCTTCAAAAATATTAATACCTTCACGCATTGTGTTATTATAAATAATATTTATCAAAAGTCAAGGCACTTTATCAACTTCTGTGCAGAAATTTCTTATATTGTGCACCTCAAACCCATCAGTCAAAAAAGCATATAAACCCCTCGGGGGGGGCAATGCCGATTAGAGGTGAATGGTCTTAATGATCCCTTTTATTCTTGAATGATTTAATCTTTCCGCCTCAAGGACGGTAAATCTCCCTGGTCGAAATTTTCGGGCCTTCAGCACGACATCAACAAACTGGTCTTTATTGATATTCAGATATCTTAACCTCCGGGGAAAGTTGATTGCCTTATACAATTTTATCACTCCATTGAGACGGCGATTTTTCTGGAGTGCCATTGTAAATATGGTTGCAATCCCTACCTGTTCACCATGGAGCACATCACGACCCGGATAAAGAAAATCTAAGGAATGGCTGATTTTATGTTCACTACCACTTGCCGGGCGGGATGAACCATAAAGACACATCGCAAATCCGCTCTTGATAAGCCCACCGGCAAGCACCCGCAAAAAATCATCACTCTTTATCGAATAATCGTTTAATTCTAAGATATCAAGGGCACCCTTTTCAGCCAAGGCTACTGCATATTCACTGATTCGCTCCCTGCCCCTTGATTGGGCTAATCGGGCATCAAAAGCCGCCGAGAGGTTGGAAAGTAAATCCCCCACCCCGGCCCGGATAAATCTTGCCGGGGCCTTCTTTATGATTTTCAGGTCAACAACGACTCCGTATGCAGGCCGGGTAAAATGGCTCAGAGGTATATTTTTTCTCGTTTTTATCACCGCAACCGGCGAGGCGATTCCATCATTGGAAAGGGTGGTGGGCATACTGATAAAGATTTTCTCTTTATTGCCTGAAGAGCATTTTGCCACATCCAGAACCTTGCCGCCGCCGAATCCGATAATCAGGTCCGGGTCAAACCTTGCAATTTCGGCCTCCGCCTTATTAAGATTCACCTCATCACTGTTTTCAACAAAAAACCGGGAAACCGAAACCTCTTTTGACTGGAGGTCCTGAACAATGCGGTTACCACCCAGGATAAATGTTTTTCTATCACCGAAAACCATCACCTTATTGAAATCCAATCTGCGTTCATTCAAGAGACTAAAAAGTCCTTCAATCTTGCTGTTCCCGATTTCAATAAACTTAGGCAACCTTGCTTGCACAAAACAAGAATAATTAATTTTTTTGATAAGTCAACTCTTAAACCTTAAATATAAATCAGAGAATCCTTGACGCTTATTAGAAATTGCATATAATTAAAATCATATTTCATTTAAATTTTCTTAAGTGAGGCCTATTTGAAGAAAAAGTTAATAATTATTCACCGCGATCTTTATCATCCTTATACCGGTGGTCTGTATCGATTAGCCCAAATAATCAGGTACTTGCAAAACAGGGGTATTGAAATGGATGTTATAAATTGTGCTGATTTTCCTGTGTGGATAAGAAAAAATAGATTGTATTTTATCCTCAAGATTGTAAAAATTCTTTTAAGGTATCGAAAAAATTCTTTTATCTTCGTGAATCATGGTATGCATTTTCGTTTAATTATTCCCCTCTTTATCAGCAGAATGCTGGGCAATAGATACGGCATTAATTGCCTTCAGACATTTTATAATCTTCGAAAGGGGTCTATTGAACGAAATTTAGAGTTTTTAATTGAATATCTTATTCTCCAGGGTGCCTCTCTCCTGATTTTTCCCAGTGTATCAGCAAAGGCATACTTTTCTCCATTTCATTTAAATTCCAAAACTCAAAAAATTGTAAATCCGGCTCCAAAGGTATGGGGTAAACCCAGAAAGCATTCAGCTGAAAATGCAAAGAACCTGCTTTTTGTTGGTCAGGTGAAACCATGGAAAGGGCTGGACACTTTAATAAAGGCATTAAGCAGACTAAAGAATCTTGATTTTACATTAAATGTAATTGGTAGGTATGATTCGAATTCCAAATATTTTCATTGTATTCAAAAATTAATTTATGAAGCGAATTTATCCGGGAAAATTATCTTTCACGGTGAAGTAGATAAAGAAAGATTGTCTCATTTTTATAGAAAAGCCGATATCTTCATTTCGGCATCCCGTTCTGAGACCTTTGGTATGGTGCTCCTCGAAGCGATTTCCTTTGGCCTGCCTATCATTGCATCAGCAATTCCGGCAACCAGGGAGTCACTTAAAGATAATATTAACGCAATTTTATACGAACCGGAAAATATTGATGCCCTTGCTGAGGCGATTCATCGATTAATAACCGACCATAACCTAAGAATTTCTATTGCAAAAAATAATGCATTAAGGTCTGCAAAAATAAGAACCTGGCGTAATGTCGCAGATGATACATTAGCGGCGATCAAAAAATTTCTTTAATATATGCGTATTGTTATTAATGCAGTAAGTTGGTCCCATTTAATTAAAGGCACAGACAGATATTGTCTGGAATTAATCTATGCCCTCGCCAAAATTGACACCGCCAATCAGTACTACATATTTTATGGTAAATGGCAGGAAAATTTTAAAGGTTATATTAACAACAAAAATCTCCAGTTAATTAAGATAAATTGGTTCTCTAATAGAATATTAAGAAATATCTGGCATGCCTTCATTTTTCCATTTTTAGCCCGGAAATTTCATCCTGACATAGTCCACCTACCGGGCACAATGCCTCTCATTTTCAAAAATACTATACACATCTGTTCAATCCATGATGAGTTATTGGAATTTTCTTTTCCTGAAAAATACGGTTGGTTTCGCTCCCTGGCTCGTAAAATTATTGTAAAACTTGAAACAAAAAAATCTGACCATATTATCGCTGTCTCCCCCAATGTAAAAAAAGCCTTACTTACCAGACTGGGCATAAATTCAAAAAAAATAAGTTTGGTTCTTAATGGTGTAAATCTAAATCAGTTTAACCCTTCATACAAAAAGCATTCTTTCAATAATATAACCAAACCTTATATCCTTTTTGTGAGTGTCATTGATAAGAATAAAAATCTGGAAACATTAATTCAGGCATATAATCAATTGAGCGGCGAAATAAAAAATAGATACATAATCGTCGTCGCCGGCAAAAAAGGTAATGCATACATTACGGTTAAGAAATATATTCAAAAATTTAATTTAAGTAAACAGGTTCTATTCCTCGGCCATGTTACCGAAAATTTAGCAGATTTATATGCAAATGCCTCAGTTTTTGTGATGCCATCACTTTATGAGGGTTTTTCACTCCCGGTGTTAGAAGCGATGGCGTCAAAGATTCCCGTGATTATTTCAAATTCAATTGCAGTTGCTCCATTTGTAAAGAATGGGGTAATTACTTTCAACCCGAACAATACTACAGAATTGAAATCAGCATTAGAGCGCATTTTGCTAAATCCCCAATATGCCCATCAAATTGCACAAAAGGGGTTTGAGATATCAAAGAATTTTTCGTGGGAGAAAACAGCACTCGCTACCCTGGAAGTATATAAAAAGGTCAACCAAAGAGTTCCTTGATTTTTTGAATAACTATTTTATTATTATCTTCAGCGACTCTGGCAATTCTTTCCCGGCAACGATTTGCCAGCTCATTGTGTAAATTTCTATCGGTTACGATTTTTCTAATATACTCAGCAATTACAGGAGGAGTATCCGCAGCAGGAACACATAAATATTTCGCCAGATATTTATCCCCGGATACCAGATATATATCTTCGGTAGTTAAGACAGGCACACCAAGGGCCATATGTTCACAAACCGCATAATTGAAACTTTCACCTATCGTTACCTGGAGGGCAAGGTCCATACTTGAAATCAGACTAAAATAGCTATTCTGCGGAATCCATCGGTGTTGAATATATTTCGAAGAGATAAGTTCCACTATCCCATTAAATTTATTGACATCAAAATTGATATGTAATTTTCCATCAAGCCGGGCTATTTCAAAAGCAAGCAATTGATTTAAAATATTTTTTCCGTATCTGGGCCGACAGAACAGGTCAATATTTAATCCCGGTAAATTAAGCTTTTCTACGCCCTGTAATTCTACAAGGTCAATACTATGCGGCAAAAAAACCACCTCTTTCAAAAATACTCCAATTGTTTTATACAACCGACGATGGAGCAACAAATACTTTATTCTTCCTTTTTTCAATAATTCTATCATAGCCACAAAAGAAGCCCTTTCCCCGGGTGTCATCTCCAGCTGTCCCAAGGTGCTGCACCAGATAAACGACGGTCTAATCCCTTTTTTGTTTAGTTTCGCAATGATTGTTTTGTAAATTCTACCATAACTGGCAAAAATTATATTTTCGCCAAACGGAATCAGCCTATTAACCGATACCCATTTCAATCTTCGTGCAGCCCTATCACAGAAATTTTTATGCTTATTAAGTTTATTACAAAACGGGAATACCAATTCTTCAAGTGAAGCAAATTGACAGTCAAAATGGTTTTTGAGGATTTTATAATGATTTCTTAATGCAGTCAACGGACCGGGTGCCCCGATAGGCGCAGCGAGAAGTAATTTTTTATTCATTATTCCTCCTTTTTAAGAAATTCAAGAAATTTCTCATCTTTAAAAAATCATCTTTCTTAACAAACAATGTGTCAAATATATTAACCGGCCACAATCTTATAAATATATATATTCCAATTAATGCAGAAGTTGCATACGCAATTGTGGATGCCACAGCGGCGCCTATGATGCCGACCTTAGGAATCAAAACCACATCAAGAACAACCGTTTCTACAAATGAAAATGCTACCATCAATGTCCCCAACTCAGGTCTTCCGCTACCCTGAAAGTGCGCCCCAAGAATGCGTGTAATACCAAGACAGAGGATTCCGGGTAGTAAAATATATAATAATAACACTGATTTATCAAAGGCCTTACCGAAGAGAATAGTTATAATGATTTTACCGGAAAGGGCAAGAACGACTCCGATTACGAAGGTAATAAAAATACTGTTCCTTAATACATATGCCGTAAATTTCGCAGATTCATTTTTTGATTTATCAGCCACCCAGGGAAAAAGAACCGTGGCGGCGGATGAAGGAAGATACCAGGGTAATTCAGCCACCGCAACAGCAATTGAGTAAATACCGACCTGGGATGGATTTAAAAAAAAATTAACAATAAAGATATCCAGCCTTCTATTGATATAACTGAAGAACAATCCAAGCTGAGATTTAATGCCAAAACCATACGACTTTTTCAATAAACCAAAATTAATTTTCGTCTGAGGAGACCCAAATTTTAAAAGGAAAACAATCCCCAAAACCGAGCTTATAACTCCAGCAACTATTATAGAAAGAACCCCGCCCCACAATCCAAAGTGGGGAATAAGAATTAACTGGCCAACAAAGAGAAACAACATCTGGAGCACGATATATATATTATATTTATAAATTGCCCGATGCCCAAGAAGTATTGTTCTTGTATGTTGAATCAAAAAAAATAGGGGAATCAAGAAAATCATGATATAATAATAATGTTCTGTAATGCCCTTTAGAGGACGGCTTAGAAACCAACTTCTATTGGTCAGAAAAATCACTGTTGCAATAACAGAAATTATCACCGTCTGACACAGAATATTAGTAAATAATGCACTGTGCTTCGCTTTTTTACTGCTAATAAAATAGACACTCGCCTCATCGATTCCGAACATACCAATCATCACTGTTATTGAGTAAAAATTTGTTATTAATGCCAGGATACCTTTCCCGGAAGGACCAAGGTATCGGGCGATGATGATATTACTTCCGGCAATCAGTAATAACCTGATTATTTGATTTAAATATGTAACAAAAGATTTTTTTATGTAATCAGTCATACTTCCTGGCAATCGATTCAACAATCGCAATCATTGTTGCCCAGATCAGGATGAATCTATAATGAACGATACAGACATTTGTTAGAGCGATTATAAAAAGTCCAAGAAAATTAAGCAGGGATGATTCAACTATACACCGCTCATCAAGTGATAATTTTTTCTTCAACAATCTCCAGCCTCTAAGGAAAAAATATAAGTAAAAAGATAAAAAGGTGAATAAACCCCAAAGCCCCATCTTCCAATACAGGAATACAAAACTATTATCCACTACACTATGTCGAACAAAACGCCATCGGGTAACCAGCGAAGCCCCTAAACCCTTTCCTATTAAAAATTCATTTTTCGTATCATCTATTGCATCAGAGATTTCATGCATTCGGACCTTCGCTGATTCGTCAAATTTCAGTAAAACCGGATTGAATAAAATTAATCCCCTGCTGATAAGAGTAGTATATAATTGTCCTTGTGTTGATGTGTTAACTACAAAGAACAATCCTGTCAGACCTATGAAAATAATTACGGCTGCGGTTATAATTTTGACAATATGTAATTTCAACCATAAGTGTATACGATAAAAAGCAATTATCGCTAAAATAAATGTCATAACAAATGTTGAGCCCCACATTGCTCTTTGCTGTGAAATAATAATACCAACAAAAATCAGAAGAATAGCTATCGCAAAAATGAATTTCTTTAATTTATTTCTTGTGTAAATCATATTCAGGGCGATATAGGGAAATGCAAGTTGGGAAAGATGTATATGTTCGGATACAATTCTTGTTAGAATTACAATACCTCCGAATTTGAATATCGCATCCAAAAATTGCAAAGAAATGATGACGGCGCAGACGCTAATAAAACCAAAGATTTGTTTACCCATATTTTTCAGAGGCGAATAAAGGACAACAAAATATGTAATATACAAAGATAGATTCATAAAATCATACAGCCAGTATTCGCGGTCATATCCTTTCAGGTAACCGAGTGCAGCTGAAAGGAATAGAGAGCTTCCGAACAATATCAGCAGCACATCAAGTGTGGTAAGTGATAATATATATTTATTTTCCATAATATGAATCATCCAGTAAAAAATGAGTAGTAAAAAAAGCGGATAGCCAATGTACCAGACAAATCCGACAGGGATATCAGGGAAATTTGACAAGTAATACATTGCCGGGAAGATACTAAAATACAGACAAACGAGAAAATAATATCTTTTTACAGAAAGAAATGTATATACGAATAAAAAAGTAAAAATCGCGGACAAGAGAATTGGTATAAGACCATAATAAGCAAAAATGATGATGAAAACCGTTTGTATCAATATAATCCCGAGGAAAATCAGAAACCCGATATGTTTTTTTGTTTCAGGAATAGTATTAATAATGTATGGACTCATAGAGAATGTCCGCCGGGCATATTATTTTTTATGTGTAAATAGTTTTTTCAGTTTTATTAAATCCCGGGAAATGTCCTTTGTTATTCTATTAAATGTTTGGTGATCTTTTGGATTATTTTTTGTATCAACCAAATAATCTAAAAAAAGCGCGATGGGAATATTGATTATTAAAGATAAAATAAAGGCGAAAATAACTATTCTACTTCGTACCGGGAAAAACCGCTTCTCGGGCGGGGAGGCGCGATCCAGCATCTGCACGGTCGGGGTATCTTTTGCCTCCATAATCTTTGCCTGCTCATATTGCTGGGTAAGAAGTTCATATACGGCCTCTTGAACCTTAACATCCCTGAACAGCCGGGCATATTCCAATGAAACTTCAGGAAGTTCAGCAAGTGGAATTGAAAACCCCGCGCCGAACTCCTTATTTTTCTTAGTCCTCCCACCAAATTCAATCTTTGCAAGTTGTTTTCTTAATTCCCTTAATTCCTGCTCAATACTTCGGGTGTAAGGGTTATTGACTCCACCGGATGCCCCTTTCTGCACCTCCTTTAAAATTATTTGGCTCTTTAATTTCGCAATCGTCTCAATAACCTTTTCAATTTCAGTATCAAGGGCAATGGTTCGGTGTTTTTCCTGGAAATTTCTTAATGCCTCTTCTGCCCGGGCCAAGGAATCCTCGGTCTCTTTCAACCTTTTTTCGATGAATATACGATATTTCTTGCCCGTGGTCATCGCCGTCTCTCGATTAAACTTATCCAATTCTTCAATATAGGCATTGGCAATATCAGCGGCAAGGTATTTGTTCTTATAGGTTACGGTAACGGAAATGAGCCCCTCGGGTGAGACTTCAATTTTTGTAATTCTGTCGAGCGCCTTGTAGGCATCAATCATAGTCCTGGTTTTAAACTCCTCCATTAAATTGAATCTTTTTATAATTATTCCTTTTATCCTCCCGCTCTTCAAAATTGCGGCATAAAGATCCGAAGGTGTTGCCAATCCTGGCACAACCCCGGTCATCCTTGATAAACTGGCGATTCCTGCAGGAAGGTTTGAAGATAAAAGCCCAAACATTGTCGATTCCTCACCGCCCGGTGGCAAGATCGTCGCGCTCGCTCTAAATTGAGGAATTAAAAGAAGACTTATCACTATTGCAATAACAGTTATTGTAACAGTATTAATTATTAAAACCCTTCGGTGTTTAGTCATTATTAACCAATAGTCCAGAACAGTCATTTTTCTCAACTTTTTCATAAATTGAGTATATATAAATCAAAGATTTAGTCAATAGTTTAACAAATAACAGCCTGGTCAATTGACAATGTATCTGATTTAACTATAATAAATCTATGCCGCAAGTCAAAAGTTCTGAGCAATTACCTTTTGTTTCAGTAATAATTCCCCTCCGTAATGAAGAAAAATTTGTGGCACAATCGTTGGATTCAATCGTTTCCAATGATTATCCTCGGGACAAAATGGAAATTCTGGTAGTTGATGGAAGAAGCACGGACCGCTCTCGGGAAATTGTTGAAGAGTATATGCGCAAATATCCTTTTATTAAATTGCTCGATAATCCAAAGAAGATAAGGGTTAGTGCAAATAACATTGGCATTAAAGCAGCTCGTGGTGAAATCATTATAAGTATGGATGCCCATGTAATCTATGCACCTGATTATATCCGAAATTGCGTGGAATTACTACAATCTACCGGCGCAGCAAATGTCGGTGGTCTCCAGAAGGCGGTCGGATATAATTATCTAACCAAAGCGATCGCCTTAGCAACCACTACCCCTTTCGGCATCGGTGATGCGGAATTTCGTTATTTAAAAAAAGAAAAATGGGTGGATACTGTATATCTCGGCGCCTGGCGCAAAAGCACCCTGGAATCGGTCGGTCTTTTTAATGAAGGTTGGGTAAGAAATGGCGATTATGAACTCAACTATCGAATTCGTAAAGCCGGTGGAAAAATTTTGCTTTCACCAAAGATACGATGCCAATATATTGTCCGGGGTTCACTAAAAAAACTCGCTCGACAGTATCTACTTTATGGAATCTGGAGGGTAAAGACAATTAAGACCCATCCTGATTCAATTCGCTGGAGGCATCTGATCCCTCCGGCACTATTAATCTGGCTTTTTTTATCAATCATATCCCTGGCTGTCGGCTTAAAATATTGGTGGATACCTGTCGCCTCATACTTTTTCTACACCGCGGCAACATCCTTGGCGATTTCTATAAGACACGGTATTATATATTTCCCGCTGCTTATTCTTATCTTCTGGGTTTTACATATCTCTTGGGGATTGGGTTTTTTATATGGAATTTTAAAATTCGGTCCTCCCAAAATTCCCATTGGACAGATATTAAAAGATATTTTGGGTAAACAGAAATTCGACCGTTGCTAATGTCAGTGGTCAACATCTTACTATTTTTATTAACTGCTGATTTTTTAACCGAAACAGATTCCCTTTTGATTTTGAGGAACACGCACTTTCGGATTGAAATCACAAAAAACAACAACAATATTGCCGGGATTAAACTCGGGAAAGGTAATTTAATATCAGAGCCCTGCACCTTTGTTTCAAACACCTTTCCATTTTCTCAAAATTTCGAATCAAAAATTTTTACAGAACAAAGATCTGATTATGGCAAGATAATAATTGAGCGGAAATACCGCACGCATATATTTAAACAAAAGTTTCTTATCGATTCAGCGGGTTTATACTGGGAGGTATCCATTACCAATCGTTCAAAAGTCACCTCTGAAGTCAACGGTTCTTTTATCATCCCGATCATTAATAATATCGAACATATATTTCAACCCGGATATCCATATGAGCTAAATCTTGAAAATCTTTCGTCCCTAACCGTTAATTATCGCAAAGATATTTTCTTACCGGTCTTTACTGTTCTGAATCATTCTAAGAATTTCGGATTAAGCATTATCGCATCACCCGAGATTGAAAAACCATCTCTTTTTTTTACTATAAGGAAAAAAAAGTTAATAGTCTCCTGCAAAAATTTACTTGGTGATAAAAAAAATACAATTAAATTTGGAATTCATCTTGTTATCCATCCTTCGGATTGGCGAGGCGGGCTGAATTTCTTCTTGAATCGATATCCAGAATATTTTTCTTCACATATTCGCTTAAATGATGGATTATATTACTTAGCAAACCCATTCGATAAAAACAAAAAGATTGAACAACTGAAAGAGCAGGGTGTTGCCTGGATTGAATTGCATGGATACTTCCCATTTTATGGACTTTATGTACCCGAATCCAAGGATTGGGGGCTTATATCCAATTCGGACCGGGTAAGCATTTCCGAATGGAAAGATGGCGCAGGCAGAAAGCGCAATAGTTGTAAAGATATGCAGCGGCTCATCAGTCTCTGGCATAAATATGGAATCAAGGTATATCTATATTTTCAAGTCTTTGAAGCCTGGCATCAGTATGCAAAACGATATTTCCCGCCGGATATTGCAAAAGACGAAAACGGTAATCCCTTACCATCCTGGAAATATACAAATCTGATGAATCCCGACCCGAAAAGCAGCTGGGGTAGATATATAATCGGCCAGGCAAAAAAATTGATAAAAAGATATCCTGAAGTTGATGGTATTTTTTACGATCGAATGGATTATAACAAATTCGATTTTGCCCATAAGGATGGGGTTACAATGAAAAACGCAAGGCCTGCCTATATGCTTGGATTTGCCTTAGAAAGGATGAATAAAAAAATCTTTGACATCTTCCATAATAATAACAAAGGGATCTGGGGCAATGGACCTACATCAATTGAAGTATGCAAGGGGCTTGACGGGATAATGGCGGAAGGCAACATCCTCAACCTTTACAGATTGCAATATCTCTGTCTTACAAGACCCCTTATCTATTTTCCGCATGACAGGAAGCCTGACGAGACTGAAGAGAAGTTGAAGAATTCAATCTTTTGTGGAGCATCTCCCGCAGTTACCAGCGGCGGTAAAATCTGCCAGCGCCTCGATGACAAATATCGTCCATTATTTGAATTGCTCAAAAGCCGGGAATGGGCACTGAATACAAGGATTTCACAGATACCAGCCGGGCTAAAAAGCAACATCTTCAAAACCCCGGATGCAGACTATATCATCGTAATTATGAATCCAGAAAAATCGCAGTTGGGGTTTCATCCATTTGATTATAATATCCCAATCTCAATCCAAATCCCGGATAATCAAGCGATTAAATATGCATACTTCTTATCCGGCGATTGGTATGGCGTAAATAAAATCGATTTTAAAAAAGCATTGGATAAAATAAAAATCAGATTGCCGTCCAATCTTGCCACATCCCTTATCTATTTAACCAGAAAAATAAAATATAATTTAACAAGACTATCTTCACCAATTCTTATCAAAGGGGTCGACAACGAAATATCATTTACGCTTGAAAAGATTGACCCCGGTGATATCACGCTTCAAACACCCTGGTCTATAAAGAGAAAGACCGCCTCGCATCTCGTAAAATTCAAAATAAAAGTCCCTGCTGATGCCCGGGGTGAAGAAGACTTTGTAGTAATTTATAAGAATAAACGGCACAAATTCAGTTTCTGGTTAGTGGACCCGGTTGATATTATACCCGGAAAAGATATTTTTATAAGATTTAAAGAGGGTGAAAAGATACCATTTTATGTAGTAAATAATCTTAATCGCACGGTCTCCATAAACGGGAAAGTAAGTTCAATAAACACCCCAAATACTCTTTTTGAGATAAATCAATTATCCCTGAAACCACAAAGTTCAAAATTGATAGATATTTATATACCCCCTGAGGATTCAGGTTTTATCCAGGCTGAGCTTAACTTTGACGACCTCATAATAAAGCGCAGATTTAAGGTTCACACAGCGCTATTTCACAGTAAAGACGACCTCTTCTTTGATGATTTCAAGAACGGGATGAAGCGGTGGACGATAATCAGAGGAAAGTGGCGGACCACAGCCGGGAAGGTAAAAGGATCAGGGTCTTCACATTTTGCATTCATAAAAACAGATTGGCAAAATTATAAATTTGAAGTGATGACCAGATGCCTGGGAAGTAAGAATCCATCAGTCACCTGGTTAAAGGCGTATATCTTTTTTAGACTGCAGGATGAAAAGAATTTTTATAGGTTTGGAATACACGGTGATTACGGAATAGTAGATTTATTTAAATGTGTTGACGGCAAATGGATAAGACTTGGAACCAGGCAGTTTCTTCCGGAAAGGGAAAAGTGGTATGTCTTAAGGGTTGATCTTCAGAATGATATCATATCCGGGTATCTGGATGGAAAAAAGGTTATTGAAGTCAGGGACAGGACATTTACCAGGGGAGGAATCGGCATCGGCGTGCTTGAGGATGATATGGTCTGTGAATATCAAAACATTGTAGTAAAACCGCAATAAGAATCTTTAAACCCTTATATCCTTAACCCAGATTCTATTTTTTTGATACCAGGCTGCTGCAGCATCGACACCCTTTTCAAGTCCAATTTCAGGGCGCCATTTAAGAAGCTTTTTTGCCCGGGTGATATCGGCCCAGGTCGCAAGCATATCTGCCGGATGAAATGGTTGATGTTCAATCCTTGCCTTCTTCCCTAATTTCTCTTCAATCATCTGAAGCACATCGTTCAATTTATGGGGCCGGTCTCCACCCAGATTGATAATTTCAAACCCGAGCGGCATCAATCCAAGAATTGTTCCCCGGGCGATATCATCCACATAGGTGAAATCTCGGGACTGATTTCCATCACCATAGATGATTACCGGCCTTGCCTGGTCAATCCAGTAGATAAATCTGAAGATACTCATATCAGGCCGACCTGCAGGACCATATACCGTGAAATAGCGCACAATCGTAATATCTAAATCATACAGGCGATGATATGTATAACAGGTCACCTCAGCACTCTTTTTTGATGCAGCATAGGGGGAAATCGGTTCATTTACCGGTAAGGTCTCCTTGAATGGCATCTTCTGTCCTGCATAAAGTGATGAGGTAGATGCTAAGACATATTTTTTTACCCTGAATTTCCGGCTGAGTTCAAGAAGATTGAGGTTTCCCAATACATTTGTTGTGTAATAGACAAATGGATTTTCCATACTGTAGCGCACTCCGGCCCGGGCGGCAAGATTTATTATGAAACTGAAATGATATTCTTCAAAAAGTTCTTTCAACGATTTCCGGTCTTCAATATCCATCTTATGGAATTTAAAATTGGAATATCGGTTTAGTTGTTCAAGACGCCACTCTTTGAGACGGATATCATAGTAATCATTCATATTATCAATACCAACCACATAAAGTTTCTCTTTCTCCGGTTTTCCAGGAATCAATTCTGAAGACTCAAGCAGAAATTCAGATACCTTCCAGCCGATAAATCCGGCCGCACCGGTGACCAATATATTTACCGCATCACCCATAGACTGATTATACAGAAATAGCTTGCCGTGTCAACGAAGATTTGTCTTAACACCACAATCCGGAAAATTCCCGGTTGCACAGGCTGCAGGGGAATTAGACTAATTCCTTGACTCGGCTATATTTCGGTTTATAATAATATTATGTTAACCTTATTTTTTATTATAAATCTGGTTTACCTGAATGAAGATACCCTCACCTTTATTAATAACGACACCACCTGCTGGATACTAAATCCTGTAATTAATAAGACCCGGAAAGCCTGGGTCTACAAAAAAGCAAAGGTTTCTGATAATCATAAATATTTCTTCATTTATGAAGAAAAGTATTCCCCTGAAAACAAACTCATCCAGACCCGAATCACTCTCTACAACCAGAAGAAAAAGGTCCTCTGGAGAGAAACCCGAAAGGATAAACATCGGTTATCTTTTGAACTTTCCAGAATCTATGGAAAGATATTGATTGTTGTCGAGTTTGACCAAAATTTTCATAACCCTTCCTTAGCATTAATAAAAAATAAGAGAAAGACTGTGGTTATAAAACCCGGACAATGGCGCAGTATCGTTGATTATAATCTATCCAGGAATGGACGCTATCTCCTGCTCCATACCCGGAGAAAACAAATGGGCAGGGTATGGGATTATGTCTATTTCATCGACCTCAAAGAGAAAAAGACCTGGGAATATCTGTTTCCTATGTGTCTTGCCTGTAAACGGAAAAGGCTTTGTCTCAAAGTCGATGACCAGGGACAATCTGAGGTTATCTATAAGGCAGAACATCGAATCTTCTCTAAGGAAGGTCAATTGATTCATTTTTATTTTAAGAACGAATAGGGTCTTATTCCTGACAACTCACCCCAGGCACAGCCATTGACATTCCAGTTATTTTTAATATAATTCAATTGAGGTTATAATGAACATCGGCTGGCAGGAAATTCTATTACTGCTTTTAATTGCGCTGCTTCTTTTCGGTCCCAAGAAAATCCCGGACCTGGCAAAAAGTCTGGGAAAGGGGATTAGAGAATTTAAAAAGGGACTCCATGAGATTGAAAATCCTGAAGAGGAAAAAGAGCGCGATGAGGCTCAAAAGAAAGAGGAAAAGGATTCTTAAAATTTTGAACATTCATAATATGGAGAGGTGTCCGAGTGGCCTAAGGAGCACGACTGGAAATCGTGTTTCCGCCGTGAGGCGGAACGCGGGTTCAAATCCCGCCCTCTCCGCTGAGGACTTGAAATCTACTAAAGAAAAGGAGAATAATGTATTATAATGGGGCAAAAATATTTTTAATCTCTTTTTTGGTTTCTCTATTTACTTCAATCATTGTCTGCGCAGTCTTCTTCTTTGTAATTCCCAGGACAAGCGCTGGTGCGGACCGGATGGTGCCTGACCTGGTTGGCTCAACACCCGAACAGGCACGGATGATTGCAGAATCAAAAGGTCTTCTCCTTGTTGTTGGTGGTGAAGAAGAAAATAAAAAGGTTCCGGAAAATCTTATATGCAGACAGACCCCGCTTCCCGGTTCGGTGGTGCGCAGTAAATCAACCGTTACAGTCTTTATATCCAGGGGTTCAAATGAGATTGAGGTTCCCGACCTGAAAGGGATGGGTCTGAGTGAAGCCACGGTCCGACTTTCTCAGCTGGGATTAAAGATCGGCGCGGTAAAAAGCGAAGAGAATTTGCAGATTCCTAAGGATAAGATTATTTCAACCGAACCGATGGCCGGAATAAAGGTCAAAAAGGGCAGTGCAATATCTGTAATCCTGAGTCAGGGTGCGGAATTAATCAGGGTGCCCAGGTTAATCGGAAAATCTTTATCTACAGCAAAGCGCATTATTGAAGAAAAGGGATTTGCCGTCGGTAAGGTTACCTATGAAGTGAGCACTGAATATAATGTCGGGATAGTAATGAGGCAGCACCCGGGTGCTCGAAAAAAGGCAAAAAAAGGTTCAAAAATAGACCTTGTGGTAGCAACTGTCCTTGAATGAAAAAAATCATTCTCTTAGTTGCTGCAGTCGCTATCGTCTTCATCATCGGTGTCCTGATTGCAAATTTTCTGATAATGCCGTTATTGGTTCATAAAGGAGAGGCGATTGAAGTGCCCAATGTCTGCAACCTGCCATTGAATGAAGCATTAAAACAGTTGAAACAGGTAAATCTCGAAGGTGTAATAAAAGAGCGAAGGTATGACCCGATCATTGAATCGGGCAATATAATTATTCAGGAACCTCTGCCCGGTTCCCGGGTAAAAAAGGGCAGGATTATTAACCTTACGGTAAGCTTAGGCCCTGAGACCTTAAAGGTTCCATTCCTTACGGGTGTGAATCTCGAAAAGGCAAAATTGATACTAAAAAATCTCGGACTTTTAATTGCCACCATTGATTCACTATATTCAGATTCGATACCCGCCGGTGCAGTCATCAAAAGCCTGCCTGAGTCAGGAACGGAAATTCATAAAGGCGAAAAGATAAGGTTGATAATCAGCAAGGGTATCATCCTGAAGATGCCCAATCTTCTGGGAAAACCGTTGGACCGGGCAAAAGAGATTTTGAAAAAACTTGGACTCGTCATTGCCGAGGTCAAATCAGTTGAAGGAAGCGGGGAAAAGGGCACAGTAATTATTCAATCGCCTGAGGCTGACAAGATTGTGAATATCGGTGATAGCGCAAGTTTGATGATTATCAAATGAAAGTTGCACCTTCAATCATTGCTGCAGATTTTACTATTATTAAAGAAGAGATTAAGAGAGTTGAAGACGCCGGGGCAGATTTACTCCACCTGGATATAATGGACGGTGTATTCGTGCCGAATCTTACATTCGGACCGATGATTGTGGATGCAATAAACAGAATGACCGACCTTACCCTTGATACTCATCTTATGATTATCAAACCCGAAAATTATATTGAGCGATTTATTGATGCCGGTGCAGACTGGATATCATTTCATATTGAAGCCACCCGGGCACCGGAATTATGCATCAAACAGATCAAAAGCCATAAAAAAAAGGTCGGTCTGGCAATTTCACCCCCCACCCCCTTCCAGAATATCTATAAATACTTAGAGAAAATAGACTTTGTGCTTATAATGACCGTAAATCCCGGTTTCTACGGCCAGAAACTTATCCCTGATGTCCTTACCAGGATTGAGCAACTCAAGGATTTTATCAACAAAAAGAAATTATCCTGTCTGATTGAAGTGGATGGCGGGATCAATATAAATAATGTCCAAAAACTTGACCGGGCCGGTGCCGATATTGTAGTTGCCGGAGCCGGGGTCTTTAAATCATCGGATTATAAATCAGCAATTAAAGGATTAAAATGTTTGAAGGATTAATTGATCGGTTCCAGCTGATACGCAGAAAGGTCCTGGGTTATGGAAGGATTACCCGATATGAACTTGATGCCATATTCAAGGACATCAGAATCTCTTTGCTTGAAGCCGATGTCAATTATAAAGTAGTTAAGAATTTTATCGAGAATCTCAGAAAAAAACTTGAAAAGATTGAATTTTCCAAAAGCCTTAAACCCGGAGACTTAGTTATCAAGGTGGTTTATGAAGAACTGGTTGAACTCCTGGGCGCCAAACCACGGCACTTAGAATTTAAAAAACCGGGTCCGGTAATAATAAGTCTGCTCGGTCTTCAGGGTGTGGGAAAGACAACCACCGCAGCAAAACTTGCCCAGCGTTATAAGAATAGAAATCCGGTACTTGTGCCTGCAGATGCCAAAAGGCCGGCTGCAGTCCAGCAATTAATGATGCTGGCAAAGAGTGTAAATATTCCGGTCTGTCCAATGATAAAGAATAGTGTAATTGAGACAATTAAGAATTGTCAGCGTTTGATTAAAGAAAAGGGATATGGGATTGTAATCATTGATACTGCAGGCAGACTTCACATTGATGATGACCTGGTTCAGGAACTTATTAAGATTCATCAGCTCATAAAACCGGATTATCGACTTCTGGTCGTTGACGGTATGGCCGGACAGGATGCGGTGAATCAGGCAATCAGATTTAATGAAAAGATCGGGCTCGATGGAGCGGTCCTAACGAAGATGGATGGTGATACCCGGGGTGGTGCTGCCCTTTCTATCGTAAGTGTAACTAAGATTCCGATATACTTTATTGGAACCAGTGAGAGGCCGGATGGTTTAGAGGAATTTTATCCAGACCGCGCCGCCCAGAGAATAATGGGTATGGGTGATGTTGCAAGTCTGGTCGAGAAGGTTAAAACGATTGAAAAAGAGGTTGACCAGGAGCGTCTGCGCAAGAAGGTCTTAAAGGGTGAACTCAACTTAGAGGACTTTTATGACCAGCTCAAGGCGATAAAAAAACTTGGGCCACTCTCAAAACTGGCAGCGATGATTCCCGGGGTAAAAGAAACAGATGTTGATGAAAATGAATTCAAAATAATAGAAGCGATAATCAATTCAATGACCCCTCAGGAAAGGCGCCATCCGGAAATAATCAACAGTTCCCGTAAAAAAAGGATTGCCCGGGGATCCGGCACATCGCTTGCTGATGTAAACCGCCTTCTCAAACAGTTCTTTTATGCCCGTGACCTATTAAAAAAGGCCGGCAGGATGAAACTTCCCGGGGGAATGCCTTTTAAGTTTTAGTATTTAATCAAATAAAAAAAGGGGAGCAGAGCTCCCCTTTTTTGTTGGTCAACTTTTCAATTTGACGGTGATTTGGCAAGAACGAAATAGTGTCTTACCTTCCAGTCTTCGCTTAAGAGTATATAATAACCATCATAATTATCATGCTGCCTGGGATCAGCAAAGAATTCGAACTTCACAAATATCGTATTGTCAAACTTACCCCAGTTATCCTCAAGTGTACCGGAACCGTCATCAGCAAATTTGAAATGGGCTGAAAGGTTGATATTTTTAGAAGTTGTAACATCAATCTCCGCCGCCTCGGTTACCGTGCTTACATTATATGTATATGAATAATAGGTATCTTCCCAATTCCATTTCATTGTGCCTTCAACATGCAGGGTATCAGGGCGGGAAACAATGGTATGGAAATAGATATCTGTGCGGTTTTCACCAATAAGCCAGGAATCAATCCTGGTTATCTTTCCACTATCACCTGCCCAGATATCCGGAGTAAGCATTACCAGCCAGAGCAGTGAATCAATTGTTATCTTCATTGAGTCAAGGGGCAGCTTAACCACAAACTGATAATAGAGGGTGTCATCGCCTTCAGGAAGATTCTTATAGACATACGGACCTTTCCATTTAGAGGGCGGTGAAAAAGCACTGGTACCGCTGTAGGCATCAACATCCGTCATTACCCCCATCATCGCCAGACCATTAACCAGATTATTTGCATCCTGGAGTTCGGTCTGGTCTGCCTTTTCACTACATCCTGCGATAAAAAGTAGAATTAAGAACGATAAAGCGAACACACTTAGTAATTTTTTCATATAACCTCCTTTCTTTGACTATCTTAATTATAATCGCAATTTCTTTTTTGTCAAGAGCCTAAATTTCCAAAGCTTCTTGAGAAATAGTTCAGGACCGGGATGCAGAACAGATACCGGAGAAAAAATCCGCTTCTAAAAAACATAAATTTAAAAGGAATGTGATCAACGACCCCGAACTGATACTCTGACCGAAAACTAAAAATTTCCATTCTACCTTACCGTTTTAATCTATATCTACCCGATATGCCGAGAGGGGGAGTTGAACCCCCACGCCCCTCGCGGAGCTGCGGATTTTGAGTCCGCCGCGTCTCCCAATTCCGCCATCTCGGCAAAAACCTGACCTCAGATGCTCCTTGTTTATAGCAAATTAGCTATAAACTTCCATAAGTAACCTTAATAATCGTTTCAATCCTCTCCTTTTGTAGTTCGTTTTTAGCGTGGGCGAGACAGAATTTTAAGAAGGATTTGGGAACATCCGCAGCGATGAGTTTAGCCTCAGTCCAGTTACATTCAGAATTAAAGCACCGTTTACTTTTGGAGCGAGAATCATATTTGACGCTTAATTGCCCACACTTAGGACATTTCTCAAGTTTTTTCTTCATGATTCCTCCTTTTTTATCTTCCATTTGTTTTATAAAGCCTATGAAAGGCTTGTTCCTTAACACCTTCAAATTTAGTTGTTCTTACATGAACTTGTGACAACATCTTAACAGCTTCTTCATAGGGATAAGGGTCCACATAGACTACTTCTTTAATCCCCACCTCAATGATTTTCTTAGCGCACAGCAGACAGGGGTAGGTTGTGACATACAAAGTTGCTCCTTTCAACGATACCTTCTTTTTTGTACAGTTAAGAATTGCCATCTCTTCCGCATGCAATGCTCTGCATAAATCAAGGTGTTTCCTTATCATTTTTCCCCAATCTTTTGGAATAGTAGTGCCACACTTACTACATTTATGAAACATTAGAATGATAGGCTCCCCACAGGTGGAACATTTCTGGTCTCTGTAGAAGTCTCTCATACATTTTCCCATATCTCCACATGGAACCACACCAACGGGGACATCATTGAATCCACAAGCAATGAGGGCTGTTCTTCCCTCTATATTCTTCATTATAGCTGCTCCTACTTTTCTTTTCAGACAGCGAGACCTTCCACTTTCTCTAAAAGCGTAAGTCATTCCTTTTTCATCTTTTGATGGTCGATACTGCTTAGGGTTTTTAATTAATCTAAGGTATTTCTCTAACTTCTCATGCAAGTCTTGTAAGGATGTGTTATTATTAACGACAATGTCCGCAAGATCAACACATTTTTTAACTTGCTGCCCATATTCAGGTTGATCTTCTCCAGACTCTCTCTCGTCATCTTCCTCAAACTCCTCTTTAGAAGAATATTTACTTTCCACTCTTTTATATCTAATATCTTTTTCCGCATCTATATTGACAAGATAAGTTTTAAAATAATTCTGTCTCAACTCATACACCTCTTTATGGTTTTTAATACTATCTATAACAACAGGCTTTGAAGTCTTGTTAATCTTTTTTAAGGTATTTAAGGCTTCTATCATTAGATAACCATGACCTTTTTTTTCTCTTAGGTTATCACCGATATTCTGCTTATCTTTTCTACTCAGTGAATGCAATTTTCGTGTTTTAGCTTCATTCCTAATTATGTCTGAAAGAGAAAATTTTAAAAATCCCTTCTGTGCTAAATATTCTGCGGTTTCTGTACAACCGCTTCCAAATGACCCTGTCAACCCTATTATTAAAGTATTCTTATCCATGGCGCTTCCTCTTTTTCATATTTTTTATTTTAACACAAAATTTATTTTTGCCAAGAAAGATCTTAATTTGGTTGATTTTATTAGACATATCGCTTAACGTCCTGCGTGTTTACGAAATACCAAAGACATTTGGGTGAGCGTAGTGAACCACATAGCCGATTGTTATACGCCGTCGTATTAAATCATCTCTATGACTCATAACTAGAGATTCTCCATTCCCCTATAGTAGAATACTCTTTGATTTTCCGTTTTTTAATAAATGGTTTGACTTGTTCCCACATTTTTTGATAATCCTTTTCTGCCTCTTCAATCCTTTCTCTATCATATGAAGACACCGTTTTTTCTTTCTTTGTCTTCTTCACTTCTACACTTCCCTTTTGACTCTAGCTCTAAATGAATAATTCTTACTTTCAATACACTTTCCTACATTGTTAGTTGATACAAAATTATTTAACCTAACATATAACTTATAAACTATACGCCAGAATTCTTTTTTCAGATCTTTAATTTCTACCTTTAAACCACAGTTTAATGCATCTTGAGTATAGATAGGTCTCCCATGGGTCTTGACTTCTTCTGGAGTAAGAAAGATTTTAATTCTTTTTACAACATCTTTTTCAGATAGATTTGATAGCATACCAGTCTTAAGCGCTTTTATCGCTATGTCTTCTGACAAAGATAAGGCTGTTCGAAACTCAGCAATTTCTCTTTCATCATAATTAGCTAGTTGTTGAAGATACGGCTGTAAATTTCCCTTTTCCTTTACCGCCTTTGAAAACAGCACCTCATAACTCTTTACGATGTTATATACAGAAAATCTCCGTACTTTATCGTCTTCAATGTATGTTATCTGTGGGTCAATAGACCCCAGTTCTGATGTTTTACTCGTAATTATTCTGCTTGCACCAAGGCATATCATAGTAGCCGCTGATTTTGCTTTACTTGGTATAACAACATCATATTTACCTGTCCCACTATATGAACGGCAGATATTTATTATGCGTTCTGCAGCTAAACCATCTCCTCCTGGAGAACTTAAAAATAATGCAAAACCATTTGACAAATCACTCTTTTGAAGAACACCTTCCAACATGTCAGCATCGCTATCCTCAATCATAACAGGATATAAAAAGCTAGTGAAATACGAGATTACGGGTTCCCCCAACATTTCTTCTAACTTTAAGTAAAAATGTTTTCTAGTGCTATGCCCTTGATATTGTTCCGCGGATACCTGCTGAATCACGAGAGCATCTTCTTCCATCATTGTTATTCACCTCTTTCTTTATATATATCATCACATTTAAGAGTTACGATGGCGTATAACTGGTTCATATCCGAATTATTCGGATATACTGCTAAATTTTGAAGATATGCAAATTGTTCGCATCTATCCTCCTGCACAAGTGGGAATCTATCTGGGTGAATATTGCTTCTTTTCCCTTTGATAAGCATGTTTCTGCCTCCTGTCAGCCATATTATATATATTAAAACTTATTTGTCAAGAACTCGAAAATTGCAAACGTTAACAGACATCGTTACCAGTTTAGATATAAAAAAGATTTAAGAAAAATGCTTGAAATAATAGGCCTTCCTGGATATATTAAAGAGTTGATAAGACTTTCTAAAACCAGGGAAGGCC
>JALVOT010000007.1 GCA_027026255.1 Caldifarciminota bacterium | reverse complement strand
AAATGGGTTATTCATGGTGTATCCTCCTTTCAAGGTCATTTAACCCATATTTTCTGACCATAAGGAAGGATACACCATTTTTTATCTCCTTCAAGAAAAATTTACACACAACTCTAAACATTACCGTAATTCGATAGGGTTTGTACGTGCCTGGGTTGTTGATGTCAATTTTGGTCGGTTATACTTAGATATTGAAATTGATACAGCAGGTTGTGTATATGTAGTCGATGCGATGCAGAATAAGATTTTGAAATTTTCGAAAGGGTTGGAATACTATCTTTATAGTTTTGGTACATATGGTGTAAATATAAATCAATTCATTCATCCAAAAGGATTATTTATTGCTGACACTCTTATTGGTGTAGTTGAAGACTGGGGTTGGCAGTCTGGTTTTCAGGTATATAAAAGTATTGTTAATTTGATTTATGCTAAAAGTCAACCAGAGGTAGTTGATGTGACTGTAAGAAATTGTGTTATTACATTTGCGATTGATGAGTATTCAACTGTAAAAGTGGATGTTGCCGACAAAAATATTTGGGACGGCGATGTATCTCCGGGGGTAGAATATGTTGCAACCTGGGATGGTCGTGATGCTGATGGGAATCTCTGTTTACCGGGGATATATCCTATTGAGTTCCGAGATGATTGTGGAAGATTAATTGGAAAATTAAGTGTTACAGTTAAGGGTACGATAAAATCTGGTGTTTTATCTTCCAATGAGCATTGGACTGAGGAAGGAGAGCCTTATGTGCTTACGGGCGATGTTGAGATACCTGGAGGTGGTAGATTGGTGATTGAGCCCGGGGTTAGGGTGATTGTCGACAATTTTTTTAAAATAGGTATTGATTTTGGTGAAAAAGGATTTATGGATATTAAAATACTCTTTAGATTGTGGTCAATTTTAAAAGTTATAATATACGCCGTGTTAACGATTCTTTTAATGAATGCTGATAAAGGTCTCTGTAGTGGTGGAGAAAAACCTCCTCAACCACCTCCATCGAGCAAAGCAATATATTGCGAAGTGGATGCTATGAATGGATACAAACATTCGGTTTCAACTTTTCAAGGCGAAGTAAAGATTGCTAATGCAAATAGATCTTTCTATGCAAAGGATGACAGCATCGTTTTAGACCCCAATCCACAATTTCTTAGAGCATCTACATTTTTACAAGATGATAGTCTATTGAAATTTTTACAAAATCAGCGCTCAATAGTCGATACGCTCAGTACTTATGATAATAGATGTTATCTGTGTGGTGTAAGACGAATCGTCGCTGCTACGATAAATAGCCCACATGATAGCTCTGTCCCTGGTTTAACTTATTGGAATCTTTATGATACAACTGTTCATAATGAAGGAATGTCAGCGATTGCAGTCGAAACAATTAGAGATTCGTGTGCTGCTCACAATCATCTACCTATTAAGTATGAAAATTGGGCAGTCGCGCACGAATTAGGATATCAATTTAACTTACCATATCCAATTGCTGGTGGGCATTGTTCCAATAGCGATTGTATGATGTGGTATGCTTGGTCGGCGTATGGCAGTTACTTATATAGCTTTTGTGATAGTTGCAGGTTACGTTTGGATTGGAGTCATCCTTAAAAATGGAGGTAAAAATGGTTAGAAAAATAATATTTTTATTGTTTAGTGCTGGTTGTTTGTGGCCTATATACGCACAATCAGATAATCTTGCCTTACGATTAGAAATCACCAAAGACACAGTTTTTATTGGCGAACCAATGGTAATAAAATGTGTGCTAATAAATCGAGGAACAGAAGTATGCAAGGTTTACGGTGCGCCGTCTGACCCTTTATTGAGTTGTGGAGTTTTAGATTTTATTTTGAGTATTCCTAACAGGTTTGAAGAATATCAGTATAGGGTATGTGTAAGTGTGTTAGTAAACTCCCCACCGAGCTTTATCCTTGAGCCTCAAGATTCATTTTACTGGTTTTCCATTCTAAACTGGCGAAATTGGACTTATACCTCAAAGAAATTTGATTATCTGCGTGATTTACCGATAGGATACTATCAAATAAAAGCAATATATTTTCTTGCTTCTGAAGATTTAACAAGAAGATGGCAGATTACTTCAAATATTGATAGTTTCTATACTATTAAGATGCCAGCAAGGGAACTTAAAATTTTTAGGGAGATTCGTAATTCAATAGATGATATCCTTGGTTTTTGCGCTCCTACTGAACCAAATAAACAGAGTCGTAAGATTTTTCGTAAGTTCATGAATGTGAAGAATTCAATAATTGCTCAATTTTGTCATTATCTTCTTGCATACAGTTCAACACTACCCGAGCGTATTGACATTTGCGAATCATTTCTGGAAAGGTATCCAAATACCCCGTTAGCCGAGGAAATAGAATTCTGGTTGGCTAGGGCTTATGTCGGTATAGGTAGAGAAGATATTTCTAAAGATGCCTATCGAAGAGCATTAGAAAAATATCCCGATAATATTAAAGGCTACTATTATCGGAATCTCAAAAGAAAAATAAAGGAGTAGAGATGATGAGATATTTGTTATTGGGGGGAATTGTCTCTATTATTTGGGCGAAATTAGTGCCGGCGCCATTATTTACTGATCCTCATCCAATGCAAAGAATTGGTTGGTGTGAAACCATGGAACATCTTGGCATAAATCTTTTTGCACAATCTAATGGGATTTCTTTCGTCAAACTAAGAGATGGTTTCCCTGAGACCTGGCTTGGTGTTGTTGCAGACCAAACTTGGGATAGACTAATTTATATTTTAGGAGTTGATAGTTTGAGCATTAGGTATGCCCGATTTTTTAAAGCATTTGGATATTGGGCACCACCCTCATATTTTCGTAGCCCGCGGGGTCTGGCGTGCGATTCTACTGTCTTTAATAATAATTCCAACAATTATTTCGTTTATACTGCTGATTATTACAATAATCGTATTGTTCGGGCTTATTATAACACAGCTGATAAAGAAATACATTTTTATGATAATATATTCGAAGGAACATTGTTAAATCCTGAAGATGTTGCCTGTGTATTAAATCCATCAGGTGGTTCATATATGATTGTTGCAGATACGAAGCACCATAGGATATTGCTTATCCAAATTGCTGTGAATTTGAGTTATTCAATTTTGATGACTTACGGTAGCGAAGGTTCGGGTGTTGGACAATTTAGGAATCCAACAAGTGTAGCGGTGGTGCCTTGTCGCGATTCTATTGGCTATTACCGAATTTATGTGGTTGACCGTGACAATTTTAGAATAGTAAGCCTTCTATATGTATCTGCCTCAAACTCTATTACTTGGGAGCGTGAATTTAAAGATAATGCACTGCAAGCGGGTTTTCAGTCAGCAACCTCTAATCCTTACTATTGTGTTTATGTTACCGATCTCGATCGAGAAAAGATCTGGGTATTTACCCCAGGACTTACAGAACTTTTATATACTTAAGGTGGGCCAGAGCAATTTTATTACCCTATTGATATTTGCATTTATAAAGATGAAATTGCAATAACCGAGTCTTGGACATCTACCAGCGGAATCCAACATTTCAATATCATTCCTGAGATACGGGAGTTTTATTCGGAGCCACAGGATTTTGATGCCACTGAGGATTCTGTAAGAATCAATTTTAAGGTTTATGAGACAAAGCATTATTTAACGATGGGGATTTTTGATGCTGGGGTGGTGCTTTTTGAGGAGCAGGAGTTTGCGCCGGGCAGTTATTCGGTTTTCTGGGATGGTCGTGATAGTCTGGATCGGGTTGTTTTACCTGGTGATTATCGATGTTTATTTTACTCCTTGACAGATGAGAATATCTGATGATAATTTATCATAGCATAGGGGTTTTTATGGATAAGATAATGCGCGATAATGAAGAAATCATTAGTTTTCTCTCGAGGGAGATGTCAGGTTTTTTGAGACAATGGATAGATTTACCGCATGGGATTTATTTCAGGATAGGACAAACATTTATAAGGGGGTAAGATGAAAAGGTTAATATTGGCGATATCCGCCTTTTTCTTCTGCTTTTCCCGGGCAGAGGTGAAGGTGGAGAAGGTATTGGAGACAACGAGCATAAAGGAATATAATCAATGGGTGAAGAAGAATAGGGCGAGGTATCCAGGATTGGAGCCTGTTTTAATTCAATCTCTACTTGAGGTCAAAGGTACCCACAAACGATATACCATCAGATACTATAACCAAAGAGGAGAAAAGATAAAGGAAGAAGTATTGGCCGGTGGTATACGTGGTGAAGGAATATGCTATGTAAATTACACAAATGATCGCGCTATTTATAGCACTATGACTTCTCAGGGGTATTATGATATAACGGTAAAAGACGAAACGGCTAAAACATTATTTTCACTTGAAAATAATAAATGCTTGCTTACCTCCACTGGTATCGGTTTATACGTGGAAGATTTGGACCCTGAATACCCAGCTAATAAGAATACAACCTTACGAGTTTTTGACGAGAGTGGTCAAGTGGTTGGCACGCTGAAAGGATTTGGAGGTATTAACCTTGTAAATATATATAGTCCGACTGATAGACGTTACTGTGTTTTTGAAGGAGGCGGTTCTGTCATTATGTTGAATCGTGATGGCAAAGAACTATGGCGACACGAGATTGACCGAGATGTTATTTCCCTTTTTATTTCAAAAGATGGTTCACATATAGGCATCGTTAATGCAATTAAAGGCAAGGTATTAGTTCTTGATGAGGATGGAAATCTTGTACGGGAATATACGCCATTTGGTATAGGGTTTTATTGGATCTTAAGTGCCTTTTCTGATGATGGTAAATGGTTTGTTACTGGATTTCGAAATGGGGTTAAATTCTATAATAATGAAACTGGTGAGTTAATGTGGGGAGATACGGTGATATTAAAAGAAAATGCTGATACAGTAAAATCTGTTCATATCATGAAAGATGCTGATCTCATCCTCATTCTCTGCAACTCACATAATATGTATATTTTCGACAGAGCTGGTAGATTACTTTTGGTGCATAATCTTAAACTTGGCAAGCGAATAACAAGCAGAAGAGTGCGTGATAAATCGAAACCCAAGTGGTTTCCTTACAGTATAAAAAAGATCGAAGTCTTAAGTCAGAATTGGTTCTCGGATGTGGTTGGTGAATATCTGATTATCAATAAGTACTCGGATGGTATCAGATTAAGAACCCAGGGAGACACGAAGATTATCTACAGAATATATAAACCATAGGAGGCAGCATGCGAGTAGTTTCTATAATCCTTTTCTTTATCTTAAGTTGCCTGGTTTCATTCTTAAATGCACAATGGTACTACTGACCATTGGATCCAGCTCTTGATAGATATTGTAGAGGCACATTTTGCGAATGGTTATATTAGCAGGGCAATGGAAAAGCAGCTATTAGCAAGTAATCGGAATTCAGCATATAAAGGGATTGGTAAAGGGTATTTACATGTGCTATTTGCTTCAATATTTGAAAATAATGATACTATTTGTGGTCATGCGGTTACTTATCGTGATGAGGATTGGGAGAATATTGGTGGCACGACCTGTGCTCATCTGGGTAGTGGTGATATGAGTGCGGGTGGATATTCTGAAAAGTATCTTGACAGTGTTGGCTGTATGGTTTATGTTCGTCCATCGTGCCGAACAATTCCGTCTACTTTTATTGATTCAGCACATGTTTTGGCGTTGATTGCTGCTCATGAGCTTGGACATGCTTTCAATCTTGAACATTGTAATGCTGGTTGTATAATGAAAACAAGGGTTCCATGGAATATTTATTATCTTAGTTTCTGTACTAGTTGTAGAACCAGATTACAGGAAAATAGACCTTAAAAAGGAGGAATAAAATGCTGAACAAGATTAACTTTTTAATTTTTTGTGCTATTATTTTAGTGGCATTTAGTAATAGCCAACCATATCTGCCAAATTTTCGGCTTGAAATATGGCGCGATTCAGTTTATATTGATGAACCCCTTATTTTTAAATGTTGGCTGATTAATAATAGCATCATGCCAATTAAGGTTTGGGATCGTGGTCCAATTGGCTTACTTACTACAGGTAGTATAGATTTTTATCTTATCACAGCAGGAGGAGATACTCATAGGTATACTATGGGGATTGATGATTTTAGTCGGCAGATGCCTTCTTTAGAAATTCCACCAAATGATTCGATGTACTGGTATTCTGTTTTAAGCTGGCATAATTTCGTCTGTACTTCTGTTCGAAATCTGTCGCCGGGACAATTCAGAATTTTCGCTAGATATGGATTAACTATTAAAGATCCAGCCACAGATTCTATTCGATTTCCAATCATAAGGTCAAATGAAGTTTGGATCATTGCCGGTGAGATACCCGATTCCGAGCGAGTCATTTATGATGAATGGATACCCCTTACCCATGATTATTTTTGGTGGGGAGAGCGATTTGAGAGAATTTGGGTAAGAGATGATTATAACGAATTGTGTAAACAAGTTGCTGATATGAAATCACGGTTTGCTATTTATGCCCACTACATATATTGTAAATCTACTGGTGATAAAAAGGAAATGCAAAAATTTTTAGAAAGATATCCTGGAACTCCTTTAGCTGAAATGATTGAGTTTTTACTCGATGTTGATAAAGCGCAAAAGAAGTATCCCTTGAACTTTTTTGCAAAGAGGAGGAGGCATGATTAGGCAAGTTGTTTGTTTCTTTCTGTTTTCGCTGGTTTATGCATTCGCCACACTAATTCCTACACCATTAATAACAGATCCTCATCCTATTCAGAGATTTAATTGGTCTGAGGCGTATGAACATTTGCGCGGTGATTTATTTGACCAATGCTGGGGTATATCCAAGGCGAAAATCAGAAATCAATCTTTAGAGACCTGGTTGATTGCCATTACTGATGATGTTCGAGAGCGGGTTGTATTTTTTAAAGGTGTAGATAGTCTTGGTCAAAGATATGCCCATTGGATAAAAAAATTTGGTAAGGGTGGTAGTGGTCCGGGGCAGTTCTACCATCCACGTGGGATTGTTATTGATACTTCAATTTATAACGGTCAATCTGATAAATATTTCATCTATATTGCTGACCGTGATAATGACCGTATTGTTCGCCTCTTTTATAATGCGTCGCAGGAAAGTATATATTTTTATGATGATGAAGTTGGCGTTGGTATTCTCAACCATCCTGAAGATGTTGAATGCATTTCAATAAATGGAAACAGCGCTTATCTTGTTATCGCTGATTCGAAGCATTACAGAATAGTAATTTATAAAATTCTTTCTAATTTGGACTTTGTTTATGTGTTCAGTTATGGTTCAGAAGGAAACGGTGTTGGACAGTTCAAATATTCCAACAGTGTAGCTATTGTTCCATGTTCTGATTCATTGGGGATGTACAGAATATATGTTGTGGACCAAGGAAACTACCGAGTTGTGAGTTTGCTTTTTAATAGTAATACAAATAATATCTCGTGGGAACGAATATATACTGATGAATCAAAGAGAGCTACTTTTTGGTCGATAACTTCTAATCCTTATTATTGTGTATATATTACTGACCGATTTCAGCATAAGGTTTGGGTTTTTACACCAGGTTTAACCGAACTTCTTTACATTTATAGACCTGACGAAGAGGTATTTGCGGCACCAATTGATTTATGTATATATCAAAATGAGATTGCGGTTACCGAATCTTGGACAATGACTACGGGTCTTCAGTATTTTAAGATTGTTCCTGAGATACGGGAGTTTTATCCTGAGCCATAGGATTTTGATGCCACTGAGGATTCTGTAAGAATCAATTTTAAGGTTTATGAGACAAAGCATTATTTAACGATGGAGATTCCAGATGCCGGGGTGGTGCTTTTTGAGGAGCAGGAGTTTGCGCCGGGCAGTTATTCGGTTTTCTGGGATGGTCGTGATAGTCTGGGCCGGGTTGTCTTACCTGGGGATTATCGATGTTTATTTTACTCCTTGACAGATGAGAATATCTGATGATAATTTATCATAGCATAGGGGTTTTTATGGATAAGATAATGCGCGATAATGAAGAAATCATTAGTTTGCTCTTGAGGGGGATGTCGGGGTTCTTGAGACAACGGATAATTTTACCGCACGGGATTTATTTCAGGATAGGACAAACATTTATAAGGGGGTAAGATGAAAAGGTTAATATTGGCGATATCTGCCTTTTTCTTCTGTTTTTCCCGGGCAGAGGTGAAGGTGGAGAAAGTATTGGAGACGACGAGCATAAAAGAATATAATCAGTGGGTGAAGAAGAATAGGGCGAGGTATCCAGGATTGAGACCAATATATATAACTGTAGACCAAATCCACAAGAGTGTTTCAGAAAATGACATGGATGAGTATAAAATTACTTATTATAATGATGACGGAAGATTAAATAAACAAGAAACTATAAGAGGTTGGTTCGAAATGGGTATTTTCAATAATGGTGAGCTTCTATTTATTGCACGACGTGAACATAAGTATTATCCGATAAATGAGGTTAGGTATATAAAGAACAAAGATGGTGATATTTTACTTAATCTTTCTAGAATTCGTTCCTACACAATAAAATATTGGGGACAGTCGTTTTGGATTGAGAATAATCCATATAAAGGAGGTCCAACTAATAACTCAAGAATAAGAATATTTGATCATAAAGGAAATGTAATTGGTGAGATTAAAAATGCTTGGCTTATTGATAATGTATTACCAGATACGAATGAAGATTATCTATTTTTTGCTGTCGAAGAAAAAGACGAAATAACTGAAGCTGTATTGTTTTATGACATTAATAATAATAAAGAATTATGGCGCAAGAAATTTAGCAGTGCAATTAACATTGCTATTTCGAGCGATGGTGCTTATACAGCTATTGGTGATAGTGGAAAGATTTATGTCTTTGACAAACAGGGTGAAACTGTTTATACATCTCAGCCGTTTACCAGTACCGGACGGAATCCATCAATTATCTTCTCAGATGATAATCAATATTTAGCTACGGTTCTAGGTCCAAAGATATGTTTTTATAATAATAAAACAGGTGAATTATTATGGCAGACAAAAATCGATGACCCAGATCCAGGAGAGAAGTTTATATACTTTTTCGAAACTAACAATGCTCTCTATATCGTAGTGGCCTATATCTCAAACTATATTTATATTCTTGATACAGAGGGTAAAGTTGTAAAGAAATTCCAGCTTCCATTTGGTTATGCTTGGCATTATAAAAAGACTGCATCGGGTGATGTAATTAGAGACCGAAAAATCGCAGTGAGCAATTGGTCTAGTAAATTTTACGATGGACTTCTTATAATTAAAAGAGATAGAACTATCATAATTTACAATATAGTACCAGAGTAGGAGAATGGCTATGAGATCTATAATTCTTATTTTACTTTCAATAATAATAGCATCAAATTTAACTGCACAGACATATAGTTGGCCGATATTACCATATCCGAGTGGTAAGAGAGTAACCTCGGGTTATTGTGCTTATCGCCCTGCTTATAATTCCATAGTAGAACATTTCCACGAGGGCATAGACATTCCTGAAGAAACAGACCCACTTTGTCATGTATACCCAACAACATTAGCCTATAAAGTTATAAAAATATATACATTAGGACCTGATAATAACTTAATGGTAAAAGTCATACATTATAGTGATGATACATCGTCAGCACTTTCTGAAGGCTCAAAATACATTCATCTAAAGGAAGTCCTTGAGAATATATATGAAGATTCAATATATATTGGTGATCCTATCTCAGCTGCAACTGATTTATATTTAGATCATCTCCATTTTGAATATCGCACTCCTTCTGACTTGGCCAATTCAAATAACCCTTTTGCAATTACAGAATTACAAATAGAGGACAACACTGCACCCACACTCTGTAGTCTCTATGTTGATTATAGCAGGCAGGGCGATGCAGAGGTTGCCTGCTGGGAATACTTAGGAAGTAACTTTGCTCAGTATTATGGCACGGTCACTGGTGGTGGTTATACCTTTCTCAAGCTTGGTTTACCAATGGAGACGCCCTGGAATGATTGGGATGACCCACATTTTATTATTTCAGGTAATCGCAAAGTGCGGTTTATCATAAAGATGTATGATGCTAGTATCTCAGCGCCGTATAATTACTATCTTGTCGTGGATACTGCAATTGTTGATCTGAGTGGAGGAAGTTATGAAAGTGATGCGCATTATCAGGTAAAATTTGATGGCTTACTTAGTAGCGAATACCATCGAGAGGAGACAGTTTATCATCAGGAAGAGCCGATTGTTTCTGGTTGGAACTCGCAATACTATCGTCTCTATCCCTATGGCACTATGCCATCTTGCATCATCAAAAGGTTGGCGCTTGCGACCGAGAATCTTGAGGAGGGTCAGCATCGGATTCGGGTTATGGTGAAAGACTACAATGGCAATACCAAGACCGCGGATGTGCATTTTTATATCAGGGAGCATGATTGGGTGGATTACTGTCGAGGGTTTAAGAATTAGGGAGCAGAGATGAATTCGAAAAATTTTTTTATAATACTATTATTCATAATGGCAATAGTTATCAATTGTGAAAATGCACCGCTAGATGTTGCAGAGCTTGGTATTAGAGTGACAAAGATAACCTTTGGGACGAGTTGGGATGCGGTAAACTGTGTGCCGGAAGATACCGGTCGGGTTTTTAGTGGTCCGATATCGGTTGTATATTATGAGATCTGTTTTAAGGAGATCTTTACATCTGGTGGGATGATAAAAAAGGCGTGGCGGAGAGATAGTGGTAAATTTCTTGAGGCAACGAGTTTCATTTCAAAAGAGACCAAACGAATTTGTGGTGAGATTCATAAATATGAAGTCAATCAGACAATGGATTTAGGTGAATATCAGATATCGGTCTGGTGGTATTCGAGCGGCGAGAGAAGGTATGTACAGTATGATTATGATGATGGTGTTAATCGCAGTTTTAAGATTGAGTAGGAGGAGTTATGAGAAAGATTTTAATTTTTCTTTGTTTATGTAGAATTCTTAAAGGTGCCTTAATCCCGATTCCTTTTATGACCGATCCTGAGATACAGAGGGCTGGTCGTGATTCGACATTAAAGTACTTTGACCGAAAGCTATTTAAAAATCCTTATGGCATTGCCTTTACGAAATTGAGGAATACTTCGCCGCAAGGTGAAATTATCATCGGTAGTGATTGTGGCTGGCACCGGCTGATCTATATCTATCTGGAGGAGGATGGTCGTCAGGATGCCAGATGGATCAAGGCCTATGGAGAATTTGGTAATGGGACAGGTCAGTTTGATGAGCCGATGGGTATTTGCATTGATACCTGTATTTATAATGGCATAGGAGATGAATACACTATCTATGTTGCTGATAAAACTAATAACAGAGTAGTAAAATTGAAATACAAAGTTGCTGAGGAGATTTTAGTGAGTGCTGGGACTTTCGGTTCTGATTTATATAATCCTACAGATGTTGCTTGTGTGGTTAAAGATGGAGGTGGTGCTTATGTAGTTATTATTGAACAAGGGAATCATCGTCTTTCTTTATATGAAACATACTCTAATGGTAGTTATTCGTTAATTCAGCGATATGGTGGTTTAGGTCCTGGTGTTGGAAGGTTTAATGTGCCAACAGGGATAGCGATGTGTCAGGCGACCGATGCACAAGGTGGTTATTTTATTTATGTTGCTGATAAGGGCAATAATCGGATAGTGTGTTTACGTTTTCGTCCTGGACAAGGGATAAGCTGGGAAAGGGACTATCGAAAGATGGGAGATTCTAAATTTCTATCAGTGACCGCGAGTCAGTATTATTGTGTTTATGTGACGGCAAATAGAGAAAATAAGATTTATGTATTTACCCCCGGTCTTACTGAGTTGCTCTATACCTATGGTGATGCGAGTTTATTAAACGGTCCCAAGGATATTTGTATTGATTGGGATCGGATTGGTTTGACTGAGCGTTGGACCGGGACTACGGGTCTTCAGTATTTTAAGATTGTTCCTGAGATACGGGAGTTTTATCCTGAGCCACAGGATTTTGATGCCACTGAGGATTCTGTAAGAATCAATTTTAAGGTTTATGAGACAAAGCATTATTTAACGATGGAGATTTTTGATGCCGGGGTGGTGCTTTTTGAGGAGCAGGAGTTTGCGCCGGGCAGTTATTCGGTTTTCTGGGATGGTCGTGATAGTCTGGGCCGGGTTGTTTTACCTGGTGATTATCGATGTTTATTTTACTCCTTGATAGATGAGAATATTTGATGATAATTTATCATAGCATAGGGGTTTTTATGGATAAGATAATGCGCGATAATAAGATCATTAGTTCTCTCTCTTTCTCGAGGGAGATGTCAGGGTTTTTTGAAGATGGGGAGAAATTTACCGCACGGGATTTATTTCAGGATAGGACAAACATTTATAAGGGGGTAAGATGAAAAGGTTAATATTGGCGATATCTGCCTTTTTCTTCTGTTTTTCCCGGGCAGAGGTGAAGGTGGAGAAAGTATTGGAGACGACGAGCATAAAAGAATATAATCAGTGGGTGAAGAAGAATAGGGCGAGGTATCCAGGATTGAGACCAGTATATATTAAATCAATAATGATAAGAAGAGTAAAGGAGAAAAAGCTTCATAAGAAATATTACAAAATATGCTATTACGATAAAAATGGCAGAATTACTGATGTTGAAGAAATCAAAGGTAATTGGGTCAGAGTCTCTCCTTTCTTTGATATGGTGGAAATCTTGGAGTCAGGTCCGTATTATTGTGCAAAGACAATTCTTAAAGATAAAAAAGGAGATGTGATACTGATAGATAGTTCAGGATTTTATCTTGAATTTACCGGAACGGATTTACTTTTTCTTAACCCTCCAGGCGAAGTTCCACCTGGAGCCAATCCAACTATTAAAATTTTTGATGCCGCAAGAAAATTATGGGTGGCTGAGATTCACGACAGTTGGTTTTTTGATGGGTGTGAAGTATCTTCCACCAGAAGATACTTAGCTTGTATTATGCTAAAAGACAATAATGTCTATACGACAAACCATCTTGTTTTCCTTGATGCAAAGGGAAGAGAATTGTGGCGGAAATCATATGTTGATGAACCCGATCCTAATAAGTTGCCCGGTCTGAGTGCCGCGATTGCTCCTGATGCCTCTACGATAGTTGCCGGCCACAATAATAACGTTTTCGTCTATGATTCTACTGGCAAATTATTAAGAAGTTATTCCCTACCGTCGTCATATCCGACCAAATGTGGGATTTCTGATAAAGGCAAGTATCTTTTAGTCGCAACGCGGAACCATATTATAAAACACAACAATGAAACTAGAGAAGAAATCTGGCGCAAGGGAATTTTAGAAGGTACACCAATGAAAGTAGTTTTATCCGGAGACGGTAGATATGGTCTGATTCAATTCCATCCTAATATAGTGTATCTTATTGACGAAAATGGTGATATCCTAAAACAGTGGGATTTAGAGACTGCGATTCATCACCCTACCGCACCCGGTGGTAAAAAGATTAAAGTCACGCATCCTGTTAAAGCCAGATTGGAATTCCACGATGATATTATATTTATAATTCATGAATTGAATGGTGAAGTTTTCATCAAAATATGGAGAATAAAGGAGGGATGATGGCTATGAGAATGTTGTTTATTATAATACCACTGGTAGCTTTTTCATACCAATGGCCAATGTTTGATCAATATGGAAATGCTGATAACAAAATAGTCATATCTGGCTTTGGCGCCTATCGTCCATATTACAATGGTATGGAAGAGCACTTTCATGCTGGTATTGATATTCCTGAGCAAGAAAATGCTCAAATGCTGGAGCTCTACATCTGGCCGATTGACTATGCGATAGTTGTTCGAATAACAGGCGTTGCTCCTAATCAACATGTAACTATTCAACATTACAATAGTCAATTTACCACACCCAAAGAAGAGGGTTCAACTTATAGGCATGTAACTGCAATTTGTGATGTCGGTGAGACGTTGACGTTGGATAATCCAGTAGCAAATGGATGGGATATGCACCACGAGCATCTTCATCTTGAATACCGCGTACCAGGAACACTGGCAGATTATAAGAATCCTTTTACAATTACAGAATTACAAATAGAGGACAACACTGCACCCACACTCTGTAGGGGAGATTTCCACTTCGTAAGTGGAAATTCGTGATGTTTATTTAATTACTCTTTTGGCTAAGGACAATTTTATTGTGAAGAAGGTCATTAAAATTTTGACTCCATAATCCTATTTAAGACATAATTTATTTCTTCCTCTGTATTATAAAAATGCGGCGAGAAGCGGAGGCAGCCATTGCGCAGGGATATTATAATTTTTTGTGCCTTTAATTTTTCGAATATCTGGCTTGCCTTTTCAGGTTTTATGGTTATGATGCCGGATTGGGGTCCCCGGGCTGGAGTTATTATTTTATAATTTGATTCTTCAAATCCCCGGCGTAATAATGTCTTTAAGTGCTGGATTCTTGATGCTACTCTTTTCATCCCGAATTTCAGTAAGATGTTTATATTCTCTTTCAGGGCACTAATTCCAGGTATATTTCTCGTGCCCGGTTCAAACATCCGGGCATCGGGAAAGAGCGGCGGATCAACTTCAAAGTTTTCAAAATTTTCCCGGTTGGCACCGAGCCAGCCCGTATGGATTTTCCTTAATTTCTTGAAATTTTTTCTGTTTATATATAAGAATCCGGCACCAGGTGGCCGAAACAACCATTTTGCTGAACCACAGGCAAGAAAATCTACCGGAATTTTTTTTACATCAAAATCGACCGCACCGATCGCCTGGATTCCATCTACTACAAGATAAATGTCTTTTTCAGCAAGATAGGTGCTGAGCGGTTTCAGGTCGAGCATCTCTCCACTCAAGAACTGCACATAATCAACTACTACTGCCCGTGTTCGTGAAGTAATATTATTTTTAACCACGGAAACGGCATCCTGACCGGAAAATGGAACAAACATTTTCTCTATTTCAGGAAGATTATATTTTGCGACATATCGGGCTGCAGGAAATGTTTCATTCATAATAATGATTTCATCATTCGGTTTTAAGGGAAGATTAATCAGGGCAATATAAAGACCTTGTGATGTATTGGGGGTGAATGTAATTTCCTCAGGTTGGGCGCCGATAAGTTCGGCGACTGTGCTGCGGGCATCCTGCAGTCGTGAAAAATATTCATTCAGGGTAAATTCTGCATAATTTTGATAAACCTTCAGACATTCTTCAATTGCCTGGTGTGCCAGGATGGAAAGGGGTCCGGTCCCGGCATGATTGAGATAGATGTAATTTTTCGTTATGGGAAATAGTTTTCTTATATCATCAATGCCCGGGTTTTCATTCATAGGCTATATCGGTTCAATAAGCAGGGGTTCCAGAGCTTTAAGAAATCGTGAGATCTGTCTTTTGCTTGTTCCGTAATATAGCTTTCTTTCCCGTGCGCAGGTGAGGAATAGGCGTTTTCGTGCCCTGGTAATACCGACATAAAACAGTCGCCGTTCTTCCTCCAATTGCACTATGTCTTTACTTGATTTATAATGGGGGATCAGTCCTTCTTCAAGTCCGGTGATAAATACTACATCAAATTCAAGACCCTTTGCATTGTGGAGGGTCATCAGATTTACACGGTCAACCCTTTCATTCCAGTTGTCAATTTCTGAACGGAGTGAAACTTCACCAAGGTAATCAGAGATTGCCGCACGAGGCCATTGTTTTATATATTCACCGATTGATCTGATTAACTCCTCAACATTTTTCAGGCGGGTATATTCTTTATCAGTCTGCCAGTTTTTTAATCTATCCAGGTATCCGGTTTGCGTAAGCACTTCTATTACCAGTTCATACAGATTCAGGGTATCTTTTTTTTCGATAAATTGCTCAAACAGCCGGGTAAATTCCTGAATTGCCCGGGAGGTGTTTTGACTGATACCTTCAATATCCTGCACTCTTTTTAATGCTTCAAAAAAGCTTATGCCATTTTCTCTCTGGTATCTATGTAGTTTTTCTATGGTTTCATTCCCGATTCTTCGGGGAGGAACATTTATAATGCGGCGCAGGCTTATACCATCGTTTGGATTATTTATTACATTAAGATAGGCAAGGACATCTTTTACTTCAGCCCGTTCAAAGAATTTTAAGGCACCGATAACTTCATATGGAATGTGGTTGCGCACAAAGTTGTCTTCAAACATCCGGGACTGGTAATTTATTCGATAGAATACGGCGATTTCACCGAGGCAATAGCCCTGATACCTGAGTTCCATTATCTTGCGTGTCACAAATGCCGCTTCAGCCGAGTCATCTATTGCCGTAAAGTATTCAATCGGTTCGCCTTCTTCATTGTTGCTCCATAAAACTTTTGGTTTGCGGTTTTCATTATTTGCTACGACCTCGGATGCGAGTTTAAGAATTTTTTTGGTTGAACGATAATTCTGCTCAAGTTTGATAACAACCGCATCAGGAAAATCCCTTTCAAATTCTAATATATTTCTTATCTCAGCACCGCGCCAGGAATATATCGATTGGTCATCGTCACCCACAACACAGAGATTTCTATGTTTTCCCGCCAATAGCCGGGTCAGGATATACTGGGCACGATTGGTATCCTGATATTCATCGACCAGGATGAATTTGAATCGATTCTGATAATATTTTAATATCTCTTTGTCTTTTTGAAATAATTCTATAACCTTCAGTATCAGGTCGCCGAAATCGAGGGCATTATATGTAGCAAGTTTATCGTTATAGGACTGATAGAAATGCTTTAAGGTAATGTCATCAATCGTTCGAAGGTTCTGTTTTGCCCGGTTTATTACCGTGGCAACATAAGCCGGGGTTAGACCCGGGTTATGGATATTACATTCCTGTATACATTCTTTGATGAGATTGAGTTGGTCCTTTTCATTATAGATTGTGAAATTTTTAGGGATACCGATTCGGCCGGCGGTTTCTCTTAATATTCTTGCACAGGTTGAGTGGAATGTCTTTATCCAGATTTCTGAGGCATCTTCAACGAGGTTATAGACCCGTGTCTGCATTTCATCGGCTGCTTTGTTGGTAAATGTAATTGCCAGAATATCCCAGGGTTGTGCATATCCCTTTTTAATCAGATATGCAATACGATAGGTGATTACCCTGGTTTTACCGCTTCCCGCACCAGCCAGAATGAGGATAGGGCCGTTTTTTATCCTTACCGCCTTCTGCTGTTCTTTATTCAGGTTGTTTAATAGGTCCACAGGGTATTATATATTTCTTCAGTGTTAAGTCAAGCAGACAAACCGGACTCCAAAAGAAATCTTTCCTCCATTTGATAAGAGGAAATTAAGGGGATGGTATGTATTATTCTGCATTACGCTTTATAGGCCGTTTTGTTATTACCGCGTATGTTTTGTTTATTTTATACTGATTTCCCTCCACTTTTTGTTTCGGTTTTTTGTAAGTACAATATAACCGGGGGGCGTCTCGCCCCGAGACAGGACGCCTGGCGGGCTGCAGGAGTTTCTGAAAGGAGTTGAGAATGACAAACCTCCAGCGGGCGGCGGGGACGCCGCCCGCGCTGAAAAAAATTGAAACGCCGCCCGCACTAAAAAAAATAGGGACGCCGTCCACACCGAGAAAAATGGAAATGCCGCCCGCGCTGGTAAAAATGGAACCGGGCGAAGATGGCAGAGAAATTTTTCAAATGACCAATAAAATAATATAAAAAAAGTAAAACGAAGTTTTTGAGTATTTTTCGTCCTGTTTTAATAATTTTATGGAAGTTTATTCTGTCCGGAATAGCGCTGCAATTAATCAAGGAGGCATAATGAAAAAAGTGGAGAGGAGTCAGTATTTTATACGGTTGACATTTATTCTAAATTAATTATAATTATATATTAAGGAGGTGCTGATGAAGAAAATTGCTTTTTTTATTACTGTTTTCTGTCTGACGGTCCGGGCGGATGATATTCCCCTTTTGAGATGGGCAGGTCCACCTGGTTCGAAGCCCGGGACTTATGAGGAATGGATTGCCCGACATCCTTATGAAAAATTTTCCTGGCATTCTGATAGGGTCTGGTATGGTGACGGCAAGGCAGGTAGTGTTGCCATTTTTACGGAACAACGGATTGCTGGAGCACTTGCCCCGCAGATAAATCAATTGTCACGTAATTTACAATCTGAGGGTTATACTGTCTATACTTATCAGATTTCCGGTGGAACACCAGAATCCTTAAAGACAATTTTGAAAAATCTCTATAATAATCATAATATTGAAGGCGCACTTTTTATTGGGAATCTACCAGTTGCCTGGTTTGAAGTAAAGAATGACTTTAATCAAAGTGGTTATAAAGATTTTCCGATCGACCTCTTTTATATGGACCTGGATGGAAACTGGCTTGATACACTTAACACCGGTAACGGAAAATATGATGGTCATACCGGACAAACAAAACCTGAGATTTATATTGGTAGATTAACCCCTCGCGGGTTGGGTGATGATACACTGTTATTAAAAAACTATTTTCGTAAGGATAATGCATATCGACATGACAGCATTTTTCTTACCCAGCGTGCCCTTGTTTTTATTGATGATGACTGGGCCAGTTATGTCGGAGAATGGGCTGGAGATGTCGCCCTGCTCTATTCAGATACGATGAATTTCTCTGACCCTGAGACAACAAAGGCATCATTCTATCGGGTCAGACTTGATACAGTCCAGGCCTGGGTATCGGTGTTTGCCCATTCCTGGCCTGGTGGGCATCAATTTAAGTATAATAGTGGCACTTCATGGGATACTTACTATGCAAACGAATACACGAGTCAGAATCCTCCAACAAACTTTTATAACTTTTTCGCCTGTTCATTCTGCAGATATACAGAATCAAATAATTGTGGTGGAAATCGAGCGGTCTTTGATTCAACATATGGTGTCGGTGCAGTTGGCTCAACCAAGACCGGAAGTATGTTGAATTTCAGCTATTTCTACAGAAAATTGGGTGAGAGCAAGACATTGGGTGAGGCATTCAAATATTGGTTTGATTGTATCTATGATTCAGTCGGGATGAATTTTAATCGCCTCTGCTGGCATTATGGAATGACTCTGCTCGGCGATCCCTGGTTAAAACCCAAAGGACATATTACTGCGATTGCTAACCTGAGAGAACCAAAATTGCGTAGAGTTCAGATATTAAAGAATCCGGTTCATCAAAAGATTGATATCAGATTGTCAATGCCTCAAAGTGAGGATGTTGAGATTGCAGTATATGACTGCTCTGGGGCTTTAATCAATGTTGTCAAGAAGGAGGTTGTTTCCGGAATCAACCACCTTTCGATCCCCTGCATTTCCAGAAATCATCAGCCTCTTTCCAATGGTGTTTACATCCTCAAGTTCCAGATGAAGGATCGGGTAATTACAAAAAAGATTATTAAGATTTAATCTTTAGGTTCTGGATAAGCGATTAGACTTTTCCTTTTTGAGCCTGGTGCTTTGTCAAAAAAGCACCAGGCTCGGGTTATTTACAGATTTATTATCTGCAGCATAGAGAAGAACTTCAATAAAAAAGTTGACATTGTGTCCCATTTCCATATAATCTAAGTATGAAAAGAATAATGCTTTTTTTCCTCTCTTTAATTACAACATCGGCATTCGCTATGCAAATACAGCAGGAAGAAACCGGTGATTTTTCAAGAAACACGATGGAAGTTATTGGCTTAGAAAAACCGATTGTTTCTGATGAGTATATGCTGATGCCCGGGGATAAGATTCTGGTTACGATTACCGGAACAAAGAATTATTCATATGAGTCGGTTATTACTTATGAAGGAAAGGTTACAATTAATATGCCGGTTGCATCATTTCCCACCGCCCAGGTCCAGGGTGTTTATATACCAGAGTATGATATTGTAGATGCGGTTTCTATTTATGGTCTCAACCTGAATAGTGCCAAGGATTCTCTACGCAGGGTCTTTTTGAAATACTACAAAAATGTTGATGTCAACATTACACTTATTGAGATGAGGATATTTTCGGTTTTTGTGGTGGGGGAGATAAAAGAGCCTGGTATTGTTCAGGCCTGGCCTGTGGATCGGGTATCAGAGGTTGTTAAGAGGGCGGGTGGTGTATCAACCTTTGGTTCTTACACGCAGGTTGAACTCAGGCGAAATGGTAAGTTATACAGGATTGTTAATCTTGAGGAGTTTGATCGTTCCGGCGATACGGCAGTGAATCCTACTGTTCAAAATGGCGATATTATTTATGTGCCGAGAATGAAAAAGTCAGTTATTGTTCGGGGTGCGGTATTTGGTAAAAGGGATTATGAACTGAGGGTCGCTGAATTGACCGCCTCAAGGGAAAGGACAAGTGAAGGTCTTTATGAACTTGGAGAGGGTGAAAGGGTATCTGACCTGATTACCAAGGCCGGTGGTATTACTCCCTGGGCGGATCTGGAAAATACCTATGTGCTGAGAGGTGATAAAAAAATTAATACGGATTTAACAAAGATCCTGGCTGATGAAAATTGTCCGGAGAATGTTCTTCTTAAGGATGGAGATATTGTAGTTATTCCCTCAATGAACGCGCTTGTCTATGTTCAGGGCCGGGTTGTCAATCCTGGTTCGTTTCCCTTCCAACCCCATCTTAGAGCGAGTGATTATATTGGACTTGCTGGAGGACCGGAGAATGATGCCAATATGCATGGTGCCTATGTGCAAAGGGGAAAGAAACGTATTTCAGTGCGTAAAGACCCAATTATTGAACAGGGCGACAGAATCTTTGTTCCCAGACAGGTCTTCAAGTTCTGGCAGGACTATGTTAAGGTCGGTTCGTTCTTAGTCACCCTGTTGCTTTCTTATCGGACCCTAACCAGAAAATAATTGGGAAGAGAGAGAAAAAATTATAAGGGCATAGGGCCCGTGATTTTTATTATAAGGAGGCAAGATGATTTTATTTTTAGCCTTTCTTTTGAGTATTGAACCACCGGGTAGACCTGCAGCAAAGGACTATCCAAATGATGATGGTGGTAAGATTGTAGTGCACTGGACAAAATCACCTCAGGAATCTGAGATTGATGGCTATATTATATACCGAAAAACAGATCAACAAGGGGAATTTACCAAAATCGGGTTTGTGGGTCGCGGTAATTACAAATTTACTGATTCAAATACCAGGGATGGTGTGAAGTATTACTATCAGATTGGTGCAATAAAGGATGATTCAGTACTGGTCAGGTCGACGGTCTCTGAACCGGTGACAAGCAGTCAGCAGTGGTTCCACACCGGAAGGATAAATATCTTTATTGGAGTTATTGTTTATTCCATAATACTACTTTATTTTATCTATCATGCACGTAAGGGTAAGAAACTTTTTATCCGGGAGATTCCGGGATTAGAGGCCCTGGATGAGGCAGTAGGAAGAGCAACTGAAATGGGCCGGCCGATTCTCTATATTCCGGGATTGTCTGCGATCTCGGATGTTGCAACAATCGCCTCAATGAATATCCTCGCCCAGGTTGCCCGAAAAACCGCTGAATATAATACCGCACTTATTGTCCCCAATCGCGACCCGGTTGTCTACACGGTTGCCAGGGAGGTTGTTAAAGAGGCATATACTGATGCCGGTAGGCCTGATGCATTCAATCCGGATAATATTTATTTTCTTACCGCAAATCAGTTTGCCTATGCAGCAGCGGTTTGTGGAACAATGGTCAGGGAACGACCGGCAACAAATTTATTGATGGGGATGTTCTGGGCGGAATCTCTGATTCTTGCTGAGACTGGAACGACAACCGGTGCAATTCAGATTGGAGGCACAGATTCGGTTCATCAATTACCATTTTTTATTGCTGCGTGTGATTACACATTGATTGGAGAAGAACTTTATGCAGCATCTGCATATCTGTCCCATGAACCTCTACTTCTGGGTTCTTTGAAGGGACAGGATTGGGGGAAGATGCTCATTCTGGCAATTCTTGTCGTCGCTTCAATCTTAATCCTTCTGGGATTAAAGGATATCTATTACTTCTTTAACATTGGATAGGAGGATGATATGAAAAAACAACTACCATTAATAATTTGTATGATTATGGGAATCATTATGATTATTCAGTTTTTTATTCCCCATTCGGTTAGTAAGCAGGTTTACACCTATAGTTTCCGCTGGGCAATTGTGATATCCGGCTTTGCCTTGATTTTGGGTATCGGGAGTTTGATTGACCACCATACGGATCGAATCAGAAGAAAACAGGAAAGCTGGTATTTCAGCTATGTGACACTTATTGCCCTGGCGGTAATGGCGATTCTTGGAATTTTCTGGGGGATCAAGGCAGGAACATTTTTTATGACCCTTTACAGTAATATCATTGTTCCGCTTGGTGCCTCGATGTATGCAATTCTTGCCTTTTATATGGCTTCAGCTGCTTATCGGGCATTCCGGGCGCGAACTAAAGAAGCGACCCTGCTGCTTATTGCAGCATTTGTTGTAATGCTCGGGATGGTACCATTCGGTTATTATATATCACCAAAACTACCACAATTTGCCGAGTGGCTTTTGCGTGTTCCTAATATGGCGGCAAAACGGGGCATCTGGTTTGGTGTAGCATTGGGAATGATCTCAACCTCTTTGAAGATAATCCTGGGTATTGAAAGATCCTGGCTTGGTGGAGGATGATTATGAAGGTGCTTGAATCTTTGACGAAAATCCCAAGGCAGGTGATATTCGTCACAATTGCCCTGGCGATTATTGTTCCTTTGATTGTTCCAATCGGAATACCGGTAAATATTATGCCCCAGACCCAGAAACTTTTTGATGCCATTGATAGTTTAGGCCCGAATTCCGAGCCAATCCTTTTATCCTGTGATTTTGATCCCCAGAGTATGCCTGAGTTATATCCAATGCTTACTGCGATAATGCGCCATTGTTTTGCCCGTAATATAAAGATAATGTTGATGTCGTTATGGCCAACCGGTCCGGGACTGGTTGAGATGGCGGTTGATGCGGTGCCCAAGGAGTTTAATAAGGTTTATGGTAAGGATTTTATATCCCTCGGTTATAAGGCCGGTGGTTCAGCAGTGATTCTGGGAATGGGGGAGAGTATCCGGGATGTGTTTCCTACGGATTATTATGGTACACCGATTGATTCCCTGCCGATGATGAAAAATGTGAAAAACTATAAAGATATAAGTTTGATTGTATCACTTTCTGCCGGTGATCCGGGATATCGGACCTGGCTTTTGTATGCTCAATCGCGATATGAGGCACGGGTCGGGACTGGAGTAACTGCAGTTTCTGCAGCGGATGCTTATCCTTTTGTTGAGAGTGGTCAGCTTGTCGGTTTGATCTCAGGGATGAAGGGGGCATCAGAATATGAGGTTCTGGTGAAAAAGAAGGGATATTCTGAAGGGGTTCGCAAAGCGGCCCAGGGAATGGATGCCCAATCCCTTGGTCATCTTCTGATTATGATTTTTATTATTATTGGTAATATTGGATATTTCTTTTCAAGGAGGAAACGATGAATCCTTCACCAGATATCTGGGTTTGGGTCTCGGCGTTTTTAACCCTCTGTATTTTTTCCTTTCTATTCAGGGATAACATTCTCTATCGGTTTGCTGAACATCTTTTTGTTGGTATCTCGGCTGGTTACTTCATTGCGATAACCTGGCATAATGTAATATATCCAAATCTGATAATTCCTCTATTCAAACAGGGCAATATTGTTTTTATTATTCCCTTTGCCTTTGGAATTCTCTATTTCTCAAGGTTCATCCCCAAATTTGCCTATCTGATCAGATTGCCGATTGCATTTCTTATTGGTTGGGGTTCAGGTGTAGCAATTCCGGCTACCTTTCAGACTTATATCATCAAACAGATTCAGGGGACATTACTTATCCCCGATTTATTTAAAAGATGGGATACCGGACTCTGGGCGATTATCGGCCTTGTGGGTGTGGTAAGCACACTGATCTATTTTTTCTTCTCACGCGAGAGAAAGGGGATTCTAAAACCGACTGCCAATTTAGGGATTATATTCATTATGCTCGGCTTCGGTGCCTCATTTGGTTATACTGTGATGGCTCGTATCAGTCTTTTGATCGGCAGAATGCAGTTTCTCCTTGGACCCTGGTTGGGGATTATTAAATAAAACTGAAACCTGATTTTTGCGTTTTTTACTTAAGACTGTTCCTGCTAAATAGTAAGGTGAAGAGACATTTTTTGCTATCTCACAACGATGCCTTAAGATAAAACGGTTTGCAGTGTCCAACAAGTTAAAACGATGTATAGAGTCTGGTTTTAGAGAATTATTGTTGCCGCGGTTTTGTTGTTAAAACAGCAAACATTAAAATCACGATTGACAGAACTTGAAGTTAAATCTGATTGGAATGTTCTTATTATTGAAAGATTGAAAAGAAAAGGTGGAAAACCGATATGCCAGCTTTGACGAGTGAGTTTTTTTCTCACCGGTCGATTAATTTTTAGCGTTAAAATGGCGTGCTTTGGGATTATCTTATATAACCTATTCAATCTATGAAAAATTAATTTTTATCACTTACCTTTTTCCTTGACAACCTTGTTATTCTATATATAATAGATAACCAGAAGGAGGACGACATGAAAATCAGTGAAGCACGCCTTAAGTTGAGAAACCTCATTGATGAAGAAGCAAAATTAATAACCATCTTTATGGAGCGTAAGCGCTTGCTCCGGGGTGGTGTTTATCAAGCCTTTAGTAAGTGTGGTAAAGCTAATTGTGTTTGTGTGCGGGAAGGAAAGTTGCATATTGCCTGGCGTTTTTACTGGACTGAGGGTGGTAAGACGTTGAATCGGGTACTCAGTAAATCTGAGATTGTTTATTATCAGAGGCTTACCCGGAATTATCAGCGGTTTCGTAAGGCACGGGCACGCTTGGTAAAGATTCATAAGGAGATGATTGAGTTAATAAATATTTTAGAGCAAGGGATGACTAAGGAGAGTGTTAAGGGGTATGTAAAAAGGGGGTGAGATGACCACCAGGGCGGAATTTCGGCCACCCAATTTAAAAAGATTTTTTTACAAGACGATTTGTCATTTTTTTCCTGAGTTTCGGTGTTGGTTGCGGTCTTTGCAAGAACCGCGGCGGGTGAAGAGTTGTAAATATTCATTAGAGACGATGCTCTGGGTTGGGCTTTTATTATTTTTATTGAGGCGTGATTCCCGTCGTCAGATAAATTATGATTTTAATAGTGGGCGATTTATTCGGAATTTATCATTTTTGGTGAAGCGGCATTTAGTGCGGGTGCCTCATGCTGATACCTTAGGGAATTTGTTAGCGGAATTTGATTATTGGCGGTTATATGAATTTCGTGCTCGGTTGATTAATCGGTTGATTCGGAATAAGTGTTTAGCGCGGTTTCGGCTTGGTGGTTATTATTTAATCAGCATTGATGGGACGGGTTTAGTTTCGTTTGAGCGTCGGCATTGTGAGCATTGTTTGACTCGTGAGGTGGTGATTAAGCGGGGTAAGAAAGTGATTTATTATCATCCGGTGGTGGCTGCGAAATTGGTTACATATAATGGTTTTGCTTTGAGTGTGGAGACGGAGTTTATTGAGAATCGGGGGGTTGGTCAGGGTTTACAGGATTGTGAGTTGAATGCGGCGTATCGTTTGTTGGTGCGTTTAGGGGAGCGTTTTTCGCAGTTAAGGATTTGTTTATTATTAGATGGTTTATATGCGAATGAGGAGATTTTTAATATTTGCCAGAGGAATGGTTGGAAATACATTATTGTTTTTAAGGCGGGGAGTTTACCGGAGACTTATGTGGAGTATGAGTCATTGAAGAGGCGTTGTGTTGAGAATTGTGGGGAGTATGAGACTGAGGAGGAGAGGCAATATTATTGATGGGTAGAGGGTATTAACTATAAATGGCAGGACCGGCATTTTGATTATCCCCCCCCCCCCTCGGAAAAATTACTTTAACAACACTCTCCCTGATAAATATACAAAATTTTATAAATTGACTCGTCAAAGCTGCCGATATGCAATTTATATTGACAATGGACTGGATGGATGTATAATAGAAGACTATGGCATTAACTGATATTCTTGAAAAGAAGGCAGATGAAAGAAAACGAGAGAAGCGTCTTGTTCATCTGACCAATTCCCTGACCCGGGATTTTCTCACTACCACATTTTTCAAGAAGAAAACCCCATCCTATAAGAAGAATGCAGAATATATTACCAGGAGTTTTCTCGATTATATTTTCTTTGTGGAACATAAGGAGATAAGGGAAACTGATAAAGCACATATCCGTCATTTCCTTACATTTTTTGCACCACAGAAATTGAATCTTACACCTGAAAAGGCGAAGTATGTTCCTGAAATACTGGTTAAGTTAACGGCTTATCTGGAATCTGAGGGACATACAAGGCCGGGGCTTCAACTTAATAAGACCGTAAGGGAATATAAAAAACAATTTTTAGCAGCTTTACCCAAGAAACGGACAAGGCAGAAAACCAGGGCTGGTTCCGGTTCGCAAAAGCGGGCGACGAAATCTAAGAAGACAGAAATCAAGGTGGGCAGAAATGACCCCTGCCCCTGTGGTAGTGGCAAAAAATATAAGAAGTGCTGCGGAAGAACTAAATAATACTAATCCTTTTTTGAAGAACTGATAAGGGTTACCAAAACCGCAAGCACAAAGGCAACCGAAAATGTTGCAGCCCGGGCAGTAAAGAGTTTATCCAGGCCGGTAGTCATCCATATTACAGTTGTAATAAATCCTGAGACCAGTGCAGTTATAACACCGGTGCCATTAAACCGCTTCCAGAAGAAGGATAAAATAATTGCCGGAGCAAATGAGCAACCGATTCCAGCCCAGGCCCAGCCTACAATCGTATAGATTAGACTTTTTGATGTAAATGCCATAATCAGGGCGATTATTCCAACAACCAGCACCACGATTCGCGAAATCGTAACCAGACTCTGATCATCAAGTTTTCTCTTTAGCGCTTTATGAATTATATCTTCGCTGATTGATGAGGTTGCAATCAAGAGTTGGGAATCCGCAGTGGACATCATTGCGGCAACTGCACCAGCAAGCAGGATTCCGGCAAGCCAGGCCGGCATAAGGTTCATTAACATAAAGGGAAGGATCTGCTCAGGGTCGGGAACCGCCTTTGTGCCGTAAAGGACAATCGCCGAGATTCCTAAGAGGATTGCACCGGTATAGGCAAGTAAGGTCCAGATGATTGCAATGGTTGCACCGATCTTAACATCTTTGTCACTGCGCATTGCCATCCATCGTGCATCGAGCTGGGGCTGGCCGCCCAGATATCCAAAGAACCAGGAAAAGTTATTGAAGATAAGGATACCCACGGCAAATCCCACTGCACCACCGGTCCAGGACCCAAGTCCGACACCAGCCTGTGATAACACCTGACTAATTGAGAGATGGTGCCGGGAGATTGCAATAAGGGCGACAATCGGTGTAATAACCAGGGTGATAATCATCAAAATTGCCTGGATTACATCAGTCCAGACAACGGAAAAGAATCCGCCAGCCATTGCATAGATAATAACCACCAGGGCGGAGATTATGATTCCCCATTGGACCGGTAAGCCAAATGTAATATTTAAGGTCTTGCCTCCACCACTGAACTGGGCTGCAACATAGAGTATGAAGAAGAAGATGATTATGATACTGGAAAACCAGCGGATTATACTACCTTTTTCCTGGTATTTTGTCGCCAAATAATCGGGCAGGGTGAGGGTATCATATTTATCCCTTTCTTTGCGGAATTGATTTGCCAGCCATAACCAGGAAACAATAATACCACTCACACAGCCGACTGCAATCCATATGGAAGAGAGGCCTGAGGCGAATGCAAAACCGGTAAGTCCCAGAAGACACCAGGCAGATTCTCCAGTTGCCCTTTCAGACAGGGCAAGCGCCCATCCGGGAATCTTTTTACCGCCGAGATGGAAATCTACCTGCTTCATTTTTTTGCGGGCAAAATAGAATCCCACACCAAGCATTACACCCAAGTAAATAATAAATTCAATAAGGATTGTTGTATTCACAATTCCTCCTTTTTAATAATTTAATAACTTATGAAGACAAAAATCCTTTTTTTCGACCATATCGGTCCATAAAGATAAATATGATAAGACCGAATCCGAACCAGAAGATGAGGATTATTCCAGGACGATATAGTATCACAGGGGAACTGATACTTAACTTTTCATCTCTCAATGGGAAGCCCATTGTTCGGTATATGGTATTCAAAAATCCCATAATCAGATAATCTTAAAGGATGGAAGAATATAAAAATACAAAGTTTTGACCCGGGCTACCGGATCAGGGCGATTTTGATGATATCATTACCGCTGCCAAAGGTGATGAGCAGGCAGTAATAGATACCACTTCCTACATCCCGTCCATTCTCATCTTTACCATCCCAGATAAATGCTGCCTTTAGTGATTGGGGATTTGTATCTACGTATTTACCCGGCATCAAAAGTCCTTCCCGTTCGTCTTTTTTTATTAATTTTCCGCTCAATGAATAGAGCCTTATCTCGACGGCACTCTTTTCACTCAATTTAAATGGAATGTAGATGTACCCATCCCTTTCCGGTATGAATGGATTGGGATGGGGTGTTAAAAAGACATTGCCGCGCAGTGTTTCATACGGTGCCTGGTGGAACTGGATTGCCTGATAGGCATCGGGCCAGCCATATCCCAGGCTATCACTTGGTGTGTCCGCATAACTTGCCGTTGAGAAAAGGGCGTTCTTTACTGAATCGACATTCCATTCAGGGTGTGCCTCAAGCAGCAGGGCACAGATGCCTGTAACTATTGCAGTTGCTCCTGATGTGCCGAATGAATAGAGATATGAATCTGCAGAGTCCGGGTCAATCACAACCGGTGCCGCGCTCAGACAGACCAAATCGGGTTTTTTCTTTGTATGATCACCAGTTGGAAAATAACCAGAATACTGCCAGCGATTATATAATGAATCGATACCGCCAACCGTAATAACCCCTTGAGCGTCTCCGGGAATTACAATGCGTGGTACTGCGACATTTCCGGATGCATTTACAATAATCATTCCCCTTTTTGCTGCCTGGTTTGCGGCAATGGATGCTGGTGATGTCTGACCATCAAAGTCCTGGGGCCAGGAATACCAATCTGAATATCCCAGGGAACTGTTTACAACATCAGCACCATTCGATTCCAGCCATTCCAATCCATTAATCCAGGTATCTTCCTCAATCGGATATTCATAATTGGAATCCGGGTTTTCAGTCCTGGCGACAAGGAATTGAACCCCCGGGGCAACACCGATATATCGATCCCGGAAATATCCACCGATAATCCCCAGCATCTCGGTGCCGTGTCGTGGATACCAGTACTGGGGATTACCTGGTGCATCGTCAGTGATTGTATCACCACGCACTGCATATATCTTTGCGATTGCAGTACTCGTATTTGCCAGGGTTGGCAGATAGGCAAATTCTGTATTCAGCGAATCGAGCGGGCCGAAGTTATTGCCGTTATCACTGGAACCGCGAAGGTATATTTTACCCTGACTCTCCCACGCAGTTAGAATATTACCACCAGATTTTTCAATTGATATCTTGCCGACTGATGCAAGGTTTTGGGAAAGACGGATGGGGTTATTGAAATCACTTCCAAAATTGTTGGAACTCCTGTAGGTAACCATTGAAGCCGGGGATTGAGACATATCATTGTAGGCGAGAAAAATAGTATCACCATTTGTTATTGCTGACGGCCGATTACCGGTGCCGAGATATTGGCGGGTAAATGTTGTCTGGGAGATTGAAGAAGAAAGAAAGAAGAGTGAATCATCAGGGATTACTGAATAGAAGATTCCTAATTTTCCCCGGCCGAGGACTGCAATACTGTTTTTTATTGTTGCAGGAGTGGAGTCGATTGCGATTCGGGAAAGGAATCCGGAGGCAGTCCCTTTTTTCAGATATAGGGTGTTTCTGGAATGGAATACTACATAGACTGTATCACCATATCGAATTGCACCGGGTTCAAAATAACCACCATCTATAAGCGGTGTAGAAGAAGTCAGCACCGAATCGGAGAAGATTATATATTTTAAGCCGTATCGGTCATGATAAAAAATAAAGGTTGTATCATTACCACATACGGCAAGTTGATCAGCCCAGTTATTATAGTTATTAGTAATTTTTTCAATCGGTTGCCAGGTATTACCGTTGTCTGTGGAAAATGTATAGAGAATATCGCGTACCGGTTTATTTAGATTCACGGTGTCGCCAGTAAGAAAGATGTTGAACCTTGAGTCAGTTTTATTAAATAGAATATTACTGTATACACCATATTTCGGTGTGACCGGAATGTTATCAAAGAAGACCTGGTCACCACCAAGAAAATCGTATTCTTTAATTACATCAATATCACTCAGGGCGGTATGTTTTCTTCTCAATCCGGTATCAAGAATACCAACCTTTACTCCCGCCCCACTGACACCAAGTTCCTGGACTTGATCAATCGTAAACATCTTTAGCTGGCGATAGGAAAGCCCATAGCTTTCCGTATCCTTAACTGCCGCTTCTGTTTCAACCGGCATTGTAAATGTTGCAACCGGAACGATTTTATAGACGAAGTCGAGTCCGGCGATATCATCAAGGTCGTTTTTATATATCCAGAAGCTTGCGGCATTAATCCATTTTGAACGATGAATCAATATGCCACCCTGCTTTCTTACTTCATCAATATAATCTTCGCAGATTGGGATATCAGCATAATCAATAATTCCTGCCCTTTTTAATCTCCGATTGATGGTTTCCTTTTTCATCTGCGATTTTGTGGTATTAATGATTTTTGTATAATCTTCAACTTTAATCTTTTTATCAGTAAAATATACCCAGGCACGGATATATTCCTGTTTATAACATCGGGGGTCAACTTTATTGGCGGGGGGTGTTCTGAATCCATAAAGTCCATTCACAACCAGTAATAAAATCTCAAGCATATTGCCTCCTTAATTTATTAAAATATTTCATAAGTGTATGTCTTCTTTTTTCTGAATGGTATTGCGAGCAAAAGACCGGCAACAAATCCTCCAATATGGGCAAAATATGCAACCCCTCCTCTGGTTCCGATGGTGGAGACGCCGAAGAGAAATTGGTATAGAAACCAGATGCCCAAAAATATATATGATGGAAGATAGGCGATGCGGAGGAAAAACCCGAATGGAATCAGGGCGAGGATTCTTGCCCTGGGAAACAAGAGAACATAGGCACCGAGTACACCGGATATTGCACCACTTGCTCCTACCATTGGCACTATTGAGTTCGGCGAAGTGACTGTATGGAGCAGGGCTCCAGCAATGCCGCAGATTAGATAGAAGCCGATAAATTTTGCATGGCCGAGTCTGTCTTCAACATTGTCGGCAAATATCCAGAGGAAGAGCATATTACCAAATATATGCATAAATCCTGCATGGATAAACATACTGGTGAAGAGGGATAAATAACTAAGGATATTTGTCGGATGGAAGATGTAATATGGTGTTGCACCAAAATTTTTTATGAATACATTTAATGACGAACCGAGTGATAGTTCAAATATAAAAACAAAGATATTTATTAATAAAATAGCATAGGTTATGATTGGCCTTGATGAGGATCTTATATCATCCTTCAGGGGCAGCATAGACCTTTCCTATTTGGCAGACCGCCCAGGCAGCGATTGCCTCACCCCGGCCAACGGCATCGAGTCCTTCGTTGGTCTTTGCCTTGATTGAAACTGCACCAGCCGGGATATTGATTGCCTGGGCAATGGTTTTTTTTATTTCTGGAATATAGGACTGAAGTTTCGGGGCTTCAGTAATGATGATTGCATCGATGAATTTTACCATAAACCCGGCGCGCTGAAGGAATTTATCGACCGCCTTTAATAATTTTATACTTGCAATATTTTTGTAATGGGTGTCAGTGGGCGGAAAATGCAGACCGATATCTCCAAGATTTGCCGCGCCGAGCAGGGCGTCACAGATCGCATGGATTAGGACATCGCCATCAGAATGGCCCTGCAGACCTCTGGGATAGTCAATATGAATACCGCCGAGATATAATTTTCTACCTTCAATCAGGCGATGAATATCATAACCGATTCCTACCATAACCAATTTTATTCTTTAAATTAATAAAGTCAAGTATTTGGTTGGTGCGGTTTTTTTACTGTGATTGTTCGGCGCTGTACTTATCCGATCCGAATGACAAATTCTTTCAGACCGTTGTAATAAGATTTACCTTTGTGCACGATAAATTCATAAAACATTTTAAATATGTGTTTTTTTTTTAACAAAATATAAGAGGGGATTTAGATGGTATTTTTGTTAAAAATGTCCGCTATCAAGTGCTGAAACAAAGTTAGTTGATATGTCACCCTTTATAAATTTGGGGTGTGACATAATTTTCTTGTGGAAGGGGATTGTTGTTTTTATCCCTTCGATGACGAGTTCCTCAAGGGCGCGGCGTGAGCGTGCAATTGCCTCATCCCGTGAAGAGCCGTGGCATATTAATTTTCCGATTAATGAATCGTATTGGCTTGGAATCGTATAACCTGCAAAGATGTGTGTATCAAATCTGACTCCGATACCCTGAGGCATATGAAAGAATGTTATTTTACCAGGGGTAGGCATAAAGTTCCGGTCCGGGTCTTCGGCATTGATTCGACATTCGATTGCATTCCCACTCAGATGGACATGCTTCTGCTTGAATGACAATTTTTCTCCCAGGGCGATCTGAATTTGTTCTTTAATAAGGTCGATGCCGGTAACCATTTCGGTTACCGGATGTTCAACCTGAATCCTGGTATTCATCTCCAGGAAATAGAAATTTTTCTTCTCATCCATCAGAAATTCAACGGTTCCTGCGGAACGATAGTTTATTGCCTGTGCCGCCTTGATCGCAGTCTTCAATAATTTTTTTCTCAGGTGATTATCTATTATAGGTGATGGTGATTCTTCAATCAGTTTCTGGTGTCGGCGTTGAATTGAACATTCCCGTTCACCAAGGGCAACAATATTTTTGTATTCATCACCGATGATCTGGACTTCGATGTGTCGCGGTTCCTGGAGGAATTTTTCAATATAGATTCGGTGGTCACCGAATGCAGTCCTTGCCTCAACCTGGGCAATACGAAAACCACTCTCCAGTTCCTTATCATTATGTGCAACCCTCATTCCCTTACCACCACCACCGGCAACCGCTTTTAACATAACCGGATAACCAATCTTATTCGTTATATCCTTCGCCTGATTAAATGATTCAATCGGTTCTTCAGTCCCGGGAATTACCTTTATCTTTGCTTTCGACATTGTTCTGCGGGCTTCCACTTTATCGCCCATTGCCCTTATCTGTTCAGGTTTTGGACCGATAAATATTATGCCGCAGGATTCACAGATTTCAGCAAATTCAGGGTTTTCTGCAAGAAATCCATATCCGGGGTGGATTGCCTTTGCGCCGGTTACTTCAGCAGCACTGATGATACGGGTGATATTGAGGTAACTGTCTTTGCTTGGTGCAGGACCGATACATACCGATTCATCGGCAAGCCTTGTATGGAGGGCATCCTGGTCAATTTCTGAATATATTGCAACAGTTTTGAGATTGAGCTCTTTCGCCGCCCGGATTATACGAATTGCAATCTCCCCCCGATTGGCAATAAGAATCTTTTTGAATTTCATTAAACTAATAACATCTGTTTTTTTAATTGAATTATGTGAGTTTTCGATAATTATTTTTTATCGAATTGACCCCAGCCTCTTTCTGCTGTAGCTTCAATACCCACCAGTCTCAGTTTAAATTCATCCGGGTTGGTTACTGCCTGAATTGCATCATCGTATGAGACCAGACCGTCTTTATAGAGTTTGAATATCGATTGGTCAAAGGTTTGCATTCCATACTGACCGTAACCTTCTTCAATTGCTGATTGAATTAGTAAGGTCTTTACCGGGTCCAGGAGATATTCTTTGATTGTGGAGGTAGAGACAAGGACTTCAACCGCCGGAATTCTTCCTTTACCATCAGCGCGGGGAAGCAATCTTAAAGAAATAACACCGGTGAGGGTTGCTGCAAGGAGTACCCGAATGTGCTGGTGCTGATGCGGTGGGTAGAATGAGATGATACGATTAATCGTTTCCGTAGCATTCAGGGTATGCAGGGTTGATAGAACGAGGTGACCGGTATCCGAAGCCTTCAGTGCAACATCCATAGTTTCTCGGTCTCGGATTTCACCGATTAATATGACATCAGGATCCTGACGCAGGATATGTTTCAGGGCAACAGAAAATGAGACTGTGTCCATTAATACTTCACGCTGGCAGATTATCGAAAGGTTATCGCGGAAAAGATATTCAATGGGGTCTTCAATTGTAATAATGTGTCGGGATACATTTTCGTTTATGTGTTCAATCATTGCGGCCAGGGTCGTAGATTTACCACTACCCGTGGTTCCGGTGCAGAGAATCAACCCCCTTGGACGGAGTGACATATCCTTGAGAATCGGAGGCAGGTTTAATTCCTCAATCCGGCGCACTGAAATGGGAATTGCCCTCATTGCAATTGCAATACTTCCTCTTTGCAAAAAGAGATTTACCCGGAAACGACCCACACCCCTTACACCAATCGCAAAGTCCATCTCTTTCATCCTCTCAAATGTCTGCTGCTGGGAAGGGGTCATTATTTGATATGCCATTGTTTTTAGAACCTCCGGTGTAAGTGATTCACTTTTCTCTTCAGCCAATTTACCATCGATTCTGAAGACTGGTGGTGAACCTGCTTTGAGGTGGAGGTCTGAGGCATTTACTTTAATCATTTTTTCAAGTAAGGTTTTTAATTCCATAATATATCCTTTCTTAATTTATAATGGTTCGACGAGCATCAGTTCTTGATTATATTCAACTGGCTCTTCATTTTTGACCAGAATCTTAACAATTTTACCGGCAACATCTGATTCAATTTCGTTCATAAGTTTCATTGCTTCAACAATACAGACAACCTGTCCCGGTTTCACAATATCACCGACATTAACATAGGGTTGGGCGTCAGGCGATGGTGCGCGGTAAAATGTTCCAACGATTGGCGATTTTATCGCAACGAGGTTTTTCTTTTGTTCCGGTTCTTTTTTTTCCGGTTCGGCAATTTTAATTTCAGATTTTATTGTCTGGGGTTTGGTATTATTACTTGATTTTGTTATTTTAAGTTTTCGACCCCAGAAATCTGTAATTTCAATTTCTGATATAATACTATTTTCCAGTAACCTAACCAGTTTTTCTATATTCTTGATTTTCATTTTAAAAGTCCGGAAAGCCAATCCTGGAATGATTTAAAATCATCTTCTTTCATCTTTGTTGGTCCTTCTTTTTTTTCTGGTTCTGGAGCTGATTTTTCTTCGGCAGGTTTTTCAGGAGCAGATTCGGCTTTTGGTTTTTCAATGGGTTGTTCGGTAATCGGTTCGGGTTTTGGTTCTTCAATGGGTTGTTCGGTAACCGATTCAACTTTTGGCTCTTCAGTGGGTTGCTCGGCAATCGGTTCGGGTTTTGGCTCTTCAACGGGTTGTTCGGTAGCCGGTTCGCGTTTTGGTTCTTCAATGGGTTGTTCGGTAGCCGGTTCGCGTTTTGGTTCTTCAATAGGTTGTTGTTCGGTAATCGGTTCGGCTTTTGGTTCTTCAACGGGTTGTTCGGTAACCGATTCAGGTTTTGGCGCTTCAATGGGTTGTTCGGTAACCGATTCAACTTTTGGCGCTTCAATGGGTTGTTGTTCGGTAACCGATTCGGGTTTTGGCTCTTCAATGGGTTGTCCGGTAACCGATTCGGGTTTTTCTGTGATTGCTTCAGGTTCTTTGATGGGTTTTTCTTCAACCGGTTGTGATTCAAGAACCGGTTCAATCTCTGGTTGAGGTTTTTCTGCAGCTTCTGATTCGATTACCGAATGGGTGGGTTCAATTGCGATTTCTTCTTCCCTGGTTTTTAGTTCAGCTGTGGCAGTCTCTTTTTCTTTAAAAGAATGCAGGGTATCAAGTTTCTCTTCAACCTCTTCCTTAACTTCTTCCTTAACTTCTTCCCTGGGTTCAGCGGATGAAGGCGCCAGGGTTTCTGGAGCAGGCTTTGTCTCGACAAGAAATTCATCTAAGGATCTGATTTCTTCATCTTTTTGAGGTGCTGGTTCAGGTGGTTTTTCTGGTTCTACTGATTGAGGTTTAAAAAATTGTTCCACACCCTGGAGTCCCTCAATCTTTTCTACTTTTGGTTGGACAGTCCGGGAGCCGGTTTTTTCTTTTAATTCCTTTATCTTATTCTGTAATATAATATCAGTAGGATCAGTAAACAGCAGATGTTCATAAATCTTAAGGGCTTCCTTTAGATTTCCCTGCTTTTCGTATTCTTCACCCATTGCCATTGTATAGAGGGGCTCTTTTTTCTGCATCGATTCAAGGTGGTCAAGTTTTTCCTTTGCCTGGTTGTCAAACGGGTCTAAAGCAAGGATGCCTTTGTATGCCTCAATCTGACCGGTCTCGTCCCTGAGTGCTTCACAAACCTGTGCCAGCATCCTGAAGGCAACAATATTCTGGGGGTCGAGTTCTAATGTCTTCTTAAATGCATCTCTTGCCTGGGGGAACATCCTTTTGTTCATATAACATTTACCCAGTATCAGATGTGCCAGTGGATACCGAGGATGAATTTCTAATCCCTTATGCAATACATCCAATGCCTCTTCAACCATATTATTTTTGCGATAGGCATCAGCGAGTTGCACAAAGATGCGCGACTTTGGGTCTTTGTTGTATCGTTCATTCAATTTTGCAATTTCAGAAAAATCTAATGTGCTCATTTTTCATCCTCCATATATTATATATATTAATCATTTTGTGGACTTTGTCAAGGTGCAAGAACAAAAGAATTCAGGATGACCTCAAGTTTGGTAAAGTAATCAGTCTTTCTTTCTCCGGGCAGAAAGAGCATTGCATCGATTATATAAAGAGTTTTCTGATCCGTAAGAAAATAACTGATAAAAGGACCACCCGCAACAAGGGAATCGTTCTGCCAGATGCCTTTAAGTTCTATCCCCTTCATATTTTTAAATTCTATTGAATAACTTCTGGTGGATTCTTTGAGGATATAGTCACCTTGATAATATTTTTTTGTTAAGGAATCGCGTTTATAAATTGCAAAAGAATCATTTAAGGGGTTACTCAATTTTTCTTTGTAGAAGAATATACTGCGATCAGGGAAATGGGCGTGGATTGAGATAAATCCTTCTTTTTTATATGTTGAATCTATCATCCACTCGTTTGTCAGGTCAAAATCTATATGAAACCGGCGCAGGCGTGCTTTGATTTTCCTGTCCATGCCGCGGGCGTAGTAATTCTGTTTTATCCGTTCATAATAATTGTCCTGGAATAACTTCTTGAGTGCCCGACGATACTTAGAAATTCCCGCCGCTATAAATTGGGGTTCAGAAACCGCCAGGATGAATACAAGTTGTCCTTTTGCCCAGAGGTCGGTTAATTTAAAAAGGGTAAATGTATCCTTTTCGGTTGCCTTACGCGCCTCAGGATTGAGCATTATTTGTATGAAATCATCTTTAAGTGAACCGTAGAGAAATACTGTATGATAATGTTCATAATTTTTGAAGAGCGTGTCGGGGACGAAGAGGAAACTGAAGAGCGGTTCTTTCTGCGGAAGATAGTTGTATATCTGGAGATTGTTTTCTATAAGGCTGGTATCGACCTTTGAACTGACCACCACAATCGCTCGTGCCTTACCAATATTACCCGGTATCTGGGCGCATCCGAAGAATATTATAGATAAAAGGTTGATAACTATTATCGGGTTAATTCCCTTTTTTATATTTTTAAAAACTTCTAATCGAATTTTATTAAATTTTTGCATATCATTTTCTCAACCGATTCGGAGCAAATCCACATCCCGAATCAACTTTTTTAATCGTCTGCGGACCGGATAATGTTCAGGCAGTTCAAGTTCCGGGTCTTTTTCTATCAGGGCGAATGCGTCATCACGTGCCTGAAAGAGTAAGTCCTGATCTCTATTCAGGTTACCGATTTTAATGTCGGGGAGACCGTGTTGTCGTTTGCCGAGGATTTCACCCGGTCCCCGTATTTTCATATCCTGCTGCGCTAAGGCAAAACCATCACTGTTTTTCTCGAAAAATTTTATCCGTTGAAATGTTTCATTGCTGACATAGCGATTTAATAAAAGAAAACAGTAGGCACGCCGGGTACTTCTGCCAATCCTCCCTCTTAATTGATGTAGTTGTGCTAAACCGAATCTCTCAGGATGTTCGATTAACATTACTGTAGCATTAGGGATGTCAACGCCAACTTCTACTACTGTAGTGGCGACAAGCACATTTATCTTACCCTGACGGAATTCTTCCATTATGTGAAGCCTTTCATTACTCTTTAGTCGGCCATGGATGATTTCTGTGCGAAAATGAGGAAATGCGGTGGAAATTTCTTCTTTTATCTCTTTGACCGATTTCAGGTCAAGTTTTTCTGATTTTTCGATTATCGGGCAGATCACAAATGCCTGCCTTCCCTGATTGAGTTCTTCACTTATGAAACGGAAGGTATCTTGCTTTTCATTTTCCCGAATGATTTTTGTTATTACTTCACCACGGCGTGGGGGTTTTTCTTTCAGCAGTGATACATCAAGGTCACCGTAAAGGGTCAATGCCAGGGTGCGGGGGATAGGGGTTGCCGATAAAACGAGGAAATCCGGATTTATGCCTTTATTAACAAGGGCGGCGCGTTGCATAACCCCAAACCGATGTTGTTCATCTACTACTACAATGCCCAGATTCTCGAATACTATTTCACCTTCAATCAAGGCATGGGTTCCAAATATTACCCGGGCAGTTCCATCTTTAATCTTTTCGATGTTTTTTTTCCTTTGCGGTCCTTTGATACTACTTGTTAACAGAACTGTCTGGACACCAATTTTCTTCAGGATTGGAGAAAGACCGAGGAAGTGTTGTTCAATAAGGATTTCTGTGGGTGCCATTAGTGCTGCTTGATAGCCTGCTTCCACAGCGATGAGCATTGCATAGACCGCAACCACAGTTTTTCCTGAACCGACATCACCCTGGAGTAGACGATTCATCGGTGTGGGCAGGGACATATCCAGTTTTATCTTTTTGATTATCTCTTTCTGTCCCCGGGTTAGTTCAAATGGGAGTTGTTGAATGAATTTTTCTGCCAGATTGGCATCACCTTTAAATGCAATGCCCGGCTCTTTTTTTATCATCGCCCGCCTTTTTGCCAGGGTTAATTCAAAAAAGAAAAATTCATCATAGACAAGTCGTCGTCGGGCATTATATGCATCCTCTATGGATGATGGAATGTGGAGATTGCGCACGGCGTCGGTTAATCTCATAAGGCGGTTTTTTTCGATTATTGAATTGGGCAGGGTTTCTTTTATTTCATCAAGACAATTATCAAGTGCAATGCGCACAGCACGGCGCACATCCCACAGCTTAAGACCTGTAGTTAAGGGATAGATGGGAAGGATTGTGCCGGATAATTTATTAGATTTCTCTTCTTCATCGATAAGTTCATAGATAGGATTTACTAACTGTTTTCCATAGAAGAATGTAATCTGGCCGGATACAAATAACCAGTTCCCGGGTTTGAATCTATTTTTCAGGTCCGGTCGATTGAACCATTTAATTACGATTGTCCCGGTGCCATCGTGCAGGGCGACCTGTATGAGAATCTGCTTTCCCCGGGTTCTTCTCTGCTCGACCTTAATGATTTGTCCGATAATCGATGCCTCATCATTGATTTTCAGGTCCTTTATCTTTAAGACCTTTGAGTAGTCAAGATATCTATGTGCAACAAGAAATAGAAGGTCTTCTACAGTTTCAACACCGATTTTTTTAAAATAAAGGGCACGTTTTGGCCCAATACCTTTTATATATTGAACTGAACTGCTCAGGCAAAGTAGAGAACTTTTAGCCACTATATATTTTTAAAGCTTTCGATCTCCTTATGAAGTGCCCCCGGATTTAATGCCTTGATTTCTGCTTCTCTCAGGGTGACGATTTTTTTCTTTACAAAATTCGCCACGCAGGTATCAAAGGATATCATCCCTGTCTGCTGTGAGGTTTGCAGAATTGATGAAATCTGGTGGGTTTTTGATTCTCTTATCAAATTTCTAACCGATGGGGTCATTATCAGTATTTCATAGGCTGCTACCCTGCCGTTTCCATCGGCACGCTTTAAGAGATTTTGTGATATAATACATATAAGATTGAGTGATAACTGCATTCTTATTTGATTCTGTTGATAGGGTGGAAAGACATCGATGATTCGGTCGATTGTTGATATTGCATCTGATGTATGGAGAGTTGTAATTACGACATGGCCGGTCTCGGCAGCAGTTATCGCCAGGGATATTGTTTCTAAGTCCCTCATCTCGCCGACCAGGATTACATCAGGGTCCTGCCTGAGCACAAATTTAAGGGCATTGGCGAAAGAATGGGTATCCCTGCCTACCTCACGCTGGGTCACCAGTGCTTTCTTATTTTTATGGATAAATTCAATAGGATCTTCCACCGTTACGATATGGCAGGTATCATTTTCATTCCGATAATTTAATAGTGATGCCTGGGTTGTAGATTTTCCGCATCCGGATGGACCGGTAACCACGATAAGTCCTCTTGGTCTTAAGGCTATATCTTTTAAGTGCTTAGGAAAGCCGAGTTCTTCAAGACCAGGAATTTTTGAAGGGATCAGTCTGAATACCGCAGCCGGATTGCCTTTCTGCCTGAATAGATTTACCCGAAATCGATAACCAGTGGGCATTGCATATGAAAAATCGAGTTCATATGTCCTTTTATATATTTCAATCTTTTTTTTATCAAGAATTTCCAGAATACCGGATTCAATATCAGCTAAGGTTAATGGAGGCAGGTTCAGGTTTTGCAGTTCACCATCAACTCTCATTATGGGTGGAGAGTCTACTTTGAGAATCAAGTCTGAGGCATTATACTGGGTCTGGATATTAAGTAATTCCTGTAATTTTGACATTGTCAAAGCCTCTTTTCAAATTCTTCAAGATTATTACAATGGGCCAATGCTTCTTCATAGTCGATAACTCCCTGGCGCAGAAGATTTTTAAGATATTGATCCATCTGTATCATTCCCAGTCTTGAACCGGTCTGCATAGCAGTGTATATATTGTGGGTCTTTGCTTCTCTTATTGCACTGCGAATCGCCGGGGTGCAGACCATAATCTCAAATGCTGCAATCCGGCCTGATTCATTCCTTTTACGCACTAAGGTTTCGGTGATCACTGCTTGAAGGGTCATTGAGAGCTGAAGTCTTATCTGTTGCTGCTGGGCAGGCGGGAATACATCAATTATTCGGTCGATGGTCTGGACTGCATCAATTGTATGGAGGGTCGAAAATACCAGATGGCCGGTCTCGGCAGCAGTTAAGGTCTGCGCCATTGTCTCTAAATCCCTCATCTCACCGACCAAAATAATATCTGGATTCTGTCTGATCACCCTTCTTAATGCTTCACTGTAGGAGTGGGTATCGATACCGATCTCCCGCTGTTCAATAACAGATTGTTTGTCCTGGTGGAGAAATTCTATCGGGTCTTCAACAGTAATGATATGCTTGCGGAAATTCTGGTTTATATATTCAATCATTGCCGCCAGGGTGGTAGATTTTCCACTGCCGGTTGGACCGGTTACCAGTACCAGACCACGCGATAGGGTGGCGATTTTTTTAAATATTTCTGGAAATCCCCATTCATCTATGGTCTTTATCTTTAATGGGATGATTCGTATTACTGCCGCAAGATGCCCCATCTGTTTGAAACAGTTTATCCGGAACCGTGCGACGCCTGAGATTTCATAGCCCATATCAAATTCCAGGGCCTGTTCAAACTGTTTGCGCTGGGTCTGATTCATCAAGCCGAAGATGATATCCTCAAGCTTTTGATCATCAAGGGGAGGATGTTCGGTCTTTCGAAGTTTTCCGGCAATTCGAAAAAGCGGAGGTATTCCGTAACGGAGATGAAGATCCGAGCCTTCGCTCAGGACCAATTCTTCTAAGAGGGCATCAAGCTCTGTCTTCGCCATATTTTAGTATTATATCATTAAGGTTTTTTGAAGAAGGCGCGGAAGCCGATTGAAGAATCAGTGATCAGCTCTAATTTTTTCGAAGAGAGCAGTCTTATTGTATAGACCATCGTGTCAGGATAGACACTATCTGAAAGGATAATCTGAATTGAGGTATCAGGATATGTAAGAGTTGTATCAAAAAGTGGATTAATTAAATTTATGAGGCTGTCCGGATTGGTGGAGAATGATTTATAGATTGCAACTTTACAATCATCAAATTCTGATAACTGGGCAAATGTGATATTTAAGGTATCTCCCAGGGTATCGACGGATGGTTTGTAGAAATGCTGGGCTGAGGGGATTTCAACATCATGGCTGATAAAGTCGTCAATTTTACCGTTATTTGCCAGAGACAACCGATAATAGACGGTGGTTCCCGGTGTGAGGAGAGAATCATTATCATTATAGAACATCTTTTCTTCAACCGGGGTTATACTGGCAATGGTTGTGTAGTTTGTGGAATCTCCAATAGAACGCTGAATGATTACGGAATCACCTTCGGGTTTTCCTAAGTTGAATGTCCAAGTGAGATTTATCAATACCTCATCTTTTGGACCCAGGATATTACTTTCCAGATTTATAACCTCGGCGGTATGTTTCAGTGTGCAGTCGAGATTTACTTCAAGCCCGGTTTCACAGGAAAGAAGGAATAGTGTAAAGATTAAAATAGTTGCACCTAATAATTTTTTCATTGAACCTCCTTAACCTATAATATAATCAAATTTACAAATATGTCAATCTTTTTTATCCGATGGATATGTATACTTGTTTGAGATTTTGGGTTCGTCGGAGAGAACGGTTATTCTTTTAATATATCATCTTATGTTTTGAGATGGCAAGGCATAAACCGATTGCCATAAGTCCGGCAAAAAGCGCCGAGCCACCATAACTTATAAAGGGAAGCGGCACTCCGGTAACCGGGATGAGACCCATCGTCATTCCAATATTCAAGAATGTCTGATAACTGAGCCAGGCAAACACCCCGATAACAAAGAGGCTGGAAAATCGGTTTTTTGTTTCCCGGGCGAGATTCAATAATTTATAGAAGAGATAAATATATAGTATAATTGTTATAGCAATACCCAGGAAGCCGAATTCTTCACCCAAGCAGGAAAAGATAAAATCGGTATGTCGTTCGGGCAAAAAAGCCAGTTTTTTCTGGGTTCCAGAAAGGAAGCCTTTTCCGTATATGCGACCTGAACCGATTGCAATCTTTGATTGAATAACCTGCCAGGACATACCCCGGGGATCGAGCCAGGGAGAAAAGAAACTGATAATTCTTTTTTGCTGGTAGGTCTTTAATGAATTCCAGATGACCGGCATCATCAGACCAGCAAGAAGATTTGTAATTAATCCGTAGATAAGGTCATATAGTTGTTTATGGAAATACAGGAATACAACGAGGAATATCATATATGCGACCCAGATATATATCGAGAAACTTGCCGCAGCAGAAATGATGGGTGAGAAGAAGATAAAGAGTTTGGCGCCGGGCATTCCCGACCAGTAGAGCATCAAAAGAAGAATGGGAAAGAATATCTGGGAGGCGCCGAGGTCCGGTTCGATAAAGATTAGAAACATTGGAATTGCAATGATAAATAGCGGCACCAGTATATCAGGGAATTTTTTTAAACTTTTCTTTGTTGAGAGATAACTCGCAAGCATAATGATTGTTGCAAACTTTGCGAATTCTGAGGGCTGAATTGATATTGAATTAAATGTAATCCATCTTCGGGGATAACCTGAATGGTGGACAAGGATAAAGATGAGACTGAGGATTGAAAGGCCATAGACAATCGGGGCAAAGTTTGACCAGAATCGAGGTGTGACCTGGCAGAATAATAAAAGAAATAGAAGTCCTGTGCCGAGCCATATTGTCTGCCGGATAAAATAATTTTTTCCAGCGGCTGAGAAAATCATTATAAGGCCGATTATTGTCAGCATTATAATCGTGGTTAGGATTGTGGTATCAATTTTCTTTATCATTTTTCCGTGAGTGCAGTTTCCTGGGTAAGGAATGCCTTTATGATACGGCCGGCAATGGGTGCGGCAACGCTTCCGCCATGACCTGCATTTTCCACAACCACACAGACAAGAATCTTTGGGTCTTGAGCCGGGGCAAGACCAATAAATAGGGCATGGTCTTTTCCATGAGGGTTCTGTGCCGTGCCGGTTTTACCCCAGACTTCATAATGCTTAAGCCGGGCAAGTATGCCGGTACCGGCGGCAACGACCCCTTTGAGGCCTTCACATACGATATTTATCGCATCAGATGAAATGCCGGTATCTATATATTTGACTGAATCGGTCTTAATTAAATGGGGGATAGGTATTTTCCCGTCATTGACAAATACCGTATAGGCACAGGCAAGTTGCAGTGGAGTAACCAGAAGGTCGCCCTGACCAATACTCAAATTGTAGATATGACCTGAGGTCCAGTTTTTGCCATATCTTTTTTCATACCACTTTCGGTTCGGTAAAAATCCTTCTTTTTCATTGGGAAGATCAATGCCCATTTTTTTGCCGAAGCCGATTTTTTTAATCCTTGAGACAATTGTATCAATTCCGATAAATGTTCCAAGTTGATAAAAGTAGATATCACAGGATTTTATCAGGGCATCAATCAGGTTGAGTCTTCCATGAGGACGCCAGCATTTAAAGATTCGCCTTCCTAAGCGCAGTTTTCCAAAGCAGGGTTTAAAATATCTGTCTTTATCAACCATTCGCGAATCCAGTCCCGCCAATGCGATAAATGGTTTGAAGGTGGAGCCCGGAGGATAGCAGCTCATTATGGTCCGATTGAACATAGGGGCATTCAGGTCTTTATTGATTATCTGCCATTGGCTTTTTTCTATACCGTGGATGAATAGATTGGGGTCAAAACCGGGTTTTGAATAGAGGACAAGTACTTCACCATTTTCAGGATTCAGGCAGACGCAGGCGGCCCTTTCATAATTGCTTAAATAGACTGCAACCGATTCTGTAAGGGCGACATCAAGTGTTGTATAAAGGTCTTTCCCGGGTATCGGGGGACATGGTCTTTTTTCACTCAATTTTCTTAGTTCCCTGCCCCGGGCATCGACCTCAATATATTCAACACCCCTTTTCCCCTGTAGAGATGTTTCATAGAATTTTTCCAGACCCATCCTGCCGACATAGTCACCAAGTATGTATTTTCCATCTTTTAGTTCCTGTTCGGTTACCTCACCTACATAGCCGATTACATGGAAAAGCAGGTCCTGATATGGGTAGTTTCTTAAAGGTTCTACCCCGACCTGAACTTCCTTGAGGTCTTCTAATTCTTCTTCAATTAATGCGAGTTGTTGATAGGTAATATCATGGGCAATCTTGACCGGAACATACGGATTTTTTTGCAGATGGAGTCTATCCTTAATTATTTTTTCTTTAATGCCGAGAATATCTGCAATCTTTTGTAAACTCGATTCATCAACGCATGCCCGGGTGACCGAGACATAAAATCCCGGTCTGGTATTTGCCAGTTCAATATTATTTCGATCGAAGATTTTACCACGCGGTGGAACAATATACTTTTCCCGAATGCAGTTTTCTTCAGAAAGGCGGTAATATTTCCTGCCCTCGATTAATTGAAGTTTCAGACTTGTAAACAACAGAAGGGCAAAAAAGAGAAGAGATACATTTCTAACTATTTTGAATTTTTTCAGCTCTTCATCCATATTCCATACTTTATTCGGTTGAGTATTAAAAATGCAGGGATAAATAGAATTTCTGTTAAGATAATCTGCAGTATTGTGAAGTAGCCGGGGTGGGTGAGTTGAATCAGTAAGGTTTTAAGTGCAAAGAAGACGGTGAATGCTGCAAGGGTAGTAATAAGATTATGGGAGATATATTTCTTTGTATAGATTAACCCCTGGGCAAGAAGAGTATAGATTAAGGTATTTTTGCCCAGGGCCGAAGGGTTATATAAATCAAGTAATAGACCACTGAAAAACAGGTATATCAGTGCAAAATGCTCGTCTTCGTTAAAGATTATAAAAAAACCAAAGATTGCGATAAAATCTATCACCCAGTTAAACGGCAGCGTGAGATAGAGCAGGATAAAATATAAAATATAATAGCGTATCATTTCGGTAATTTTTTTTGATTCAATATTACATATACTGATGTGAGCCGATTTATTCTAACTGCAGGGGTGAGGTAGACTTTTTTAAAGAAGGTGTCTTCGGTCTTTACAATTTTTTTTATCTTGCCGATAAGGATACCCCCGGGAAATATTTGACTCATTCCTGATGTCAGGATTGAATCATTGATATTTACAGTATCAATATTACGGATATAATCGAACAGGAGCCCCTGTTTCTGTTTTACCACACCATGGATTCCGGTTTTGATATCAATCGCGCTTATTGCAAACCCTTCGTTTTCCAGGGTTTCAACAATGCTGAGGTTTTTACCAGCATATTTTATCTTTCCCACCAGACCGTTTATGGCAATTACTGGCTGTCCCTTTGTGATACTGTCAGTCTGACCTTTATCTATGTAGAGATAGCCGTTAATATTCTGGGGGTCACGGCCGATAATAAATGCTTTTATCAATTTAAAATTTTTTGCTTTGAACTGTTCGGTATCAGACGGCACCATTTTTCTGAGTTGTGCATTTTGTAGTTTTAACTGATTGATTTCAATTTCCAGATTTTCAATCCGTGTATTTGATACACTAAGGTAGTCCAGAAATTGGGTTGTTACCTTTATAGGGAATAAAAGGATTGAAGAAAGGTTTTCTGATAATATTAATGCACTTTTGTCATTTAGAAAGAAGAGTATTAAGGAAATAGTGATGAATACAGCGAATAAAATAAGCTGGGTGCGGCGCAACTATTCTCTCTTCATCGTATAGATGACTTTTTCAAATTTGGGCATATCCTCAAGAATTTTACCGGCGCCGATTACAACCGCCTTATTTGGTTCCTGTGCAACGGTTACTGGTAGGTTTGTCTCTTCACGGACCAGGGTATCAATACCCTTTAATAGAGAGCCACCACCCGCCATATATATTCCATTGTTAACAATGTCTGCGGCAAGTTCAGGCGGGGTTTTCTCCAATGTCAATCGGATTGCTTCGGTAATCATTGAGAGCGGTTCTTGAATCGCTTCTCTTACTTCATGGGTTGTCAGTTTTATGGTCTTGGGTATGCCAGAGACAAGGTCACGACCCCTTACTTCAATCTTGCCCTCCTCGACAGTGGGAAAGGCACTTCCGATTTTAATCTTTATCATTTCTGCGGTTTGTTCACCAATGATGAGATTATAATTTTTCTTAATATACTGGACTATTGCATCGTCCATTTCATCACCTGCGGTTCGAATTGAACTGTTCGTCACAATGCCGTTGAGTGCAATAACCGCAATCTCGGTTGTTCCGCCGCCGATATCGATAATCATATTGCCAACTGCTGAATGGACTGGAAGGTTAATACCGATTGCCGCGGAGATCGGTTCCGGAACCAAAAAAACCTCCCGTGCCCCGGCTGCTTCAGCCGAATCCCTTACCGCCCTCTTTTCAACTTCGGTAATACCGGAGGGAACACAGATTATCACCCGGGGTCTGGTAAAGAGTCTCTTTTTCTGAACCTTTTCGATGAATGTGCGCAGGAGTAGTTCAACCATTTCAAAATCTGCAATTACACCATCTTTCATCGGCCGAATTGCCTTTATCTCACCCGGTGTTCTGCCCAGCATCTTCTTCGCCTCTTCACCGGCGGCAAGACATTTTTTTGATTTGGTATCGATTGCCACAACCGTAGGTTCGTTTAAGACGATGCCTCGACTATTAACATAGATGAGGGTTGTACAGGTTCCAAGGTCAATTGCCACATCGGTCATAAATTGGCTCTTCAGAATCTTCATAGCCCTTAGTATTGATTTTAAATTAAATGTCACCTTCAAGCCTCCTGGTTATCAATAATAATAATATTTATTTTTTTAAAAAAGTCAAGGATAATTAAGGGTTTGCATTAAATTTATCTGAATTTTTATATCGGAAATAAGGTTTTGGGATTCTCGGGTTTGTTTGATTGAGATTTTTCGTGGAGTTTACACCCGGGGGTGCATAAAATGAATCAGGATGTCGGCATTATTATGGACTTGATTTTTCCGTCAGTTTACTTAAACTTATCTGTGAAGCGGATAGAATTGGCGGTTTTCTTTTCCGGATTTGTTGCAGTAATCAGTCAAACTTTGATTATCAGGGAGGGCCTTTCGCTTTTTGGCGGCAATGAACTTGTTTCAGGAATTCTTTTATGTTTCTGGCTTGTCTGGATGGGTCTGGGGAGTTTCTTATTTTCTTCTTTTCGTCTTCATGCTAAACCGGATTTAAATTATGCGTTTTTGCTTTTTATCCTTGCCTTTTCTATTGTCTTCTCAATCACCTTCATACGATTTGCCCCGGTGATATTTTCGCTGCCGTTCGGAGAAATTATCAATCTTGGTAAAATTATATTGATATCGATAATTGCCTTAGCACCGACCTGTATCGTCTTTGGTGGACTTTATCCTGCTGCATCCCGGATCATTATGCCGGAGAGTGTCTATCTGTGGGAGGCATTTGGCTCATTTTCGGGAGGAATTTTGGTATCATTTGTGCTGGTCCAGATTATGCCGACCTATGGAATTTTAATTTTGTCATTTGTTGTTTTGCTTTTGTGTGTTTTGATTATTATTAATAAAAAAAGGTTTCTTTTAATCCCCCTTTTGTTTTTGTTGTTGTTTTTCCGAATCAACGCGATTGAAAATTTTTCCCGAAAGCTCCAGATGCGTGGTCAAAATCTTATCGGTCTGGATCAATCAAAATACGGTGTGATTGCCGTAACAAAATCTGAAACCCAGGTAAATTTTTATATTAACGGTATCTATGATTTTTCATACCCCGACCTCTTTACAAGTGAAGAGGCGGTTCATTATGCACTCTTATTGCATCACAATCCGAAATATGTGCTTCTGGTCGGGGGTGGGGAAGGCGGCTGTATAAGAGAAATATTGAAACATCCAATGGTTAAGAGAGTGACCTATTTGGAACTCGACTTTCTGCTTTTCAAGATGGGGGAACAATATACCAGACAGGATTTCGGACAATTTGAAAGGTTAGAAACAATATTTGGTGATCCCCGTTTTTTTATTAAGAATACCAAAAAACATTATGATGTAATAATCATCAATCTTCCGGATCCCACGAATGTCCAGATCAACCGATTTTATACCGGGGAATTTTTCCGGGAGGCAAGAAGAATTCTTCTGCCAGGTGGTTTTTTTTCTATACATATTACTACGCCGCCCAATATCATCAGTCCACTTTATGGCCAGCTTCTTAAGACGGTTCAGAATACCTTACGGAGTTCATTTAACTATGTGCTTGCCCTGCCGACATCAAAGACAACCTTTATTGCCGGAGATAAGAGGATTGCATCCAACAAGATAGTTGACCTTCTGAGACGGAGAATAGTAGAAAGGGGATTGGATTTGAGCTATGTTAATGATTACTATTTTGATTATAATTTCAGCAGGGAAAAATTGAAATATCTGAAAAGTAGCATTGAGGAATCAAACGGCTATTTGAATACAGACCTCAAACCGGTCTGCTACTATTTTACATCAATTCTCTGGGGTGGCATAGGTTCATTATATTTGAAGCGTTTATTTATTAAATTTTTTAATCTGAATCCACTGCTGTTCTTTATACCTTTGTTGCTTGTATTCATATTCTACCGTAAAAAATTTATAGTCTATGCCTCAATATTTTCAATGGGCGCCAGTGAAATTTCTGCTGAGGTCGTTTTGATAATTCTTTTTCAGGTCTTTTATGGTTATCTATATGGCTGGATTGGTGCAATTATCGCCTTTTATATGCTCGGCCTCGGTCTGGGCACGATATATTATCTTCATTCACCGATGAAAAGAGGCAATCTGGTTATTACCCTTTCTCGGGTTGAATTTATCACTGCATTATATTTTGCCGTTATTTTATTGATATCCCTCTTTCATATTCCGGGAATAAATATCTTTATTGCAGTTCTGGTATTTTCGGGGGGATTTCTGGGTGGACTCCATTTTCCACTGAGTATCGGGATACTAAAGAGAGAAAAGGCAGGCTGGATTTATGCCCTTGACCTTATCGGTTCAAGCCTTGGTGCATTACTTACTGCAGTGCTTTTCATTCCGATATTAGGAATAGTAAATACCATTTTGATATTTCTGGTGTTGAACAGCCTGGTAGGATTGGGGTTGATGGTTACTGAGTAGTCTTAACTTTCAGAAAGCCTTTTCAGCGCTTCCTGGTATCGCATCCTGGTCTTTTCAACAATATCCCGGGGTAATGCCGGGGGCGGTGAATTTTTATCCCAGTCTGTACTTAACAGATAATCACGCACAAACTGTTTATCAAAAGAGATAAGTTTCTTTTCTTTTTCATATTGTGCACGGTCAAGAAAGCGGCTTGAATCCGGGGTGAATATTTCATCAATGAGGATGATTTTATTGTTGACCCTGCCAAATTCAAATTTCGTATCGGCGATGATGATTCCCTTTTTTAATGCATAATTATGTGCGTAATTATATAGTTCAAGACTTTTCCCCCGAATGAATTCGGCATCCTCAGCAGGAACGATCTGTTTCATCTGTTCATACGAAATATTCTCATCATGCCCGCTATGGGACTTTGTCGCTGGAGTGAAGATTGGTTCAGGAAGCCTGTCACCTTTCTGGAGGTTTTTAAATTTTATTCCAGCAATTGTGCCCCTATTTTTATATTCTTCCCAGGCAGAACCCATAATATAACCTCTGACCACACATTCGACCTCAATCGGCTCTGCTTTTTTTACAAGCATCGAGCGTCCGTGCAGGATTTGTTTAAATGGTTTTAGAATTTCCGGATATGCAGCTGGATTGTCAGTAATAAAGTGATTTTCAATAATATCCTCGGTTTTTTTGAACCAGAAAACTGAAATCTTATTGAGAACTTTACCTTTATCAGGAATTAATGTAGGGAGGATAAAGTCAAATGCTGATATGCGGTCTGTGGCAACAATTAGAAAATTTTCACCTAAGTCGAATATTTCCCTTACCTTTCCGGATTTGAATTTTTTAATCCCGGAAAGTTCTAATGAGCCGACCGGTTCATTCATACTCAACCTTTTTTTTGATAGAATTTTTGCCTTTTATCGGGCTCAAAGTTCTTTCTATGACTGGCCGTTTCTTATTCATATCTTTTAGTTTTTTGACAAAAGAGTCCGCCTTCAGCCTGGCAATTCGAACCGGAAGCAGCCGCTTCTGCCCTTTTTTGACACCAGGCGGGAAGACCTTTTTATTTTCCAGAATATTACTGGTATAGGTCTGTTCAGTCCGACCATTAAAATAGCATCTGACAACTTTGTAAACCATAATCTATTCTACTCAAATGGAATTGTTTGTCAACCGGGAAGTATCCTGATGCAGCTGCGGTTTTTATCCGGTATCTGTATATTATAGATTCTACGACCAGCGAGAAGCGGCGTGGATTCAGACAAAATTCCTGGCGGCTTACCCTTGACATCAATAGATATTTTGCTAAAATTTAATATGGTGGAATATGTAAATGGTGATATATTTAGTATGCATCAGAACTGGGGCTGAATGATATATATTGTTCCCCGGGAGAGAGGGTCTTGGCTTGACGGCATAAGGAAATGGTAAGGGTCCCGGAGTCTGTTTTCAAAAATCGGGTAAAGGCTGGTATAAAAAATTTATTTAATCAGGAGGATGTTATGATTGATAAAGAGACCCAGCAGCAGATTTTAAAGAATATGGATGAGGCGGCAAAACAGGCGGCTGAGGAGTTTGAAAAACTTCCCGATGAGACAAAGAGACAGGTATCGGCCTGGATTAAAAAGTGGTATCTTAAAGCAGGCTATAAAAGACTGGGCAGGCTTATGGTTGCTTATGCAAAGAGACAGGAGAAGGCGAAATAGCTCAATAGATTAAAAGGATATGTGAGATTTGGATGAAAAAGAATAAGGAACTTGCTCGAATATTTGAACGGATTGCCGATGCCTTGGAGTTTAAAGGGGCGAATGTTTTTAAGGTGGTCGCCTATCGGAAGGCGGCCAGGGTCTTAGACGAACTGACCCGGGACATTGAAGAGATACACCGGGCAGGAAAACTTCAGGAACTTTCAGGGATAGGGGCTGGAATTGCTAAGAAGATTGATGAGTATCTACGCACCGGCAAGATGAAGAAATATGAAGAGGCAACCAAGGATATTCCAGACAGTCTATTGGATTTGCTTGATATTCAGAATCTGGGTCCAAAGACCCTTGCTCTGGCAAATAAAAAGTTGAATGTAAAAAATTTGGTTGATTTAAAAAGGGTTATTAAGAATGGGACCCTGGCAAAACTTCCCCAGATGGGTGAAAAGAAAGTGGAGAATATCAAAAAGGGGATTGAACTTTTTGAGAGGGCACATCAGCGTCTTTCCCTTGCCCGTGCCCGGGAGATTGCATTCAGTGTTGTGGAGTATCTGAAAAGGACCGTAAAACTAAAAGAGATTTCACCCGCCGGTTCGCTAAGGCGTGGCAGAGAGACGGTCGGCGATATTGATATTCTTACGACCGGGAAGGATGGTGCAAGGATAATTGAGGTTTTTACAAGTTTTCCGCAGACTGAACGTATCCTTGCGGCGGGTGATACAAAGGGTTCAATTATTGTTGAGGGAGGGGTGCAGGTTGACCTCAGGATTGTTCCACTGAAGTCATATGGGTCGGCACTCCAGTATTTCACCGGGTCAAAGGCTCATAATGTTAAGCTGCGCAATATCGCCAGGCAGCGGGGGATGAAGTTGAGTGAGTATGGTCTTTTTAAGGGCCGGCGGATGTGTGCAGGAAAAAGGGAGGAGGATGTCTATAAGGCATTGGGCCTTGATTATATTCCACCAGAATTGCGTGAGGATCGAGGTGAGATTGAGAAGGCGCAGATGCACAAACTTCCGAGACTTATTGAGAAGAAGGATATACACGGAGACCTTCATATCCATTCTAATTATTCAGATTCAAATGCTACAATTGAACAACTTGTCCGGGCTGGAGAAGAACTGGGTTATGAATATATTCTTATTAGTGACCATTCGGTTTCTGCAAGGTATGCCCATGGTCTTGACCTTAAAAGGCTTCATAAACAATGGGAGGAGATTGACCGCTTGAATAAGAAATTTACCCGTATTAAAATGCTTAAGGGTCTGGAGGTTGACATCCTGAAGGATGGGAAATTGGATTTTTCTGATGAAGTGCTGAAAAATTTGGATCTGGTTATTGCCTCTGTGCATCAGGGGTTTACCAGGAATGTTACTGAACGGATATGTGCAGCAATGGATAACCCGTATGTAGATATCATTGGCCATCCGACGGGAAGACTCATCTCTTCAAGGGAAGGCTATCAGGTGGATATCCATAAGGTGATTGAGTATGCAGCAGAGACCAGAACCTGGCTTGAATTGAATGCGTACTGGGATCGGCTTGATTTGAATGATGTGAATCTAAGGGCTGCTAAAGAGGCCGGGGTTAAGATTTCGATTGGAACTGATGCCCATGGTGTTGAAGGACTTTCCTGGATGGGATACGGCATTACCACGGCACGTCGGGGCTGGCTTGAACCAGGGGATGTGGTGAATACCTATACGGTGAATAAATTATTGAGGATGCGTAAGAGACAGAGATGAAGATGGATTGGTGTTTAAATAAGGATTGATGCATCAGAGAGCGGATAAACAGAAAGGTAATAAGCAGGGCGTCGGCAAGACATCATTTTACGCCGCAAAATGATAAGTTGTTTTAATTTGTTCAGTGAGAAAAAATGGTGGGGATTCAGTCAAGCTCAGGATTGACTTTTCAGGCGAGTTATTTATAATGAATTATGACATTGATTGATATTATTATTGTTGTTATATTCTCTGTTTTAATAATCCACGGCTTTTTTATCGGTCTGGTTCGCGGGATTTTTGATATTGCAGGTATCCTTCTCGGCTATTTTTTTGCGGTCCATTATTCGGCTACGGTAAAGATTCCCAAGGTTCTTGCCTTTATCCTGATATTCCTTGGCATCGTAGTGGTGGTTTCAATTGCCGGGCGTTTTGTTTCTAAACTGATTCATCTTACACCATTGGGTATCTTCGATCGTATTCTGGGTGGAATATTTGGTTTCTTAAAGGCATTGGTTATTTCCTTTGTTTTTTTGATTGTTGTTTCGCTGATAAGTAGTAATAACCGCATAATATATAAATCCCAGATTGCCCCATTGATTGTTAAGGTCGGCCTGGGTGCAAGTCAGATTTTACCGAAGAACTGGTATCAGTGGATAAGGTATAAATTAAGGCATAGGGAGTTGGTCGATTATGTCCAGGATTATTACCTTTTTATCTGATTTCGGAGAAAGGGATTGGTTTGTTGCTGCGGTAAAGGGTGAGATTTTAAAGATTAATAATCATAGCCGGATTATTGATATCACCCATCAGGTTGATTCGTATGATGTCAAGTCTGCTGCCTTTCTGGTAATGTCATACTTTAAAAATTTCCCTGAAGGCACCGTTCATCTGGTCGTGGTTGACCCGGGTGTGGGTGGGGACAGACTTCCTGTAATTGTTGAGTCGCACAAATATTATTTTGTTGGTCCGGATAACGGAGTATTTTCTTATATCTATGATAATGATTCAAAGGTTTATGAAATCAGGGCGGATGGTATACTTAGTGCTACATTTCATGGCCGGGATATATTTGGACCAACTGCTGCAAAATTGAGTAAAGGTGTCAGTCCAGACAAGCTGGGTAGAAGGATAGAGAAGTATATAAAGTTTGAATTTCCCGAGTTAAGATTTTCCGGTAAAGAGATTTTCGGCGAGATAATGTATATCGACAAGTTTGGTAATTTAATTACAAATATTCCGGTAAATCTGCGGGTTGAGAAATTCATTTTTGACAGGCGGGAGATAGGGATCAGGGAATCATATGGTGAGGCCGAATCCAATGAAGTTTTCGGCATAAAAGGGAGTGGGGGGTTCTACGAGATATCGGCTAATCAGGATTCAGCAAAAAAGATACTATCTGCCCGGATCGGGATGGATATCTATGCCCGATTAAGGGATAGATAGAATTCAGCGTTTCATAAATACGGTTCTGATTGGATATGGTATTTCAATGCCCTCCGCACGATATCTTTTATGGAGTCGTTTAATAAATTCATGTTTGATTAAATACTGATCGACAAATTCCTTAACCCTTAAGATTACAGAAAAGTTAATACTGAAATCATCAAATGTATGATACCGGATGAATGGTTCAAAATCAGGAACTCCGCCCGGGACCTCTTTTAAAACCTCCCTGGCGACTTCAATCGTTATCTTTTCCACCTTTTCTAAATCACTATCATAACTTACCCCGACCTGGACCAACGCCGACATCTCATTTGCCGGTTGGTGGAAATTTGTAAGGATTGATGATGCCAGCTTTGAATTGGGCACAACAACAATATTATTGGGCAGGGCGCGAATTGTAGTATTTCTCCAGGAGACATCGGTAACATACCCTTCTTCACCTGAACCAAGTTTAATATAGTCTCCAGGAAGGACCATCTTTGAAACGATGATATGGAATCCGGCAAAGAGATTAGAAAGGGTGTCCTGTAATGCCAGGGCGACGGCAAGACCACCAACACCGAGGGCGGTGATTAGCGGTGTTATTGAGATTCCTAAGGATTGAAGTATGATAAGACCACCAAGCACAAGGATAATCCCTTTTGTGAGGTTTATCAAAAGTGAGGCTGAAGGCAGGGCGGCGGTTTTTTGGCTATAGAGCCGTAGAAATCCGGTTGTTAGACGCATAAAGAAGAAGGTAACCGAGAGGATAAATATTACGACGAGAATTTTGAGAATGATACCTTCTAATTCAGGTGTTAAAGAGAGATGGATGATTGCTGCATAGATTCCGGCGAGCAGGATCCAGAATACAATTGAACCGCGCAGGGATGCGGTGATAATTTCATCCCCTCCCCATTTTGTGCGCAGGGTTATTTTATGTAACCTTGCCAGGATGATATTCTGAACCACAAAGCCCAGAATCAGACTGCCGATGATAAATGCGAATGTATATATTATATCATTTATTGTGATATTCATTATTTTATTATATTCGTAGAACTGGAGTTGTCAATAAGATTGTTGCTGAACTTTATATTCCAGGTGCGGCGTAAAATGTAAAGTTCAGAATCGAATGCGGTATTGGTATTGGAGGCTGTATTCTCCGGTTTCATCTTTTTTGATAAGGATTTCGTTCTTGTCGTCCAGGAAATATTCAACATTGAATTCATTTGAGAATGAGGTCAGGTCATAGGTGTAGGTTATGAAGAGATTGCGTGAAATATATTTACCCACCGTCACTCTTGTTTTTTCATCGGCTTCAAATAATGGGGTTTCGATTCGGAAATAGTCGAACCCCGTATATTTTCTGATTCTTCGTGATACATCACTTTCGAGCCAGGAGATAATGCTGCCGGGAAGAATCTTTCCAACATATTCACCCTGTTTTATCTTATCGAGTTCTTCCCAGGTTATGTTGAGGTTTAGGTAGGTCAGGATATCCTGCTCACTGTATTGGCCGGGTGGGTCGGTGAAGAATTCAAAGATTGGTTCTGAGACCGGACCAAAAAAGTGCAGGATAATTTTAGTTCCTTGCCGTGTATTCATTTGAGCCCACACATCCAGTTCTGGATCCACAATCTCCTGGGGGATAAATGTTATTCTTCCCCGGGTGACATCAAGGGTATGATTAAGCCAGTAGAAATGTCCTCTTTTTGATTCCAGATTACCGGATATTGATAAAGGTCCTTTACCTTTTATTAAATACAAGTCACCACCGAATTCTATATCCGCAGATTTATTTCTTAACCATATATCACGTTCCGCCTTCAGTTTTAAATTCATTCTCCATTCCCTTTTGGTTTCCGTATGATTTGTTGCAAGTTTGGTTCCAAAATCTATTGGGATAATCGCCTCCTTGAGTGTGATATTACCATTGTAAAACATAATACCATTTTTCATTCCTATGGTGAAGTTGCCGCTGCCGATACCAAATGCAAATGGTAGATATTGAACCGGTGCATTCTTGAAACTGAGTTCATATTTGAAATCACGCACCCTGAATTTTGGCTGCAGCTTTACAAAACCACCGGCGTATACCGGTGCCGTGGGTAAGGATTTACCGCCACGGGTTGAGGAGACGAGTCCCTTCGCATCCCTGAATATTAGTTTGTTTTCCTTAAAGATTATCCTGCCGGATACTGAATCAAAGCGTGAGCTGATTATCGGGATCACGAAGCCCGCCTGTTTAACTAAAAGTTCTCCGGATAGATCAAATTTTTCAATATTGCCCTTGAAATTAACTTTGCCGTTTATCCGACCGGACGGATTTTTTAGAAACCTTTTGAGAAATTGTAAAGACCGGGCCCGGGTATTGGTCAGTTCAAGTTGTAATTCAGAATAATGTGGTGAAATAAAACCATTAACAGACAGCTTCTGATTTTCGGTGTCGGTGATGGTTAATGAATCAATATCTATTTTTTTGTTTATATATTTACCGGATGTTGTAAGTGCAGCGTTGCTGATTTCCTGGAAGTTAATCTTTTCTGCACGGATATCAAATATATTATTCGAAAATTTAAGATTCAAATTGCCACTCAACTCTTCAGTTATATTTAATAGTCTTGCCAATTTCTTCAGGTTGCCATTTTTAAGTCGGATATCCAGGGGGGAAATTGATATTGTCATATTGCCGTCGATGAAGTTGATGTGTAATGTATCAATTTTGTGTTGTGGTATATTGAATGGAATGGGGGAGCAATTGGTTGTTCTGATTCTATTGCAGTCAAAGACAAGTTCATCAATTTTACCGGTGAGACTGTCGTCTAACTCACCTTTCAAGACGAGACTATCAAAATTCTGTTTTGCCTTCATTAAAAATCCTTTATTATCAACAAATAAAATTATTTTCTGGAGTTTGAAATTTTTATAGGTGATGTTATTCAGGGAAACTTCTGTCCCTTTTATTGTTTTATAAAGCTGAAAATTTTCAGTCTTGATATGGAGATTTTTAATTCTCAAGGAGTCATATATAAAATTATTCCCATTTATATCGGCGCTGACACGGATTTTTTTGATATCTGATAAATCACCGTTGGCGGAAAGTGTTCCATTTATTAAGCCTTTTAATCGAAGGTATTTTGAAAATCGATTGAGATTGAAGTCGTTGAAGTTGAATGAAAGATTACCGGGCAGACCAGGGCGCGGGCTAATTCCGCCCTGTATCATCAGGGTCTTTTTTCCTTCGAGTGTGTATAATGAATCAATATTGATAAGGGAGTTTGTTATCGTGCCGAAGGCGAAAAGGGAATCGAATCCAAGTCCGTTCTCAACCGGTGAATTGAAGAATCCTGTGTATCTTTTATTGCGATAAGAAAGATAACCACTGATCAGGAGGGGAGACTTATAGCCGAAGAATTTCGTGATATTTACATTATGAAAGTTTGTTTCAAATTCTATCTTCTTTAACTTCAAAATCCTTACCTGGGCAAATATACTACCGCCAAGAATCTGTCCATTGAAGATATTTAGTAGCACGGTGTCAGATAAAGAGGCGGTTTCAAATTGAAATTCATTGAATGGATAAAGGTCTTTAACCCGGCCGCGGATTTTTGTAAGGATACTGCCTTTCTGAAATCCCAATGTCCCGGAAAAGTTTATGCTGCCTTTATAGACGGCGAGGGTTTTGAGATTTAGATTGCCGTCTTTTACTTTTATTAACAAATTTCGGTCAGCGAATTGATATTCGGCCTCGGCATCTATTCTGATGCCTCGCCCCCGGATTTTCACCAATCGTGCAATAATATTTTTGTGATTGATTATTGTATTGATATTTGCCGAATTTATCAGAATATGGTATGCCGGGAATTGAAATGAAAGATTCATCGTGCTTAAGAAGATTTTTGGTCCGACAAAGTCCAAGAAGAGCAGCCCTGATATTCTCTTGATTTCGTGGTTTTTCTTTTCTACATAGATGACCTTACCGTTTTTTACATTAATCCTTAAACTGAGATGTAATTGTGGAAGGATAACACTTCTTTTTTCTTTGAAAGTTCCCTTCGCTTGAATAATAATGACCGGGTCGGTAAGGCCAATCTGGAAGAAATTTGGAAATCTGAAGTCAAGCGGATTGAATCGATATTTTATATTTGCCGCAGTTCCATAGATGCTGTCGGTTTTAGAGATGCAGATTTTGTAATCATTAATTTTAAAACCAGAGAAGATATTGCCGGTTATTGTGTTATAGTCGATTTTGATATGGGCGCTTTGTTCCAGAATCTTTAATGTCAGAGCTCCGATATTTATCTTTTTGAATCCGATGATGATTGTGATTGCCAGGATTGCAATAATTATTAAAAGGATAATTTTCTTCATCATTCAGAAATCATTTAGAAGATATTGTAGAATCCTAAATAGATGCCATAGCCATTTTCGGTAAGGGGAATGCCGAAATCGGCACGCAGTGGACCAATCGGAGTGAAATAGCGCAGTCCTATACCAGAACTTGTCTTTAAAAAATTACTTTTTGTGAAATCAATTTTATTATCAATATAACCACAGTCAAAAAATAGCACAAGTCCAAAACGATAGGGTAAGGAGATACGGTATTCAAGGTTGTAATTGATAAGGATGTTACCATAACGGTCTTCTCCGATTGAATCCGGACCTGCTGCGTGGTCAGGATATCCACGTAAGGAATATTCTCCTCCAAGATAGAACTCTTCATAGGTTGCTACACCGTCAGTGGGTATCAGGACCCCAAATTTGATACGCTGGGCAGCGGTATTTTTAAAAAAATTAATAAAGGTCCTTAAATCGATTGCTGAGCGGATAAAGTTGTTTGCGCCACCAAAAAAACCTCCGGCGAATTCGATGGAAGGGTTAAGATAGAAGCCTTGAGTGGGGTTGAAAAACTGGTCACGATAGTCAAACATCGTCTGGAATTTCAGACTATTGGTAACACCACGAAATGTATCGGGTAAGGGCTGTTTTGGAAGCAAATCAACAAATTTGTATTGCTGAGAGATGGTTGTCTGGATATTCTCAGAATGAAGTTTGGTAAGTCTTAATTCATTGCCCCTGGTTTGTCTTATGAATTCAATTTTATCTTCGTACCACAAAAATGGTAATATTGAAATATTCAACCGGGCCGGTGTAAAATGGCGAATAGTATATTGTCCTTCCAATTTTGCTTCCCATTCGTGCTCAATGTTAATTTTAAACGATGGATTTATCTTGAGGCGATATCCTCGATTTGCCAGATTCAGTTCTTCAATGCCGAAGGAGAGGAGAAACCCCAATGGAAATGATATACCTGCTCCGAAATTGAGGAGTCTTGATTTCAATTCTTGCATCGTAAAGATGAGGTCGATTGTGTCGGGTTTTCTGGTGCGCATCTCAAAATTTACCGTGCTGAAGAATCCCAAGTAATATATTTGCTTCTGGCTTTTGAGCAATTTTTTCCGGCTGAATTTGTCGCCGGTTTTAAAATCTATTTCCTGGTAGATAACTTCAGGCCGACATTGTTTTAACCCCCGGCATTGTATCCGGCCGATGTAGTACAGGGTATCCTTTTCGATGCTGAACTCAAGCGAGGCGTTATCCGGTTTAGGTATTACCGAAACATTACAAAAAGGATAACCGTGGTCGTTGAAGTAGTGCTCAATATTCTTTCTTGTCTTTTCTATTCTGTCCCGGATGAAATAGTCATTCACTCTGATTTTGAACAGCTCCTTTATTTTTTCCCGCTTGCAGCCTCGAACATATATTTTTTTTATTTTCGGCCTTTCTCCCTCTTCAATGTTGAATTTTATTATTATCCCTTTTTCAGTGGTATCTATTCTGGTATCAATCTTTGTGCGGAAAAAACCATTCTCTTTATAGAGCTTTTTTAGTCGATGAATATCATAGGATAGATTAATCTCTTTATATTCAGTATCCCTGGTTGATAATATAGCAGAGATTAGTTGATTCGATTTCAGGGTTTTATTTCCCAGAAAACTTACCTGCCTTATGGGAATTTGAATAATGAGAATGGTCAGGAGAAATTCAATCAATACAGACGGCTTAAAGCAGGACTTTACCTTTTTTGATTATTACCCTTTCATCAAGCCAAACAGATGGTTTCTTTACAACCCCATCAAGGTGAATCTTTGCCCGATTTTTACCACCAAATCCCAGGTTGTTTCCAAATGCAATGTGTATTGACCCCAGGACCTTTTCATCTTCAAGGACATTACCCGTAATTTGTGCCTTATAATTTGTCCCTATGCCGAATTCAGCAAGGGTTCGCTCTTTTGGCCCGTAGCGGGCAAAGAGTTTTTTCAGATGGGGATTGCCAATGAGTTTTACTATTTTGCCATTTTTAATTTCCAGACGGACGGGTCGATTCAGACTGCCCACCGGGGCAAATGATCCATCAATCAGGATTGAACCATTACTTCTGTTCTCAAGTGGTGCAATATATGCCTCACCAGCAGGAAGGTTGGAAAACTCTCCTCTTTTTTTAATAATGCCGGTATCGGCAAATGCCTTTCGATTAGAGAGGGGAACCTGAAGTTCGCAATTTTCATCGGTTCTGATGATTGCTTTTTGGGCATTCGATAACAGGGTGGTAAGGCGCCTGGTCAATTTTGCAATCCGCTGATAATCGGCATTCAGTGTTCTAATCATTATATCCCTGGTAATTCCCGGTAATGTTGCACCCCGTGCCCCGGCACGATTTCCCTGAATACGTGCCTGGGTATGGGTGAGTGAGTAACTTGTCGGGATTAAAAAGACATCACTTGCCTTTAAAATTTCTTTTATCAGAGGGGGTGGTTCCTGACCATGGATAGCACGGGGCGCCATTTCAATAAAGAGAGGGTCGGTAATTTCTCTTAGTGCATACCAGATAGAAAGCCCGACAAGTCGACAGGATTCATCGGTTATGACCACTGCTTTTTCACTTTTCTTGACCCCAAGACAATCGTGAAGCATAATGCGGGCTGCATTCTGCAGTCTCTTTTCTAAAAGATGAGGTTTTTTCATAAAATTAATTACCAGCGGAAATGGGCGAAGGCTTTATTGGCTTCAGCCATACGGTGCATTTCTTCCCGTTTTTTCATTGCAGCACCTTCATTCCGACTTGCTGCAATGATTTCCTGTGCCAGTTTGTCCTCCATCCGATATTCTGAACGCTGGCGTGCGGCCCGGATTATCCATTTTATTGCCAGACTTTCCCGTCGGTTGGGCCTTACCTCCATTGGAATTTGATATGTCGCACCACCAACCCGACGAGGTCTCACCTCAAGCACAGGTTTGACATTGTTTAACGCCTTTTCAAATACTGCAAGGCCGTCCTCTTTTGTTAATTTTTCAATTTTTTCTAATGCCCGGTAAAAGATTTTTTGTGCGGTACTTTTTTTACCGTCCCACATAAGATTATTGATAAATTTGCTGACCACTGTGCTGTTAAATTTTGGATCAGGTTGGATTCTTCTTATTGTTGCCCTTCTTCTTCTACCCATAGTTCCTCACTTTGGCTCTGCAGCCTGTTTTCCACGTTTCACACCATATAGAGAGCGGCTCTTCTTTCTGCCTTCAACACCTGCAGTATCATATTTACCCCGCACGATATGATAACGCACACCAGGCAGGTCTTTTACTCTGCCACCGCGTACCAATACGATAGAGTGTTCCTGAAGATTGTGACCCTCACCAGGGATATAGGCGGTAACCTCATAACCATTGGTTAACCTTACTTTGCAGACCTTACGCAGGGCAGAGTTAGGCTTTTTGGGCGTAGTCGTATAGACCCGGGTGCAGACCCCACGACGCTGGGGGTTTGCCTGGAGGGCTGGTGCCTTGCTCTTACCCACGATCCTGGTCCTGCCTTTTCTAATTAATTGATTAATCGTTGGCATATTGCTCCTTTTTCATAGAAGAGATTATATCCATAATTGAGAATATGTCAATATCTATTGGATATGAAGTTTTCCGGATTTATCGTTTATGCAGTATGGATTGATTCTCTTTTTTAAACCATTCAATTACATTCTTTAATCCCTGTTCAAGTTCGATTTTCGGTTCCCACTGGAGTAGTTTTTTTGCCTTGGTGATATCAGGTTTTCTTTTTTGGGGGTCATCCTGGGGCAGGGGTAAGAATTTATATTGAGAAGTGCTCTGGCAGAGATTTTTGACAATTTCCGCAAGTTGCAGGATTGTGTATTCTCTGGGATTGCCAAGATTTATCGGCTGGGAATGGTTGACTTGAGATGCCCTGCAGATTCCTTCAACCATATCATCAACATAGCAGAAACTTCTTGTCTGATTACCGTCACCAAAGATTGAAATCGGTTCATTTCTGAGCGCCTGATTTATAAATGTTGGTATAACCCGACCATCACCCGGCCTCATTCTTGGTCCATAGGTATTGAAGATTCTTATGATTACAACCGGGAGCTTATACTTTCTGTAGAAACCGGCAGTCAGCGCCTCGGCAAATCTCTTGCCTTCATCGTAAACCGAGCGTGGTCCAACCGGATTCACATTTCCCCAATATTTTTCAGTTTGTGGGTGGATTTGAGGATCACCATATACCTCACTGGTTGAGGCGAGCAAAAACCGTGCACCATTTTTCCTTGCCAACTCCAGCATATTAAAGGTGCCGATTGAGGCGGTGCGCATCGTTTCAATCGGATATTTAAGATAATCAAAAGGGCTTGCCGGTGATGCCAGATGTAGAATCAAATCAACCTTATCTTTTGTGGGGAGAGATTCACATACATCCTGATTGATAAACTCGAAATCTTTGTTGTTGAAATGAGCTGCGATATTGCTTTTCAATCCTGTAATCAGGTTGTCGACGACAATAACCTTTGCGCCTTCATTGAGAAAACGGTCAACTAGATGAGACCCGATAAAACCTGCACCCCCACTGATCAATACCTTCATCGACCCACTCCGGAATAGATAAATCCCAATTTTTCCATCGATTCTGATTCAAAGACATTGCGACCATCAAGGAACACGGGTTGACGCATCAGTTCGCGTAATCTCTTTAAATCCAGGGATCGAAATTCTTTCCATTCGGTTATAAGAATAATTGCATCTGCACCGCGGGCTACTTCATATGGATTCTGGCAGTATTTTATCTCAGGCATAATAGTCTTTGCTTTTTCCATTGCCACAGGGTCATATGCCTGAACCATCGCCCCTTCTTTTTTTAGTTCCTGGATAATCGTAATTGATGGTGCAAACCTCATATCATCGGTATTTGGTTTGAATGAAAGTCCTAAGACACCAATCTTTTTTCCCCGGAGATTCCAGAGTATCTGTTCAAGTTTCTTCACCATTCTCAGCATCTGTTCCTGGTTGATTCTGTAGACCTCTTCTAAAAGCCGAAAATCATAACCGAGTTTCTTTGAAATTCCGATAAATGCCATCAAATCTTTGGGAAAACAGAATCCACCAAAACCAGCCCCGGCATTCAAAAATGCCCGGCCGATTCGTTTATCCAAGCCCATACCTTCAGCCACCTTCATCACATCGGCGCCGGATTTTTCACAGATAATTGATATCGCATTGATAAAAGAGATTTTTGTTGAAAGGAAGGAGTTGGAAGCGTGTTTTATCAGTTCCGCACTGGCGATATCGGTGACAATCTTTGGTGCGTTAATCGGTTTATATAATTCTAATAGTTTATCCCGGGCGCGGTCATTCTCAACACCAAGGACAATCCGGTCTGGTTTGAGAAAATCCTCAACTGCGGAACCTTCCCTGAGAAACTCAGGATTTGATGCAACATCAAAATCGCTGACCTTACGACTGAACCTCTGAACCACAGTCTTAATCCAGTTCCCGGTCTGGACCGGAACCGTGCTTTTTTCAACAATAATCTTATAATCATTCATCGTCTGACCAATTTCTGCAGCAACATTTTCCACACTGGAAAGGTCCGGTTCACCATTATCCTTGGGTGGTGTTCCTACTGCAATAAAGAGAAAGAGTGATTCTTCCACACCTTCTTTTATTGAGGTGCTGAATTTTAATCTTCCCTGGGTGACATTCTTTGTCACGAGTTCTTCAAGACCCGGTTCATATATAGGGATACCACCACTTTTTAATATGTCAATCTTTTTTTTATCATTATCAACGCAGATAACCTGATGCCCGATCTCAGCCAGACAGGTTCCTGAGACAAGACCCACATAACCAGTTCCAATCATACAAACCTTCATAAAACCTCCTTTCCAAAAATAAAAAATTGAGGAACTGCCATTTTATCTTCTCTTGTAAAAGAGAAAAAATAATCCACCCAGGAGAGAATATAAGAATATCAAGAAGAAAGAGACTAAGGATATGGTCAAAGCGACCTCACCGCTTAAACCAACTCTTGAAAAGAGCACAACATAGGCATTTTCCCTTACCCCCAGGGCGTTAAAAGAGATTGGAATCATTGAGACGACATTGATGATTGGGATATAGATAAAAAATGGTAAGAGTCCTACCGAAAAGTTGCCGATTGCCTGCATCACGAAATACGGGGGTAAGGCGAGCAGGGCTTGAATCAAGATTGACTGAATAATACACAGGGTAATTGGACCCCATGCCCCTCCGAATTCAGTGGCAGAGTTGTGGAGTCGGTTGAGGTGAAATCCTAATTTCCATAGTTTAATCTTGTCAATCAACGGTGAAATCATACGATATGCCTTTTGGGAAAACAGGATCAGGGTGATAATTATTATTGCCAGAAGACCGATAATTACAAAGGGGAGGAATTCACTCTGTCCTTTGATAATCATCAGATAGACCACTGCTGCCAATGCAAATATGAACAGCCCAACAAATCCCAGGATGCGGTCTACAAGCACAACCGCCAGGGCATCGGCCTTTCTTGTCTTTGATGAATATATGACCCTGATTACATCGCCGCCCACTGTGGTTGGTAAGAAGTTATTAAAAAAAAATGCAATAAAGTATATGATTAAGGTGCGGCCAAATCCCAGTTTTAATTTTTTTAAGTCGAGTAACACCTGCCAGCGCCAGGCCGAAACCACAATAAAAAAAAAGTAAGGGATCAATGCATAAACGAGAAAATCCAAACGCATGGTTTTGATATTTAAAAGGATTTTCTGGATATCCAGTTTCCACAGCAAAAAACCGATAAGCAATATGCCGATGAGAATCCTGAGGATTGTGTAGAGACCTTTAGATTTCACGCCTTTCAAGTCGGTCGATAATTGCTCTGATCGCCTCACCAATAAGACCCAGGGAGAATAGAAGTATCCCGGCGATTACCAGAAGGAGCACAAGATATAAAAGGGGTCTGAATCCATGGCCAAATAATCTTAAAATGATTGCCACCAGCCCGATGATGATACCCGAGAGGATTGAGAAGAAGCCAATCGTTCCAAAATAGAGCAGGGGTTTCTGCATAAATGTTAACTGAAATTTAACCGCCAGAAGGTCAAACAGGCCGATCAGAATTCTTGTCTTTTTTTGATATTTCGGGACCCCGAACCTTCTTGGCCTTAGATTGACCTTTATTTCAGCAATCTTAAAACCGGCACTTGCGGCAAGGGGAACGATATATCGATGCCAATCCTTACGCAGGGGGATCTCTTTTATTATCTCTTTTTTAAACGCCTTAATTGCATTGAGGTCGTGGACTTCAAGTCCGAAAAGTTTTCGTGCCCAGAAGTTATAGATGTTAGAGACAAATTTTTTACTGTATTTTCCCTGTTTCCAGCCGGTGGCAACATCAGCGCCCTTTTCAATCAGTTCAATCAATTTCGGAATATCATTCGGGTTGTATTGTAGATCCGCATCGAAGATTACAATAACATCGCCGCTGGCAACCTGGGTGCCGGAAATTATCGCCCTGGTTTTGCCGAAATTACGTTTGTGCCTGATGCATTTGAGATATTTTCTTTTATAATCATTGGCAACATCAAATGTTCCATCCTCGCTGCCGTCGTCAACAATGATTACTTCATAATTTTTATGCTTCTTCACAAACTCGTCAAATTCTTCGACTAAAAAGGGAATATTCACTGCTTCATTATAGGCAGGGACAACAATAGAAATCTTCATTGGACAATTATATTAATTCCTGGAGAATAGTCAATACTGAGCGCCTTTTTCAATATCAAAATCAATAAAGTCGCAATGGTGAATGATTATCGCTTCTCTGGAACGGGCAGTCTTTTCTCCCTCATAAGAATGGGCGGCGATGATATGGCTGATAGCAACCGGCACACCTGATTCCAATGCCAGGCCATATCCAGAGACCGGATGCCTTATCAATTTGCCCTGGGGGCTTTTTATAAATTTCCTGCCCGACCTCTTGAACTCAAGAAGTTTTCCGACATCATGCAGCAGCCCCCCGGCAATTATTGTATCCATATCTACATCGGTCCTTATTCTTGCCACTGCCATTGCCATATTGGTAACGGAGCGGGTATGCTCAATAAGGCTCTTCTTCGTCTTTATAAGCAGGGTGAATGGGATATCATCAATCCGCTTCCAGCCGCCGATTTTAACAGCCCGAAGCCAGGTGGATATTACGGTCTGGCGCAGATTTCGGTCTTTAATTTTTTTTATTTCGGGAAAGATTTTTACTACATATGCCTGGTTCATTTTATCATCCTTAGATAATTTAATAATCCACCGGCTTGCATAATCTCGAGCTCAAGTTTTGAAACGGTAATTCCGGAATAGACCTTTTTAGTTGTAAGGTCTTCGATGCGACCGGTCTTGAGGTTCACTTCGATGCTATCGCCATCTTTGATTTCCTCAACCTTTTCGAATTGAATAATTGCCAGGCCGATATTTACTGCATTTCTTCGAAAAATCCTTGCGAATGATCGGGCGACGACACATACTATTCCTGCTTCTTTAATTGCCACCGGTGCATGTTCACGCGAAGAACCGCAGCCGAAGTTCTTCCCCGCAACAATGATATCACCTGGTTTAAGATTCTCTCTGAACTCCTTTGCCCGAGTCGTGCCTTCCATTGCATGTTTTGCCATCTCTTTTTTATCGATAATCGGTAGATAGCGACCCGGATAGATTTGATCGGTATCAATATCATCCCCGAATTTCCAGACTCTACCCTTAAATATCATATCTCTTTGGGGTCGGTAATTACGCCCTTTATTGCCGTGGCAGCGGCAGTAGCCGGTGATGCAAGATAGACCATAGCACCTTTTCCCAGTTTACCGATAAAATTTCGATTTGAGGTTGAAACCATTGCCTCATCCGGAGCAAGGATGCCGGGATGGCCGGTAGTGCAGAGTGCACATCCTGGATTTGTTATGACTGCCCCGGCATAGAGAAATGTCTCATAAAGTCCCTGCTCAACCGCCTTTTTGGCGACCTGCATTGTTGCAGGCACGATAATCAGACGCAGCCCGGGCTTTACTCTTTTCCCTTTTAAAATCTCGGCGGCAATTTTTAAATCTTCAAATCTGCCGTTTGTGCAGGAACCGATAAATACCTGGTCAACCTTTGTTCCGGTAAGTTCCTTGACATCTTTCACATTGTCTGGTGAATGGGGACAGGCAATCTGGGGTTTGAGTTCATCCACATTGAATTCATAAATTTCATCATATTGGGCATCAGGATGGGCAGTAATCGGTTCAGCATCTTCTTGCTTGCCGATAAATTCCAGAATCTCACCTGAAGGCTCGATAAAGCCGATATCTCCAGACATTTCAGTAACCATACTTGCAATGGTAATCCTTGCGGCAAGATTCATTTTTTCGATAGTCTCTCCAGAGAATTCTATCGCCCGGTTCAATGCACCATCGGTTTTGAGCTTTTTTACTATATATAGAATTAAATCCTTGGCACCAACAAATTTCTGGAATTCGCCGCAGACCACAATTTTTATTGTTGAAGGAACCCGAAACCAGGCGCGGCCCTTATACATTGCTCCGGCGATATCAGTGGTGCCCATACCGAAGCCGGCAACACCGATTGCACCGAGCAGATTCATATGGCTGTCCGTGCCGATGACAATATCGCCGGGTCTTACAAGACCATTTTCAATAATAATATGCTGACCAATACCATTATTCACATCAAATAATTTCAGACCCTGTTCCCGGGCGAATTCCCTTAAGATATTTTGATTATTTGCCACCAGTTCATTACGGGCTGGTATATGAAGGTCGAATGTAATAACGATTTTTTCAGGATTGAATACCCTTGAATTGTCAAAATATGTTTTATATTCACGCACAACATTTGGACCACCGAAATCACGCATCGCCACAAGGTCAAGATTCGCCCAGATATAATCCCCGGATTTTACCCTGGTTCCGGAGGCGCGGGAAAAAATTTTTTCAATGATGGTCATTTAAAATTTAAGAAATTTTATCTGCGATTGCCTGTGCCATTTCAAGTGTTGTGGCATTACCTCCCATATCATAGGTTCGCACTCTGCCTTCTTTTATAACTTCTTCAACCGCTTTCTCCAAACTCCGGGCGGCGTCAACTTCACCGAGGTATTCCAGCATCATTCTTGAGGCGATGATTGTAGCAATGGGATTAACTTTATACTGGCCGGCATATTTGGGTGCTGAACCATGGGTGGGTTCAAAGAGTGCATAGTCATCGCCAATATTGGCACTCGCTCCGAAACCGAGGCCGCCCACCATCTGGGCACAGAGGTCGGATATAATATCACCGTAGAGGTTTGGAGCAACCAGGACATCATAATTAAAGGGTCGTTTTAAGAGCCACTGACAGAGTGAATCAACATTTGCATTATCCGGCTCAATTTCTGGATAATCTTTTGCAATTTCATTGAATTTTTTGAGGAATAGTCCGTCGGTCGCCCTTACGACATTCGCCTTGTGAACGCAGGTCACTTTTTTACGATTATTCGCCCGGGCGAATTCAAATGCCGTTTTTATGATTCTTGCACAGCCTTTCGGTGTATTTACCTTTAAAGAAATCGCAGCATCCTTAGGCACCTTTTCCATTCCTTTTATATTAAACATCTCATCAGGAATTGGGAAGAATTCAACCCCTGCATAGAGACCTTCTGTATTTTCCCTGAATACTACAATATCAATCCCTTCTTTATAGTTGAGCGGATTACCAGGATAGGCACGACAGGGTCTTTTACATATATAGAGGTCAAATTTCTGACGAATACGCACAATTGGACTGCGATAGACATAACCTTTGTTCTGCAATTCGGGGATGAGTTCAGAATTGGCAATGGTGCTCGGTTTTGATGTAATGGCTCCAAACATTGCACAGTCAGTATCCTTCATTAATTGAATTGTCCTTTTGGGCAGGGGGTCACCTTCTGTACACCAGAATTCCCAGCCGATGTCGCCCGGAAGATATTCCGCATCAAGCCCTATTTTTGCCAGGACAATCTTTGCGGCATCAAGCACATCCTTACCGATGCCATCACCCGGAAGCCAGGCGATACGGTATTTTGCCATACTACACTCTCCCTTGATAGATTCGATATTTTTTATATAATCTGCCGTCCATCTTACGAATCGTATTATTCGTTTCGTGGTTGTCCTCAAGGATCCAGGATAATTCACCACCGGTCACACCCAGACGTTCTCCCGCCTTGAATGTTTCCAAAAACATTAATGCCTCCAATCCCATCTTCTGAAACTGCCTTCTGACCCCCATAACCATAAGCCGGGCTTCTTTGATTTTTTTCCGGTAATATAAGAATTTAATTATCTCAATAGGACCTAATCGACCATTCATCTTTTTCAGGACAAAATTATAATCTGGAACCGTAAGCGAAACAGCAGCCGGGACATTATCAATCTCAATAATAATTACAAAATCGGCAATCACAAACGACTTCAATTCTTTCGCCATCGCTTTGAATTCGGCATCGGTCATTGGCACAAATCCCCAGTTTCTACTCCAGGCATCGTTATACACTTCTTGAATCTTCTTTACTTCATTTACAAAATCATTCAGGTTCACCGGCCTGACTTTTAGGTCCCTGACTCGTTTACGCACGACAGAGCTGAGTCTTTCCAAATAATCCATTGGTGCCTTCTTCGTTTCAATATAATAGGCAAAAAGGTCTTTTGCTTTGGTCAAACCGCAGTATTCAACCAGACGGTGGTAATATTCAGGGTTATAGGGCATCATTATGAAAGGCGGTGAGAAATAGCCTTCCAAAAGAAAGGCACAGGTATCATTTGTTGATGGGTTCATCGGACCAATGAATTTTTCCATCCCCTTTTCATGGTGGAATCTTTTGACCGCATGAAAAAGAGCGCGTGCTGCATCTTCGTCGTCATCGCACTCAAAAAAGCCGAAATATCCGGTCTTTTCATTCCAGAAGTCAATATAGTTATAGTCAATAATTGCAGCAATCCTTCCCGCCAGTTTATTGTTGCGATAGGCAAGAAAAAATTCTGCCTCAGCATGTTCCCAGAATGGGTTGGTTTTTTTATCAAGAAGTTTATAGACATCCCGCCTTAATGGCGGGACCCAGTATTTATTCTCTTTATAAAGTTGATATGGATATTCAACAAATTCTTTTAAGGACTTTTTATCTTTCACGGATTTGATTTCAATCATCGGGTTAATTCGAACTTTTCAGCACTTCTTCTGAATACATCAAGGATTTTTTCGATATCCTCATCGGTATGGGTTGCCATATAACTTGTTCTTATCAGCGCCCGTCCTGGCGGTGTTGCCGGTGAAATCACAGGATTGGCAAATATGCCTTCTTCATAAAGCCATTTCCAGAATGTAAAACATTTTTCATCCTCACCGATGATAACCGGGATTACCGGTGTTTCACTGTTTCCGGTATCAAACCCAATTTCCCTGAATCCTTTAATTATTTTTTCGGTAATTTCCCAGAGGCGCTTTCTTCTTTGCGGTTCTTTTTTTATTATATTAAGTGCCACCTGGGCACTGGCAACTGATGCCGGGGTCATACTCGCCGAGAAAATTAACGCCCGGGCGGTATGTTTGATATAGGTGATTACATCCTTGTCCGCAACCACAAAACCACCTAAGGAGGCGAAGGATTTGCTGAATGTACCCATAATAATGTCTACTTCATCGAGCAGTCCGAAATGTTCACAGGTGCCCTTCCCGTTTTCACCCAGGACACCGATCCCATGGGCGTCGTCAACCATCAGGCGTGCATCATATTTATGTTTCAATTTTACAATTTCAGGAAGATTGGCAAGGTCCCCTTCCATACTGAAGACACCATCGACAATTATTAATCTTCCCTTGTTGTCGGGAAGTGATTTCAAAATTCTTTCAAGGTCTTCAATATCATTATGGCGGTATTTTTTTAAATCGGCAAATGACAATCGACAGCCGTCAATGATTGAAGCGTGGTTCTGTCGGTCGATAAGGATAATATCATTTTTTCCAGCAATTGCTGAGATAATACCAAGATTGGTCTGGAAACCGGTGGAAAATATGATTGCCCCTTCTTTGTTGAAAAAACGGGCAAGGTCATTTTCAAGGTTTATATGGATATCAAGGGTGCCGTTTAAAAATCTTGAACCGGAACAGGTTGAACCATACTTTTCAACCGCCTCGATCGCTGCTTTTTTTATCCTTGGATCAGCAGCCAGGCCAAGATATCCATTGGAACCAATCATAATATATTCCCTGCCATTAATAATCACACGATGGTCCTGAACCGATTCAATAGGTGTAAAATATGGATAGATACCAAGTTGATGCGCCCGTTCTACTTCTTTAACTGTTGCCTGACACTTCTTAAAAAGGTCCATAGCCGTATTATATATATTTTAAAAATAAAGTCAATGTTTATATGATTTTCCTCTATATAGTTTATTTGATTTGTTTGGTTTATAGAAGGATCGTTATTCATTATACGGTGTCGATGCCCGTCTGGTTATTGGCTGTGGTTATTCGGCTATAACCGTAAAGTAAAAAAGCACCGTGGAGTGAGTTTTTTGAATATGTTGACAGAATATCCGGTTCTGGATATAATAATTTATGGTAGCGGAAGTTGATGCCGAACGATTTCAGCTCCTTCAAAATATTGATAGTATAATCGGTTCTTCTTATAAATTACCCAGGGTTATGAGAAAAATCTATAAAGAAATAAAAAAGGTTTTCGATACAAGCAACTTCTATATTGCTATTTATCATCCAGAGGATAATTCAATCAGTTTTGAGATATACACAATTGACGGTAAAGAACTATCAGAGGATTCACGAAAATTATCAGGGGGGCTTACTGAGTATGTGATTGAGACAAAGAAGCCTTTGCTTTTGAATCGGGATATAAAAAAATTCTGCCGCCGACACAGGATAAAACATAAGGATTGTGATGCAAAAAGCTGGCTTGGGGTTCCGATGATATATAAAAATAATGTTGAGGGAGTAATGGTAATCCGGGATTATGAAAAATATGATCGCTATTCCCGGGCAGATCTTTCGGTTTTAATGAGCGTTGCATCAAGGACGGCACTTATAGTTGCCAATACCAGATTAATACAGGGGGAGATGGAAAGGGCAAAACAACTTTCTTTGATGAATCAGATTGCCCGGCGCTTAATCCGAAGCCTGAATATCGATGACATCTGCTCAAGTGTTACGAAATCGATTATTCAGAAATTTAAAAATTATAATGTCTCGATATTTTTGATTGAAGATGACAAACTTGTATTGCGTAAACTCTCACGCGGTTTCCGTGCTGAAATCCCCGGGGATTTAAAACTTAATTTTGGTCAGGGGATTGTTGGTAATGCCGCCCTCTCCGGGAAAACAATTGTTGCAAATGATGTCACAAAGGAGTCCCGTTATCTTTCGTTCGCTCCGACAACAACCCGGTCTGAGGTTGCGATACCGCTGAAAATATCACGAAGGGTGATTGGTGTTTTGAATATCGAGTGTAATGAAGTGAACGCCTTTAATTCTGATACTGTAAAGATTCTTGAGTTGATCGCTGACCGATTGAGTGCTGCCCTGCATAATGCAAAACTCTATCAGGATGCCGTAAATTATGCCCGGGACCTTACGGTTTCATCTGCGATTACCCGATTACTGATTTCTCCATTGGAATTTGATGATGTCCTGGACAGGATGTTTGAGGTCATCATAAAAAAAATTGGTGTTGCCAATATTGCAATCCTATTGATTGACCCGGAGAAAAAGGAACTCTATATCCGTGCTTCACACGGTTATTCGCAGCATATAAAAAAGAAGATAAGGCTGAAGATTGGGAAAGAGGGGATATGCGGTTATGTTGCAGCTACTGGCAAACCTTATTATGCACCGGATGTCTCAAAGGTCTCTTTCTATATTTCTGGTAAACATTCTATAAAATCAGAGGCGGCGATTCCTTTGAAGATTAAGGGTCGGATTATTGGGGTTCTGAATATTGAAAGTGAAAAACTTAATGCCTTTACGGAACAGGATATCAGATTATTCTCGATGTTTACGGCGCAGACAGCGATTGCAATTGAAAATGCCCGGCTTTTTGATGAGACAAAATCGTTTTCATTGACTGATGGATTAACAAAGATTGCGAATAGGCGCTATTTCGAACTGATGCTGGATAATGAATTTAGAAAGGCACGCGGTTATTCAAGGCCGGTTAGTCTGGCAATGATCGACCTTGATGATTTTAAAAAATTTAATGACCATTACGGTCATCCAGCCGGAGATAAGATGTTAATTCATATTGCTCGGCTTTTGAAGAGGAGTATTCGGGATACCGATTTTGTTGCCCGGTACGGTGGTGAAGAATTTTGCGTAATATTTCCAGAAACCGATAGCAGTCCGGCATTAAAGATTGCAGAAAGGGTAAGGAAGGCGGTCAAGAATAATCCTGTTCAATTAAAAGGGGGTGGAACGAAGGGGATAACAGTTTCGATTGGAGTTGCCACTTATCCAGTTAATGCCTTTTCTCCTGATGAACTCGTTCGGAATGCCGATAAGGCTATTTATCGAGCCAAACGGTTGGGTAAGGATCGCGTAGAAACTGTCTAAAATACCGGGTTTTAGTTATCCGGTATTATCCTCCTGGTTTTTCGCGGATACTGCTTTATTCTGCCCTTTCATTATGCATTTTATATTGCGCTTGAGGTGAGTTATTTAAATGGATAAAAAAATATTGCCACAATCTATTTTATGTGTATAATTTAATATTGATTTTAGGCAACTTCTGGATGTTGCATAATTATGCGAATATGACCGGGGTTATGGGATGTGCTGCGTTTATAAAAGATGTCTGCTTTTTTGGACTTTATTCGAGAAAGGAGCGAATGAATGGCCTGGCCCAGTAAGAATCATTTAGATAATCTTGGTGAAATACTGGTTAGATTACACTGGTGGCTGCAGCCTGATACTATTCTAACTGAATTACCTTATGATTTAGAGTTCATCAGTAAGACCGATATCGAAAGGTTTGCTGATTGGTGCTGCAGTGCAGTAAGTAAAGAAGAGTTGGAACAGGGCAGGTATAATATTAATAAATCGCTCATAAAGTTTTTTGTTGAAAAGCATTTCCCGGATTTGTCTCCGGAGAGGCAGAAGGATAAAATAGATGCTATAAACCAGCAGCTTTATATGCTGCTTAAACTGCCAAATTATGAAAGGATTGTTTTGAATAATGCCAATATGAATAAAATAATTGATTTTTTTAATAATATCCCCGGAGAGAGCCACTTTGAAAAGACCACCAAGAAGATTAAGACTGCGGTTGCTTTGAAATGGCTTCAGGATGAAGAACTCAGTAAGGAATTATCTAAACCAACAAACAATTTTATCCGCCGCATCGGTGATTTTTACGGCCGGACCAAAAAGGGGGAACATATAACCGTTGCCCAGATCGGCACCTATAATCCACCGCCTGGGGATAAAAAGAAGATTATGGAGGATTTTGAAAGTAAGGTGGAACTTGCCTTAATGTTTGCATCCCAGGAGATTAAACAGGCAAAGCAAGGTCTGAGGTCAGATGGCGAATATGGGGTATTGGCCAATATAATGGAAGTAATAAAGAGATTGGAAAAATATGTTGAAGGGAAACAGGACAGCAGTTATGATTATATTGAACATTTCAAGGATATAATATTTCTGGTAATCGTGCTCAATTATATTCAGGACCCCTATATAAAGAGGACCGTGGAGGCGGATAAACTGCTTAAGAAACTTCTGCCCATTTATACCCGTTATAAGGAATTGAAGAATATCTGAACTGTCTGATGGTTGTCTATTATAAAACAATAAAATTTTCATTTTGCCGGGTTGGTATTGTCTGGGTGGGGGAGGGGGACAATATAGTAATAAAACAGATTTTGTTGGCACGCTTTAATGTGAAGAAGATAATAAAATCTTTTTATCCTGAGGCGGTTTCGGGTAGAAATCAGAGATTGAGAGAGGTCGCCGAAAATTTACTCAACCACAAATGGCAGAACATCCCGCTCAAATTGTTGGCATTTTCTCAATTAACCAGATTCTCTCGGCGGGTTCTTTCCACGGTGCGAAGAATACCCCGCGGAAGGGTTATCACATATAAAAGATTGGCTAATAGGGTGGGTGTTAAAGGCGGCGCCCGCGCCGTGGGTCAGTCACTCGCAAAAAATCCGTTTCCCCTTGTTATCCCCTGCCATCGGGTAATCAAATCTGACCGGAGTCTTGGGGGGTTTAGTGGTGGTATTAAATTGAAGCGTTTACTCTTGGAGGCGGAGGGAATAAAATTTTCACAAAACGATAAGGTGCTGTCCCGAATATCGTAGAAAGTTATCTTTCCAGAATAAACTCCCATTTACAATAACAGTCGTCAGGATGGGGATCCGGAGGGCAGAAGATACATCTTGTCTTGATATCGGGATCGATTGTTTGAGCAAAGTATGTATATTCAATAATTCCTACGGATTTACAAGGAAAATCTGTCAACCCCTTTCTCTTTCTTGTTTCTTGAACCCGACAATTTACCATTTGAAAGATACATCGCCGGTCAGAAATTTCAGTGATCTTTTGTTTATTGATATAGGCATAGAGTCTGAATTTTAATGCCTGAATCAGGGCCGGAATGCCTCCACCGGTTTTCATCCCGAGCCGCTTCATTATCCGGCGTGCCTCAATCTGAGTAAATTTTTTCCAGGCTGCTCGGTCCAGTTCAATTGCCGATTCTATACCAAATTTATTTTCCACCGCCTGGAACCATAGTCCATCATGGGCAAGCCAGTTCTTTGCTGCATCAACCAGTAATTGATAAAGTTCTTTTTTATTCAGGTCGGCTGGTTCAATCATCCTTCTACTGCCTCATAATATTTTTTGTTGCCATGCTCAGCGATTTGAATTTTCTTTTCGGCAATTAATTCATCTAAGTACTTCAGTGCCTCATTACGATGTATAATCAAGGCATCTAAGATATCATCAAGTGTAACCGGACGGCGTCTTATCATTCCCAGAATTGTATTTTTTGTATCTTCAAGATATCGGGTTTTGCCTTTTTTCTTAAATCGGGCGATAACCTCACAGCCTTCACCGATAAATTCTTTAATTTTCTGTAATTCATCAATCGTTATCGGTCGGGCGTATTCTTCAGACGGTGGTCTTACTACTGTATTGAGATGAATCCTGTCGGGTTTTATTTTTTTTATTACTTTTCTTAACCCTTCAATCTCTTCTGGTGTAGTATTGATATCCTTTATCAACATAATTTCTAACCAGATTCTTCCCGGGAATTCCCTTCGGAAATCACAAAGGCCTTTGATAATCTGTTCAATCTTTAGGGTCGGATAAGGTCGATGGATTTTTACGAAGGTATCCTGATTGACTGAAGAGAAGGTGGGAAGCACGATATCGGAACGGCTAATCGCCCTGCGCACTTTTTCAATAAAGAGTAAAGAACCATTGGTGAGAACCGTGACAGGAATTTTCGACATTTTTTTAAGGGTATCTATAATGTAGTCGATTCGGGAATTTAAGGTTGGTTCACCAGAGCCGCCGAGTGTAAGGTGGTCTGCCTTTCCATCTTTTTTTAAGAAATCTAAAACATCCTTCAGGATATCTTCCACCGGTGTATATTCATTTAATTTTGTAGTAAGATTTGTGGTATGGCCAAGCTGACAATAGATACAGTTGAAACTACAGACTTTATAAGGAATGACATCAATGCCTAAGGAAAGGCCGAGTCTTCTTGAGGGAACCGGTCCGTATATATATTTACGGCGCATTTTTATTCTTGATTAAAACAACACTGCCGAATGGGATACCCATATCACGCGCGATTACCGGACATTTGAGTTTTAAAAGAAAGAAGATTAGCCGTTTGAGATTGGACAGGGTTTCATAATTTCCCTGACCCTTGCTGATGATAAGGTCGGCACGGGCGAATACCTTTTTAAATTCTAAAGAACAAAGCCGTAAGATGGTCCCCGGGGCCTCGCAGCCGGATGAGATGATTTCAGCAACCTTGTCCAGACCGGCATCCTGGGCGTCTTCTGATGTGGCATCATTGATTATCGGGTCTGCACGCACTGCATACTTCACCGGCCGATTAAGTTCCTCAATCAGGAGTCGGTCAAATACTGTTTCCCCGGCGTTGTCCGCAATATAGAGGATATTTTTTGCTTTTTTCAGTGCTTTTTTAAATTCTGAATATTCGCACACATCAAAATCTTTTCCGCCAAAATTTTTCAGTTCTTTGTTGAGATTGAAATCGGGATTGGCGCCAAGGTCGATTGCATTAGCCAGGGCGGCGAATTTTAATGCGGTATATAGAGGGTCTTGTGATTTTTTAATTTTCTTTTTGAATTCAGGATACATTTTTAAAAGTTTTCGGGTTGTAGATTTTTTTATCTTTTTAAAGGGGTCTTTTACCTTTGTTATATGGTAGATACTTTTATACACAATCATTCCGATCTCAGGCGGGCTGGTTGTAAAAGAAATTTTTGGAATGTTCAGGGCAATTCGGTTGATAACCTTCATAATGTCGGTTTGATGTAATCCTGCGATATTGCCGGCTTTTATTGCCTGCCTGAAAAAGCAGGGTATACACTCTAAGTATGTTTTCGTTTCAGTCTATTCCTTTCGTCCAGCGAAGTGATCTTCGGCTTATATGTCTTTGCCTTTTCAGGGGTTATTAATGTATATGCGAGAATGCAGAGTTTGTCGCCGACCTTACCCTTTCTTGAAGCCGGTCCGTAAAGAATAAATTTCCCGGAATTCTCTTTTTCTCTTATCGTGTAGGTCTGGAGCCGTTCACCGTTATTATAGTTCAGAACGTCTACCTTTTCTCCCGGTAGTATCCCCACTTCATCCATAATCTTACCATCAATCCCCATACTGCCGTGGTAGAATAATTGAGTATGGGTAATGATAGCATTGGTGATTTTTGATTTTAGGACCTGAATAAATCCGGTTGCTGCACTTTTCCTTTCCGCCTCAATGATATTTTTATGGCTGACAAAGGCGAGTCTGGGGAGATGATTTTGAGGAAAGAATTTAACCCGGGTGGTGTCAGAGCCTGGTTTTGGTTTTCCTGTAAGATAACTAATCTTATAGGCGATTTGAATTATATTTCCGTAAAGTTTTGTAAATTCATTGAACACGCCAATAAGTGTATCAATTGAACCTGAGATATTGGCCTCTTCTTTCAATTCACGCAGGACGGCACTGGTCGGTTCTTCATTCTGTTCAATGAATCCAGAAGGTAATGCCCATTTTCCCTTAGCCGGGGCAACTCCTCTCTTTATGAGCAGTATTTCGTCTTTATGGTTTTTCACTAAGGCAACAACACTGGGAAGTGGATTGTTGTAATGAGTCCATCCACAATCCGCGCAGATTAATGTTTCGCCCCCTGAAGATTTGATAAGGTGACCACTGCATATCGGACAGAACCTAAATCTTTTCATCAATCTCCTTTTTTATTTTATTTATTTTTTTTAACAATTCATTCACATCAACATTGTGTTTCCGTGCCAATTCTCCAATTGTTCCCCAGAAAGGTTCTCCACAGACCAGACAGGGAAGTCCAAATTCAATAAAGACCTTGGTCAGTGCCGGATATCCAGCCAGTACATCTTCAACCTGGGTTTCTTCAGTTATCTTCACGGCAGATTATAATCGAAACAATCAAAAAATCAATATATTACTGCAAACATATTATGATAGTCTTGTAATCAATAATGATTGAGACTAATAATTAGAATGGTCCGGGCAGGTCACCTTTCCATTTGCCGGGTCATAGTTATAACGGCTGTGGGTTACTGGACAGTGGAAATCGTCCTCCTGTAAATTGGAAAGGTCTTCAAGACTCGGTGGATTTTTACCGTGTTCAACCCGATAAATCTGGATGGAGGTTTCAATCTTTTTTATCCGGGAAAGGCATTGCGCACTCTTTGCCCTTTGAATCGGGTGCTTGATTGATTTATTTGCATCTTTACCTTCCGTATACATCGTTATCGCAAGAATTACAACCGCAGCAGCGATTATTAAAGAGATCAGAATGGAGATCAACCCCAGGCCTCGATTATTTTTTAATTTCATATTAAATTATAATCCAGTTTATTCAGTTGTCAATCATTCTTTTATACAAAATTGTTATTCGTTATACGGTGTCGATGCCCGTTTGGTTATATGTTCTGGTTAATCGGCTAAAAAATAAAAAACCACGGATAACGAAACCATACGACGAGACGGGCTTTGATGTCCAATAACTTACAACGATGTGCATTCTGGTTTGTTTGGTGCCTGAATTTAAATTTTCATATCCCTGAAATCTGAGTCAGGCTTTATTACAGCGTTAGCGTTTAGCACAGCACGAAGTGCATTTATTCCAGACAAAGTTTCAGCTCCTGGACGAAGTCCCTGTTCTTTCTTCATCCGGCATCTTGATTTTTGAAGTTTTGTTGATATAATTGCCTATGCATAATTCACCAAAGGCGGTGGAATTTGACCGATATGTTATAAAGGCGATATCCCGGGGTGTTGCAAAAGAATGCTGATTGAGATTGATGGTAGTTATTTGGAAGGCGGAGGGCAGATTGTCCGAACCGCCGTGGCGCTTTCTGCAATCACGCGGCGTTCGATTCATCTGTTTAATATCAGAAAGGGCAGGCAGAACCCGGGATTAAAACCACAGCATCTTGTCGGTATAAAGACTGCCGCCAGACTCTGTGATGCCGAGACCTGGGGTGTAGCCCCGAATTCCCTGGAATTTTCATTCCACCCAGGATTCATCATTGGCGGTAATTATCAGGTTGATACAAGGACTGCAGGTGCAATCACCTTAATTCTTCAGACCCTTATCCCTATTGCAGTCTTCAGTCCAAGGCCGGTGGTCTTTAATCTCAAAGGGGGAACCGCGGTGCCATTCAGCCCTTCAATTCTTCATACCAGGAATGTCCTTGTGCCGTTTTTGACCGGGGCTGGTATTAAGGTTGCGATTGAGATTTTAAGGCATGGTTTCTATCCTAAGGGTGGGGGGGAAGTTCAGGTAAAGATATTTCCGTCTGAGATAAAAAGTATTGCGGTTTTAAAGAGGGGTTCGCTGCGAAAGATTCAGGCCTATGCGATTGCATCGAAGACACTCAAAAGACCTGGGGTCGGGGAAAGGCTTATTAAAGGATTTACAGAGGTTGTTAATGATGCCCGGGAGTGTATTGAATATGTTGATACGCTGTCAACCGGATGCTTTATCCACTGCCAGGCAGAGTTTGATGAATCGGTAATCGGTGCGGGTAGTTTGGGGAAAAGGGGAAGCCCTGCCGAAGAGATTGGTAAAGAGGCGGGGCAGGAGTTGAATCAGGCACTGCGGACCGATGCCCCGGTTGACCACTGGCTTGTTGATCAATTAGTTCCTTATATGGCACTTGGAACTTATAGAACAGGTGTTGAATCAAGACTGATGATTCCTGAATTGACCAAACACGCCCAGACCAATATCTGGGTTGTGGAGAAATTTTTACCGGTAAGATTCGACCTCAGGGATAATGTATTGGTCTGTTCCAAGCGTTGAAAAATGTTTTTTAATTGGTAGAAATAATGGGGTCAGGCGCCGGGCTGAATTTAATTCATTTTACTTGATTTTTTTGAATAGATATATATAATCATTCGATGCGGCTTTATGAGTTTGAGGCAAAGCGACTTTTTCGCAGGTTCAGAATTCCTGTGCTCGATGCAGTGGTGGTTGATGGCATTAATGAGGAGGAGTTGAATAAAATCACCTATCCGGTGGTGGTTAAGGCACAGACATTTCTCGGGGGTAGAGGCAAGGCAGGTTTGATTAAGACCGCAGAGACGCGTCAGGAGGTTGAGTCTGTAATAAAAGAAATTATCGGTGAATCCCACGGTCCATATCGGATTGAAAAGGTATTGATTGAAAAGAAGATAGATATTGCAAAGGAACTTTATCTCTCGGTAATAATTGATCGACTTGAACATAAGTTTTGTGTGATTACCTGTTCAAGGGGTGGGGTTGATATTGAAGAGATTGCCCGGCAAAGCCCGGAATTGATACATAAATATTATTTCAACGCTTCGGTTCGATTTTCTCAATTTTCCGCCCGGACCATTGCCAATGGACTCGGGCTGTCCGGCTCAATGCTTAAATCCGGGGCTGAGGTTGTTTATAAGCTTTTTAATCTATTTATTGGATTTGATTGTAAACTTGCTGAAATAAATCCTCTTGTTATTACTCAGGATAAGAAGATTTATGCACTTGATGCCAAGGTCGACCTTGATGAGGATGCGATGTTTCGTCATCCTGAGTTGAAAGAACTTGGTATTCAGACAAGGCATGAGATTGGCGAATTGACCGAACGGGAGAAACTTGCCAAGGCTGCGGGTATTCCATATGTTGACCTTGATGGTGATATTGGTGTATTTCCGGGTGGGGCGGGTTTTGGTATTGCCGCAATTGATTTGATAAAACATTATGGCGGAAGTGCGGCAAACTTTATGGATTCCGGGGGTGCGCCGACCCAGGAGAAGTTGAGAAAGATGCTGGGGCTTTTGATTGATAATCCTAAGGTGAAGGCGATATTTGGTGCGCGGTTTGGAGGAATCTCACGGTGTGATGATTGGGCGAAGGCGTTGGTTCAGTATGTGATTGAGAATAGGCCAGAAAAACCGATGATTATGAGGATGGCAGGAAATATGGAGGAGGAAGGAAGAAGGGTTTTGAAAGAAGCAAAGGAGAAGCATCCTGAATTATTCAAAAATATTAAGGTTTATTCAGTTACAACACCAATCGAAGAGGTGATTAAAGAGACGATCAGGGTGGCAAAGGCAGGAAGGATATGAGTATAATAATTGACGAACATACCAGGACGATTGTTCAGGGCATTACAGGAAGGAATGCGTCGTTTCATACAAAATTGATGCTTGGTTACGGAACAAAGATTGTTGGTGGTGTAACTCCGGGAAAGGGGGGAGAAGAAGTTGCTGGCATCAGGGTCTATGATACGGTCAAGGAGTGCTTGCAAAAGCATCCTGATGCTACAGTATCGAGTGTATGGGTGCCGCCAGGATTTGCCAGGGATGCAATCCTGGAGGCGATTGATGCCGGGATAAAAACCGTGGTGGTGATTACCGAACGGATTCCGGTTCATGATATGCTTTATGTGCGAGAATGCGCCCGGGAAAAAGGGGTGATGGTGATTGGTGGTAATACTCCAGGTTTAATTTCACCTGGAAAATCTTTGGTCGGGATGTTGCCCCGGATAACATTTAAACCGGGCAGGATCGGGACGGTTGCCCGGAGTGGTGCGATTACCTATTATTTGGCAAATTCCTTAAATCTTGCCGGTTTTGGTGAATCCACTTCTGTGGGGCTGGGCGGTGATCCAATTCTTGGGGCGAACTTTGAGGATATTCTGCATCTATTTGAGGCCGACCCAGCAACCGATGCGGTGGTGATGGCCGGAGAAATTGGCGGTGTATATGAAGAATTGGCAGCACCGTTTATCAAGAAGATGACAAAGCCGGTGGTAGCGTTTATTGCGGGCAAGGCTGCACCTCAGGGAAAGAGACTCGGCCATGCCGGTGCCATTGTTGAGGGCGAGATGGGCACAGCCCAGAGTAAGATTGAAGCCCTGAGTGCTAATGGTGCAATAATTGCCCAGACCCTGAGTGAGATTCCAGAACTTTTAAGGCGGAGACTCGCTTAGGATCGTCTTCGACGCCACCTGATAAAGAGATAGATTCCGATTATAACAATCAAGATTGGCCAGTCGCGATAAAAAGAGAAGATTATAATATTATAATTTGACGCCCAGATCCAGATCCCAAGCACAATCAAAAATATTGCAAAGAGTGTGCCGCAACCCATTCTGGTTTTTGTTTTAATCATTTTTTCCTCTCTTGTAAATTTTTGATTGCGATATCACCGTGTGCAGTTCTGATTTCGATAGAGGACTTTGCTCGGTTAATTATCCCCTTAAGTGAGTGTTTTGATTCTTGCTTTTTCTGTAATGGAAAATCGCACCTGATTTTACCGTCATCTGTATATACCTCAATGGACCCTTCTATGTCTTCGCTTAGATAGAGTGTTATATCTCCATTCTTGTTGTGTATCATAATATTTTCGATATCCTCGTATTCAAGTTCGAGGTCTCCTGAGACAATCTCACCACTAAAATTTCCCGAAAGTTTTTTCCCCCTGACATCTCCGGATATTGTTGCTAAATTGATTTTGCCGTTAATTTCAGTGATTTTAATATCACCGGAAACGCCCTTGATTTCCAAATCAATTTTTTTTGGTGCGGTGATTTTCAAATCCCCGGTTATCGCCTTTATCTTCAAATTTTCATTTCGTTCATTTACCTTAACAAGCCCACTCTGGTTTATATTAATGGTTCTGGTATCGGCTCCAGAAATTTCTATATCACCGCTGATTGCATGTAAATCAATTTTGTTTTTTTGCGTGAAGGTGCGGGTCTGCTCAGAACCGGTATATTTAAATTTTTCTGCAACGGTTGTAGAAATTATTTCGGGTATAAGTCCCATTACATTCCATACTCGTTGTTTTCTTCTTTTTGTGTAGTGTTCAGGGTTCAGGGCATTTAATAATCTCGCCGCCTCTTCAGCGTTTATCTTTCCCTGTTCAAGAAGTCTGAGGATTCTTAATGTTTCATTCAATGAACACCTCCACGGATTCCCCGGCTTCTTCATCCGTGACCTCGGCAATCGTGAATTTGCCTTTTTCCGCTACCTCATCGAGTATATGGTCAATCATCTCCGGGGTGAATTCTTCCAGAGAGATTCCTTTGTCGGCCATCTTATCCTTAAAATCTTCCGGTATCAACCCCTTGAAAACCGCACCGATTTTTGTGCCGAGTTTTAAGACCGCAATCGGTATATCCACCTTTACCTTGAGTTTATTTTTGTTTCGGTTATAGACCCGAACCTTTAAGAATCTTGCAGGCGTATGCGTATCCTTTTCTTTTAATGCAGATAGAAGACGCTCTGCCTCTTCCGGGCTCAATTTACCCCGGGCAACCATTTCCAGTATCTTTCTTGTTTCCTGCATTATTGTTTCTCCTATGTTCTTTTTCTTGTTATATTTTTTATCAATTCCAGGACGCCGATGATTATCAGAATTACCGGCCAGTCCTGTTTCCAGTTTATATTTATAATTCCAAGATTGGAGAGCCAGATGCCGAACCCGATGATGATGAGTATCAGGCCACCTGCTATTCTGTGATAGGCCTTTTTCATTAATACCTCCTCTTTTTTAAAAGGGCAACCGCCTCATCCACAGAGATCTTTCCCTGGGCAAGGGCGTCGATCGGATCGGTTACCCCCTGTTCTATGGGAGTCAATTTAAGATTCTTTATGAGTTTATCAATCTTCTGTTTTATACTGGGATAGGAAAGGTTCAGGAGTTTTTCCATTTCTTTAATCCGACCCTGGGTGCGAAGGAAGAGGAGAAGGAATTCATAGTCATCATCAGAAAGCAGACAGAATGCACATGGGTTAATCTCCTTACTGATGCTCAAATTACAGTCTGGGCATCTTAATTTCTGTATCTTCATCATTTTTCCACAAACAGGACAATTAAAAATTTTTAATTTCATAGTATATGATAATCAAAATTTTTAATTTGTCAAGTATGAAAATGCAATTTTTTTAATTTAATTAATATTTTTATGGGGAAAGGGTAATCCGTTTGATTTGCAATAATTTTCAGGATGGCAATTTCGGATTTGTGCAACCGGGGGGAGAAATCGGAAGACGGGTAACGATAAAAAATGTTTAATGCCGGGAATGGGATTGTCAGAGTAATAAAAATAATTAAATCAGAAAATGTGGTTATTAACATTTTTCAGATTAACCACAATGTATAACCGGACGGGTAGCGATAGCGTATGACGAATAACGATGTCTGTTAACCTTTGCATTTATCTCTTGACAATTTACAAATTCTTAATATAATAAAATATAATAATATTAATAAAAATTAAAGAAAGGAGGCGGTATGTTTATTTTAGCATTTTTTCTTGTAGGTGAGCTCTGTCATACCTCAGGGCTGATTGATATTCCCACCGCTCCAAGGTATGATATACCAGGAATGTGGGGTGGAGGCCTGACATTTTCATTCCCCTTATTCAACGAGGACCCAAATCCGAATGATGACCTGAAACCTGATCCAAAAGATTTCACAATGGTCTTTCGCTATGGTTTTCTGGGGCGCGGTGAGGTTGCGGTTGCGATGTATACACCGGTTACATATGCCCTGAGTGTTTCGTATTTATTTAAGAAAGAAGAGAATAATGCACCGGCATTTTTCGCCGGTATTGATGATATCTCGTATAATACTCATCTTTCAACTATTGGAATGAGTGCGGATCAGGGATTTATTGAAGAGAAGGTCTATAATAGTTATCATCACCGACCCTGGGAATTATTCTCCTGTTATTTGGCGATGGAGAAATCGTTTTCCAGGATATTTGACTTTGTGCTCGGAATTGGTAGGGGAAGATATATCGGCTACGGCTGGCGCAGCCATATCTTTAATACCGATTTCTTTGTGCTGGGTGATGATTACACCAATCCTGATAAGAAGGCATCTGCCTGGGCGTTCGGTGTATTCTTTGGTGGAGCCATAAAACTGCCGGGTTCCCTTGAACTTATGGCAGAGATGGATGGTCGGGATGGTAATGCAGGATTAAGATATAACCACCGATACTTCAGTTTGACTCTGGCAATTGCCAAGTGTGAACATTTCGGGAATAATAGGCCCTGGTCACCGCGTTTTATCCTTGGCTTTGAGTCGACAAACCGATTTCAGTTTGAGACACCAAAGGTCGGTTCGATTGAGTGTGTTATTCGTGATAATACAACCAAGCAGTTACTGGTAAATTCGGTTGTTGATATAAGGGAGTTAAACAAACGGTATAAAACAAGGGGAGGAACATTTGGTTTGAGTCTGCCGGCTGGGAATTATACGATTACTGTATCAAAGCCCAATTATGTTGATTATATTACAAAGGTTAAGGTGAAGCCGGGAATCAAGACAAAATTAATCTTTAATCTGAAAAAGACCGAGGAAGCATTGATAAAAGAGGCGGCATTTATTGAGAAGGAAAAGAATATCAAGCAATATTTTGAACAGGGAAAGATTTACTATTCTGAGGGCAAGTTAGACCAGGCAAAGGCTGCATTCCAGATGGTTTTGTCATTAAACCCTGTTCATAAAGGTGCAAGGGATTATCTGAGTAAGATTGAACCACGACGGCAGGAGCTTATTCGGGCATATACTACTGAGGCACTTTCAAGAGAAAAATCCAAGGATTTAACCCGGGCGCTTGCATACTGGCAAAAGGTTCTGGAACTTGATACAAATAATACTCAGGCAAAGGCTGCAATTGCAAAATTACAGAACCAGATTGCAAAACCGAAAAAGCCGCGCAGGAAGAAAGCGGTAGTAAAAAAGCCGACCAGATCCAGAATGACTACGGCTGAGATTGATGCACTTTATAAGAAGGGTGTTTCCTATTTCACGGCAGAAAAATATGATGAGGCGTTAAAGATATTTAAACGGGTCCTTGCCTATAATCCCAATCATAAGGGGGCAAGGGAATATAAGAAGCGAACCGAGGCAAGGATTAAGATACTGAAAAGCGGTGGCTAAATCTTAACCCGGGCCTGCCTTCAGAAAAGCGAATTGTCGAGCTGTTAATAAAACGATATTAGGGTATTATTGGGAATTTGTTAAAAATCTATAATTAATCATTGAAAAACTGGAATGGTTTCAATTGTCTGAAATGGACGAATATTTCTTTAGATACTTCAGGCATATATTAGGAATTTGGATTTAAATGATATTGGTTACCGGTATAAAAGTAAGAGTTTTCAAAATTGGGGGTGGAGATTCAGGAAAAATATAAATCAATATTGGAATCCACCGTCATTAACTAATTGACTGTTGTTGTTTTTTTCTTAATAAATTTAGTTTAATGCCGCGTCTTTCCCAGGTTCCTTTGAAGGTAATCAAAAATGAGATGATAATAAGTTTCAGATCGAGTAAAAAACTTGCTTTTCTTATATACAATAGGTCGTATTTAAATTTATATTTACGGGGTAAATCCCTGGGTGCCCAGATCTGGGCGATGCCGGTAAGCCCGGGTCGTGCTATTATACGTTTTTCATAACCGGGAATTTTTTTTATATCACAGGCCGCACCATTTGTATGGACCTCTATCTCCGCGGGCAACAGAGCACGGGGTCCGACAAAACTCATATCACCGAGCAGGATATTTATCAACTGGGGTAGTTCATCAAGCGCACATTTCCTTAAAACTTTACCAACCCTTGTTACTCTATTATCATTACTGCTTGCCTGAATATTTATCTTTTCTTTTAACGCCGAATGTTTCATCGAACGAAATTTGAAACTGTCAAAAAGTATACCGTTCCGGCCAATCCGTTTCTGTCTTATTATAATTGGAAAACCATCTTCAATGATGATTGCAATTGATATTATAACCCAGAGCCAGGATGAAATTATTAAGCCGATCAGCGAGACCAGTATATCGAACGGCCTTTTGCCAAAGGCCTCAGAAGAATGAATTGAGTGAATCTCTTTTGTAGTATTGATCCTTTGCTGCTTTATTACTGGATAAGCCAGGAACCGTTCTATCGGTATTATTACTCTATCTATTAGATTCTTCACAAGTTTAGCTTAACAATTATTATGGTAATATCAATTAGTAAAAATACATAATTTAATATAGGTAGAAATACCTATGGTTGGGTTTTGTGCTCGGCGCCGTGCTTTACAGATAATAGTTTTTTTCTTTTTTATGTCTATACTGACAGCCGTTCATCTTTCTGTTATTCTGAATCCCTGTGTCCGCTAATCTTTGGGGTGGAATCCCGTGACAAATAATTGGTTGATGAAAAAAGTTAAGAGGAGTCGGCTTAGATGGCGGTTGACAATTATAAGTTTGCTGGTATAATAGTCTATGGCAGAATTGAGACATATTGCTATTATTATGGATGGCAATGGCCGATGGGCGAGGAAGCGGGGGCTGCCCAGGGCAATAGGACATCTTCAGGGAGTTGAATCGGTTCGGACAGTTGTGAGGGAGGCGCAAAATATTAACCTGAAGTATCTTACCCTTTATACATTTTCTACAGAAAACTGGAGGCGACCGGAAAAGGAAGTGGAGACATTGATGGATATGCTGGAAAAGGTAATCGTTCGTGAGACCCCGGAGTTGCATAAAAATGATGTGCGTATAAATGCGATTGGTAGATTGGATACACTTTATAAGAATGCCCGTGATGCCTTAGATCATTCAATCTCTCTTACCAGGAATAATAAGGGATTGGTTTTGACTATGTGCCTTAGTTATGGCGGCAGGAGCGAGATTATTGATGCGGTAAAGAGTATTATCGTCCGGGATCGGGAGCATAGGTTTGATTTAAAAAGATTTGATGAAAATCGGTTCAGGAGTTTTCTCTATGACCATACATTACCCGACCCCGACCTTTTGATTCGGACCGGAGCAGAAAGGAGGGAAAGGATTTCTAATTTTCTCCTCTGGCAGATTGCCTATACTGAGATATATTTTACCAAAACACTCTGGCCTGATTTTCGCGCTCGTGATTTCAAGAAAGCCGTTGAAAATTTTAAAAACCGGGAGCGTCTCTTTGGCCGGGTCCAGTGAACTTAAAAAGAGAACCCTGACCGGTTTCTATCTTGTTTTAGTAATTCTGTTTTTTCTCTACATTGACCATATCCTTTTACCCCTTTTGCTCCTTTTTTTTATAACCTTTGCAACGAACGAATATTTTCGATTCTGGCATCGTAAGGATATCTATCCTCATACCATGGCGGTACTCCTGCCAGGTTATTTAATTCCATTCCTCTTCTTTTATGGGATTGATTTTAAGCTTCCCGGTTTTGTCCTTTTTTTCTTTATCGCTATTTTATCGATAATGCGCTTCCCTGGTGCACGTCAACGGCCAAATTTTCTTGCTGAACTTTCCGCGGCATATTTCGGTGTTATCTATCTTTCCTTATTACCGTCAACCATAATTCTTTTAAGAAAATATGGTTTCAATATTGCGGTTTTACCATTGATCTATACCTGGCTCTATGATACATTTGCATATCTTACCGGTTCGGCAATAGGACGGCATAAATTGGCAGAAAAAATCAGTCCGAAAAAAACCTGGGAAGGCACCCTGCTAGCATTTCCTTTAACATTTATCCCGGTTTACTTATTGAATCATTTATGGCTCACTAAATTTGGCGTTATTGATGATGTTATTATAACTCTGGGTATTGGTATTATGGGAACTGTAGGCGACCTATTGGAATCAGGGATGAAACGGGAGGTGGGTTTGAAGGATGCATCAAAGGTATTCCCGGGGCACGGTGGATTTATGGACCGGCTGGATTCCCTTTTATTTAATATCCCGTTTTTCTATCTCTATTTATTTTTTAGACTATGAGCCAGAAGAGACCGCTTGCCGATAGAATCAGACCTGAAGAACTTAATGATGTTCTGGGTCAGGAACATCTACTTGGTCCGGGTCGACCCATCTATCGTCAGATTGAAAAGGGCCGACTGTTTTCAATGATACTTTTCGGCCCTCCAGGAAGTGGTAAGACCACGATTGCCCGATTGCTTGCCAGAAAATTGTCTGCGGATTTTATTTCATTTTCTGCGGCAACCAGTGGTATTGTGGAGATAAAAAAAATTATGGTTGAGGCGGAACGCCGTAAACAACTTTATAATCGTGACACAATCATCTTCATTGATGAGATTCATCGTTTTAATAAGGCGCAACAGGATGCATTCTTACCGTATCTGGAAAAGGGAACGATTACCCTGATCGGTGCTACTACTGAAAATCCTTCATTCGAGTTGAACTCAAGCCTGATTTCCCGGGTCAAGGTATATATGCTTTATCCATTAAAATTTGATGATATCAAGACCATTTTGATACGGGCATTAAAATCTGAAGACGGATTAAATGGTAAATATCAATTGAGTGATGACGCCTTAAATTTTATTGTCAACATATCAGACGGTGATGCCCGGGTGGCGTTGAATGCCTTAGAGTTATCAGCCCTTGCAACCAGAACGGAATTGATCGACCTTAAGACCGTTGAGGAGTTGGTTCAGAAAAAGGCATTGCGTTATGATAAGAAAGGCGAAGAACATTATAATTTGATAAGTGCCCTGCATAAATCATTAAGGGGTTCAGATTCTGACGCCGGACTCTATTGGCTGGCGCGGATGCTTGAGGGAGGAGAGGACCCCCTTTATATTGCACGGCGCCTGGTAAGATTTGCCGTCGAAGATGTCGGAATCGCTGATCCCCAGGCATTGGTCGTGGCAATTGCCGCACGTGATGCGATTCAATTCATCGGACGGCCTGAAGGGGACCTTGCTCTGGCTGAGGCGGTTGTTTATCTTGCCAGGGCACCAAAGAACAATCAGTTATATCTTGCCTATGAAGAAGCCAAACAGGATGCCTTAAAGACCCTTGCTGAGCCGGTTCCGATTCATATCAGAAATGCACCAACGCTTTTGATGAAAAAACTCGGTTATGGAAAAGGCTATAAGTATCCCCACAACTATCCTGGTGCCCGGGTGGAACAGCAATATCTACCGGATAATCTTAAGGGAAAGAAGTACCTTCAGGATAAATAGAATTATGAGGCGGCGTGCTTTTGATATTATTGTCGTAGGTGCCGGGCCCGGGGGAAGTTGTGCGGCATTTGCTGCTGCCCAGGAGGCTGTTTCGGTTTTATTATTGGAGGAGCATCCTGAAGTCGGTTCTCCAGTTGTTTGTGCTGAGGGATTATCACAGAGCACAATCAGGGATTATTTAGAGATTAAGCCGGAGTGGGTTTCAAGTAGTTTGAGCGGGGCAATCATTCGCGGGCCTGATAAAGAAGAATTTCGTATTGATTATCCGGAAGTGGGCTGGGTTCTGGAACGAACAAAATTTGATGCAGCACTTGCTAAGATGGCTCAAGATAGTGGTGCAGTGCTCAAGACCGGAGCTAAGGCAATTGGCCTGGATGACGGTCGGTTAAAGGTTTTGGAAGAGGGAAGGATAGAGACATACCAATTCAAATTTTTGATCGGCGCGGATGGGATTGGTTCAAAAGTCGGGAGATGGTTTGGTATTGATACCCGGTTGAAGCCATCGGAACTTGAGGTTTGTGCTGAATATCTTCTTGAGGAAATAGAAATTGATAATAAATCTGTCTATCTCATCTTTGGTGCGAAGTATGCACCTGGAGGTTATGCCTGGATATTCCCCAAATCAGAAAAATCAGCAAATGTCGGTCTGGGTATTACCCCAACAAAAACTAAAATGAGGGCAAGGCAATTTCTGGACAACTGGATAGGTGAGGATTTTCCTGGTGCAAAGATAAAGCGGAGGGTTTTTGGCGGTGTTCCGGCAAAACCATTAAAGAGGTTTTCTGGAAGAAACTTTTTTCTGGTTGGAGATGCGGCAAGGTTTACCGACCCATTGAGTGGAGCCGGTATTGCCAATGCTGTAAAGTCCGGAATCATCGCAGGTAAGAATGCGGTTTTACGCTTAAAAGGGAAAAAAGACCATTTCGAATCTGCAATAAGAAATAAAATTCTAAAAGAGATAAAATTTCATGAGCGGGTGAGAAATATTTATGTTCGACTCGGTGATAATGAATTAAAAGATATATTCAAGATTGGCAAGAGAATCTACGCGGGCAAAAAGGTGGATGATATCAATACAAAAATACTGGTAAGAGAGATTCTATTGTCTTCACCCGGTTTATTAAAGATAGGTTTCACCCTGCTCTTTTCTTGAATAATTTAAACTTTTGGGGATAATAGATTGAGAAGGGTTGATTATAATCAATCTTATCTGTTTGTTAATAAAAAAAGGCGGCAGCCGGATTTGCACCGGCGAATAGCGGTTTTGCAGACCGCCGCCTTGCTACTTGGCTATGCCGCCGCAGAGCGGGAGACGGGATTTGAACCCGCGACCCTCACCTTGGCAAGGTGATGCTCTACCACTGAGCTACTCCCGCCGAACAGAGCATTATACCTGAAATAGAAGAAAAGTCAATATTATTGTTGATTACTTGAGTTATTGGAGAACCGGATAATTGCAGGTTTTCAAGTTGAGGCCGTCTCGATTGATGAACCGACATTGAATGGTGAGTAAAGAATAGTGGGTAAGTCATTAAAATTTTCATAGTCATTATTTAAAAGGAAGGAATGGTTTAATGCCTTTTTTATAAATGAATTGATGACGCATGATATTGGTGATTCTTTTGTCCGGATTTACTTCCCGGCTATGCTTGTTTTTCCAGTCTCTGATTTATTGGTGGTAGCTGATTAAACTTTTTTTGATATTCATCGATTAAAGTTTGATATTCATTTTCGTAATCATTGGTTGCGTGGAATCTGAAAAATGCAGCCTGGCTAAATTCGGGAGGATGTTTTTCATAAATTTCCTGTAGAGTCTGGGCAAGGCTCTGACATTTTCCAACATAGAGAACCATTTCCTGTAAGAGGTCGGTAAGTTCAAATACACCAGGGAAGTCCGGCGCATTCCTTATCTGTTCGGGAATCAATTTTCTCCATCGGTCATTAATTGGCATAGAAGATTATATAAAAAAAATCGAAAATGTCAATATATAATTTCTGAATGACGGAAGGGGAAATAAAGAGGGTGGATTAAGCAGGGCGGATGAGATATTGCTATTCTGAAGAGTGAATTGACATCTGCCCGATGCCCTTTTCGAGGCGAGAAATTTCCGGTTTATTTGATTTTTTTGGTTTGTTTTTATTTACTCGATTTTCAACTTTTCTGATACTTCGACCATTTGTGTTGAGTGCAGCGAAGCGTTTTTATCCGGCATCCCGGTTTGCTACAATTAGTGTCGTTTTCTTTTGCCAAGGAGCAGGATGTCTCTCAGGTCATCTTTATCCTGGGCATTGAGCCATTGTTTATCAAAGTTATGTTGCTGCGTAAGCTGTGCGATTGCCATCAATGTCCTCAGATGTAGATTGCGCATATCCTGGGTTCCGACCAAGACAAAGACTATCTGCACCGGTGTTTTTGCACAGGGAAATTTAATTCCTTTCTTTGCCCTGACCAACAGGATATCAAATTTGTTTTTGCCTTTAATTATGATATGGGGGATTGCCAGGCCCGGTCTTAAAGCGGTGCAGGACTGTTTTTCCCGTTCAATAAAGAGTTTAACAAGTTTTTCTGGTTTGATCTTAAGCCTTTTGCTCAGTTTGTCTGCGGCGATCTGGACAAATTCATCGAATTCCATCGCTTCAGGGAAATTGAGGATAACAGCGTTTTTTATGAGGCGGTCAATCTCGTCCTGGATAATCTCATCCCGTTCAATAATTATCTGCCGCAACTCATCACTGAGGGTATCGGTTACGATTTGACGGTCGGTGATTCGTTCTACTACATACATTAAGGCGGATTCCATCTTTATTCGGGCACGACCGAAGATGAGGAACCAGATAAGGGAGAAGATGATAAAGATTGCAGTAATGATCAGGGTGTCTTTGCCCATATTGTAAATTAAGAGTCCATAACCGATTATTCCGATGATCTGGATAAAGGGATAGAGTGGTGAACGGAAGATTGGTTGATAGTTCTGGAGTTTGCTCTCGCGCATTACAATAACTGAGAGATTTGCGAAAATAAACAGAAGGAGTAATATGGTTGAGGCGGCTTCAACCAATACTTTCAGGTTAAGGAATATTATAATTACAATCATTATTAAAGTGGTAAGGATGATTGAGACATAAGGGGTTTTATATTTTTTATGCACCCGACCGATTGAACGCGGAAGCAGGCCGTCACGCGACATTGCCAGGGGGTATCTTGATGCCGACATTATCCCGGCATTAGCAGTTGAGATAAAGGCAAGGATTGCTGCAATACCTGTTATTACTACACCCAACATTCCGCCGAATGTTTTTGCTCCATCACTGATTGGGGTAAGGGAATTTTTTAATATATTTGGTTCTACAATACCTACGGTAATAAATGCTACACCTGTATATAGTGCAAGCACGGTGAGATAGGCTACAAACATCCCAAGAGGCACATTCAATTTTGGGTTTTTTATCTCTTCAGATATACTCGCAATCTTGGTTAAGCCACCAAATGATATAAACACAAGTCCAGCAGTTGTAAGCACTGAAACCATACGATTAGGCATAAATGGAACAAATCTATGGGGATCTATTTCCGTAAATCCACGGACAATATAGAGACCGAGGATAAGGAAGAGGAAAAAGACAAGAAAAATTTGAAGTCTTCCTGCCTGCTTAATTCCCAGGATATTTATTACCATAAATAATATACAAAATATAATGGCGATTATCTTAACTTCAGCAATACCCAGTTCCGGCCAGATAAGCCGGGCGAAGATTCCCATCCCGACAAGGGCGAAGGCACTTTTCAGACTCAAGGAGAGCCAGCTTGAGAAGCCGGCAATTGTGCCGATGGAAAACCCCATACTTCTTGTAATATAAAAATAGTCGCCGCCTGAGCGGGGCATTGCAGTTATCAATTCTGCCTTACTCAGAATTGCCGGTAGGGCGAGGATCCCGGCGATAATATATGAAAATATTATTGCCGGCCCGGCTCGGGCAAAGGCAATGCCGGGTAGAATAAATAACCCTGACGAGATCATCGCTCCCGCGGCAACGGCAAAGGTTGCCAGAAATCCCAGTCCCTTTTTCAGTTTTTTATTTCTTTTTTGCACAGAGCTGTTTTAACTTTTTAATCTGCCGGGAAGTTCCGAAAACGATAAAGATATCTTCGGGATGGATTGTGGTTCGGGAACTGGGATTAAAATGGAGTACACCATCCTTTGATGCCTTGATTGCCGGAATGATAATCCCGATATTTTTTGATATTTTTGCCTGTTCCAGTGTTTTGTTGGCTATTTCCGAACCCGCTTCTACCCTGATTTCATCAAGTTGAAGATTGAAATATTCGCCCTTTAATATTGCATCCAGGAAGGATGTAACGGCTGGTCTCAATGCCGCTGCAGCCAGACGCAGTGCACCAATCTTCTCGGGTGAAAAGACATAATCTGCCCCGGCTTTTTTAAGTTTATCAATTGATTCACTCTCAATCGCCCGGGCGATAATACGGAGTTTGGGATTTAATGTCCGTGCCGAGAGGCAAATATATAAATTTTCCACATCACTGCCCAGAACCGCAATTAGACCACAGGCGTGTTCAATTCTTGCTTTTTTAAGTATCTCATCGCTTGTTGCATCGCCTATGATATATATTAAATCAGGGAATTTCCGGATAAACTGTTCTATTATCTTTTCTCTTTTGTCAATAAGAACAAAAGGGCATCTGGCTTGAATAAATTCAAGGATAACATCCTCGCCAACCGCGCCCAATCCGCAGATAACAAAATGGTCTTTTATCCGGGATAGTTTTTTTTCCATTCTTTGCCTCCTGAGAATTTCTCCAAATGTTCCTTCAATTATGGTTGAAAATATAAAAGAGCCGCCCGTAGTGATTATAGCGATACCGCCGAGAATTAGAAATATGGTAAATACTCTGCCGCTCTGGGATAAGGGTTTTATCTCCTGGAAACCGACAGTCGAAATTGTAATTATGGTCATATAAAGGGCTTCGCTGAATGACCAGCCTTCAATCAACCGATAACCCAGGGCGCCGGTGAAAATGATTATGGCGATGAGTCCCAATATTATTATCAGTCTTCGTATGACCATTTCATTATTATATAAATTTCGTATATAAAGTCAACTTAAACAATAATAGGTATCGTTTTCATTTTTGAAGGGTCGGTGGATTTGTATTAATGGCGAATTGGGAATAATATGGTTGTTGACAATTATCAGTTTTTATATATAATCAAATCATGAAGCGAACTTATCAGCCGAGCCGACGAAAACGGAAAAAGACGCATGGTTTTCGGAAGCGGATAAAGACTAAGGCAGGCAGAATGGTTTTGAAGAGACGCCGGCGAAAAGGAAGAAAGCGGCTTGCGGTTTAAGCACAAGATTATTTCTTGGTTAACCGGGTTTTAAATTTAAAAGAGGATAAGAAGGAACATCGATTACCAAAGTGTGAACGCCTGAAGAGTAAGCGGGAAATAAATTATTTATTCACCCACGGAAAACGGTTTCGAAGCGGCTGCCTTGTTTTTATCTATCTTCCGGCATCAGATACGCGAGCGGGTTTTATTGCCTCCAGGAAGGTTGGTGGCGCGGCGAAGCGAAATAGGGTCAAGAGAATTTTAAGGGAGGCATATCGGATGAATAGGACGATCTTTGAGGGGCTAAGAATTATTTTTCTTGCCCGGAGAAAAATTGAGTTTAAAGAGGCGGTTGAGGCCATAAAGTCTTTTGAGGCGGGGAGATGAGCATAGTATTAATTTTTCTAATTAAGGTCTATCAACTGATATCTGGTTTTCTATTTCCCCGGGTATGCAGATTTGAACCCACCTGTTCTAACTATACGATCGAGGCATTGAAAAGGCATGGTTTGTGGCGTGGCGGGTTGCTGAGTATCTGGCGCATTCTTCGTTGTAGTCCTTTTTCTCCGGGCGGGATTGACCCGGTGCCAGAAAGAATAAAAAAGGGGTGTGCGAATGAATGATCGGGCACGGATGGCGCTGGCTTTTTTGATTATCCTTGTAATACTTTTTATCTGGACGGTCTATTTCAGTCCCAAGAAAAAACCGATTACAAAGACTGAACAACCGCTGCCTGATACAGTAATAAAAGAGACTGTTGAGGTTCCCGAAATTAAGTTTCCTGAAAAAGAAGATACTATTGTGATCGATAAAAGGGATATCAGGGTGGTGCTTTCCAGTATCGGCGGGGCGGTTAAGTCCCTCTATCTTAAGGCATATGATGTCGACCTCGTGCCAGCCGGTAGATATCTTTTTATCAGTAAGATGCACGGTGATACTGCAGTTCGGAATTTTGACTATTTTCAGGATTATGATTCAGTTGTCTTTACATCCGGCGGATTGAAAAAGGTCTATTATTTTGATCATAAAAATGGATTCCGCGTAGTCAGCAGTATACCGGATTCCTGTGAACAGATTTTGAGCCTGCGTTCTGGATTGAGTATCACTGAGAAAAAAAACAGGAGTGAGGATTTAAGGAACTTTGCAGTCTATATTAAGAATAAAAAAGTAGATAATATTACAAAAAAGATTAAGGATAAGTATCAGTATAAGGGTGAATTTGATTGGTTTGCATTGAGGAGTAAATATTTTCTTTTGGTTGTCAATAATCTGGGTGTTGTCGATGCCGTGAATTTTTATAAATTAAGTAATGAAAAATCAGTAAAGAGTGCAGCTTTTGGTTGTTATTATATGCGGGGTGGAGGCAATCGCTACGGTTCAGAGATTATTAATCAGGGAGCCATTCGAATTTCTGTGCTCAGCCTGCCCATAAGATATAATGATTTGAAAAAATTGAATAAGGGCTACGAAGCGGTTGCATCAGGAGGTATCTGGGGACCGATTGCCCGTATAATTCTGCTCATTATGAATTTCTTTTACAGTATATTTAAAAATTATGGATTGGCGATTATCATCTTTGCAACTCTGATTAAGTTTATATTCTTTCCGCTTTCCAGACAGATGATTATTTCTCAGCATAAGATGCAACTTCTTCAGCCGGAATTAAAAAAGATTCAAAAAAATTATAAGAACGACCCCCAGAGATTGAATCAGGAGATGATGCATCTTTATAAGGCGTATAAGGTCAATCCATTCTCTGGCTGTCTGCCTTTATTAATACAGATGCCGATTTTCTTTGCGCTTTTCCGCACCCTGACGATATCGATTGAATTCCGTCAGGCAAATTTTATGCTCTGGATAACGGACCTTTCAATGAAGGATCCATATTATGTTCTGCCTATCGGTATGGGGATTATGATGTTGATTCAATCACTGACTACCAATATTGACCCCAGACAGAAATATATGGTTATGTTTATGCCCATTTTTATGGTGTTTATATTTTTAAATTTACCTTCGGGTTTACAATTATACTGGTTTACATATAACATTTTAACATTGATTGAACATTATATAACCAAAAGAGGAGGCATTAAATGAAGGTGGTTGAAGCAACAGGAAGCAATCTAAACGAGGCAATTGAAAATGGTCTAAAGATATTAAGGGTGAGGCAAGAGGAGGTGAATTACGAAATTCTTTCCCAGACCGAGGATGAGGTTAGGGTCAAACTCTCGATTAAAGAGCCTCGCCAGCATCTATACGAATTGACCAAATACATTCTGACAAGTTGCGGCTTCAAACCTAACATTGTAATCAACAAGGATGAGAAGGGATATTATCTTAATATTAAGACCAGGCATACCGATGCAATCCTTATTGGTAAGAAGGGCGAAACACTCTGGGCGCTGCAGTACATAATCACAAGATTGATGAAGCGGTTTCATCCGAACCTCAAGATACTTGTTGATGTGAGCGGGTATCGAATGCGACGCACGAATTTTTTGAGAAAGAAAGCCGAGGCGATTGCACGCATTGTTCTCAAGACTGGTCGGGAGATGGCATTGGATCCTTTGACCCGGAAAGAACAGTTGATTGTGGAAAAGAAGTTGAACGAAATCAAGGGAGTTAAACTCTATACAATTGGCAAAGGGGTTAGTAAGAATGTAATTATTGCACCAAGTGATGAGTCCAAATGATACAATAGCCGCCTGTGCTACTCCGGTTGGCTATTCGAGCATTGCCGTTGTCAGGTTGAGTGGAGGCGGAGTCTTTGAGATTGTTAAAAAGATTTTTCGGCCTCAACCCGGGGTGGTGGATTTTAAGGCTAATCGTGTCTATTTTGGAGATTTTTACGACCCTGAGAAAAAGTGTATCATTGATAAGATTCTCTTGACCACATTCTTTGCGCCCCATTCCTATACCGGCGAGGATGTGGTTGAGTTTTCCTGTCATGGAAACCCCTTGATTGTGGAAAGAATCCTCGGTGTTCTGGTGAGTCAGGGGGCAAGGATTGCCCGGCGTGGGGAGTTTACAAAGCGGGCTTTATTGAACGGCAAGATTGATTTGATCCAGGCTGAAGCGGTTCTTGATACGGTCTATGCACCCTGTGAACAGGCAAGGCGTATAGCACTTGCCCAGTATGAGGGCAAACTTTCTGAATGGGTCTACAACCTGCGGGCAAGGATTGTTGATCTTCTTTTTTTGATTGAAGCCAGCCTTGATTTTTCCGAGGAGGAGGATACTTCACTTGATGAATTGAAGACCCAAAAGATACTGCAGGAATTGGTTGATGACCTGGAGGAAATCTTAAAGGGGGCAGAGACCGGGATAAAGATAAAAGAGGGATATCAGATTTTGATAATGGGACGCACCAATGTGGGAAAATCCACACTCTTTAATCGATTGGTCGGTTTTGAAAGGGCGATTGTCCATCCTGAACCGGGGACTACCCGGGATTATATAGAAGAGGATATTGAGTTTGCCGGAATTTTTGTCAGGTTATATGATACTGCAGGATTTTTTTCCAAGGCAAAGGGTGTAGACTTTAAGGCAGTACAGAAGACTCATAGTCTAATAGAACAGGCAGACTTAATCCTTTTGATGTTCGATGGTTCTGAACCACTCAATGAGGAAGATATTAATCTATATAATCTTACAAAGAATCGGAGAAAACTTCAAGTTGTGAATAAGATTGATCTCAATTTTCGGATTGGGCAGAATGGTCTCCTTTCTGATTCGATAAAGATTTCTGCAAAGAGCGGGGAGAATATTGACTTACTGATTGCTAATATCAAGAGGATGCTTCTACCAAAGAATGTTGAGCAACAGGTTCTGATAACCAGAATGCGCCATATCGAGATTCTTAAATCGGTGCGTGGTTTTTTAAAGAATGCTTTGAATGCCCAGACCTTAGAGACGGTTGCCTTTGAGCTATACACGGCACTTAACCGACTCGGTGAATTGACCGGTCAGGTAATGCGCAAGGAGATTCTTGACCGAATATTTGAGGAATTTTGTATTGGGAAGTAGATTTGTGGTTGACTTTTACACAACAACCGATATAATTATCTGTGCGGGAGTAGCTCAATGGTAGAGTCACGGCCTTCCAAGCCGTTGGTTGCGGGTTCGAGTCCCGTCTCCCGCTGGTCAGAGGAGTTATGAAATATCTATTTACAATTTTTGCAATTATTTTTATCCGGTGCGGGGGCGGTCAGAAACCTGCGCAGGTGGAGGTTATGCCGAAATCCCGCGCGAAATCGGTCTTGATGGTTATTGCCCCCAAAAATTTCCGGGATGAAGAATTTAGAGAGCCGTATAACATTTTCAAAGAACATAATGTTAAGGTTACCACTGCTTCAACTGATACTACACCGGCGAAGGGAATGCTGGGTGCCGTGGTAAAACCTGAAAAACTTTTAGAACAGATTATCCCGGATAGTTTTGATGCCGTGGTGATTGTCGGAGGAAGCGGGTGTAAGGTTTTGTGGGATAATCCCATCCTTCATAATATCGTCAGGGATTTTTCAAAAAAAGGAAAGACGATTGGTGCAATTTGTATTGGCCCGGTGGTTTTAGCAAGGGCCGGGATTATTAAAGGTAGAAAGGTTACGGCATTTCCTTCAGTACAGAATGAGCTCGAAAGGTATGGAGGTCAATATACGGGTTCTGAGGTGGAACAGGATGGTAATATTATCACCGGTGCCGGACCTGAATTTGCCCATAATTTTGGTCTTAAGATTCTTGCTCGATTGAGTGAATAGGTTAATGAAGGCGGTTTTACAAAGGGTTTCTGAAGCACAGGTTCAGGTTGAAAAAGAGGTTGTCGGTTCAATTCAAAAAGGTCTTTTGATTCTTCTCGGTGTAAAAAAAGGTGATACTGAAGAATGCTGCCAGCAACTTGCCGAACGGGCTGCCCGGCTTCGTATCTTTGAGGACGACGCAGGTAAATTTAACCTTTCCCTGCTCGATATTAAAGGTGAGGCACTGGTCGTTTCCCAGTTTACACTTCTGGCCGACACCAGCCGGGGACGTCGACCATCATTTACTGATGCTGAAGAACCAGGTCGGGCAAAAGAACTCTATGAGAAGTTTATCAGTGCGCTTAAAAATCTTGGGATTAAGACCGGGGGAGGTGTTTTTGGCGCCCGGATGAATGTGATTTTGAATAATAATGGACCGGTAACGATAATCCTGGAGGAGTGAATGGCGTATAGTATGACAGGGATTGGCCGGGCAAACAGTGCGATTAAATCGCCGGCGGTGAAGTTTGATGTTGAGATAAAATCATATAATCATCGTTTTTTAGAAATTTCGGTTAAGGCGCCCGGTGCACTTCAGGTATTTGAGGATCAAATTCGGAATGAAATTCAAAAGGTTGTGCAGCGTGGACATATCGTGGTTACGATTCAACAGGACCGGGAGATATTACCCGGCCATTTTGAAGTTGATAAGGTCTTGCTCGATGCCTATATGAAGATTGTTGAGGAACTGAAGTCAAGATACAGGATATCCGGGGAGATTGATATTAATACTCTGCTCTCAATTCCTGGTCTTGTAAAATTTAGTCAGAGCTGTAAATATGATTCTAAACTCTACGAAAAATTTAAACCCATTCTGGCTGAGGCGATAAAGAATTTTCTTTCGATGAAAAAGAAAGAGGGGGAGAATATTGTTAAGTCGATAGGGGAATCTATAAAGATTATTGAAAACTGTGTTAAGGATATTGAGGAATTTATTCCTACCCGAAATAAGTATTATAAGAAGCATCTTGAGGAATTGATAAGAAAGAATAAGATTAAGATGGATGAGGCAAGACTGTATCAGGAAATTCTTTATAATGTGGACCGCAGCGATGTTACTGAGGAGTGCAAGCGTTTGAGCAGTCATATTGAGCTGTTTAAGGAAAGTTTAATTGGAGAGGACCATCCCGGGCGAAAACTAAACTTTCTTCTTCAGGAGATGCAGCGGGAAGCCAATACACTGAGTGTTAAAGCAAATTATTTAGATATCAGTAAGATGGTAATCAGGATTAAAGAAGAGGTTGAAAAGATCAGGGAACAGGTTCAGAATATTGAATAGAGGCCGTATTATTGTTCTATCCGGACCGTCCGGGGTTGGTAAGACAACACTGTGTAAGAGTATTATCAATAAAAGGCCAGATATTAGATATTCGATATCGGCGACATCAAGGAAAAGACGCAAGGATGAGATTGATGGAAGGGAATATATCTTTCTTACTGAAGAAGAGTTCAAACGCTGGATTGAAGAAGATAGATTTGTAGAATATGCATCGGTTCATGGTAATCTCTATGGAACACCGCGTAGTGAATTGGAGGGTAGACTTGAGAAGGGGGTGAATGTTTTGATGGATATTGATGTTCAGGGTGCGAAAAAGATGATGTCTTTATATCCGGATGGAATATATATTTTTATCATACCTCCGGATATTTCAGAACTTCAACGAAGATTATTAAAAAGAAAGACCGAACAGGATGAGGTGATCAAGAATCGTCTGGCAAATGCTCTGAAGGAACTTGAATATAAAAAGGATTTTCAGTATGTTGTTGAAAACAGGGACCTTGATAAGACAAAAAAAGAGCTTATCGAGATTATTGAAAAAGAGCTGGGTCCGGTTCAAACTGACCGAAGAGATGATTGACTTTAACCAATTTTTTTGTTATAATTATTCAGGGGCAGTAGCTCAGTTGGGAGAGCGTCTCGTTCGCAGCGAGAAGGTCGCCAGTTCGACTCTGGTCTGCTCCATAGAGCGAGAATGATTTTACCGAAGAAAATTTTTTTAACCAAGGGGGTTGGTAAACATAAAGAAAAGCTGGCAAGCTTTGAGGCGGCATTGAGGAATGCGGGCATTGCACCTTATAATATAGTTAAGGTTTCAAGTATTCTTCCTGCCGGGGCGAAGATTTATCCCAAGAGAAGGTGTCTGAGGGAACTTATTCCCGGGGAAATTGTCTATGCGGTGATGTCTGAATGTGGCACAAATGAACCACATCGACTTATTGCGGCCTCAGTAGGTCTGGCAATTCCGCGTGAAAAGAATCAATATGGTTATCTCTCTGAGTATCATTCCTTCGGAGAGACTGAAGTAAAGGCCGGTGATAAGGCTGAAGACCTTGCTGCCCAGATGCTGGCAACGACTCTGGGTGTGCCTTTTGACCCGGATACAAGTTATGATGAGCGTAAAGAACTCTGGAAAATTTCCAGCAAGATTGTGAAGACGACAAACATTACCCAGACTGCAATTGGTGACAAGCTCGGACTCTGGACTACGGTGGTTGCTGCCGCAGTAATGATTCCTTAAATATCAGGATAGGGCAAAAGATATTTTTTGAATGAACCTTTTGCGATTTAGTTGCTATTGTATTTTTATTTTTTTAAATATCTGTTCGGCTGAGACATTGCGGATTGCAACATATAACATCCTCAATTTCCCTGATGCAATGGGGTCTGAACGTTCAGCATCTCTTTTTACGGTGCTTGATTATGTTAAACCTGATATCCTGGTTTTACAGGAGCTCAAAAATCAACAGGGTTTTGATATGTTTGGTGATTCAGTAGTCGCAAAGTTGAATAATAATTTTTCTGCTGGTCCGTTCTATGATGGTCCGGATACTGACAATGGAATCTTCTTCCGCCGCGATAAGGTTAATCTTATCTCAACCCGATATATACCAGCCGGGGTGAGGGATATTGCTGAATATCGGCTGAGGTTTTGTGATTCAGGTTGTGAATTCTATATCTTTTCGGTTCATCTTAAGTCATCCCCGGGACCAGAAAATGAAGCAGAACGCAGGGCTGAAGTAATAAAGTTGAGGCGGCATATTGATTCTCTACCGACCGGAACTTATTTTTTGATTCTTGGTGATTTTAATATCTATTATTCTGATGAACCGGCGTATCAGGTTTTGGTTGACAGCTCCGCATATACCCGGTCTATTAAGGACTTTTATGGCAGAAGCGGTGTGTGGCATGAAAATGCATCAGTCGCCTTTCTTCATACCCAGTCTGCAAGGTTTGTTCAACTGCCGGATGGCGGTGCTGATGGCGGCCTTGATGACCGGTTTGATATGATTTTATGTTCAAAGAATTTTCTTATGTGGGATGGAATTTTTCTTGATACTGATTCCTATACCATTTTGGGTAATGATGGCGGACATTTCAACCTTTCTGTTAATGATGGGCATAACAGTGCAGTTCCCGCTGAGGTTGCAGATGCACTCTTTTATGGTTCAGACCATCTGCCCTGTTATGTAGAAATTACTGATGAACCGAGTTTAGAAAAGGAACAGCCGGTAATAAAGATTATCCCGAATCCTTTAAGAAGCGAATCCTGGGTATTACTTCCCTGGTTTGAGGATTTTATATCGGCACGGATTACTGTAACAAACATCCTTGGCCAGCGGGTATATCATAATACTACAAAAAACCCCCAAGGTTTTAAGATTACAAGGAATCAAATATTCCCGGGTGTCTATTTTGTCCAGGTGGAGATTTACACAAAGTTTCTTAACTACCGTTATCAGACGAGATTGGCAGTGGTTGAATGAATCTGATATTCTTTTTACTTTTCAATTCCTGCTATTTTTTAAATCTTAACCCCGGGGTGATGGTTCAGGGACTGGGCGGTTGTGTAACAACAGTCAATGAAGGTCTTTATGCTTTTGAAAATCCCGGGCTTATTCAGGGAAGAAATTTTAATATTACTTTATCACGATATCTTTACGGCACCGGGATCTGTGCATTGGGCTGGAGTGGTAGCGGCAATGCAATCGGAATTGGTTATCATAATTATGGCAGGGTCTGGGGATATGATGAGTCGGGGAATTTGACCGGTAATTTTACTCCATATAATATGATATTAATCATGGCAAGGAGGATTGGCAGGATAGGATTTTCGGTCAAGGGTTTTGAACAAAGGATTAGAGAATATACATATCGGGGACTATGTTTGGGTATGGGGTTTCATCTTCAATGGCGTAATCTCGGTCTTGGTGTGAAGATAGATAATTGGGGTAGGGAATTTTACTACAATAGAGAGATTCCCTTATTGGTTGCATTGGGTATCAAGGTTGGTATGGGTTCAGACCTTGACCTTTTTCTGGAATCAAAGTCCTATGGTCCAGAATTTAATATCGGTCTATTATACAGATATCAACTGCTCAATATCCTTCTGGGAGCTCGATATCTTCGCCCGAAGAATATTGCCGGAATTAATGCTGCAGATTTCCATTTTAGCGGCGGTTTTTTTATTAACATAAAAGATTATCGGGTGGGGTATTCATTTTTATATACCTGTTTTTCAACCGCTCATCAGATTTCAGTTGTATTTAATTATTGAAGCGGTTTATTGGAGTCAACCAAGGCTCTATCCGCAAGGGCTTACATACCTTGACATTGGATGAAATCTGATTAGAATTGACCCATGCAAATTAAAGGATACAATTTCATAAATACGATAGGCCATTTCTCAGAATGAAGGCAATTTATGGAACTGGCTGAATTTATAAATAAAGACCTTATTAAGATTCTGAAGGCTGAAACCAAAAGAGAGGCATTAAAAGAGTTGATTGAATTGATCAGGGATAAGGCAGAGGTTGAAAATATTGAAGAGCTGAGGAGGTTGATATTCCATCGGGAAGAGTTGATGAGCACCGGGATTGGTCTGGGCATTGCAATACCGCATATCAGGGTTGAGGGTGTGAACAGACCGGTGCTTGTCATCGGACTCAGTCCAGAAGGTATCCCGGACTATGAGTCGATCGATAACCAGCCGGTACGGGTTATCATTATGATTATTGCCGGGGCAGAACAACATAAGGAGTATATTAAACTTCTTGCCCGGATTGTATCACTGCTCAAGGATGATGAGCTGCGTCAAAATCTTTTTAAGTGCAGTAATATAGATGGAATCTATAATATATTAACAAAGAGATAATATGCTTGATAATATTGCCCATATATTCACCGGCCTTTCAACAGTTCATTTAAATATCCTTTTTCTTCTGGGCCTGGTCATTTTCGGCGGCACGATTGGAGGCAGGTTATTCCAGAAGTTGAAGATTCCTCAGGTCGTGGGTTATATCATTATCGGTATTGTGCTTGGGCAGACCGGTCTGAATATTGTTCACGAACGTATAATTGAAATCTTCCGTCCCTTTAATTATTTTGCCTTAGGCCTCATCGGATTTATGGTCGGTGGGGAACTGAAAAAAGAGGTTTTTGCCCGATATGGAAGGCAGTTTCTTTACATTCTGCTTTCTGAAGGGCTTACGGCATTTTTATTTGTTTCAGTATTTGTTTTTATCCTTGCCCAATTTTTTATTCATAATATCTCTCTGGTGCTGGCACTCAGTCTGCTACTTGGTGCCATCGCATCGGCAACTGCCCCGGCCGCAACCACCGATGTGCTCTGGGAGTATCGGAGTCGGGGACCGCTTACAACTACGGTTTTGGGGATTGTTGCACTGGATGACGGTCTTTCACTTTTTCTCTATGCGATTGTTTCCAGTATTGCACTGGGTTTGACTGGTAATGGCGGAGCCGATCTTTTAGAGAGTATCTTTTTGCCGCTGTATCAAATTTTTGGGGCACTTGGTGTTGGTGTTTTTTGTGGATTTTTATTGAGTAAGATAATTCAGAGATATGGTGAGGAGGATAGAATCCTGACATTCTCCATCGGTATGGTTCTCCTGGTGCTTGGATTGGCGCTGCTTCTGGATGTGGATATCCTGCTGGCGGCAATGGGTCTGGGGGTGATGATTACAAATATAAATCCGCGGAAGAGTAAGCAGGTATTTGGACTGGTGGCAAGGGTGACACCACCAATTTATGTGCTCTTTTTTGTCCTTTTCGGCGCGAAATTGAATATTCGTCATATAACCATTCCTATATTGTTGATAGCCATTGCTTATTTAATCGGCCGGACCGGAGGCAAAAGTCTTGGGGCTATGTTCGGGGCAAGGGTTTCAAGGGCAGATAAATCAGTGCAGAGGTATCTGCCTTTATGCCTCTTTAGCCAGGCCGGGGTGGCTATTGGTCTTTCAATCTTTGCGGCTCAACGTTTTCCCGGTAAGATCGGCAATGTAATAGTGGCGGTTATCACAACGACTACATTTGTTGTTCAGGTTATCGGTCCGCTGATGACACGGCTGGCGGTTATCAAAGCCAGGGAGGCATGGAAGAATATTACAGAGGATGATCTTATAAAACAAACCAGGGCGGAAGATATAATGGATAAAGAAGTCCCCTTAATTTATGAAAATATGCTTTTGACTGAAGTTTTGAGGGTTTTTGCCGGGAGCGACCATCTCTATTTTCCGGTGGTTGATGCGGAGCACCATCTATTGGGTATAATTACTATTGATAATATCAAGGATACATTTATGGTAACCGAACTTAAAAAATTCTTACTGGCGATTGATTTGATGGAGCCGGTAATAGCTAAAGTTTCACCCGAGACCCCGATGTCTGAGGTCAAAGAGATTTTAAGCAGAAAAAATATTGAATATCTGCCTGTGGTGGATGAGAATAATCGTGTCCTGGGTCTTATTGAGCAGAGGATGATACAGAAGTTTATCTCAAGGAAGATTGTAGAGCTACATTCAAAATAGAAAACGGGCAGGGAGCAGCAATTTTTTAAAATAGGAAAGATGAATCAATAAACTGCACAAAAAGATGAATCAGTTTCATAAGAAAATTGGTATTGATGGTGGTGAAAATACACAGAGTTAAAAGACTTCTAACGGGTCAATATCAATCTCTAATGTCCAACCCCTTGTCCGATAAGATTTTAAGAAATTCAGCTTTTTTAAAGGGAATTTCTTTTTCAATTTCAGCAGTATAAATATCCGATAATCCTTTTTGATTTTATAGTAGAAAGAACGATTGGGTCCTAAAATTTTCAATCCCTTAATCTGCTTCAGGATATTGAATAATTTATTCGCTTCTTTCCAGAGCATCTGTTCATCTTTTCCTCTAAATCTGATTAAAATCAGTTTTGAAAAGGGTGGAAAGTTTAGTGCCTGGCGCAGTTTCATCTCCTGGGTATAAAACTTCGGATAGTCCTGCAGCTGACTGAAGAGTATTGCATACTGTTCGGGACGGAAGGTCTGGATTATTACTTCGCCCAATTTTTTGCCCCGGCCCGAGCGGCCAGCAATCTGGGTGAGGAGCTGGAAGGTCCTTTCACCGCTACGGAAGTCTGGGAGGTTCAGTATTATGTCGGCATTAACGATGCCTACTAAGGTAACTTCCGGAAAATCAAATCCCTTGGTTACCAATTGCGTCCCCAGAAGAATCTGTGCCTTTTTTGCGTCAAATGTTTTAAAGATTTCTTTCGCCTGCCCGGGTTTTCTTATTGAATCACGATCCAATCTGAGGATGGTTTTGGATATCTCTGCCGGCTCAAATTTCATCTTACTTAAGATATTTTTGAGCATATCTTCAATGCGCTGGGTTCCTGCACCCCGGTATAAAAGAGTTCGTTTCGCACACTTCGGGCAGATACTGATTAAGGGTGATTTGTAGCCGCAAAGATGGCAGGATAGATGGGCCGGTTCTGCTTTGTCCTGGCGATGATAGACAAGGGGAATCTTACAATAAGGGCATTTTACAACAAATCCACAATAAGGACAGATTAAGGCAGGAGCAAATCCCCTTCTGTTTAAGAATAAGATTATTTGCTCACCTCGTTTTATGGTTTCTTCTATTTTTAATTTTAATTTTGGTGAGATAAATTTTTTTGCTTCATTTTTTAAGTCAATTATTTCTACGGAGGGGAGCGGACGGTCATTAATTCTTTGTTTCAGGGTGAGAAGTTGATATTTTCCAATTCCTGCATTGTAGTATGATTCAATTTGAGGTGTAGCACTTCCCAGAACCACAGGGATATTTTCAAACATTCCCCGCATTACGGCCAGATCCCGGGCATTATAATGGGGATTTCGGCAATGCTCTTTATAGGCGCAGTCGTGTTCTTCATCAACGAAGATTATTTGTAGACCCGGGATAGGGATAAAGATTGTTGAACGGGGGCCAATCACTACTTTATATTTTCCGTTTTTGATTTCATACCATATATTTCTCCGGTCCTTATGTTTTAATCCGGAATGGATGGTGGCGACATTTTCTCTAAATCTTTCATAAAATCTTTGATAGAGTAACGGGGTCATTGAGATTTCAGGAACAAGCACCAGGACTCGCCCGCCTTTTTTGATCACCTCTTCAGCACATCTCAGATAGACTTCGGTCTTGCCGCTTCCGGTTACACCATAAAGAAGAAAGGTTTTAAATTTTTTTTGTTCCAATGCCTCAATGATTCTTTTTATAGCATTCTTCTGGAAGTATGTCGGCCTGGGTACCTTTATATGTATCCGGGGTGCAGGAGGCTTTTCTTTAAGTTCATATTTTTTTAAGATTTGAGAAGGCAGGGCAAGATTCAGAACATCACCTAAGGGGCAGAGATAATAGTTTGCTATCCAGCGGTATAGGCGTAAAAGATTTATCGGAATAAAATTTTTTTCTACAAGTTTCGTGACCGGCCTGATGCCTTTAATATTCTTTTTTGAATTTATTTTGAAGACAATTCCATATTTTAGCTTATTTTTTAGTGGAACAAGAACCAGATCTCCAACTCCAAGTTTTTCATCGGTAGAATATGTGAGAAAATCCAGTTTTGTTCTGGGGATAGCGATATCTGCTTTCATCTATGGGATTATAATAAATAAAAGAGAAAAGTCAAGAAACCCCGGAGTCCAGACCTTCGCATTTCTATTAATTGACAAGAAAAGAAGAATGGGTATAATGAAAATATGGCACACCCTTTGAGAATACAATTTCCTGGTGCCTTTTATCACATTGCTTATTATGGTATTGAAAACAGAAGGATATTTTTTGATGATAGAGAACGGTATCAATTTGCAGCGTATTTGTCAGAATTATTAAATATCTCTCTATCGGTTCAAACAAAAAGGGCGAACGGTTCACAATTTATGTGCCATTTTAATGTTCGTTATACCGGGTGGTTTTTTAACCGGCACCATCATTGTTACGGCGGTCTGCATCAAAGCAGATACCGAGTGTATTTGGTTGATGCTTTTAATTATTTACCGGGGAAAATTTGAGGTTAAAGAAGATATATCAGAAAGCTGAAGTAAAATTAAAATACCTTATTCTATATGCGAAGTTTTGATTCCACGCTGAATGATTTTGAAAGTATCCTTGATGCATTTGCCGATGCGATTGTTGCCTTAGATAGGGACCTTAAAATCATAAGTTTTTCCCGGGGTGCCGAGCGTATTACTGGATATGCGGACTATATGGTTCTGGGCAAGAATTTTCAGGAACTATTTAAGACCGACATATTAAACTCAAAGGCGCCTTTAAGGAATGTTTTAAAGGGGGGTGAAACAGTGAGTAATCAGCGTGGCTTCATAATAAATGCCGCCGGTAAGAGGATAAATATTGCGGTAAATGGTTCACCATTAAAGAATATTACCGGTGAGATTGTGGGTATTGTCCTGAATTTTCGTGATGTGGAAGAGGTCTATCGTTTGTATACAGCACTTTATAAAGAGAATGCCCGTATTATGGCGATATTGAATTCGATTACCGATGGGGTGATGACGGTTGATAATGAATGGCGCATAACAAGTTTTAATCCGGCTGCAGAAAAGATAACTGGATACCGCGCTGAAGAGGTTATCGGTAAGGTCTGTGCTGAGGTTATGCGAAGTAAATCGTGTGAGGGGGAATGTCCCCTTAAAAAAACAATGCAGACCCAGACAGCAATCTATGATTTTGAGATGGATTTTATCAAAAAAGATGGGGAGGTTGTGCCTATCAGTGTGAATACTGCCCTGCTTATTGATGAGGAGGGTGAGATTATCGGTGGGGTGGAGACATTTCGCGATTTATCAATCTATAAAAGGTTGACCGAGGAATTGCATCTTAAGTACAGTTTTTCTAATCTTGTTGGTAAGGATGAAAAGATGCAGAAGATATTTACACTAATAAAAGAGATCAGCCCGACCTCAACCACGGTGCTCATCACTGGAGAGACCGGAACCGGTAAGGAACTTGTCGCCCGGGCGATTCATTATAATTCACCGCGCCGCAATCGTCCTTTTATCAAGATAGATTGTGCGGCGCTGCCAGAGACCCTTCTGGAGAGTGAACTTTTTGGTTATAAAAAGGGTGCATTTACCGATGCCAGGGCAAACAAACCGGGTAAGTTTGAACTGGCTAATGGAGGAACAATTTTCTTAGATGAGATTGGTGAACTGCCTATGTCCATTCAGGCAAAGCTTCTGCGGGTCTTAGAACATCAGGAGTTTGAACCCCTGGGAGGAATAAAGACGGTAAAGGTTGATGTGCGTATTATTGCGGCGACAAATCAGGATTTGAAGAAGGCGATGCGGGAAAAAAGGTTTCGTGAGGACCTCTATTATCGACTGAATGTTGTTGTGATTGAACTGCCGCCTTTACGCGAACGGGTTGAGGATATTCCGCTTTTGATTGAACATTTTATCAATATCTTTCGAGAGAAGTTTGATAAGCCGATTAATCGGGTTTCACAAAAGGCGATGGATCTCCTGCTTGATTATTCCTGGCCAGGAAATATTCGGCAATTAGAACATGCGATTGAGCATGCATTTATCCATTGTCAGGGGCGGACCATCGAGATGCAGCATCTGCCTGAGGAGATTAGAAAGAAAGTGCCGATGTCGATTGAAAAAGGGATTATTCAGTCAGAAAACCCATTGGAACAGGCGGAAAAGGCAATTATACTTGAGGTATTAAAAGAGACCGGATGGAATCGGGAAAAGACGGCACAAAGATTGAATATTTCACGAATAACATTATGGAGAAAGATGAAAAAGTATGGGATATTATACAAAAAAGGCATCACATAGTTTCAGACTTGAAATATAGTTTCAATTTTGAAATATATTAAATTGTTCTGTTTATTGATTTTAAATGAAATTTTTTATTATTTCATATTTGAAACGATTATGAGCGAAAAACAATCATTGGAAGGTTATTAGAAAAGAAAAAATATCTTGATTTTTCAAGAGAAATTATTGATTTAAATTTTTACTTTTGTTTTTCTGCCCGGCACGGATTTTGCATATAGATATTGCGAAAGGAGGTGAAGATGCCCTTTGGAAGAGGATTCGGACCATGGGCATTTGGAGCCTATGGTTATTATGGTGGGTTTCCGCATTGGGGTTGGGGAAGAGGCCGGGGAAATCCATTCCCCTTTTGCAGAAACTTTCCCTGGTTACCAAGATGGTGGTGGGTAACACCATATGCTTCGCAATACGCTGCAACGATTCCATATTATGGATTTCCATTTCCTGCATTCAATGAAAAACAGGAACTTGAATTCTTACGACAGCAGAAGGAATTTTTAGAGGGTCAACTCAATCAGATTAAGGCATGGATTGCAGAATTAGAAGAAAAGAAAGGTTAAGGAGGTAAAGATGGGACATAGATTCAGATGGTGGTATCGAATGACCGGAGTTCCAGGCTGGATGCGCTTCGGTTTTTCTCCAGGCTGGTCTGGTTATGGTAATTATGGTCCTGGAGCACACTATCTTCTTTCTGGAAACTGGCCTACACCACAGATGAATTATCTCTGGCAGAGAGGTCAAATACCCCAGGTGAATGAACCGGTGAATCCGGGATTCGGCACGCCTTATGACCCTTATGGTGCGGGTCAGATTAGTCCGGATCAGGAACTCACTATTTTAAAGGACCAGGCAGTTGCACTACAGAGAGAACTCGAGAATATTAGAAGACGAATTGATGAGTTGGAAAAGGAGTAGATATGAAGATTGCAGTTTCCTCGACAGGTAGAGAATTGACTTCTACAGTGGATCCAAGGTTTGGCCGGGCAAATTTCTTTATGATAATCGACCCGGATACAATGGAGTTTGAGGTAATTGAAAATCCAAATGTTTCGGCAATGGGTGGAGCCGGGATTCAGACTGCACAGATGATTGCCAATAAAGGTGTCCATGCAGTCCTTACTGGAAGTTGTGGTCCAAATGCATTCCAGACCCTGAGCGCGGCAGGGGTGAAGATTATCACAAAAGTTTCGGGAAGTGTGCAGGAAGCAGTTGAAGGATACAAACAGGGACGATATAAGCCGAGCTCAGGGCCTGATGTTGCATCACACTATGGTATGGGTTATCAAAATATGCCTCAGACCGGTCCAGGACCTGGTATGGGGTTTGGTATGGGTATGGGACCTGGTATGGGTATGGGACGGGGCAGAAGAAGGATGGCATTCGGTCCGGGTATGGGACCTTATCATTTTGGTCCTTTTCAGATAAACCCGGCTCAGGAATTACAGTTTCTTAAACAGCAGGCTGATTTTTTAAAACAGCAGTTAGATGCGATAAATAATCGTATCAAGGATTTGGAAAAGAAAGGTGGTGTGAATGAGTAACAATCAGATGGGTGAAGAAAATAAAAAAATCGCAGAAACCCTTAAGAAGATAAAGAACCGACTGCTTGTCTTTTCCGGAAAGGGTGGAGTTGGAAAGAGTACGGTGGCGGTGAATCTCGGGCTTGCCCTGAGTAATAAAAATCTAAGGGTGGGGTTGGTTGATGTTGATATCCATGGACCGAACCTGGCGAAGTTCCTTGGCGTTGAAGGAAGGCAGCTTCAATCTGCAGGTAATGATAAAATTGCTCCGGTGAAGATTACTGACAAACTTTCTCTTGTTTCGATGGCATTCCTTCTTCAGGATAGGGATACACCGGTAATCTGGCGCGGACCTTTGAAGATGAAGTTGATTCAGCAGTTTCTGGGTGATGTAGAATGGGGTGAACTGGACTGGTTGATTATCGATTCTCCTCCAGGGACCGGCGATGAACCGCTTTCTGTTGCCCAGCTTATCCCTGCTACGGGTGCGATTATTGTAACCACGCCCCAGGAGGTTTCACTGCTTGATTCGAGAAAGGCAATTAATTTTGCGCGTAAATTGAATCTGAAGATCTATGGTATTATTGAAAATATGAGCGGGTTAATCTGCCCCCACTGCGGTAAGAAGATTAATCTTTTTAAAGAAGGCGGGGGTAAGAAGGCGGCAGAGGAACTTGGCTTGCCGTTTTTAGGCAGTGTGCCAATCGACCCCAAGATTGTTGAACTGGGCGATGATGGTAGGCCATTTATTATTCATCAACCAGAAGCTGAAGCAACCAAGGCATTTAATAATATTGTTGAGAAGGTTCTGGAAAATTCAAAGGGGTGAGGATGAAGATAGCAATCTCAACGGAAAATAATCAGGTCTCTTCACATTTTGGCCGATGTCCGCATTTTACGATTGTTGATATTAAAGAAGGCAGGCTGAGGAATAAAGAGGTCATCCCCAACCCCGGACATCAACCAGGATTTTTGCCGAAGTTTTTTTCTGAGCGGGGAGTTGAATGTATCATTGCAGGTGGAATGGGGACCAGGGCAAAGCAACTATTCGACCAGTTTGGTATTGAGACGATAATTGGGGTTACGGGTGATATTGATGCGGTGATAGATAAAATCATCGACGGCAGATTGGAAGGCGGTGAATCGCTGTGTGATCAGGTAAGGGAAGGCCATACAGAGTGTGAGCATCATAATGAAGAATAAAATTTATTAAGGAGGCAAGATGCCAAGAGGTGATGGAACAGGACCCCGGGGAATGGGACCAGGCACAGGTCGAGGACAGGAAAGGGGCCGAGGCCGGGGAAGGATGGGCGGCCCGGGTTTATTAGGTCCGGGTGGTAATTGTGTATGTCCGGTCTGTGGTGCCACCCTGCCCCATCAAAGGGGAGTTCCCTGTTTTGAGATGACCTGTCCCAAATGCGGGGCAAAGATGACAAGATAAAAATAAGAAAGGAGATAAGATGCCTGTTTATACTTATAAATGCAAGGATTGTGGCTTGGTCTTTGATTTTTTGATGATTAAAAAGACGGAAAAGCCTAAATGCAAAGGGTGTGGTAGTTATAATCTGGAAAAACAACTTACCACATTTGCCGTAAGAATGGATAATACCAATACCACAGGCGGTTCTAATTCAAGTTGTCCAACCGGCACCTGTCCGATTTCAGGATGATAGACTAAATTATGCCGAGCTATGAATATCGATGCGCGGACTGTGGTGAAATAACCGAGATATTCTTTAAGGCAGTGACCAATCATCTGCAGTCATTGTGGTTCAGACCGTTTGAAAAAAATGGTTTCGGCACCGGACGCAGTTTTCGTCGCTAATTCCAGTAATAAAGGGGGAATATGTTGCGGCCGGAGTGAGTGTTGTGATACTTCTTTCTGTTTAGAAGATGGCAGATGCCCGAGGAGTTGATGCTGAAGGTTAATGCACAAAAATGCGTGGGTTGTGGTATCTGTATGGAGAATTGTCCGGTAGATGCGATTACATTACATAACGGTAAAGCCTGGATTGATGAACATCAATGTATTGGTTGTGAAAATTGTCTTCGGGTATGTCCACGGGGTGCAGTGGAAAGGCGGGAAAAAGATGAAAGACAAGAGATAAGAATGCGTCTGTTGTATCTCAGGCAGAGGGTGAATTCTCTTGCCAGTCGATTGGATGCATTGGAGCAGATAGGAAAAGATGAAGATAACGATAATCTATGATAATTATGATTATGTCTCAGGTCTTGAAACGGGATGGGGTTTTTCCTGTCTGATTCAGGGATTTGAGAAGACATTACTCTTTGATACTGGAGGGGATGCCCGGGTTTTATTGTCCAATATGAAGAAACTCGGGATCGAACCGCGCATTATTGATAAAATATTCCTATCCCATGACCACTGGGACCATACCGGCGGACTATTTGAATTTTTGAAAAGGAATGCTGATATTGATGTTTATATAACAGGTGCATTTTCAAGGGAGCTCAAGCGGGAGGTTATTGAACTGGGGGCTGACTTAGTTGAAAATGATAGGTCCGGTATGATTCTGCCTGATGTCTATACTACCGGAGAGATGGGGAAAGATATAAAGGAGCAGTCATTGGTTTTTAAAATGGAAAAAGGGTTGGTCGTTGTTACCGGATGCGCCCATCCAGGGATTGTAAAAATCTTGGAGACGGTTCAGCATAAATTTAATGAGAAATTCTTCCTTGTCTTTGGAGGTTTTCATCTCGGAGGTTTGAACCGGGATTCGGTGAAAAATATTGTGACGGATTTTCGGAAACTTGGTGTTAAAAAGGTTGGTCCTTGCCACTGTAGTGGTGAACAGACGCGGGAGATTTTTAAAGAGGTTTATAAAAAAGAATTTATTGGAATTGGGGTGGGGGCGGTGATTGAGGATTGATGGTAAACATCTTTGATAGATATACCAAAGAGTATGATAACTGGTTTATAGAAAATCACTATGCATATCTGAGTGAACTTGTTGCCTTAAAAGAGGCAATTGAAGATGCTGAACCTGGCATAGAGATTGGGGTGGGAACCGGCAGGTTTTCATCAATGCTCGGTATTCAGTATGGTGTTGATCTTTCTTTCAATGTGTTGAAATTTGCCCGGGACCGGGGATGTAATGTTTTCCTTGCATCGGCTGAAAGGCTGCCTTTTTCCCCGGACAATTTTGGTTACGCCCTTTTGATGAATACACTCTGTTTTGTTGATGATCCCAAAAAGGCAATTAAAGAGGCATACCGAATTATTAAAAAGGGCGGTAAATTGATTGTTGGTATCATTGATAAAAAAAGCAGGCTGGGCGGAATTTATCAAAAAAAGAAGAGTGAATTCTATAAGGAGGCAAATTTTTTTTCCAGTGAACAGGTGATTAATTTTTTAAAAAGCAATGGATTTAAAAAGATTTCAGTTATTCAAACGTTGTTTGATGACATCAAGGAACTGAAAAGGATTGATAGGATTAAAAAGGGATTTGGTGAAGGCGGTTTTGTGGTAGTAAGCGGGGTGAAATGATAATCTCATTCGCCAGTGGAAAGGGGGGGACCGGTAAGACAACACTTGCTGTGAATTTTGCAATCTACCTTTCACAATTTAATAAAAATCATTCAAAAAGAATCTTCCTGTTGGATTGTGATGTTGAGGAACCGAATGCCGGTATATTTATTAAACCCGACATTACAGATAGAGAATTTGTCAGTATACCGGTACCCAGGGTTGACCACAAGCGGTGTAATTTCTGTGGTCGATGTGGTGAAGTCTGTGTATATAATGCGATTGCCGTGTTAAAGAATAATGTGCTTATCTTTGATGAGTTGTGTCATGGATGCGGTGGATGCAGTCTTTTTTGTCCGGTTAAGGCAATTTCTGAGGTGCCCAGAAAAATCGGGGTTGTTGAACGAGGTCAATCCGGAAGGATTAAATTTGTGCAGGGACGATTGAACATCGGTGAACCGATGGCAACTCCGCTGATCAGACAGCTGAAGAAGAGCCTTGGTGAAAAGTCAGAGGATGATATTATCATTGTTGATGTTCCACCCGGAACTTCCTGTCCGGTGATTGAGGCGATAAGAGGGAGTGATTTTACGGTGCTTGTGACGGAGCCGACACCGTTTGGTTTGAATGACCTGAAACTTGCGGTTGCAACCGTGAGGAAATTGAAAATACCTATGGGTATCGTAATAAATCGTAGTAGCAACAGTGACAGCATTATTGAAGATTATTGTAATACGGAAAAAATTCCAATCCTTGCCCGAATTCGGCTTGACCGGAATGTTGCCCGTCTCTATTCTCAGGGTATGCCGATTGTAAATCAAAGTAATCAATATCTTAAGGTCTTTGAACAATTAGATGAAAAGATACTTGAAAATATTGCCCCCAGGACTATAATAAATAAGGTGGATTGATGAACGCATATCTTTCGACATTTACCCATTCATTGATGATAACGGTATTCGTTTTTATAATGATGGTTATTGTAGATTATCTGAATGTTTTAACCAGGGGAAGATTATCAGTAATGATGAGGGGGAAGAGGTGGCGTCAATATACGGTGGCTTCATTATTTGGTTCAACCCCGGGCTGTTTGGGTTCTTTCTTAAATGTGTCTTTTTATGTCCGGGGACTTTTATCGTTCGGGGCGATTGTCGGCGCAATGATTGCCACAAGTGGTGATGAGGCGTATGTAATGCTGGCGATGTTTCCAAAGACAGCACTTTTGCTGTTTTTAATATTGTTTTTTTTGGGCATCTTCTTCGCCTGGGTCACGGATCGGCTTGTCCCGCTATTTAAGATTATTCCCTGTGAGGAGTGCAAACTCGCCCCACTCCATCTTGAGGATGAGGAATGTCTATCATTTGAAATTTCATTCTGGAAGAGATTTCCGGATATTCTTGTTTCCCGGATGATTATTCTCGGTATTACCATTATCTTTATCTTTTTACTCAGTTTTAATATTATCGGTCCACCAGATTGGGGCTGGGAGAAGTTTTCGCTTATTGTTCTTCTTCTTATTGCTGTGGTAATTTTCAGTATAACACCGGACCATTATTTAAAAGAACATATATGGCATCATATATTTAAAAAACACATCTGGAGGGTGTTTCTGTGGACACTGTTTGCGCTCTTTATGGTTCAAATTGGGCTTAAATACTGGAACCTCTCTGGATATGTAAAGACGAATCCCTTGACGATTCTCTTCATCAGCGCCCTGGTCGGTATAATCCCGGAATCTGGTCCCCATCTCATTTTTGTAACGATGTTCGCAAAGGGACTGATTCCATTTTCAATTCTTCTGACAAGTTCTTTTGTTCAAGATGGTCATGGTCTGCTTCCACTGTTATCTTTTTCAGTGCGGGATTCAATTCTGATAAAGTTATTTAATATTGTATTTGGATTGTTGGTTGGTCTGGTTTTGTTCGGATTGGGGTTTTAATGGCGAAAAATTTTTATGAAAATTACAGGCCACGATTATTTAAGATTATCGGGAAGGATGCCGGGGATAAGAAAAATATTGTTGAGAGCGGAGGCGGTGATTGCATGATTTGCAATTATGTCCTGCGTGGGCTGAAAAATCCAGTGCGTGTGTTGAAAGAGATAATAAGGATTCTGAAAAAATCCGGGCGGATTATCTTTATTGATTTTCCCGAGGGTTTGCTTGCCCGTGGGCAGCTGGTCTATCTTAGTGCAGAGCGATGAAGCAGATTCTTATAATCAGCGGTAAGGGTGGGGCGGGAAAGACGGTTATTACCGCCTCACTTGCGGCAGTTTTTAAGAGTAAAGTAATTGCTGATTGCGATGTTGATGCGGCTGATTTACATCTTTTACTTCATCCCCGGATAAAAGAGAGAAATCAATTTAGCGGATTGGCAAAGGCAAGGATTGAGCTGCAAAAATGTACAGGGTGTGGTGAATGTATAAAAGTATGTAGATTTGATGCGATTGATTCAAATTTTGTCGTTGACCCTATCTCCTGTGAGGGATGTCAGGTCTGCAGGCTCATCTGCCCGGTGGATGCGATATCAATGGAAAATAATGTTGCTGGTGAATACTACATTTCAGAAACTGAATATGGTATGATGGTGCATGCCCGACTGGGTATCGCTGAAGAAAACTCAGGCCGCCTTGTTTCTTTGGTGAGAAAAAAGGCAAGGGAGTATGGAGAAAGGCTTGGGGTTGATTATGTTGTTATTGATGGGCCACCCGGGATTGGCTGTCCGGTTATCGCCTCTCTTTCCGGGGTTGACCTGGCGGTTGTGGTTATTGAACCGAGTCTTTCCGGAATTCAGGATGCAAAGCGGGTGATTGATGTTGCCAATCATTTTGGTATAAAGGTTGTCTGTATCATTAATAAGTTTGATATCAACTTAGAAAATACAAAATCGATCGAGCACTGGTGTCGGAGTAACAACATACCACTCTTAGGTAAGATAGTATTCGACCCGGTGGTAAGTGAATCGATTGTCAGACGTATACCCATTGTTGAATTGGGCGATAATAAGGTCGCCCAGCAGCTGAAGGCGTTTATAACCAATTTAAGACAATTTTTGAACTGAGATTAATGCGGTGTTAGGAATAATTAAGATTTTTTTATCTGGATTTGACCTTCAAAAAACGGTGTTTGCCTGCCTTTATAATAATCGGTTTTTGGAGTTTAATCTTTAAACCGATATCCTTTACTGATTTGCCATCAATATCAATTGCCCCTTCCCTTATCTTTCTTTTTGCTTCGCTTCTTGAATGCATCAGCCCGGATTCAACCAGGAGGTCTACAATTCCCATCTCTTTTTTCTTTGATATATATTCTTTGATATGTTTGGGAACGCCCTTTTTCTTAAACGTCCGTTCAAAATCATCGGCTGCCTTTTGTGCAGCACGCGCCGAATGATACATACGCACAATAGTCTTTGCCAGTTCAAACTTGACATCACGGGGATTTATTGACCCCTCACGCAGGGCGGTTCGATATTCTTCTATACGATGGGGAAAGGCATCAGTGGTGAGTTCAAAATATTTTATGATTAGTTCATCCGGAATTGACATAATTTTGCCAAACATCTCGGCGGGTGGTTCGGTAATTCCAATGTAGTTACCGAAACTCTTACTCATCTTGCGCACGCCATCGGTGCCTTCCAATATCGGAAGCGTCATCACAACCTGGGGTTCTAAATTGAATTCTCTCATTAATTCCCTGCCGACAAGGAGGTTGAATTTCTGGTCGGTGCCGCCCAGTTCAATATCTGCCTTTATGGCAACTGAATCATAGCCCTGACATAAGGGATAGATGATTTCGTGCATATAGACCGGAATACCCTGTTTAAGGCGCTGGGAAAAATCATCCCTTTCCAGGATGCGGGCGACGGTGTATTTTGATGCCAGTTCAATAAAATCGAACATTGTCAAAGAACCAAGCCATTCACTGTTATAGGTGAATTCAGTATGTTCAGGGTTGAGGATGCGCAAAATCTGTTCTTTATATTTTGCCATATTCTTTTTTATCTGTTCGCGGGAGAGTTTGGGTCGGGTTTTGGAAAGGCCGGTTGGATCACCAATCATCCCGGTGAAATCCCCAACAATGATTACTGCGGTATGACCCAGGTCCTGCAATTGTCTCAATTTTCTCAAAACAACACTGAAGCCAAGATGGATTTCAGATCCGGATGGATCAATTCCGAGTTTTATGCGCAGATGCCTTTTCTTTTTCAGTTTTTTTACTAATTCCTCTTCAGATATTATTTCGGCAACATTACTTTTTATTATTTGTAATTGCTTTTCGACTTCCATTGCTGCGTTTATAATACTCCTCCCATATTTTTGATGTTCTCTTTTCTAATTCCCGGTCATAGTGGTTCATCTGTTTTTCATATTCAGGGTTTTTGATAAGTTCAGCAGCACCTTCATCACCAGGTCTTGCCTTCGTTTCAAGAACAAATTTCTTTGCCTTTTTATAGTGGTCACGAATTGGACAGGGCCGAAGCAGGTCTCCTTCTTTCCAGTATTTAAATTGCCATTCACGAATTTTTTTAAATAACGGAAGATTTATGAGGTCGTTGAGATTTCCACCTTTAGCAAAGAGCTCTTTTATGTTGGTTCCGGCATAGGGGAAGAAGACACAGGGATAGACATTCGCCTGCCAATCAAGATAGAAATAGCCGCCCGGTCTTCCTGCAGAGATACAACCGTCGGATACCGGACCATGATTCCAGAAATCGGCAAGCATTATCTTTCGTTTCTTTATGATCTCCCAGGACTTTTCCCAGAGATAGACACGCTGGTCTGGAGTAGGGATTAGTTCCGGGTCGACATCCCGACCGATGGGCATATAATGGAATATCCAGCCATAGGCAGCACCAAGTTTGTCAAAGTAGTAGTCAATGAATCGGTCCGAGACAATCTCTTCGGCATTGAATCGAGTGGCAGTGATTGAAACACCAAATGTCACACGATGCTTCTTTAATATCTGCATTGCCCGGGTGATTCTTTCAAAAACACCCTTACCCCTTCTCTGTTCGGTCAACTTTTTCATTCCTTCAACCGAGATTGCCGGAGTTATGTTTCCGAGTTCTGCCATTGTCCGGGCAACTTTGTCGTTAATTAGTGTGCCATTTGTATACATTAAAAAGAGTGAATCTGGATGTTCACGATATATATCAAGAATTCCTTTGCCGTGCCAGCGGTACATAAGTGGTTCACCGCCTGAGATAACCGCAAATCGTGCACCCCAGTAATCACGCATCTCTTTTATAACCCTGGTAAAGACATTATAATCGAGCTGGTCTTTTTCTGATGCAGAATTTGCATAGCAGCCCCGGCAGCGAAGGTTGCATCTTTTCGCCGGAGATATCGTCATAAATCCGGGGGGGTCAAAACCAAATTTTGCGTGAAATTCCGCCTCTTTGCGCGCCCTGAGGTCACTTAAGATCGCCTTGTTTACGATGGTATCGGCAAATCGTGACGATGAACCGACCCTCAGACCAGACCATACCATCGCCCTGAGCATATAATATTTATCTTCAATTACTCCGGGCAGGGCAACCGGACCAGGCACCCGATTGACGGCACTTTTTATTCCAATTTCCACAAAGGGGAAGAGCAGTTTTTGTAATAAGAGGCTCTTTGAGGTTGAAAAGGTAATTTTTAAAAGATTACTGACAATTAAGTTGTTGATTTTGACCTTGGTCTCAACATCCATATAATTTATTATAGTCAATTCAATTAAAATGTCAATGTGATTTTGGTACTTGGGATTTAGTCTTAAGTCTTATCTGGATTGAATTTCGCTATTCAATAAAATTTTCCGCGCACCCGGGTATTGGGAACAAAATCTTGAGCAATCCTGAGTAGTTGTTCAACCTCTTTTTTTGAGGGAGGATTCAATTTGCGATATGCTTCTTTATAGGCATTATCCGAAACATATTGTTGTAGTATCCAGGCTTTTGCATTTTTTATGGATTTGCCTATTTTGGAGATACTTTCTTTATTGATGATACCGGGAACACAGGTTGTGCGAAATTCATAGTTTACTTCGCCGCTCAACAGGAATTTTATTGACTCTTTTATCTTTTCAATGTCAATCTTTTTTCCTGCAGCTACAGCATATTCTTCATTATTAAGGGGTGCTTTTATGTCCATTGCAACATAGTCAATCAATTTTTCTTTAAACAGAGATTTTAATATTTCCGGAAATGAACCGTTGGTATCAAGTTTGACAAGAAGACCGAGTTCCTTTATTTTTTTTGTAATTTCAAAAACATCTTTTTTGAACATCAGAGGTTCACCGCCGGTCAGAACGACACCATCAATCCATCCCTTTTTCTGCTTTAGTTTTTTTTCGATTGTTGGCCAGTCGATTACCGGAAATTTATCTGAATGGAGAATCAATTCCCAGTTCTGACAGAAGGGGCAGAGGAAGTTGCATTTATCAAAGAAGAGAACAGTAGTCAGTTTGCCATCCCAATCAACAAGTGAGGTTTCGATAAGGGCGCGGATCATCGGGTTAACTTTTTAACTCGTCAATGATTTTCTGCACGACCTCAGGGATACATCTTTCAATTTCCGGGGTGCATTTTTCTGTAAAATCCGTGTTATTTTTTATCTCGACGGCATAAATTTTTATCTTTTCAGGTATCTTATAACCCATTTTTTTACCGAGTTTCAACACATCAAGAAAATTTGTAGTGTGTGAAGAACTGAGATTATAGGTTTCTAAGTCCGGGCTGAATGTATAAATATTACCAGGAATTCCATCTTTGGTCTTTATCGAATCAATCAGTATCACATAATCGAATCCGGCAATTTCATCAAGTATTGCAAACCCATCAATCGGTCCGGAACGGATTGTTGGTCCTTTCAGCTTTTCTTCTAACCTTTCGGCTATTTTGATCCCTACGGCATCATCACATCGGTATGGATTACCAATTCCATAGATCAGGACCTGGTGTAAGTTAATAGGTCCTCAGTCTTTTTATAAGGCTTTTATGATGGTCAAATATGTCGATTTCAAGCGGGGCGTGACCATTTATGGTATGGGTGGCGCAGGCCAGGCAGGGGTCGTATGCACGGAATGCCATCTCAACCATATTGAGGAGTCCATCATTGACATTGTTATTTTTTATCAGCCCCTTAGCTGCCTTGGCAATCGACATATTTATCGCCGCAGAATTGTTAACTGTGGCGACAATCAGATTTGCCTGTGTGAGTTTGCCGTTTTCATCGGTTTCATAATGGTGGATAAGTGTTCCTCTTGGTGCTTCAACAACACCGATGCCTCTTTTCGGGGTATGAAAATCCATATTCCTGACATTCGGGTCAAGGATCTCCGGATCGTTTATCAGTTCAACCATTTTTTCTGCCGCCTGCATTGCCTCAATCAATCGTGCCCAGTGTGTGGCTAAGGTGTAGTGAACCGGTTTACCACCAAGCGTTTCATAAAATTTTTCGTAATATTGTTGGGCTAAAGGTGTTGCCATTCCGTCTGAGGCGTTGAGTCTTGCTAAGGGAGCAACCCGATAGACTCCGCTATCCTTACCATCAATAAAGTCTTTCCAGCCGACATTTTTGAGATAGGGAAATTTTATATAGGACCAGGTTTCAACATGTTCAGCAATATGCTCTAAATAGTCCTGGACCTTGAAACGGGCAAACTCCTTGCCTTCAGGGTCTACCACCCGTATCCAGCCGTCATAGAAGTTAACTTTATTGTTATCATCAACCAGACCCATATAGTATGTCTTGTGTGTATAGATATCAGATAGGATAAGGTCCACATAGGCCTTATTTTTTAATACGATATCATCAAACGCCTGGAGACTGAATTTGGCAAATTCTACTGTATCTTCAGCGGTTTTTTTGAATAGCTCCTGGTTCTCTTTGGTCATCGGTTTTGATACACCACCAGGCAGGCAATGGACCGGATGAACAACCCTACCACCCATTGTTTGAATGATATTTCTGGTGCGCTTTCGGATATCAATTACCTTCTTCCCGATTTCCAAACCGACCTTTTCGATCACGCCCAGCACATTCCTTTTTTCCTTTGGGGCGTCAGGTCCGACAATAAAGTCAGGTCCGCCCAGAAAGTAGAAGTGGAGGTTATGGTCTTCAAACATAAATGCATTGTAGACAAAATCTCTGATTTTTCTGGCGGCGGGTGGTGGTTCGACTCCATAAAGGTCATCAAGGGTTTTCCCTGAACAGGTGTGATGGGCGGTGGGGCAGACACCGCAGATTGTTTCGGTGATGCGGGGCATCTCTTCAGCAAGTCTGCCGATAGCAAATCGTTCATAGCCTCTTAATTCTGGAACCTGAAGGCAGGCATGCGCAACATTACCCTGGTCATTAAGGAATATCTCAATTTTGCCATGGCCTTCTAATCTTGTTATTGGGTCAATTTTTATTTCTTTATACATTCTAAACCTCCTTTTTCCTTCTCAGGATAGAAGTGGGCAGGGAATACATATAGAAAAGTCCGATGGGATCGAGTAATGAATCGGCAACCTTTTTAATCTCTTCTTCATTGTCGGTATCAATGATTGATGCGAGTGCAGATAAGAATCGGGCACCCATATCCTTTACCTGTTTTGTTGGTCCAAAACATCCCCGGCAGGGCATATTCGCATTGATACATCTTTCACCACATCCACCCCGGGTTGCCGCACCCATACAGAGGATACCTTCAGCAAGAAAACATTTTTCCGGGTCTGCCTGAACTTCAGAAATTCTTTTTATATTTTTGATAAGTAATTTATCTGGTTTGGTCTCGTTGCGCGGACAGGTTTCACATAAGGCCTTTTCTGATGCGATTACAGAGCCCTTAGGCGGTAGATTATTTTCAAGAATTGCAGTTATCGCTTTTAATATTAAATCTGGTGGTGGTGCACAGCCCGGTATATAATAATCAACATCAACGGTCTGGTCCAGGGATTTTACTGTATCAAAGAATTCCGGTAGTTCAAGTTTTCCATAAGGGGTATCGGTTTCAGTTTTAGGGTAGATACCTTCAGGATTTACTGTGGTCGGAGTTGATTTATAGGCGGTTTCAAATATTTCAGCACGATTGGAGACATTGGCGAGTCCGGGAATTCCCCCCATATGTGCGCAGGAACCGAAGGCAACAACCAGTTGCGATTTTTGGCGTAAAAGTTTGGCAAGATACTCCTGTTCGGCAGTTCTTATTGCGCCATTGATACAACTTACGGCAATTGATTTGTCAGGCATTGCTTCAATATCTTTATATTTGAAGTCCATTGCAACAGGCCAGAGGCGGAATTCGACTGCATCAGCAACTTTTAGTATATCTTCGGCTAAATCGACAACTGCCTCTTCACATCCACCACAAGAGGCACACCAATAAAATGCGACCAGTGGCTTGGCCATTAATTCCTCCTTTCTAAGACCCTTTTAATGATTATCGACTCAATACTGAAAAAAATAATTAAACAGAAATAATAAATCAGGACTTTAGTTATCCCTTTCAATTCTTCTCTCTCTATAATAATTATATATAAAAATCGGAAAAAGTCAATGGTCTTCCCGGAAAATCTTTCCTGGATTTAATATATTCTTAGGGTCAAAAAGTTTTTTTATCTGTTTCATTAATCTTATCTGGGATGTTGTTAACGCCATTGGCAGGTATGCAATCTTTGAGAGGCCGATTCCATGTTCGGCAGTAATGGTGCCACCAAGTTTTATTGCTGTTTTATAGACAATTTTTCTTATTTCGCCCACCTCTTTCCGGGTAATATTTTTATTCTTTTCAATTCCGATATCGGTATGGATATTACCATCCCCCAGATGGCCAAAGGCATAGAGCCGGGCATCATAGGGTTTGAGTATGGTTTTTAAGTCTTTTATTAATTGGGGAACCATATTTTTTGGCACCACCAAATCTTCGCGTGCAATATTTTTTGTCATTTCCTTTAAGGCATCACCAATATTTTTTCTTGGTTCCCAGATTCTCTCTTTATCCTTTTCGCCTTCAGCAACCAGGACATCTAAGGCACCATTTTTTAAGGCGATATCGCCAACATTTTCATAAATTCGGCGGACTTCTGCCTGGCAGTCTCCATCAATTTCCACGATTAAATGGGCATCTGCCTGAGGATATGGCAAGTCTTTTTTAAGATATTTGTTGAGCAGTTTTAAGACATCACCTTCGATAAATTCGATAGCAGCGACCGCGGGTGATTGGCTTATGGTTGAGATTGCAAATTCTACTGCGGAATTGACCGAGGGAAATGGGATGAGTAAATCAACTACTACTCTGGGCCGGGGGAGAAGTTTTAGTATCGCCCGACTGACAATCGCCAGGGTTCCTTCAGAGCCAACAATAAGATTGAGCAGATCATATCCGGTTACATTCTTGAGAAGTTTACCGCCCAAATTGATTATTTCTCCATTTGCCGTGACGATTTCAAGGCCGATAACATAATTTCTGGTTACTCCATATTTCATCGCCCGTGGCCCACCTGCACATTCTGCAATATTCCCACCGATTGTGCATGAATCACGACTCACCGGGTCAGGAGGAAAGCAGAGATTATACTTTTTCAGTTCCTGGTCCAGTTTTCCCGTAATTATCCCCGGTTCGGTTACAACCATAAGATTTTTCTGGTCAATTTCTTTAATCTTGTTCATCCTTTCAAAAGAGAGCACGATTCCGCCGGATAAGGGGACTGCTCCAGCCGATAGACTTGTGCCGCCGCCCCTTGGAGTTATCGGGATATTATAGTTATAGGCAAGTTTTACAATTTCCGAGATCTCTTTTGTTGTTTCTGGTTTAAGTACGATTTCAGGCATAGAAGAGTAAAATGGTGTCTCATCATGGGAATAGTTTTCTAAGGTTGCCGGGTCCTGGATTATTCTGTCCGGGTCGAGAATTTCATTCAGTTTTTTGAGTATTTCTTTATCGATTTTTTTGTAGGTCATAGCGCTTAATTATATCCTGTTCTTGGTTTTATTCAAGGAAAAAATTCTGGTTTATAAAGATTTATTATTTGTTTATTAAATGTTGCATTCTGTTTAGTTATAGCTTATGGTCATTCGGGATGCATTTTGGATTGACATTTTGATTTTCCTGGTTAAAATTTAATCGAAGGAGGTATGATGAAGGAAAGAAAAAAAAGGCATAAGCGCAGAAATGGTGAGCGCAGAAGGTTTTTGACCGAAGAGGAATTCCGCAAATTGATTGAGACCGGTAAGGTTACAGAAGATGATCGCAGAAAATGGGTTGAGAGAAGGAAGAAAAAGAAATAAGGGAGGCACTTTCGGTCTGAACAATAATTCACTCTTTAACCTTAAAAACAGCCAGCCATTACTAAAACTCTTCTGCTGGCCATAAGCAAAAAAGCCGTAATCATACCTGAGCTTAAAATCTTGTAATATTTTAAGTTAAGCAGAATACCCCTCTGTTTATACTCAAATCGGTAACGATGTCTGTTAACGTTTGCCGGTTTTCTTGACAAAGATTAAAAGTTTGGTTATAATAAAATGTTTTAATGAAAGGGGCAGATGATGAAGGCAATGATTCTTGAGGAGATTACACAGTTAGAAAAGAATCCTGAACCCTTAAAATTGGTGGAAATCCCCAGACCAGAACCCGGTCAGGGTGAGATATTGCTTAAGGTCCTGGCATGCGGGGTATGTCATACGGAACTGGATGAGATTGAAGGTCGAACCCCACCTTCTACATTCCCCAGGGTTTTGGGCCATGAGATTGTCGGAAGGGTTGAGAAACTCGGTTCTCGGGTAGGAAATTTACAGATTGGTGATCGGGTTGGAGTCGCCTGGTTCTATTCCGGTTGTGGAAAATGTGAATTCTGCCAGCGGGGAAATGAAAATCTCTGTCCTGAATTTCAGGCAACGGGTCGAGATGCAGATGGTGGCTATGCCGAGTTTATGAATGTCCCAGCAGATTCAACATATCCAATTCCCGGGGTCTTTTCTGACCTTGAGGCTGCACCACTTTTATGTGCCGGAGTGGTTGGTTATCGGGCATTAAAGTTGACCGGTTTGAAAGATGATGAGGTCATAGGACTTTTCGGTTTTGGGGCATCCGCCCATATAATTATTCAGGTTGTAAAGTATAAATTTCCCCATTCCAGGGTCTATGTATTTACAAGGCCGAATCAACTCAAACATCAGAATTTAGCAAAAAAACTTGGTGCAGATTGGGTCGGGGCAACGGGCGATTTACCGCCGGAAAAACTTCATCGGGCAATAGATTTCACGCCGGCATGGAATCCTGTGGTTCAGGCACTGCGAAACTTACGACCGGGTGGAAGATTAGTAATAAATGCGATTAGAAAGGAATCAAGGGATAAGGAGACGGTGATAAACCTTGATTACAGCACTGACCTCTGGTATGAAAAGGAGTTAAAGAGCACTGCAAATGTGACAAGGGTTGATGCCGCAGAATTTCTGTCCCTGGCAGGTGAAATTCCAATAAAGCCAGAAATACAGGTCTTTGATTTAAAGGATGCAAATAGGGCACTTGTGCTCTTGAAACAGGGTAAGATACAGGGCGCTGGTGTATTAAAGATTTAGATTGGTTATATACCAGTCTAAAAAAGAAAGGAGTTATTATGGTAGTGATTGGAGAAAAATTTCCCTCGGTTGAGGTGAAGACAACCAGGGGAATGATAAAACTTCCTGATGATTATGCCGGGAAGTGGTTTGTATTATTCAGCCATCCTGGAGATTTTACTCCAGTATGCACGACGGAATTCTATGCGATGCAGATTCGCCTTGGCAAGTTCAAGGAACTCGGTGCCGAGGTGCTGGGTCTGAGTATTGACCAGGTATTCGCCCATCTGAAGTGGGCAGAATGGATTAAGGATAATCTTAAGGTTGAAATTGAATTTCCCATAATTGCAGATGACCGTGGTATGCTTGCACAGACCCTGGGAATGATACCGGAAGGTGGTTCAAATACGGCGCGGGCTGTATTTATAGTTGACCCGAACGGTATAATAAGGGCGATTGTCTATTATCCGGCTGAGGTGGGAAGGGATTGGGATGAAATTCTTCGGGCGCTCAAGGCATTGCAGATTAACACAAAATATAAGGTTGCGCTTCCGCATAAGTGGCCCAACAATGAATTGGTTAAAGACCGGGTGATTGTGCCCCCTGCAGGCACCACCGAGCAGATTGAAGACAGGAAAAAGAGCCAGGAGAGTGGTGAAATTGAGTGCTATGACTGGTGGCTCTGTCATAAAGAATTAAAGGAGTAGAGGATAACGCGGTAACCCTGTATATTTAATGAGTCTGAATCTGCTGCTTACAAGAAGATTGCCAGGCCGGGCAATGGCAATTCTTGAAGATAAATTCGTTCTTACTACTAATAAAACCAAAAAGGCGATGCCGCATTCAGAAATTGTTCACAGAATTAAGGATAAAGATGGTCTTATTTGTCTGCTTACCGATCAGATTGATGAAAAGGTTATAAATGCCGGTAACCGATTGAAGATTATTGCAAATTATGCAGTTGGCTATAATAATATTGATCTCGAACTTGCGACGAAAAAGAAGATTGCCGTAACCAATACACCCGGGGTCCTTACTGAAACCACAGCGGATTTAACCTTCGGCCTTATTCTCTGTGTAGCAAGAAGGATTGTTGAAGCGGACCGATTCATCAGAGAACACAGATTCCAGGGCTGGGAACCGTCTCTGTTTCTGGGAAGTGATGTTTATAAAAAGGTTTTAGGTATTATCGGACCGGGCAGAATTGGTCGGGCAGTAGCACGGCGCGCCCGGGGGTTTGATATGAAGGTTATCTATTATGGACCGCACCGGCTTAGTTTAGAAATCGAGAAGGAGCTGGGGGTTGAATATTGTCCTCTTGATTTATTACTAAAAAAATCCGATTTTGTTTCCATCCACACACCACTTAATGCCTCTACCTATCATTTAATCGGTGAACGGGAGTTGTCTTTGATGAAACCGGGTGGATATCTTATTAATGTTGCCAGGGGTGCGGTTATTGAAGAGAAGGCATTGATTCGGGCATTAAAAAAGAAGTTGATCGCTGGTTGTGCCCTGGATGTCTATGAGTATGAGCCTCAGGTGAGTGAGGAGTTGACTGCGATGTCCAATACAGTCTTAGTTCCCCATATCGGTTCGGCATCAAAGGAGACAAGGGAAAAGATGGCGATGATGGTTGTGGATAATGTAATATCTGTTTTGATGAAGAATAGACCACCACCAAATATTGTTAATCCGGAAATTTATGATTGAAGATCCTTGTCGCCCCGAATAGTTTTAAAGAAACTTTATCTGCTCAGGATGTTGCCCGGTATATTATAAAGGGCCTGAAGCAGGCGAACCGGGCATTTAAGATCGTCCAGGCTCCTATTGCAGATGGTGGAAAGGGGACATCTCGTATAATAACCGGAGCTTTAAAGGGAAGATTTTTACGGATACCGGTTTGTGGACCACTTGGTAAAAAAATATCTGCTGATTATGGTGTTGTGCCCGAAAAAAAGACCGCAGTGATGGAACTTGCCGGGGCAGCAGGGTTGGACCTTATTTCGGCTGAGTTCAGAAATCCGATGATTACGACTACAAGAGGAGTGGGTGAGATGTTGTATGATGCAGCTAATCGAGGATATAAAAAGATAATTCTCGGTATTGGTGATAGTGCAACAATCGACTGTGGTATCGGAGCATTATCCTTTTTAGGAATAAGATTTCTGGATAGAAATGGTAATGAAGTTGAACCAAACTGTAATGGCTTGTTAAATTTAAAGAATATTGATGATTCACAAGTTTCTAAAAAGATAAAAAAAGTCAAACTGACCATTGGTGCAGATGTTGATAACATTTTAACCGGAAAGAACGGTGCAATTGTCTATGCCCGACAAAAGGGTGCAGAACAAGATATGATACCGATTATCAGAAGGGCATTAAATAATTTTCATAAAGTTGTTCTGGAACGGTATGGTGTTGAACTGAACAGAATTCCGGGGTCCGGCGCAGCCGGTGGTATTGGTGGGGCGATGCGGGTAATGCTTGGCGCTAAACTGATTTCAGGATTCGAACTGGTTGATAAGTATCTCAGACTGAAATCAAAGATTATAGCGAGTGATTTAGTAATAACCGGAGAGGGCAGGGTGGATAGACAGAGTTTTTACGGAAAGGCGACCGGCAGAATAATAGAGATTGCAAAGAGATATAATCGACCGATTTTTTTGATTGCAGGAAGTTTTGATAGTATAGGAAATCTTCCTGATACTAATATAAAAGGAATTTATAGTATAAGCCCGAGAAAAGGTTATCTTCCGAAGCCCCAGGATACAAAAATGTCGCTGATCCGCTTAGGCTATGAGATGGGATTAGAATTAGGCCGGGGTTTTTCTAAATCGTAGAAGACCAGTCCCGAGATTAATTTTGGATAGAAGTCAGTGGATTTCTGAGGCATCCTTTCTTTATTCTGGGCAACATCCCTGACCTGTGTGGGTAGAGTTGGATTCATCAGAAAACAGAACTGAAATTTTCCTGAGTCAACCTGTCTCATTGTATCCTCAATGCCCCTTTCATACCGGATATATTCTTCGGTCTGTTCGGGTTTTATACCGAGCACATTTTCAATCATAATCGTATGCAGAATTGCGACATCAAGGTTTTGATAACTTTCACTCCGCTGGGGAAGCAGCTCTTTCATTACATTGGGTGATTTTAATGTCAGGATATAGGCGGTTTCGCGGCTGTAAAAACCGAATGTATGGAGTCTGGCTTCATGAAGTTCCTTGCCAATATTTTGTCGGTCGGTCTTTTTAATTTCAAAGTATTCTGAAGTTTTCTTTAAGAAAGTTCCAAGATTAAAATCCTCAAGTTTTTTTATCAGACGATGGGTTGGAAGAATGACAAGCCCTTTATCTTCTATATTGACTAAGGCAACAAGTTTATAGTAGGCGGGATGTTCAGGATCCTTAACCCTGAGTTCCCTTAGATAGTTGAGTGCGGTTTCATAGCGGTGATGTCCGTCAGCAATGACAAAAATGGATTTTTCTAAATGTTTGGTAATCTTTTCCTGAAGTTTGGGGTCGGTTGAGCACCACATCTTATGTTCAACCTGGTCATCATCCTTAAGATCAATCAACGGTTCCTGCTGGTAGTATTCTTCCAGGAGTTTATTGATATAATTTTTCTCATCGATATAGAGGAGGAATACAGGTTCTAAGTCTTTTTTTGTGATTCGCAGTAGATTGAGTCTATCCTCCTTGGGTTTGCTCAAGGTGCGTTCGTGCGGTAGTATATTCTTGCCCAGTTCTTCAAGTCGTATAAGACAGATGAACGCCTTACGCGTGTATTCGTTTTTTGATACACTGAATTTCTGAATGTAAGGATAGATTGCAGGCTGTTCTTCCTGGATAAATATCTTATTCCTTTGCCACTGTTCAATATACTTTCTCGCCTCGTTATATTCTTTCCGCCGATTGTGTCCATTGGCATATTTCGTGAGAACAAGCCGAACAAAGTTGTAAGGGCTTTTTGTCTTATAGAAGATATCCATTTCATCAGTTATCTGATCGTAGGGAAGACAGACAACATCGGCAATTTCTTCTATTTTTTCTGGATTGTATCTAATTCCTCTAAATGGTTTTATGACTGGCATATCATCCTTTCTTATTTAAGATTTTAATGCTTCTTTAACCTTTTCGGCAATCTGAATTCCCGCCCGTGTTTGTCCTTCCTTGGTCTGGGCACCGATATGGGGTGTAGCAATCACCGCATCCAATTCGAATAGTTTATTTTCCCGCGCTGGTTCATTTTCGTAGACATCGATACAGGCGATTCTTACCTTCTGACTTTTGATTGCATCATAAAGGGCATCCTCATCCACCACTCCACCTCGGGCACAGTTTATTATTACGACGCCCTGTTTCATCTTTTCAAAGGCAGATTTGTTGATGAGGTGGGTCGTCTCTTCGGTCTTAGGGATATGAAGTGAAATGTAATCAGATTCCTTGAGGAGTATATCAAGGTCAACAAGTCTGGCGAATTCACTTGTTTTTACATAAGGGTCGTAGGCGATAATTTCCATACCCAGGGTGCGGGTGCGTTTTGCCAGTTCGGTTCCGATTCTTCCCAGGCCGATAATACCAAGTTTCTTGTTGTATAATTCAAAACCTTTGAATTTCTTTTTTTCCCATTTTCCTGCCTTGGTTGAGTTTGATGCTTGCGGGATACTTCTTGCTGCTGCAAACATCATTGCCAGAGCAAGTTCAGCAACCGAAATTGATGTTGCAGTTGGTGTATTGACGACCTTAATCCCTTTTTCCTGGGCGGCTTGAAGGTCAATATTATCAAGGCCGATTCCAGCCCGTCCGATAACCTTGAGGTTCTTGGCTGCCTCAATAACTTTTCTGGTAACCTTGGTTGCACTGCGCACAATAATGCCGCTGTATTCAGGGATTATCGATACAAGTTCATCGGGTGAAAGTCCGGTTTTCACTACCACATCAAATCCTGCGTCTTTTAATATCTGGATACCCTGTTCTGTAATGGGATCAGAAATAAGAATTTTCATCTTACCTCCTTTAAAAATTATAATCCAAGAATTTCGTTGATGTTATTAATCAGTTCCTGAATTTCATCAAGGGTAATGTCACCCATATGAGCGATTCTGAATGTTTGTTCTTTTAACTTACCGTAACCATTGGATATGGCAAATCCCCTTTTGCCCAGTTCTTTGTTTAATCCGGCGACATTTATATTTTTTGTATTCTTTATACAGGTTACAGTAACCGATTCATAACCAGGCTCAGCAAAAAGGGTAAAGTTGTTTTTTGCCCATTCCCGGACATATTGTGCCATCTTCAGATGTCTCTGATAGCGATTTTCCATACCTTCCTGTTTAATCCGATCCAGCTGGGTGTTTAGTGCGTACATCAGGGTTATCGCCGGGGTGGTTGGTGTTTGTCCTTTCTTATCAAAGTAGTCTTTTAATCCAACGAAGTCTGCATAATGGCCGCGGCCTGAAACACCTTTTGCTTTTTCTAATGCTTTGTCATTTATTATTCCAACCGCAAGACCCGGGGGAAGAGCGAATGCCTTTTGTGATGATGTAAGGCAGACATCGATGTTACATCCGGTTATATCAATCTTATCGCCCATTAATGAGCTTACCGTATCAACAAGGAACAGGGTATCAGGATATTTCTTGAGTAAAGCACCGATTTCTTCAATCGGGGCACGCACACCAGTAGATGTTTCATTCTGAACCACGGTAACCGCTTCATAGTTTTTTGCTTTCAGTTTTTCTTCAATCATTTCAGGCTTTATTGACTTTCCCCATTCAACCGTGACGGCATCGGCATTTTTATCGCATTTTTGGGCAATCTTATACCAGCGGTCACCAAATGCACCGCTCACACAACAGAGCACATTTTCCTTTACACAATTGCGGATAGCTGCTTCCATCAATGCAGTTCCTGAGGCGGTGAGGACTGTAATAAAGTTTTCGGTATCCAGAAGTTCTTTTAACTTTTTTATTATTCCGGTATAAAGTTCTGTGAATGAACTCATCCTGTGTCCGATTAATGGTTTTGTCTGGGCATCGAGCACTTCTTTTCGGACCTCGGTTGGCCCGGGGATAAATAATTTTTTATGCATTATTCCTCCTTGTATTGATTAGAATAGATAATAGCCGAAAATGCAATATTTTATATTCAGGCATAATATTATCCCTGAATATTTTTATAGTTCCGCCCATAGGTTATTATTTCCTTACTCTTTGTCTTTGATTAGTTTTATCCAGACCTCACGGGTTCGAGGTCCATCAAATTCACAGAGATAGATTCCCTGCCAGGTGCCGAGAGCGATTTTACCGTCTTTGATGAATAAGGTGCGTGAAGAACCGACTATCGCTGATTTTATGTGGGCATCGGCATTGCCCTCGGTATGGGTATAGTCGGCATGATGGGGAATAAGTTTTGATAGGGCATTGGTTATATCAGACGGAACTGAGGGGTCGTAATTTTCATTGACCGTTACCGCAGCGGTGGTGTGGGGACAGAAGATGTGAACAGTCCCCTGTTCTATTTTATGTTTATTTATTATCGCCTGAATTTCTTTGCTAACATCAATCAGCTGGCATCTTGTGTTCGTGTCCACCATCAGCTTTTCTAACATAGGTTATTATATTTATCAATTCTATTTTGTCAACATATAAAGCCCTGAATTCCCTTCGATTTCTCTTGACGGCCAAAAGGGTTTTCTGTTTTGGGGGAATATGATGCATCTTAATATATTAATATATTATGTAGGCCGAGATGGCCTGGAGCTCTGAAAGGTTTGAGGAACATTTTATCAGCAGTACCGGATAAAGTTCATAGCGAACCGGCTTATTTCCCGCCGCGCAACTGTTTTTTTAGTTTATTCTCCCATTCTTTTTTCTTTTTATTAAATTCATCTTTGATCTTGCCCTTAAGCCTTTTCTTTATTCTATTACGATCAAGACGGAATCGCGGGGAATTGAGTTTTCCGGTGACATCCATATCGATGATCGCCCTTCCTTTTTTATCAAAATAGAAGAGCCAATCACCGTGATATTTTTTTACAATACTTGAATATTTCTTCGTAAGTGTGGCGCTGATTTTAAGATTGATATTACCATTTAGTCCTATGGTTCCGTTGCTCAGAAAATCGCCGACTGCTGATGATAATGCCCAATCCTTGACCTGGGCCTTGCCGTGGTCGATTTTGAAGTAGCATACAAGGTCTTTAAACCTTAAATTTTTATAGTTCTTTATTCCCAACCAGGCGAGCATTTGGTTCAAAAATTCGAAGTTTTTAAATGTACCATTGGTAAATTTAAGATTACCCGAGGCAGATAGTCCGCTGATGATTTGATTGCGTGCGAAACCTCTGCCCTGGAAATTCCCCATACCGGTCAGCCGCCCAGTTAGTTTATCAAACTTTAAAAATCTCTTGAGAATTTTTCGGGCCGACAACGATGTCATCCTGGTATTTATACGATAGGGCTCAGGACTTTTGGAGTCGTAGTAGAAATCGAGTTTTACATTTCCATCAAAGGTATTGGCTGAACAATTTCTAATATCAATAACGCCGTTTTCAAAGGTGAAATCGGTGTTTATGTTTTGAAATTCCATATCCATCCCGGTTAATTTGTTTATTCTAACCTTTCCCTGGATGGTTAATGGTATTGGTTTGCCAGTAACCTTTTTTGATTTTTTTGAAGGCGGCGGTAGTAATTCATCAAGGTCTATTGTATTGGATCGATTGTCTATCTGGATAACCGGTTTTTTGAAATTGGTAAGATAGCCGCTGAAGAGAAAATCGGATCGTCCGATGTGACCGCTACATTCTTTTATGCGAGCCGAATTGTTATGAATATTTCCTCTGACATAAAGATTGTCAATGGATTTTGTCAATCCGATACCATCAATCTTGCCACCCCTCAGATTAAATTCTCCAAAATAGGCGGGGTTTTTTGTTGTGCCTTTAATCGCCAGTTTTATCATAAATGGTCCAGCCATTTTAATTTCTTTTAGTGCTGCAGTCATCGCTTGAAGGTCTTTAAGGTTACCGTTAAGTTTTACAATAATATCGAGCAGAGGGTTTTTGAAATTTGTTACAGAACCCGCGACATCAAATTTTGCTTGATTGATCATACCTTGAATGATAATATTACGAAGACCGTTCTGGTCGAAGGAGAGGCTGCCGTGAATTTTTTCAATAGGACGCTGGGCATCTTTTAATAATAGTGAGATATTTTTTAATTCACACCTGCCATCAAGTTTCGGTTCTTTTATTGTCCCCAGGACAGAAAGGTCAGCTTTGAGTCGGCCTTTTAAGGTCTGAGGTCGACTGTTTGAAGGCAAAAGCGGTAGTAGTTCACCCAATTCCGCAACTTTTAGTTCGGCATCAAGGTTCAGCAATTCAGCGTTTTCAACAGTGCCTGAAATTTTGAATGATATCGGAGAATATTCCGCAGTTATCTTCTTAATAAGAATATTCTTTTTTAGTGTATCATAGGAAATCTGGTTGTTAATTTTGATAACCATTTCCGGGAGGGATTTGGTTTTCAATAGATACAGCGTCTGGTTTCCTGATACCTTTATATTATTTCGATTGAATGAGATATGTTGAGTGAAATCTTTAAGATGGATATTCAGCTTTGCATTGGGGTCTATATAGTGAATCTCGCTTTTTTTGAGGTCGATTGATGAAAGGGAAAGAGCCCAGTTTGATCCGGAAGCCTTTTTGGGAATGATTGCAGAAAAATTTAATTTCCCCACCTGATTTTTTTCTAACTTTATTTTGGCATTTATCAATTCAATCTGGTCGATATCGATTTTGTGCTGCAGCAGGGGAAAGAGACGTAGATTGAGGAAGATTCGGTTAATTTCGAGCATCGGGCCCGGGCTGAATCCTTTTACATTGGGTAGTGAAATATCATCAATACGGATACCGATTCTTAATCCGAAATGGAGGTGGACTGCGCCAATCTTCACCGGATGTTTCAGGGTTTCTGACGAGATTTGTGTTACAATATTACGTAAATTTTGTGGTGTTAGATAAGAGCTTATTAATAAAAATGCGCCGGTGATAAGTAACAGAATAACAAAAATAACGATTAATAAAATTTTCAGGAATTTATTCACACTACCTCCTTAAAAATTTTTAAAGCAGGGGTAAGGAACCTGTAAATAATTTGGCAAAGAGACTTACGAATGGACCAATCCATCCCCAGAGAATAGGGAGACCGGTGATACGATCAAAGAATATGAGTCCAATAAGCACCATAAAACCATAATGTTCCAGCCAGAGTTTAATATGGTTATATTCCGGCGGCAGCAGGACGAAGAGCACCTTTGAACCGTCAAGCGGTGGAATAGGGATAAGGTTGAAGGCACAGAATATGAGATTATAGATAAGTCCCAGTTGAAGCATCATACCAATTGGCAGGAGTAGATTGTTCTGATAGAGTACCGGAAAGATACGAAGTAATAGACCCAGTGGAATTGCAAAGAGGAAATTTGAAAGAGGACCAGCGAGTGATGTATATATAATACCCTTTTTTATATCGGTAAAATTATGGGGTTGAATCGGAACCGGTTTCGCCCAGCCAAAACGAAAGATTAAAAAGGCGAGAAATCCAAAGAGGTCAATATGTTTTATAGGATTGAGGGTTAATCGGCCGGCAAATTTCGCCGTGGGGTCTCCCATTCGATAGGCAACATAGCCATGTGCATATTCGTGAATCGTCAGGGCAAAAAGGATTGGTGGCAGAGACAGGATATAAACGATCAGGATGTTCATTTATCGTTTTAAATCTTTAAGATAGGCGATGGCATCTTTTTTTGTTTTAAATTTTTTATCCAGTTGATGCATAAAGATGTCATCCAGAATATGTTTGAATTTTTTTCCGGGTTTGAACCCCAATTTCAGGAGGTCCTTGCCGGTGATGAATGGTTTTATCTTTTTAAGGTTGAGAAACTTTTTTATCTTGGGACGCAGCTGGGGTCGGATCAGGGGAATTATCTTGATGATTTCGATATGGATGGGTGCGAGAAGTTGATATATCTTACTTGGTTTTGAAGTTTTTGATAACCTTGCGATTGTCTTGGAGAGTCGGCGGAAATCAGCCACTTTATTTTTTTCTTCTTTGGTAAGGGGAAATTTGTCGGTCTTGAGCTGGGATAGATAAAAATAGATCTTTTCCCGGTACATAAATTTCATTAATTGAAGTTGTTGATTTTTTATCTTAAAAATTCCATAATCTGAAATGTCGTTCAGGATTTTCCGATATGACTCCTCGGCAAAGATAAGTCGGATTTCATTAAGAATTCTTTTTCCACTTAGTCGGTTGATGAGATTTTTTGCGATTGCATTTTTCATCAATTTTTCCGTTTCAGGTTCAATCCTGAATCCAAAACGATTTTTATATCGCAATGCCCGGAAGATTCGGGTCGGGTCATCGACGAAACTTTTTTTGTGCAGTATTCTTATCAATCCCTTTTTGATATCCTCGAGGCCGTTGAATGGGTCAAATATTTCTCCAAAATTTTCTCGGGAAATGGACATTGCGATGGCATTAATTGTGAAATCCCTCCGATTTAAATCACTTATAATACTGGAGGGATAGACATGGGGTAGTTTTCCGGGACCGGGATAGGATTCCAATCGGGCGCTTGCCAGATCAATCCTTTTATTGTTCACAAGGATAGATGCGGTTCCGAACTGAGGATAATCAGTAAGTTCTCCTTTCAATTTTTTATGCAGCTGTCGGGCTGCCCTGACAGCATCACCTTCAACAACAATATCGATATCAACCGGTTTCTTACCAAGGGTCAAATCGCGGATATATCCACCTACAAGATAGGCCCGAAACTTGCTGTGCACAAAGAAGTCGATTATCTTATTTAAAACCGATTTCTTTTTCTGCTTTACCGAAGATTTTAATTTTTCCAAATCGCTCCTCATATTTTTTAAGATTTTCATCTAAGGCATTTTTAAGGAGAGCAGCATTTTGAGGTGTCATTATGATGCGTGTAAAGACTTTGGCTTTTTGCAGACCAGGAAGCATTCGGGCAAAATCCAGGATAAATTCAGAGGGTGAATGGGCTATAAGAACAAAGTTCGAATAAATCCCTTCGGATTGCTCCGGGCTTATCTCAATATTTATTGGTGCTTTTTTTTCGTTCATCATTTTTCTCCTTGTGCAATTATATATAAATCTAATGGGTAGTCAAGGGCTGTGCCGCTGACTCCTCTCCACTTTTTGTCCCGGTTTTTTGTAAACTATGTTACAATATAGCCGAGGGGCGTCTCGCCCCGAGGCAGGAACGCCCGGCGAGCTGCCGGAGATTCTGAAACGAGTTAAGAATGATAAACCTCCAGCGGGCGGCGGGGACGCCGCCCGCGCTGAGAAAAATGGAACCGGGCGAAGATGGTAGAGAAATTTTTCAAATGACCAATAAATAACATAAAAAAAGTAAAACGAAGTTGTTGAATATTTTTCGTCTTAGTTTAATAATCTCAGGGAAGTTTATTCTGTCCAGAATACCGTTGCAATTAATCAAGGAGGCATAATGAAAAAAGTGGAGAGGAATCAGCTGTGCCGTGAGTGCTGAGAAACGGCCGGGGAAAATGATATCCGGGAAGTGCAGAGATACTGTATCAGAGAAACGGGGTATCGCAGCAGCAGATGGAAAATTTTCGTTGCACGAAACCTGCTGTGCTACAATTTTACTAATTTATTCAGAATGCATATCCGATACCCGCATTCTTTAAATACAATATCAGGATATCGTTTTCTGAGTATTTCGTTAAAATCTTTTACATTAGCTTTATGACTTTTGTGTAACCTATATTTTTCTTTCCGTAATGGACTTCTAAAAAGTAGATACCCGATGGTAGTTGCTTTGTCTTTATATTTTTGATGACAGGGGATGTGGATGAGGGGAAAACCGTTTCTAAAACTTTTGAACCGGATAAGTTGTATAAGACTATTTTAACGGGTTTTTTTGTGCAGCCGCTGATTTTCAACGGTAATTCGTTTTTAAAGAATGTCGGTGTCCAGAAGAAAATATTTTTGATTTCTGATTTATCAATTTCATTTACGCCCACGGAAGTTTCGAATTTCAAGATGTATGCATCGGAAGAACCGGCATTCGTGCCCTGAAAATAGGCACCGCCGCCTGGATTATAAAGCGGGAAATTACCCGAAGCGGTTTCACCGGCTACCAGAATATTACCGGAAATATCAGTGGTGACTGAGTATCCATAATCTTGTTTGGAACCGCCATAATATGTCGCCCACTCTCTTGCTCCAGTGCTGCTAAATTTTAAAATGAATGCATCCATAATACCTGCGAATGTTTCCTGAAAATAGGCACCGCCGCCCGGATTATAAAGCGGGAAATAACCGGACGAAGTATTCCCGACCATAAAAATAGTGCCTGTTTTATCAGTAGCAACTGAATAGCCGTAATCATTCCCCGCCCCGCCGTAATAAGTGGCCCACTGCCGCATACCGGTATTATTGAATTTCAAGATGAAGGCATCTCTGTTTCCGGCATTCGTGCCCTGAAAATAGGCACCGCCGCCCGGATTATAAATTGGAAAGTAAGCTGAAGAAGTGTAGCCCACTACGAAAATATCGCCCGTTTTATTGTTTGTAACTGAACATCCATAATCATCTCCGGCTCCGCCGTAATAAGTGGCCCACTGCCGCACGCCGCCGTTGATAAATTTTAAAATGAACGCATCATCACCGCCAGCATTTGTCCCCTGGAAATAAACTCCGCCGCCCGGATTGAGAACCGGGAAATCAGATGAATTGGTGTATCCGGTTACAAAGATATTATTCAGATTGTCTGCCTTAATTGAACGGTTGTAATCGTAACCGCTGCCGCCGTAATAGGTTGCCCACTGCCGAACGCCCGTATTGCTGAACTTTAAAATTAACAGATCATAACCGCCGGCATATGTATCCTGGAAATAAATTCCCCCACCGGGGTTGTAGAGAGGGAAATTATTTGATTCTGTATGGCCTTCGATAAGAATATTACCTGAACGATCAGCAGTAATCGAGTAGCCGTAATCATAACCGCTGCCCCCGTAATAAGTGGCCCACTGCCGCACACCGGCATTATTGAATTTCAAAATGAATACATCGCAATATCCGGCATTCGTTGCCTGAAAATAGGCACCGCCGCCCGGATTATAAAGTGGAAGATTACTCGACCAGGTCCATCCAGTTACAAAAATATTACCCGAATCATCGAGGGTGAGCGAACGACAGGATTCAGAACGGCTTCCCCCGTAATAAGTGGCCCACTGCCGCACACCGTTCTTATTGAACTTCAAAATAAATCCATCATCAGCGCTGCTGTATGTCCCCTGAAAATAGGCACCGCCGCCCGGATCCATAACCGGTAAATTGGTTGATTGAGTCCATCCTGATATAAAAATATTACCCGAACTGTCCGTGATGATTGAATAAAGTTCATCATTTCCGCTGCCGCCGTAATAGGTTGCCCATAAAAGTGCCAGGGGCGGGTCGATTATGAGTTTACCTTTGCCAGAATAGTTTTTTACATCAAAACTAATCAAATTATCTTGTACTATCTTATAAGAAATATCCGGATAATTATTGTTTCCTTCTTCATAGGCATAAATCCTGCCATCCTCTATTATCCCGAGCGGGGTTGAAAAAACAAGTTTTTTGCCGTCTTCTTTTATCTTAATCTCAGCCCACCTAACATTGAATTTTATATTATTTACATCGGCAGTCGGTTCTACTTCAAACTCGTGATGTAACTTGCCATTTTGGTATCGGAAAACCCAATCAATCCCGGGGTAAATGTCTTTAATTCTTATTCTTCGGTAACTTTTTACAAAAAGCACCCCATCAGAACAATTTGGTAAGTAATAGTTGGTATAGCCGGGGAGTTCATCAGAAAATTCAATATTATCCCTATCTATATGTGAGTTCAAAAGTTCCAGATCGATTCGGGCATAATGAATGAATTCATTAGAAGGTCTGGAATTTTCAAACTGCGTATTAAATGTCTGAAAGGCATCATCATTTTCGGGTGAATAGATGACATAACTTATTCCCCTTTCTGTGATGAAGATTGAATAACCTGGAAGATTGGCTCTAAAGAGAACTTCACTAACCGGGTTCCCTTTAAAATCACTAATCTGACCTTGATTGGCTTCAAACCCGTTAGCCCGGTGAAGCCAATCTTTGACCATTTGTTCAGGCACATCTGGATATCCCATAAAAGGAACCAAAACCAGAGTTCCTAAAACAAATCTTTTGATGATTCTTTGAAAATTATTCATTTTATCCTCCTTCCGTCTTTTAAAAAGATTTCCGAAAAAAATGTATCTTCCTTAACTTTTTCCAAATTCCGATTCATAAATATATATAAAAATATAGTCATCTATAGAATTTTGTCAATACCTGAATTGTCTGACTCCTCTCCACTTTTTTCGTTGTGTCTCCCGAAATTAATTGCAATGGCATTTTGGTTAGAATGAACTCCTGTGAGATTATTAAACCAGGGCGAAGAATACTCAATAACTTCGTTCTTCTTTTTTGTATTATTTTATTGGTCATCGGTTCAATTTTCACCAGTGCTGGAGACGCCTCCATTTTTCTCAGCGCGGGCGGCGTCCCCGCCGCCCGCTGGAGGTTTGTCATTCTTAACTCGTTTCAGAATCTCCGGCAGCTCGCCAGGCGTTCCCGCCTCGGGGCGAGACGCCCCTCGGCTATATCGTAACATAGCTTACAAAAACCAGGACAAAAAGTGGAGAGGAGTCAGCTGAATTGTAGGAGGCCAGGAGATGGTATCTACCCTGAGAAGACCTTTGGGTTTGGAAAAACGAAACCTTGACTTGGTCTGAGATTTAGATAGAATAAAGACAAGATGAAGAAGTCTACTATCATTATTACAATTATGCTGGCGGTGGCGATAGTGATTGGGATCGTGGTCGGTCTTTCAGCACGACAGTTCAGGGGGTTCGTTGGGGGCGGTAATATTGGTGTTGTTGAGGTTGTAAATGTTATAAGTTCTTCAAAATATATTGTTCAGGACCTGAAAAATTTTGGCGATGATCCATCAATAAAGGCGATTGTTATCAGAGTTGATTCACCGGGCGGTGGCGTGGCAGCAGCCCAGGAGATTTATGATGAAGTGAAAAAGGTGAAGAAGAGCAAACCAGTGGTAGTATCAATGGGTGCAATAGCTGCATCAGGAGGATATTATATATCACTTCCCGCGGATGTGATTGTTGCCAATCCTGGAACCATCACCGGTTCCATCGGTGTAATTATGGAATTTCCGGTGTTTGAGAAGTTACTCAAAAAATTAGGAATAAATTTTGAGATTATTAAATCAAGGGAGCACAAGGATATCGGTTCGCCATTCAGACCGATGACGGGAAAAGAGAAGAAATTGATGCGTGAGGTCGTGATTGATGTCTATGACCAGTTCGTTGAGGTTACTGTAGAAAATCGTGGGATTGAGAGGGATAGTGTATTGAAATTTGCTGACGGCCGTATCTTCAGTGGAAGGCAGGCGAAGACATTGGGCTTTGTAGATACACTTGGTTCATTTGAAGATGCAGTAAAGATTGCCGGAAAAAAAGTTGGTATTGAAAAGCCGAATATTGTATATCCGCCAAGGAGGTTCAGTCTTATTGACCTTTTTACAAAGCCGACCGAATACTTATTTTTACCTAAGTTATCATATATCTGGCATTGAGTTTGAATCTTTTGAAACACAAAAGAATCATAGTTTCCATCTTTTTTGTATTTATTCTTTTTTGTTCAAATAAAGGCTATGACAATAGATTGATTCAATATTTAAAAGAAGAAAGGAGACTGCGTCAGCATATTACACAAACCCGGGAATTGGAGGATTCAATAACTTCATTACAAAGGCGTTATCATATTGATAAAGAAAGGGAACTGGCGCGATTAAGAAAACAGCCCAAACTCTGGCTTAAGTTGTTGGAAGAATTGAAGCATGACCGATAGATTATTTGGTGTTGTTGAAGGTTTTTATGGAAAACCGTACACCTTTTTACAGCGCTGTGATCTTATCAAGTTCCTTTCAAAGTGTGGTGCCAATACCTATTTGTACGGTCCGAAATCTGACCCCTATCACAGGCAGAGATGGGCGGTTCCCTATCCAAAAAGGATACTTGAACAATTTGATAGATTAAATGATTACGCAGAAAAAAATGGCGTGAGGTTTATCTATGCACTTTCACCAGCTAAAAATCCTGATCTGAATAAAGTAATTAAGAAGATAAGATTGATGCTGGATATAGGTATAAAAGAGTTCGCGATTTTCTTTGATGATATTAATGTGCCATTAATTGAAGAAGTAGCAATGATGCAGACCTCAATTCTGAATGGGGTCTATAAATTCCTGGCAAAAAGGTTCCGGCATCCGGTTCTTCTTTTCTGTCCCACCCAGTATCGTGGTTTTGAAGAGACCGAATATATTAAGGTAATCAGTCAGAGATTGAATGAAAGGATTGGTATCTTCTGGACCGGAAATAGGGTGGTGTCAAAAAGGATTACTAAGGCTGATATTATAAAGATTACCAGGCTTCTAAAAAGGTCTCCTGTTCTGTGGGATAATATCTTTGCTAATGATTATATACCGGGAAAGATATTAAGGTTTCCTTATAATGGCAGGAGTAAGGATATTGTTAAAATGACCGGAGGTATTTTAATTAACCCGATGAATAATTACCGGGAATCAAAGCCCTTACTCTTTACTGCATTTCAGTTCTTTAAAAACCCATACGGGTATAGACCAAATAGAGCCTGGCAGATTGCAGAAAAGAGTGCGGTTTGTCATTAATAAACACCGGCCTGCACATTTTCATTGAGCAGAATTGGAAGGGGTATTAAATTCCGGGCGGTGTTCAATCCGCCATCCTTAAAATACGGTTTTACTATTCAGCTGAAAAGACACAGCTTATAATATAAATTTTGAGGGCACAATCTCTGAAGAAGAATATGAAACGGTAAGGGTATAGATATGGGACGGCAGTGAATGTAAATTGTTGAAGATTGGCGAAAAGTCCTTGAAATTCAGGGCTTTTAGCGAAAAACTCAAGGAGTTTATGTGCTTAATAAATTTCTCAGGGGATGATTCAATGTCTGGTTATTTTTGAGGTTTGGGTGTATCTAATATCGTATACTTCTGTTTTTTGATTGGTAATGAATGTCAAATAATCGGTGTGACAGTGCTGGTAATATTTAACGATTTATTCGGGATGGTTTTGTGCTATGTAGTATTACTGCAGGAAGAAAAGATGATTTTTTCCGGCATCTATGAAAATCAGAGATGGGATATCGTTTTTCGTTCAATATCGGAAAAAATCCAGCAGTTATAGGTCTTGACAAATTCTGTTAAATTAGTATACTGAATTCTATTTCAAAAAGGAGTAGTTAGATGACGAAAGAATTGAAGAAGAGAATTTTTGATATTATGTTATCGGCTATAGGTCTGTTGATATCTGTTTGGTTATGGGCAATTATTGCTATGCTGATAATTATTGAAGATGGTTTTCCGTTTTTGATAAAACAGAATCGAGTTGGCAGAAACGGGAAATTATTTAAATCTTATAAGTTCCGTTCGATGTATAAATCCGCACTTTCTGAGAAGGTAAATATTCAGGCACGGCCCGACGACCCCCGGGTTACCAGGGTTGGTTATATTTTGCGAAGAACCGCACTTGATGAGCTTCCTCAGTTAATAAACATTCTTATTGGTGATATGAGTTTTGTTGGGCCGAGACCACTCCTTCCGGGTGAGATAGAGATTCATGCAAATTGTGGTTCAATTAATATGACCGAGATTCCTGGATACCAGGAACGGGTATTGATAAAACCAGGACTTACCGGTATCAGTCAGATTTTTGCCGACCGTGACCTGCCCAGAAGTAAGAAATTCAAATATGATGTTCAATATGCAAAAAAGCACAGTATTAATTTTGATATAAAACTTATAATTTTTTCATTACTGATTACATTTTCCTGTAACTGGGAAAAACGAGGCCGGAAGATAAGATTATTAAAAATGATTGAGATCTGAGATGAAAAAGTTTGATATTGTAGTTATCGGAGCCGGGCCGATAGGGTCTTTTACTGCATACCAACTGGCTGACCGGAGATTTAAGGTCTGTCTTCTGGAAAAGAAGAAAGAAATTGGCACAGGAGTGATCTGTGCAGGTGTTGTAAGTAAAGAAGCATTCCGGAGGTTTGATCTTCCATCAAAATCGATTTTGGGAAGATTCAACTCAATTGTTTTTGTTTCACCAAAGGGTCAGCGTCTTGTCTATAAGGCAGATGATAACTTTGCCTATGTATTAGATCGAAGAATTTTTGATAAGGGGATTTCGACTATGGCACAGAGGTTGGGGGTAGAAACATTTTGCGGAGAAAGGGTGATTGATATTGATGATTCGAATGATAATTATATAGTCAGGACCAGAAAAAGAAAATTTCAGGCTAAGGCGGTCGTACTTGCTACCGGGATTAATTATGAATTACATAAAAAGATTGGTCTGGGAAAACCGCAGAGCTTCCTTTACGGTTTTCAGGTTAGTGCCCAATTATTTATTCCTGAGGAGCAGATTACAATACATATTGGCCAGAACTTTGCTCCGGGGTCATTCGCCTGGGTAGTACCTGCGGGTTTTGAAAACGCCCGCATCGGTATGCTCGGCTACAATAGACAAAAGGAGTGGTTAAATAAATTCATGATTGAAAGGCTGAATTTAAATAATAAAAATATTAAAAATAGAATAAAGGTAAAACCCATCGCCTACGGTCCTATCGATAAAAGTGTAAAAAATATGGTTCTTGCAGTAGGGGAGGCGGCCGGTCAAATAAAGACAACAACTGGTGGAGGTATCTTTTATGGGCTGCTCTGTTCGGAGATTGCCGTAAATAAACTTACCAGGGCTTTGAAATCCCATTATAATTTGGCTGACTACGAACTCACCTGGCGTACTACATTAAAGTCTGAATTTGATATCGGTAGATATATACGTGATATTGCCCGGACTCTGAATGACGATACAATCGAGAGGTTTTTCACATTTGTGAAAAAAAATCGTATCTGGGTGAATTTCCTTCTGCCCCGTATAAATTTTGATTTTCATTCAAATTTTCTGTTTTTCTGCCTACAATCCTTTAAATCCCTTTTTTTCTAATCTATATTGACTTTACCGCAAGCTTTGTTATAATGGGATGATGAAAAATTATGATGTGATCATTGTCGGGGCAGGACCTGGAGGTTATCCCTGTGCAATCAGGCTTGCCCAGAGGGGAAAAAAAGTTTTGGTAATTGAACGTGATGAACTCGGTGGACTCTGCCTGAATTCAGGATGTATACCAACCAAGGCACTGATCTATGCGGTCGGTTTTAAGGATGATGTAAAAAGGGCTGAAAAATTTGGTTTTTGTGGTAATTTTTCCTTGAATATAGAGACCCTTAAGAACTGGAAAGATGGTGTAGTAAAGAGAATGAGAAAAGGGGTGGAGTATCTTTTTAAAAAGAATGGAGTTGATTGGATAGAAGGTACTGCCCGGATAATTAATAGGAATCAGGTCAGGGTGCTGATTGAAGACAGGGAAAATATATTTGAAGCCAAAAATATTATTATTGCTGCAGGAACTGAAGCGATGCCACTGCCCGATCTTGATTTTGATCATAAATTTATATTAAATACTGATGACGCTCTTAATTTAAAAAGGATTCCAAAGACTTTACTTATTATCGGGGCCGGAGCTTCAGGACTTGAAATGGCAACCATCTATTCCCGTTTGGACTGTCAGGTGACGGTTGTCGAGATGATGGAACAGATTCTGCCAGGCATGGAAAGGGAGTTGTGTGAGATACTCTATCGGTTGTTGAAAAAGCAGGGGATTGATATCTATCGGAATGCACAGGTTTCAAGTGCGAAGATCACGGATAATAAAGTGGAAACAGATATCAAGATTGGTGAGATTATAGAAAGGAAATATTTTGATGCGATTCTGGTAACAGTGGGAAGGAGGCCGGTTGATTTACCATTCAAGGAACTCGGTCTGAATTTATCCGGGCACGGTTTTATTCTGGTTGATAACGATATGCGAACCGATATCGAAAATATTTTTGCGATTGGTGATATTACCGGACCGCCTTTGCTTGCCCATAAGGCAACACGGCAGGGAATGATTGCGGCAGATGCTGTTACCGGGCAGATGGAAGGTCTTAAGGTCCACCCGATTCCATCTTGTGTTTTTACATATCCCGCTCTATCTTCAGTAGGACTGAGTGAAGAACAGGCACGGGATAAAGGCTATTCGATTCGTATTGGTCGATTTCCTTATCGTGCATCAGGTAAGGCAGTGGTGATGGACCAGATTGAAGGATTGATAAAGATTGTCGGTGATGAGAAAGGTAATTTATTGGGTCTTCATATCCTCGGGGTTGAATCACCCAGTCTTATCGGTGAGGCAAGTCTTGCAATCTCCGCGGGAATGAAGGTTGCTGCCCTGGCACGGGTCATTCACCCCCATCCCACGCTGGGTGAGATGATTGCGGAGGCAAGTGACAATTTCTATCATCAGTCAATACATATAGTTAATCAATAAAATTTGATCCGGCTGCAGTACCCGATAACATACAGAAGTGTGTCAAGAATGGTTTATCGTTATACGATATCGCCAGCCGTCTTGTTTATTCAGTTTATTCGGTGTATAAGGTTGTGAAAATTTTCAATGTTTTCATCTATTTATTTTCTGTATAAGAATCGAATAAAATCAAGGTCCGCCAGGGTTCATCCCATTTCAATAATTCGAAATTTGTTGTCTATTGTATATAAACTCACCCCGTCTGTTAATATCGGAGCCGGGTTTGTTTCGCCAAAAGGCATCAGCGGCTCCAGGATTTGGATATCCGATTTTTTGATGAACGCCTCAGGCCGGGGTGTCCTTGAATCCTGGATTGCGTTATTCCTGGATAATTCATCAATACCTTTCTGTAATTCTTCAATGAACTGATCGATATTCTTCCTTGGCATTGAAAACCCGGCTGCCTTTTTATGGCCGCCGAAATCGAGGAAAAGATGTTTCATCCGTGAGAGCAGGTCAAATAGATTGATATCATAACTTCTTAATTCACCAATGTAGTATTTATCTTTTTCCCCGATGATGATTGAAGTCTTTTTGAAATAGTCCCGGAGTCGAGAGGCAACTACCCCGATATAATGATATCCGAATTTGATGGTCAGAATCACAAGCACAAATTTTTCATAGACCTTTGCAGTTTTCAGGACATCATTGAAGATACGCTCAGTTTCTTTTTTCCTTTTTTGATTTACTTTTTCCAATTGAGATATTATCTTATTAACTTTACTTTTATCATTATCAATAAAAATTTCAACGCCCAGATTTGCCTGGACATAGGCTGATGATGAGATGATGGGAATAAATTCGCGGGTTATTGTCCTTAGATTGAATTTTTCTTTTTGTTTAAAATATTCTATCCAGGGGGTATTGAGTTGATCAAGGAATTTCAATCCATAATATGAGATGATTCTGTTTTCATCGTTATTTGCTACCCGGTCAGCAATCGTTCCGATCATTGCAAGGGATAGGAATTCTTTCTTCAGTTCATAAAATTCACCGGCTTCAATACCCAAAGAATATTTATATAATGCCTGGGAAAGTTTGAATGCTACACCTACTCCAGCAAGTTCACGGAATGGATAATTAGAATTCGGTCTTTTCGGATCAACTGCCGGTGCAGAAAATTTATTGATATCGGTCTCATGGTGGTCGCAGATTACTATCTTCAATCCCATCTTTTCCGGTATAGAAAAGTTTTTGATGTTGCTTATTCCAAAATCCACCGTCAATATCAATGCAACACCATTATCCTGAAACTTTTTCAATACCTCAGGATTTATAATATAACCATCCTTTTCTCTGTTTATTGCATAGACATATATTGGCTTTGATGTCCGCCATTTTAAATCAAACAGGGTTTTGAACATTATCGCTGCCGATGTGTAGCCGTCCAGATCATCATGGCAATAGATTAGTATGCCGGATTGTTCTTTTATCGTATCAAGGATGACCTCGGTTGCCCAGTCAATATCAGGAAGGAGTTCCGGAGGGTGAAGGTCTTTAAGATCCGGGAAGAGAAATTTTCTCGCCGTGATGTACTCGGGAAACCTGTTGGCAAGGATTTTGGCAAGTCCGGTAGGGATTGAAAAATCACGGGCATATTTTTGTATTTTTTTATCGGTTATTGTCTTCACTCTTTTCAATCTGTTTTTTTAGTTGTTTAATAATGCTTTCTCGATTTTCCGGTAATAAGAGAAAGACGCCGCGAAATCGGTTAAGTATTGTTCGATGTTTGAATGGACTTAGAAGTATTCCATTCTTCCCAAGGTATACTTTTGTAAATTCCCCTAACCTTCTATGCTGGGTGACAAATATGTTTTTGATGATTATTTCATCATCGGTTAATTCATAATGGGTGGGAAAGTAATATGAATAGAGTGAAATAAAGAGAATCGCAAAGCCGAGAATTGTCCAATAAATACCATAGAATATTAATACGGCGATTAAAAATATGATAATAAATAAAAGGCTCAAGAATGTTTTGGTTTGATTTTTCTTCGCAGGATGAACCGACCACTTCATCAGGATGGATAATTTAATGATTCGTAATATTCTTGAAGTGATTTTCAGAATAGGATTTTTGCATCATCTTTGTCAGTTCCTCTGGTAAAATATGGGCCCGGCAGGATTCGAACCCGCGACCCGCTGATTATGAGTCAGCTGCTCTAACCAACTGAGCTACAGGCCCACAATGTTAAATTATATTCAAGAAATCTTTTCTGTCAATCCAGAAATTATTGACTAATGAAGGAGGACGATTATAATCATTAAGGAGGTGCAATATGCTGAGGACAAATAAAGAGCGTCTGGTGATGATGTCGGTGCAGGGGAAGATTGTCAATCCTGGGGGACCAAGGGACCACAATATTGATGCCGATGGCAGACCGTTTCTTCTGCCTGGAACCGGTGGGATTGTTTATAATGTTAAGGTCGGGGATCCGGCATTTGGCTGGGAAGCCGATCACTTAGAGCCCGGTGTTTCGACAATCCTGGATGAGAAGAATCGCTTTGACCGACCCAATGCCGGTTATGTATTCTATGCCTGTGTGGGGAATGAGGCGGTGATAAGGTCCGGTGATGCAAAGGGTGCAAGAGGTATTGTGACTGGTCATCATGGTGGGGCAGAGCATGTAATGATTGATTTTCCAGATAACGCCTTAGAAAAGTTGAATCTTGATGATAAAATTTTGATTAAGGGTTATGGCCAGGGTTTGAAATTGCTCGATTTTCCTGAGGTTGCAGTATATAATCTTGACCCGAATCTTTTACAGAAGATGGGGATGGAAAAGAAGGGTAAAAAACTTCAGGTTCCGGTGAGTGCAAAGATACCGGCTCAGTTGATGGGGTCAGGGACAGGCAGTACCGCAATGGGTGCTGGAGACTATGATATTATGACTACCGACAAAAAATTTATAAAAAAGTATGGAATTGACAAACTAAAGTTCGGTGATTTTGTCGCCATTCTGGACCACGACAATCTCTATGGAAGAAGTTTTCGTAAAGGGGCAATAACCATCGGTGTTGTTATTCATGGCGATTGCCGATATGCAGGTCATGGTCCAGGTGTTACGACATTGCTTTCATCAAGGCGGCCGATAATTGAACCGGTAATTAATGCCGATGCCAATATCGCCAGGATATTGAAGATTGGTCGATTCAGAAAAAAGAAGCGATAAATTATATTTTTAATTAGAATCGGATAAGGTAGATTCAACCTGTTGATGCATATCTTTCTGTAATTGCTCTGATAAGCGATTAAGCAGTTCGAGCAGGTCGCTGATTGTATAAAAATGTTCAGGAAGTTCATTGAGCATATGGTGCAGGGCATTTTTAGAAAGTTTAATACCTTTTTTAATTACTGACAGGGTTCCTTCTTCTTCCATCTTTTTTATTTCGTCGTCAAAGAATCTATCATTAAATCCGGAAACCAGCCTTCCGGTTTTTGCAACGATAAGACTGTGATACCAGAGCAGGTCATCAAAGTCTTCTAAGACACTTTCTGGAATGGCTTCATTTTGCAACTGTTTTATAAAATTATGTGATTCCCGGGCATACTGAAAGGCAAGTTGATATACTACATAATCACGGGGGTTAATTTTCGGTTCTTCATTATCAGGTAACTTAGCTGTATCAATGTCATATTCTGCAGCCGATTTTTTGATCATCTCGGTCGTCTTTTTGAAAATTTTCTGGAGGTCTTTTAAAAAGATATCAGGGTCGTTAGGGTCTTCACCCTTGAGATAATGATTTAACAGTCTTTCCTGATTTTCTTTATAGACAAGGCAGTTTTCTTTTTCATTACACTGCGCACACCGATAATCACAATAATTATAGGGTGGTGGTTTATATTTTGGAGACATAGTTTATTATATTATAAAATATGTATATGTCAATGTTGATATATTATTGAGATTCCCCGGTGACAAATTTTTTCTTGACAAATAAGGAATTATATATATAATTTTCTTATGAGAATATAATAAAGATGTTGAATCATAAGTGAAATAAGTTTGTGATTGATGTTGCAAGGCGAATAAGGAAAGGAGGATAATAATGATAAAAAAGAGATGCTTTATTATGCTGTGTATTCCCTTTCTGGTATTTTCTGCCCGGATTGGTATAATACACTTCAAGGCGAGTCCTATGGAGCAATCCACTGCTGATGCAGTAACCACCCTGCTTGCAGGTGAACTGGCGAACTATGGCTATAGTGTGGTAAATCCTGATGGTATGGATGCGGCAGTGGAAGAGACGATTAAATGTTATGCAAAGGAGTGTGCGGCTGAATATGGATTTAAGGCCGGAGTTGAGAGGGTTATCTACGGTTCGGTTTCGAAGTTGGGGGAGAAATATATTGTTCAGGCATCAGTGGTGAATGTTGCGACCAGGGAAGTTTTATGGTCTGGTAGTATGGCTGCAAAATCTGCTGAGGAACTTGATGTGGTGGTCAAGAGACTTGCCTGGTCGATTCATAAGGGTAAAAAGGTGGAAGCTGGAGCCCAGGTTGGCAAAATTACTGAACAGGAGGTTACACAGGGGGGTAAACGCAGGAAGGCGTTTTTCGCGACCGGGGGAAGTTTTGACTATGGATTTCCAATGGGAGGATATGGAGGTGCATCACAACTTATAGGTGGAACCTGGATAAACTGGTATGAAACACCAGATTTTTTTATAACATTCAATTTTCCCTATTACTGGTCGCTTAATGCTGATCTCTATAACAATACCGAGCCCGGGGTTTTAGATTATGGCGTTGAAATGGGTTTTTATTATGCATTTTCTAAGGGTGATTTCTCACCATTTGTCGGTGGAGGTCTGGGACCACATTTTATGATGCTTCGAGCCGGAAATTACAGGACCAGGGCTAATTTTGGGATGACCTTTTTTGGTGGCGGTGGAATAGTTATGCTGAGAACCTATGATTTCCATGTATTTACTGAAGGTCGATATATGATGAATATTGCACAATTATCCGGATTTCAGGGACCTCATCACGGTTTTATGTTCAGGCTCGGATTGGTCTATCGCACGCGACGCAGAGGTTGCGGTGGTGGTTGTGGAGGCGGAGGCTGCTTCTGAAAATAGAAAGATAAGTTAGTTTTTAAGAATTTAGTAATATAATCAGTTATGGTAGAGGAGTTTATTCCTGCGTCTTATTGATTGATATTTTTAGATGTTTTTGTTAATCCACCGGATAAATATTCAGGGAATTTACCGTAAAATTGCCGTTAATAAATAAACCAAAGACTGAAGATGGTGTCTAAATGGTAGTATGAGATTTGATAAATTTACCCAGAAAGCCCAGGAGGCGTTAAATGTTGCTCAAGAGCTTCTTGATGAATATAACCATCAGGAGTTCGATACCGAGCATATATTTCTTGCCTTGCTCAGGCAGGAGGACGGCCTTGTTCCCAAGATTTTAAAGCGGATGGATATAATGCCCGAGATTGTGCAGAGGAGATTGGAATCATTACTTGATAAAAGGCCGAAGGTTTACGGCGGGGCAACTGCACAGATTTATATTACACCCAGGGCAAAGAGGCTGTTTTCTCTGGCTCGGGCTGAGGCCGAGAGGATGAAGGATGAGTATGTGGGTTGTGAGCATCTATTCCTTGCAATCAGTGAAGAAAGGGAAGGGGAGACGGCTCGGGTTCTCCGTTCCTTTGACATTAACAAAGAAAGGATTTATCAAGCCCTGCAGTCAATTCGGGGTTCTCAGAGGGTTACTGACCAGGAACCAGAAAATAAGTATCTGGCATTGGAACGGTTTGCCCGGGATATAACCGCTCTGGCAAAGCAGGGAAAGCTTGATCCGGTTATTGGTCGGGATAATGAGATTAAAAGGGTAATTCAGGTGCTGTCAAGACGGACCAAGAATAATCCGGTGCTTATCGGTGATGCCGGGGTTGGTAAGACCGCAATTGTTGAGGGACTTGCCCAGCGCATTGTTGATAAAAATGTTCCAGAAATCTTGAAGGATAAGAAAATTCTTGCTCTGGATATGGGGGCACTGGTTGCGGGTTCAAAATATCGGGGAGAATTTGAAGAGAGGCTGAAGGCGGTAATGGATGAGATTAAGAAGGGAAAGGGCGAGATTATTCTATTTATTGATGAGATACATACCATTGTCGGTGCTGGTGCAGCTGAAGGGGCAATTGATGCGTCAAATATGCTCAAACCAGCTCTGGCAAGGGGGGAACTGCAGTGTATTGGTGCGACAACCCTTAATGAATATCGTAAATATATTGAAAAAGATGCTGCCTTAGAAAGGAGGTTTGCTCCGGTATTTGTCGGCGAACCATCAGTTGAGGATACCATTAAGATTTTAAAGGGGTTGAGGGAAAAGTATGAGTCTCACCATGGTGTAGTGATTGACGATTCTGCAATTGAGGCGGCGGCAAAATTGTCAAACCGATATATTACGGAAAGATTTTTGCCTGACAAGGCGATTGATTTGATTGATGAGGCCTGTGCACGGGCGCGGATTGAGATATATTCAATGCCGGATGAGTTGAAAAATATGGAGAAACGTCTGGAACACCTGAATGAAGAAGGTAAGGCAGCGGTTGATATGCGTGATTATGAAAAGGCAGCAGAATTGAGGGATGAGGCAGAGCGGCTTCAAAAAGAGTACAGGAAGAAGAGAAAGGAATGGATGAAACAGCGGGGCATTGATGATAAGGTTACTGAAGATGATATTGCCCAGATTATCTCATCCTGGACCGGGATACCGGTTTCCCGAATGCTTGAATCTGAGATGGATAAATTGTTAAAGATGGAGGAGCGTATTCATCAAAGATTGGTGGATCAGGACGATGCTGTAGTTGCTGTGAGTGATGCGATTAGACGTTCCAGGGCCGGGCTGAAGGATCCGAAACGGCCGATCGGTTCATTCATATTTTTGGGCCCGACCGGGGTAGGAAAAACCGAACTTGCAAAATCACTGGCAGAATTTCTCTTTGATACCGAGGATGCAATGGTCAGGATTGATATGACTGAATATCAGGAAAAACATACGGTTTCAAGGCTTATTGGTGCACCTCCTGGTTATGTCGGATATGAAGAGGGGGGACAACTCACTGAGGCGGTGCGTCGAAGACCTTATCGGGTAATTCTCTTTGATGAATTTGAAAAGGCACATCCTGATGTTTTTAATATATTGTTGCAGTTGCTTGATGATGGCAGATTGACTGACGGTCAAGGAAGGACTGTCGATTTTAGAAATACGATTGTGATTATGACCTCAAATCTGGGGAGCCAAATAATAACCGAAAGTTTAAAAGATGGAAATTTTGATTATGAAAAGACGAAGAGTAAGGTATATCAGGTTCTTCAGCAGAGTGTAAAGCCGGAATTTTTAAATCGTATTGACGAGGTGATTGTATTCAAGCCACTTGGTTTTGAAGAGATTAAAGGTATTGTCGAGCGCGAATTAAAGAAAGTAGCGAATAATGTTAAGGAATTCGGATATGAAATTACATTTTCCGATAAGGTAAAAGACTATCTTGCCCATGAGGGGTTTGACCCGGTTTATGGGGCACGTCCTTTGAGAAGGGCGATTCAGAGATTTATTGAAAATCCTTTATCAAGACATATAATTGCCGGAAAATTTAGTAAAGGTTCTACCATCAATGTTGATTTTGAAGATGGAGAAGTTATTTTTAAATAAAAGTCCTTAGAATTTATTCATTAATAGGTTCCCATACCTGAAAGTGCCATATGTTTGACCAATCAGTGTACCATGTCCATATATGGGAAGCAGCGCGAACCCGCCAGTAGAATTTACCATATGAATCCCAGGTAGTGGTATATGAGGTATGATTGCATTGGAATTTATCATAACTGTTAAAGGTTGAATCAGAAGAAACTTCAATTTCATAGAATTCAGCATTCTCAACTAATGAATATTCAAAGGTTAAATCAATTGGCACGAATGCAACAATCCCGGTGTCATTTGGCGGGGCTATCAGGGTAGGTGGGTCTGGTGGCGGCATTAAGGAATCAAATTTTGGTTTATATTCCTCAGGACTTTTACAGCGGATATTGGAAGATGTGATAAAGAACAGCAGGATGATTATTAAAAACTGTACTATTAGATATTTTTTGTCTGTATTTATCTTCATTGATGAATTATAATAAAAATATGGTTGTTGTCAAGCTGATTTTGCAAACGTTAACAGACATCGTTACCAGTTTAGATATAAAAAAGATTTAAGAAAAATGCTTGAAATAATAGGCCTTCCTGGATATATTAAAGAGTTGATAAGACTTTCTAAAACCAGGGAAGGC
>JALVOT010000006.1 GCA_027026255.1 Caldifarciminota bacterium | reverse complement strand
AGGCCTTCCCTGGTTTTAGAAAGTCTTATCAACTCTTTAATATATCCAGGAAGGCCTATTATTTCAAGCATTTTTCTTAAATCTTTTTTATATCTAAACTGGTAACGATGTCTGTTAACGTTTGCAGGTAAAGGTTGACCTTACTGAAAAATAGGTTATAATAATTTATGAAGATGGAAAAACTCTTTCAACGCTACAGTTCTATTATTCCCGATTATGAAAAATTTCTCGATTATGTAAAAAGACCGCTCGGTCTTTCATTTCGGGTAAATACCCTGAAGGCAAAAAAGGACCATATTCTATTATTGATAAAAGACTGGCAGGCAAAGAGATTACCATTTTATGAAGACGGTTTTGTGGTCCAGAAAAAATTATCCTTAGGAAATCATTTCACCCATAAATTGGGATTTATCTATTTACAGGAAAAGGCATCAATGATTCCGACAATCGTGCTTGACCCGAAGCCCGGTGAGGTTGTGCTTGATCTGTGTGGTGCACCGGGTTCCAAGGCAACCCAGATTGCCCAACAGATGAAAAACCAGGGGTTATTAATAATAAATGAGATAAATAAGAAAAGGTTAAGGGGATTAATCTTTAATGTGCGGCGATGTGGATTATTGAATGAGGCGATCATCTCAATCCCGGGCCAGAAGATTGACCGAATCCTGCCGGAATATTTCGACCGTATCCTGATTGATGCCCCGTGCAGTGCCGAAGGAACAATCCGAAGGTCAAAGGCGGTTCTCTATCACTGGGGATTGAAAAATATCGAGCACATGGCAAGGATTCAAAAGGGACTCATCGTTTCTGGATTTCGTGCCCTGCGGCCGGGCGGAACAATGGTCTATTCCACCTGCACCATTGCCCCGGAAGAGAATGAAGGTGTTGTTTCCTATCTTTTGGAAAAATTCAACAATGTTGATATTTTACCCATCAACCTTGCCGGCTTTAAATTGAGGCCCGGCATTACAAAATGGCAGGGGATCAGTTTTGATAAACGGGTTAAAAACTGTGCCCGGGTCCTCCCCCAGGATAACGATACCGCACCATTCTTTATCGCCCGCATTACAAAATTGGGTTTATACAAACCGAGGATGAAATATATGGGTAGGGTTGAATTTAAAAATGAGCCGATAGATTACCTGAGAAAACATTTTGGGATCGACCCTGAACCATTTAAGGATTTTGCCATCTTTAAAAAGAATGAACAATATTTTATATCCAATCCTGAGGTCTATTCATTCTGGGAATTCAAATCTTTAAGAAAGGGGCTGGAACTGGGCAGGTTTTATGAAAAACAGTTGAAATCTGATAATGACTTTATCCAGATTTTTGGAAATAGACCCAGTAAAAATTTCTTCCGGCTAAATGATTGGCAGGTCAGAAAATTTATGAACGGTGATATCATCAAGGTCAGAGACTCCCGTATCGAAAAGGGCTTTGTTATGCTTTTATACAAAGATTTACCAATCGGAATAGGAAAGTTTAATGGTCAGGAAATCCGTTCTACCCTGAAAAGAGAACGTCGAGGACAGACCACAACCGCCGGGAAAGAAAACCGACTTTAATCCCGGGATTATTTCCTGCATTTATTACAAACTCAATAATCCTGTTTTGCAGCGGAAAAAGAGAATATATCAATCTTTCAAACCCGCACTCAGGAGTTTTCTCTTTTCTGATGGGGTAAGAGGCCTTATCTTTCCCGGAGCAAGATTCTTTAATTTTAATGGGCCAATCGCCACCCTTTTAATCTGTAAGACCGGATAGCCCAGATAACCAAACATCTTCTTTATCTGATTCTGCTTACCTTCGTATAAAATTATTTTTATTATTGTGTAGTTACGAACCCTCCTGATAACTTTTACCGGAGCAGGCAGGTATTTTGTTCTTTTATTAATGCGCAGGCCGTTCCGGATGAGTTTAAGTTCATCTGCATCAGGAGCGCCCCTTATCTTCACCAGATATGTCTTTGGAATATGAGTGCGTGGATGCGTTATCCTATTGGCAAGTTCTCCATCATTGGTAAACAATATCAGGCCTTCAGCATCCCAGTCTAAGCGGCCCACCGGAAAGAGCTTAATCTTGATATTGTGTGCCTTGAGCAGGTCTGCAACCGTCGGTCTGGCTCCGGGATCAGATAGGGTGGTGAGCATCAGGCGCGGTTTATAAGCAAGATAATAATATTTTTTATATTTATCAAGATGCAGCAACCTGCCGTCCACATAAATCTTATCCCGGTCAGGATCAACCGTCGTGCCCAATTTTTTGACTGTCCTGTTATTGACCATTACCCGACCACTCATAATCAATCTCTCTGCCTTGCGCCTTGAACTGATCCCGCAGCGGGCGATTATCTTGTGAAGCCTCTGTTTTTGCATAGATTTTCATAAGATTTTACCTATGGAAATAAAGAAATCAAGGGATTTGAAAGGGCTGAAATAATGGATCAATCCTTGACTTTGGCCTGAATCCGGGTATAATGAAATGGGCTAATTGGAAGTTTATTTTTTCAAATTTTGACAATTTCCAGAATTGATAAAAGGTTGGAGGTAAGATGGGAAAAACATTGGCTGAGAAAATACTGTCTGAAAAGAGTGGTCAAAATGCCCGGGCTGGAGATATTGTAATTGCAAAGGTTGATGTTGCAGCATTTCAGGACGGCACAGGACCACTCGGTGTAAAACAACTTCAAAAGATGAAAATCAGCAAGGTGAAAGCAAAGACCGCACTCTTCTTTCTTGACCACGCTGCACCCTCTCCCAGAAAGGAACTTTCAAATGACCATATACTCTTAAGGGAATTCAGCCGAAAATCCGGGGCAAAACTTTCCGACATCGGTGAAGGGGTTATACATCAAAGACTGATTGAATCATTTGTGAAACCCGGGGATGTAGTAATCGGTGGTGATTCCCATACCTGCACATCAGGCGCCTTAGGTGCCTTTGCAACCGGGATGGGGTCAACTGATGTGGCAATTGGTATGGCAATGGGTAAAACCTGGTTTCGGGTTCCTGATACCTTTCGGATTGAGGTCCAGGGCCAGCTTCCACCCGGGGTATTTTCCAAGGACCTGATCCTGTATCTCATCGGCCAACTTGGTGCAGACGGTGCAACATATAAGGCATTAGAATTCGGCGGTGATGGAATTGAAAGGCTCTCAATGGCATCAAGATTTGTTCTTTCAAATATGGCGGTTGAGGCCGGGGCAAAGGTCGGGCTTATTGCATCGGATAGAAAGACAAGGGAGTATCTTAAATCCCGGGGAAGGTTGAAGGATTGGCGGCCCATTGCTCCTGATAAGGACGCAACATACGAAAGGGTGATCAGGATTAACGCGAAAAAATTGGTTCCGCAGGTTGCCTTCCCCCATACCGTGGATAATACAAAACCAGTCACCAGGGCAAAGGGTATCAAAGTAGACCAGGTATTTATCGGCACCTGCACAAACGGTCGAATTGAAGACTTAAAAATCGCTGCAAAAATCTTAAAAAATAAGAAACGGGCATCCCATACCCGACTGATTATTGTGCCGGCGTCGAAAAATGTCTATCTTGAGGCGATGAAACTCGGTCTTTTAGAGATATTTGTGCGTGCCGGTGCAATCATTATGGGACCGGGTTGCGGCCCCTGTGTAGGTGTGCATCAGGGGGTATTGGGTGATGGTGAGGTCTGTCTATCAACTGCCAACCGTAATTTTAAGGGTCGAATGGGAAATCCCAAAGGGTTTATCTATCTTGCCTCTCCGGCCACCGCTGCCTATTCAGCAATCAGGGGTAAGATAAGCGATCCCAGGGAGATTTTTAAAAAACGACCGCGCAAAAAAGGGTAATGGACATTATAGTTGTGATTAATACCAATCAATTTTTAATCAGGATTAATAGATTTTAAAAGGAGGAATTTTATGGCTAAGTTAAAAGAAAAATTGGCGCAGACTGTGCCAGGGTTAAGAAATGAAATAAAAAGTTTTGTTAAGGAACACGGTAATAAAGTAATATCTGAAGTAACGGTTGCCCAGGCCTATGGAGGTATGCGCGGGGTAAGGGCATTGGTCTGTGATACTTCAGTGGTTCCACCGGATAAGGGTCTGATCATTCGTGGTATTCCAGTTGGTGAATTAAAAGACAAACTTCCTGAAGCGGTCTTTTATCTTCTGGTTACCGGCGAATTACCGGATGATGAGGCATTGAATGATTTGAAAAAAGAGTTCCAGTCTCGTGCGGTTGTGCCTGATTATGTCTGGAAGACACTTGAAGCCCTGCCCAAAGATAGCCATCCGATGGCAATGTTCAGTCTTGGAATAGTGGCAATGGAAAGGGAATCAATCTTTAGAAAACGCTATACTGAAGGTATAAAAAAAGAGGAGTACTGGGAACCGACACTTGAAGACTGCATAAACATCCTGGCAAAACTTCCCAATCTTGCCGCCGGTATTTATCGACTCAAATTTGACAAAGGACCACGCATTGACCCGGACCCGAACCTGGACTGGGCTGGTAATTATGCCCATATGCTGGGTATTGATGATCCATCCGGGGAGTTTGCCAATCTAATGAGGTTGTATATGGTGCTCCATTCTGACCATGAAGGTGGTAATGTAAGCGCCCATACCTGCCATTGCGTTGGTTCTGCATTGTCTGATCCATATTATGCAGTCTCTGCAGGAATGAATGGTCTGGCCGGACCTTTGCATGGACTGGCAAATCAGGAATGTCTGAGATGGGTGATTATGGTAAAGGAGAAGTTTGGTGGTGTTCCTACTGAAGAGCAGCTCAGACAGTTCGCCTGGGATACACTAAATTCTGGTCAGGTTATTCCCGGCTATGGACATGCAGTTTTAAGGGTAACCGATCCCAGGTTCACGGCATTTCATGAATTCGGTCTGCGCGTATGCAAGGATGATATTCTGTTCCAGATTGTGGACAAAACATTCAAGGTGGTACCTGATGTCTTAAAAGAACATGGTAAGGCAAAGGATCCCTGGCCCAATGTTGACGCCCATTCCGGCTGTCTCCTCTACCATTTTGGTCTTACAGAATTTGAATACTATACGGTTCTCTTCGGAGTATCACGGGCACTTGGTATGTGTTCCCAGTTGATTGTCAGCCGTGCAATCGGGGAACCTATTGAAAGACCGAAATCTTCAACAACCGAATGGATAAAACAGAAGGTTGCCCAGGGATAGATGGATCAAACCTTGGAGGAATGATGGTTCTAAAAGGCAGGGTATGGAAATTTGGGGACAGCATCTCCACCGATTTAATCTGTCCGGGCCGTTATTTTCATCTTCGTTCCAATCTACCTGAACTTGCCAAGCATGTACTTGAGGATGCTGACCCGGAATTTGTCAAAAAGATGTCTGAAGGTGATTTTGTTGTTGCCGGTAATAATTTTGGCCTGGGCAGTTCCCGGGAACATGCACCAACAATCATAAAATTGAGCGGTGTTTCTGCGGTGCTGGCAAAGTCCTTTGCCCGAATATTCTATCGTAATGCAATAAATGTTGGTCTGCCTTTACTTGAATGTAATACCGACAAAATTTCTGAAGGTGATGAACTTGAGGTTGACCTCTCAACCGGAATAATCAAAGATAAAACAAAGGGCTTTGAACTTCGGGCAAAGCCGCTTCCCAGGGCAATGCTCAATATCCTGAAGGATGGAGGATTGGTTGCCCATATTCAAAAACATAAAGATTTTAAATTGGATTAATTATGGGATTCGGGAACATATGATTTTTGAGGTGTCTTCCATCCCGGGAAATTGAACTTTGACAACTTGATTTTAGTTATATGTTCCTGACTGTGGACAGGCAAAACGAGCATAAATCTGATTAAATTTGTCTACGGCGATGACAAGAAAATCGGAATTTTTGAGCACCCGTTTAATTGAGAAGGAGGTTTATTGATGGAGGAAATTCAACGGGCAAAAGAGCATTTTGAAAAGTTGGTGAAAAAGCAGCTGGAAAGAGTTGCCGTAATGAAAAAGGGAGAAGAATGGATTGATTACAAGACCCTGAAACCGATTATCATTGGTGTTATTGGTGGTGATGGTATTGGTCCACATATTACTGCCGAGGCACAACGGGTTTTAGAGCATCTGCTTGCGGAGGAGGTTAAACAGGGAAAGGTAGAGTTTCGCACGATTGAGGGGCTCACTATTGAAAGACGGGCTGAGGTGAATAAACCCATCCCTGATGATGTTCTGGTTGAGGTGAAGAAGTGCCATATTTTATTAAAGGGTCCAACCACAACCCCTAAAAAAGGAGACCCCTGGCCCAATATTGAGAGTGCTAATGTTGCCCTGCGTAAAGAACTTGACCTCTTCGCCAATGTGCGTCCGGTCAGGGTTCCATCCCAGGGTATTAACTGGATGTTCTTCCGGGAAAATACCGAAGGGGCGTATGCATTGGGGCCTTTTGGTATCGAGGTTACCGAAGATCTGGCAATCGATTTTAAGGTGATAACAAAACCGGGTAGTGAGCGGATCATAAAAATGGCGTTTGATTACGCCCGGAAAAATAATATTGATCGGGTTACTGCAGTGACCAAGGCAAATGTTATAAAAACCACAGATGGGCTTTTTCTCAAAACCTTTTATGAGATTGCAAAGGAATATCCCGGTATCAATGCCGATGATTGGTTTATCGACATAATGACTGCGAAATTGGTGGATACAAAGCGGAGAACCCAGTTTAAGGTGCTGGTTTTACCAAATCTCTATGGTGATATCCTTACTGATGAAGCAGCAGAATTTCAGGGTGGAGTAGGGACCGCTGGCAGTGCCAATATTGGAAAACGTTATGCAATGTTTGAAGCGATTCATGGAAGTGCACCAAGGATGGTAAAGGAAGGCAGAACAAAGTATGCAGACCCCAGCAGTGTAACCAGGGCCGGAGCAATGCTTTTGAATCATATCGGATATCCTGAACTGGGCAAAAAATTGGAGATGGCGTTGGATATCTGTGGTCAGTTTGAAAAGAAACTTGTAATGACCGGACGTTCTACCGGAGCAACCGGCAGGGAATTCTGCGATTATGTGATGGAGACGATGGCTGACCCAGATCTGGAAAAGAGATGGCAGGAATATCAGAAGGCATAATTTAATTGCGGTATTAAAAGTCCCTGCACTGCAGGGACTTTTTTTTCTCTGAAATCAAGATGTCAGGCTACTCGAGTCCATTTTTTGACATAATCTCCCGCGCCTGCATCGCATAGATTGAATTTGGCACTGCCAAAATTAAGTTTTCTAATATCCCTTTTGCCTCTTTTTTCCTGTCCAGATTTATTGCCAGTTCTGCCTGAAGAATTTTTGCGTCGTAGATACGATTTTCTGGACAGGATTTATCCATCTGCTGAAGTGTCGCATATGCCTGGACAAAGTCATTCATCTCTTTATAGATAAGGGCAAGATAATAATATGCATACGGTCCGAATTTTGAATTGAGCAGGAACTTTAAACTATCAATAGCCGGCTGGTAATCCCTGATTTTATAAAGATACATTGTCCGGATAAGTTTTTTAAAGAGTGTGGTATCAGAACGACCGGTTTCAATGAGATAGAGTCTTTCTAAGGCATCATTGGCAATTTCTGCATCCGGGTTTCTCATCACGATTCCCCTGTACTGTTTACAGGCACTTTTGATATCGCCGGCAAATAGATAATCATCGGCTTCGGCGAACATCAATAACAACTGATCAGCAGGACTAAAATAGCGTCGATACTTTTTTAATAGTGCAATCCCCTTTCTGAAATGCTGACTCTTAAAATAGTAATGATTCAATTGCAATACGGTCTGGACATCAGGGTTTTGTTCTAAACGATTCAGAAGACTGTCTATAGGGCTTGCATTTACCAGGTTGATGAATAACAGTAATATGCTCATCTCTTTTCGAGTAGTTTTTTGAAGTATTCCCGAATGTAAATTTCATATTCGGCCGGATACGATTCTCTTAAGGCACGTTGAATCAATTCCCTTAATTCATCCCTGCTCATATTGCCCGAAATTTCTTTCGGGCGGGGTCGATTGAGGAATTCCTTTCCCGGTCGGCTGATTCTCTTTCTTGTATAATCTTCTTTTCTGATTGAACGCTGGGCATCAAGAAGACGGGTAATTAATCTCTGCTGACGTCTAATCAGTTGTCGGTCTATCCTGTATTGATAGAGTTGTTGCTCCATCTCCTTCATCTCTCTGGCAAGTTTTTCAATCATATCTCCCAATTCTCCAATTCCCGGTTCATTCTTTAACGATTCTAATGCCTGGCGGAGTTTACCCTGTTTTCGGGCGAGGCTTTTAAGTTGTGCCCTCTGCCGGGCACTTGGTCCCTGGGAAGGTATGGGCAGAATATTCATCAATCCCTGACTTATTGACATCTCCCCCTTTGAAATATCACTCAAGATCTGAAGGAACTTATCCATACCGGTTGACGATTCTCCCGATGCTACATTTTTCAAACTTTGAAGAATCTGAAAGGCGACGATATTCAATTCAGCCATAGACTGTTTCACAAACTCTTTACCCCGGCGTTTTTTTTCAAAAAGTCCTTTTGCCGTTTCCATCTTTATAATTGCACGGGCAAGCCTCTTTCCAATCGTGGGTGATACATAGAGACTCCTGGTCTGCTGGGTATAGAGACTTTCTGCAATTGTCCGGGTCGCCTGAATTATATCCTGTTGAAATCTTGCCTTCTTGGGGATATTTTCCTTAAGGAGTCTTTCTTCCTGCTTTGATATGGCGATCACCTGTTTCAGGGTTGCCAAAAGATTTTTGTACAGATTGGCGCGTCGGGATTTTGTCAGGTTTTTGTAGAGCTGGTCCAGGTCCGCTGATAATTTACTAAGGCCGACCTCTTTATCCCGGGCGCTCAGATTGACCATCTCCCGGGTATTCTCTGACATCCTCGCCAATGCCTTTTTTATTTCTGATTCAAGGTTTTTTGACCGGCTGAGTAACTGTAAATCATCAGCCAGGTCTTTTATCTTCTTATCAAGTCGGCTCTGTTCTTTTTGTGCAGACAGACTGTCTTCCTTTAACACATCCAATATCTTTTTCTGTTCTTCAGCCAGTTTATGCGCCGTCTCAGCCAGTTCTTTTAACCGCTCTTCCTGCTGAAATCTTTTTAATAATTCTAATGTCCTTTTTAATGATTCAGCCAGTTCTTTTTGATGTTCCTTCATATCCTTCAGGGCCTTTTCAAGGTCTTCAGGATTTTTATTCAGGGCATTTTCCAGACGGTTCAGGGCCTGGCGCAGTTTTTCCGGGGCGAGTTCCTTAAGGATTCTGGTTATCTCCTTCAATCTTTCAACCGATTTTCTATCGAGGATTACACTTTCATTCAATTTCTTAATCGTCTTTTCTAATTCCTGCTTCCAGGCTTCAATCTTTTCGCTTACCCCTTTTTCATTCTTTATTATCTGTCTCAATTTTTCCTGCTCGGCCCAGGATGCCTGTCTCTCGGCGAGTAATTTTTTGTGCAGCCTTTTCGTATCTTCCATCTGTTTTTTATGCCGGGAATAAAGCAATTTCATATCCTTACTCATTTCATCCTCTTTCTTTACCACCTCTTCATAAATCTGTTCCATCGAAGGAAAGTATACATAATAGACCTTACTTTTTGTTTTATAGCCTGCATTATCTTTTATTATTACATAATAAGAGACCTCATCACCCGGTAATAAATTTAATTTAGAGAGGTCCCATTCAAAAAAAATCGTATCTTCCACTGCACCAGGCTGGAGATTCAAATATTTTTTATACCCCTTTTTGAATGTGTAGTAAAATGTCGCGGACTTCAGCCCGTAATCATCACTGCATCTGATGCCGATGTCAAGTTTCATATTCCGGGGAAGGTTGATATTATAGCCAGGATAAAATATACTGACCATTGGTGGAAGATCAGGGATTGAATAAATATGTATAGGTTCTTTTATTTCGTTATAAGATTTTAAATGCAGATATGCTACACCACTTTTTTTAACAGTAAAGTTGCCCCGGAAATCTCTTTTTTCAATCGAAAGTTCAAGGGTATCGGTGAATTCAAACCAGCCATCGGATAGATGCTGTGACGCCTGACCTTCAATCTCCACCCGGGTATACCGGGGTACGGTTATTTGCCGACCCGTCCTGGTCTCGGGCTTGAGCCCTGTATAGGCAGGATAACGGCAATGAAAATATAGATTTTCGATAAATACCGGCGCCTGTATCCCTATGCTGAATTTTTTCGTTTTCCGGTCAAAAAACTTAAACCAGTATTTGATTTCTTCAGATACCTTTAACTTCTTCTTTCCGGCACCGTTTTTCAATTCAATCTTATACCTTTCAGTCTTGCCATTCTTTTCAATCAAAAGCCAGGCACTTTTCGGAATATATACACCCCATAATTTGATTCTCAGCTCGACCGGGCTATCTTTTAGTATTATCTTATCCTGAGGCGCCACAATATAATCGATTCTACGGGTAAGCGAATACCAGAAATACTCGGGAAAAAATGCCGGGATTAAAAGAAATATGGCGATGGCAATAAGCAGAATCAATATATGCCGCCTCAGGGGTTTGAAATCTATATATTTTTTTAAATCAATATCCTTAATCCTTTCAGCAACTGCATTTATGTAGGCATCGATTAATTCGCGTGAATATCCCTCTTTGCCGTCGGGGGGTATTTTTGATAACTGGATACTGTTGACAATCCTATCCTTGAATCCCATCTTCTCTTCAAGATTTCTTATCCGTTCAATAAATGGTATATTTCGATAGAAAAACACCGGGATGATCCCCAATAACCCGAAGATGGGTGATTTTAAAAGTAGCAGGGCGATGGTGACCGAAATTATTATGGTCGCCAGGGTGAAGATAATATAATTTAATTGATTGATAATCTGTTCATAACGGACATAATTTTTTATTTTTTTTTCAAGCAGGTCGGATTGGTTCATAATCAATGGGTTAAGGCATAGACAATTATATTTATCCCCATCCTTAATGCATCTTCTCGCTTCTTTTCGGGATTATTATAGACATCAGCATCTTCCCAGCCATCGGCGAGGTCGCACTCATAGTCATAAAATACCACAAGCCTGCCTTCATAAAATATTCCAAAACCCCGGGGTGGTTTGCCGTTATGCTTGTGTATCTTGGGTAGACCCCGGGGAAAATCATAGAAAGAGTGATATATCGGATGAGTAAACGGCAGTTCAATTAATGGCGAATCAGGAAAGACCTTTTTCATCTCGCGTCGGAATGATGAATCCATACCATAGCTATCACAGGCATGGAGGAATCCACCCCGGGCAAAATACTCACGCAGGATTTTCACCTCCTCATCGGTAAAAAAGATATTGCCGTGCCCGGTCATAAACAGGTATGGATATTGAAAGAGTTTTGGGTCGGTAATTTCAACCACTTCTTCTCCTGGTGTAGCACGGATACTGGTTCTTTTATTGACCGCCTCAAGTAGATTGGGCAGGGCGGAAGGACTGTCATACCAGTCACCACCACCACCATATTTTAGGCGGGCAATAGTAAAATCATATCCACCATAAACGATAAACAGCGCTAAAACCAGATTGAACATAAATAATTATAGACCAGAAATCTTTGATGTCAAGACCATCGTATCCGGCCGAACTTTACATTTTACCTAATAACTTAATACTGTTATCCATTTAATGCTAATGTAGAATATTAAGATTTGCTCCGGGATATTTTTTGATTAGTTGATTATACCAGGCACGGATTTTTCTGGTTTCTTTACTCTGATAACCGCTCTGCAGGTAGGAACCCCAGTAATTAAGCGCCCGGGTTGTATCACCAAGCTTAAGATAAACCAGACCGAGATTTGAATAGACCTGATAATATTCAGGAAAATACTTCAGCGCCTGCTTAAAATCCTTAACCGCACCCTGAAAATCTCCACGCGTAAATCGATTAATTCCCCGACGGTTATATGCGGCGGCAAATTTTTTGATTACGACAATCGCATCAGGATGCCTGAATTTTCCAATCTGATAATACTCCGGTGATGGAAGATCCAGGGGATAGATTAATTGAGCTGGAGGTTCGGTCTGAAAACGATAATAAAGTCCGTAATATTCGAGGTAAAAATCGAGCCACTCTCTTGGCCAGCTGGCATCGTTGTATATAAAGATAAATATCGGGGTGTGATCAATATTCGCCTTAATCAACTCCCGTTGAATAAGATGACAATATCGTTTGCTCAATTCACCGTATAGACTTTTATCTACAGATTGAAGATTCGTATTACATTCTTTTATGAGCCGCCAGGCACTTGCCGGTATCTTGAGAGAATAAATTTTCTGCAGGTCATTAAGGTACCAATCCATACGCAGATAAAACTGGGATATTGGAATGATGCCCTTTGCCTTATCAATTTCCAGATTGTGTATGGCGAAATAGAGATAATAATCATCACTGATTAAGATTGATGATCCGGGTAAACTTTTGTAAATCGTCCGGCTTAAATCAATCAGGGAGCTATCCTGAGAGTAGTTACATATCGGCAGATTATAAAAGAAATTGAAGAGCGGAAAGACAAATAGAACCGGATGGTATAACCGGGGCAGGAATTTTGATATAGCCACGGCAATAAGGATCAACCAGAGGCCAAATAAAGGAAGATAATAACCCTGTTTGTCCGGGATATTATAGGATATTGTATAGAAAAACACTAACAGTATAACCGAAACAATCGTATACCTTAATCTTTTATTATCAAGTTTTATAATCCCATAAAAACCCAATGGAATAAGGATGAAAAATTGATTCCACCAGAGTTTCAAAAAATTGACCAGCTCCTTTAAAAAGTAGTTTCCAGAAAAAAATAGAGTTCGATAATGGAACGTCTGACCTGAGACATACTCGAACAGATTAATAAGGCCTGCCGGATGAAAGAGATTGGGTATGGGATTGAATCGAGTTCGGATGGGAAAATATAGATAGAGCAATAAAGGAAAAAAGAAAAATAAGATTCCCCATCGAGGTTTCAGCTCTCTTCGGAAAAAGAATGCAAATGGTATGATATAGAACACGGCTGTCAGGTGATTGGTAAGGGCGAGCCCGGCTGTAAACAGAAAGAGATATCCCAGACGCTGCTCTTTCAATCTTAACAAAAGATAGAGGGCAATCAGCATGAATGTAAGATTCAGTGTGTAGATTTCGGCAGTTACCGACTGTTTCCATATTTCCTGACAGAGTCCAAAACCAAGGGTGAGCGCCAGACCAGGCAAGAATTTTTTGGTTAATTTCAAGATTATAAAAAAAAGAAAATAGAGACCGATGGTGGTGAAGATACCGGGAAGCAGGTTGAGAATAAATGGTTTGCGGAAGAAGAGATAGAATATCCTCCCTATTAATAAAAATAAAGGGTAACCAGAAGGGTGCGGGATACCCAGGTTTCTTATTGCAACATAAAATTCTGTTCCATCACTCCAGGGGAGGGTGCGTGATGCGGTAATGATATAAATAATAAGAGGAATGAGTAGTAAAAAATAGGATAACCTTCTTCTCCACATCATCAAACCATTCTATCCTGAATTTAATCCAGTGTCAAGATGTGGACATATTGACTTTTGTCCCAAAATTATATATAATAAATTTATGAAGAAAAAAGGCAAGAAGGTTATTGTTGTTGAATCTCCGACAAAATCGAAGACAATAAAAAGTTTTCTTGGCTCTGATTATATCCTGGTCTCATCCCGCGGCCATATTAAGGATCTGCCCAAATCAAAGATCGGGGTTGATGTTGATAATAATTTTGAACCGCAATATATTAAGATAAGAGGAAAAGCAAAGATAATCCAGCAGATTAAGAAGGTCTGTAAAAAATCTTCCAAAGTATTCCTTGCCTCAGACCCGGATCGTGAAGGTGAGGCGATCGCCCAGCATCTTGTTGAGGAGTTGAATTCCGATGCTCCCCGGATAAAAAGGGCGCTCTTTTATGAAATTACCCCTGAACATGTAAAAAAGGCACTGCGTAATCCCGTGGAAATAAATAAACATCTGGTTGACGCCCACAAGGCAAGACGGATTATTGACCGGCTGGTTGGATATTATACAAGCCCGATTCTCTGGACCGTGCTTAAATCAGGACTTTCTGCCGGCCGGGTGCAGAGCGTCGCCCTCCGGTTGGTCTGTGAGCGGGAAAAAGAGATTCAATCATTTGTTGCCACCCCATACTGGACAGCTGAGGCAGAGTTTATGACCGAAAAGAACGAAAAAATTTCTGCCGCACTATGGAAGATTGATGGTGTATTTCGTAAAATCACCAATCAGGATGAACTTGCCCGGTTTAAAAATTTTCTAAAAAAAGGGGTTGAATTCACGGTTACATCATATCGTATCACCAATCCCATCCGTATCCCACCTCCACCATTCATAACCTCAACACTCCAACAGGAGGCATCAAAACTATTTAAATTTCCACCCCGTAAGACGATGCGTATTGCCCAGAATCTATATGAAGGTATTAGCCTGCCCAACGGCAGGATTGGATTAATCACATATATGCGGACCGACTCCATAAGGGTAAATGAACAGGCACTTGAAGAAATGAGACATTACATCGTGGGCAAATACGGTGAAGAATACCTTAATAAAGAGGTAAGGAAATTCCGTGACCGCAAGGGAAGTCAGGGTGGACATGAGGCGATAAGACCCACGCGTATTGATATTGAACCTGAGGTGATAAAGGAACACCTATCCAATGACCAATTTCGTATTTATCGTTTGATTTACAATCGTTATATCGCCTCGCAGATGGCTCCGGCGCGTTTTCGTGCTAAAGAGGCGGTAGTGAATTTTATGGGAATAGATTTTCGTGCCGAAGAGATGAAACCCGTATTTCTGGGTTATAAAATAATCGCCGGTGATGTTATTGACCGGGGAAATGTACCCAAGATGAAAGTCGGTGATAAGGTCAAATTACAGGAGATTAAATATATCGAGAAGAAGACCGAACCATCACCCCGTTTTACTGAGGCAACACTGATAAGAAAACTTGAAGAGAACGGTATTGGACGTCCTTCAACATATGCCCATATTGTTCAGACCTTGTTTGACCGCAGTTATGTCTCAAAAGAAGGGGGCAGAATCAAACCGACTGAATTGGGTATGAAGGTTTATGATATAATCATTCCCAGATTCTCAAATATCTTTGAAGTTTCCTTTACCGCCCAGATGGAAAAGGAACTTGACAATATCGAAACCGGAAGGAAACAGTGGCAGGATGTTGTGCGCCAGTTTTATAAACCTTTCCTCAATTCCCTGAACAACACAAAAAAAGAGGTTATGAAGATAAAGGAGTCAATTAATGTGAAGGTCGAAAAAAAGTGTCCCAAGTGTCAGCGACCGTTGGTTATCCGCTGGGGTCGGTACGGTAAATTTCTTGCCTGCTCAGGATTTCCTGAGTGCAAATATTCAGAAAATATTGATATCGAGACGACCGAGAAGAAGTGTCCGAAATGTGGTCGTCCATTAATTACCAGACACGGCAGGTATGGTAAATTTCTTGCCTGTTCGGGATATCCTGAGTGTCGTTATACAGAAAATCTAACCCATGATGCACCCTGCCCGATGTGTGGAGGTGAGGTAATCATCATCTCAACCAAGCGGGGTCGTATCTATAAATGTAAGCAGTGTGATTTTTCAAGTTTTTATCCACCGCTTAATGAAAAATGTCCGAAATGTGGTAAGGGTCTTTTGCAGAAGAAAAACAAAAAATTCTGCCTGGTCTGCGATAAAAAGACAAAGAAAAAATAAGATGCTCAAGCAAATTGAATTTAAAAAATTCTATTATATATTTCCCCAGACCGTTGCCCTGATTGGAGTAGGAAAGAATATAATGCCGGTTGCCTGGCATACTCCGATTTCCGCAGACCCCCCACTTTACGGTATTCTGGTATCACCCAAACGGTTCAGTTTTGAACTTTTAAATAAAGAAAATGGTTTCACCGTAAATTTTTTAGAATATAAAGATGCCCGGATAATCGCCCGCACCGGCGGGGTATCAGGTCGGGAACATAATAAATTAAAAGAGTTTAATATAGCACATATTCCAGGCAAGAAGGTAACAGGAGTGATTCTTGACCGGGCGTATGGTGCCTATGAGTGCGAAAATTTTTCCGTTCAAAAATATGGTGACCATTTTCTCTTTATCGGCAGGGTAGTGCAGGTATATATAAAAGAAGATATAATAACCAGTCAGGGAGTTGTTGATGAAGACAGGGTTGCACCGGCCATCTATTTCGGCAAGGACCGGTATATAACACTGGACCCAAGAAAGATTCAATTTATAAAAAGGGGATAAAATTTCCGATGAGAATCGGATTTCATATATCAATAAGTGGTGGATTTAAAAATATTGTCGCCCGGGCAAAGCAGAGGAATTGCAGGACCATTCAGATATTCTCCCGTAACCCCAGGGGCTGGAAATATGCCCCGCTTAAGAATCAGGATATTGAAGTCTTTCGCAAGGAAATATACCAATCTGATATCTGGCCGGTATTTGTCCATATGCCGTATCTGCCCAATCTGGCAACCTCTAAGAAAGAACTATTCAAACTTTCGGTCAATTCATTAATTGAGGATTTGAAAAGATGTGAAATAATCGGCGCGCGCTTTCTTATCATCCATGTGGGCTCATCCCAGAATGAGAAACAGGGAATCAGACAGATGATTACCGGCATTAATGAAGCACTTTTCAGGGTAGAAAATAATGTTGTTCTTCTGCTGGAAAATACCGCAGGCAGCGGCAACGAACTTGGTTATACCTTTGAGCAGATTGCCCGAATTATTGAAGGGATCGGGATAAAACGGCGTATCGGGGTTGTCTTTGATACTGCCCATGCCTTTGAAGCCGGCTATGATCTGCGCACCGAGAATAGTGTTCAAAAAACCTTTAAAAAATTTAATACGGTTATCGGTTTAGAACGATTAAAACTTATCCATTTCAACGATTCAAAGACAAAATTCGCATCCCATGTTGATCGACACTGGCATATTGGAAAAGGTGAAATCGGTGAGGGTATGAAATATATCCTTCATCATCCGGCATTGGCTCAACTGCCGTTCATTATGGAGACACCCCGAACCAATCTCAAGGAAGACAGGATGAATATGAGGACGGTAAGACGATTATTAAAGGAATAAATCTCCTATTGACCAATTCAAAATTATGGATATCATAAAAGATATAAAGGAGGTCTAAATTGGCACATGCATACACACCTGGTTTAAAGGTCTTAGAATATACCGAGCTTAAGAAACAGCGGCGTCTTCCCCTGCCCGGTGAGATTCTGGTGAAGCAGGGACAAAAGGTACCGGCTGAGGAAGTGGTGGCGAAGACCGACCTGCCTGGTAATGTCCAGACCCTGAATATTGCCGGGCTCCTTGGTATTCTACCTGATGAAATTGAAGAGGCAATGTTGAAGAAGGAAAAGGATAAGGTCTCCAGGGATGAGATTATCGCCCAGAGCAAGGGCTTTTTTGGGCTTTTTAAATCTCAGGTTAAGAGTCCTATTGATGGTGTGATTGAAAGTGTTTCCAAAATTACGGGTCAGGTAATATTAAGGGAACCGCCAATTCCCGTTGAGGTCATTGCCTATATCGATGGTGAGGTGGTTGAGACCATTAAGAACGAGGGTGTGGTGATTAAGACAAACGGAAGTTTTATCCAGGGGATATTTGGAATTGGTGGTGAGACCATAGGTACAATCGATGTTGCGGTCGATGGTCCGGAACAGGTGCTTACTGCCAAGGATATTGATCAACAATTCAGGGGAAAGATTATTATTGGTGGTTCTATGGTAACCTTTGATGCCCTGCAAAGGGCAAGGGAGTTGGGTATTAAAGGTATTGTTGTCGGCGGCATCGAAGACCAGGATCTGAAAAGATTTATGGGTTATGATATTGGGGTCGCGATAACCGGTTCTGAAAAAGTCGGATTGACCCTGATTGCAACTGAAGGTTTTGGTCAACTTAAGATGGCACATCGAACCTTCCATTTATTAAAATCCCTCAAGGGCAAAAAGGCATCCATAAACGGCGCCACCCAGATTCGAGCCGGGGTGATGAGGCCCGAGGTGATTGTTCCCCTTGATAAGGTCCCGGATAAAAAGAAGACCGCAAATATATCTGCAGGAACCGGCTTAGAGGTCGGTATGAAGGTGAGGATAATCCGTGAACCATATTTCGGTCTGATCGGTAAGGTGGTGGCATTACCTGTAGAACTGGCAAAGATTGAAACCGAGGCTATGGTTCGGGTCCTTGAGGTCGAATTGGAAGACAAAAGACGGGTTACCCTTCCCCGGGCGAATGTTGAGATCATCGAGGAATAGATGGGAATATTTGTTTACCTGATAATAGTTAATGCCGGGCTGAACTCGCTTTTGATGCCGGCATCGCCGATCGGTGTAAACGCAGGATTTGCGCTTGCCCGGGATGATGAGGCGATTTTCTATAATCCCGCAAATTTTGAGACCGGCCCGGGATATCAGGTTCAGTGCTACTATAATCAGTTCTATCTTGGAATGAACGGGGTTTCATTTTCGATAAGCAAAAAGGTCGGTAAATTTGGCCTTGGTCTGGGCTTTGTGAATTTTGATTATGGAGACATAGAATGGCATCCTCCATATCCAACCGAGGATTCACTGACCACCTATAGCGCAAATGACTTTTCAATGTTTCTGGGATGTGGTCTTAAGATGTCCCGACTTGGAAGGGTTGGTGTCAACTTCAAATATATTAATGAAAATATCTATATCTATTCTGATTATGCGCTGGCTGTTGACCTATCCTTTGCCTACAATAATGATAAAAATGGTATTAGCTTTGGAATATCAAACTTTGGCAGCCGATTATTGATAAAGAATGAATATGTGAACCTGCCCGCACGAATAAATCTTGGTGGTTATTATAAGTTTAAAAAGTTTATCATCGGGGCTGGTTTCTTTTACCTGGTCAATAATGGAAGATTTGAATTTAACAGCACACTGGGCACCCGATTATATAATTCTATTGATGTCTATCTGGGAATCAATTATCGTGAAGAGTTCTATCCCGGCTTTGGGTTCAGCATAAAATCTAATTATGTGAAGATAAAATATGGCGGTTCATTCTTTCCTATGAACCTGGGTTTGGTGAACAGCATCGGCATAGGGTTTTCTTTCTGATGAAAGGTCTCTGGTTAGATTTTGAAAGACCCATCATAGAGCTGGAATCAAAGATTGAGGAATTAAAGGGAATTCGGGGCGTTGATGCCGAAATAAATAAGTTAAAATCCCAACTTAAGAAATTAAAAAAATCGGTCTATTCCAACCTGAATCGCTGGCAGCGGGTCCAACTGGCAAGACATCCACGCCGGCCCTATGCACTTGATATCATAAAGGAGATTACCGAAGATTTTATTGAACTGCATGGCGACAGGTGTTTTGCTGATGATAAGGCAATAGTCAGTGGTATTGCAAAACTGGCGGATTATCGGGTTGTAATCATCGCCGAGCAAAAGGGGCGTGATACAAAAGAAAAGATCAGTCGGAATTTTGGGATGCCCCATCCTGAGGGCTATCGTAAGGCAATGAGGATAATGAAGCTGGCTGAGAAATTTGGTTTACCCCTTATTACAATGGTTGATACACCCGGAGCATATCCCGGGGTTGGTGCTGAGGAGCGTGGCCAGGCCGAAGCGATTGCCAGAAATCTCTTTTCCTTGGCTACCCTTGAGATACCGATTATTGTTATCATTCTGGGCGAAGGTGGTTCAGGCGGTGCCCTGGCAATCGCCCTTGGAGACCGTATTTTAATGCTGGAAAATTCTATCTATTCAGTAATTTCACCTGAAGGATGTGCATCAATATTGTGGCGTGATGCAGCCCGGAATAAAGAGGCTGCTGAGGCACTGAAAATCACTGCAGAGGATTTGAAAAAACTTGGGGTTATTGATGAAATCATACCAGAACCGGTGGGTGGTGCACATATCGATGTTGCAAAGACCGTAGATAATATTAAATCGGCAATCATCAAAAATCTAATGGAACTTAAGAAGATCCCGATTGATAAACTTATTTCAAGCCGAATTGAAAAGTTTCGCAACATAGGGGAGTATAAAGAATAATGGCCTTAGAAGGTAATCTTCAAGATTTTGAATTGACTGATGTCTTCCAGTTGATTCAATTAGGTCAGAAGGATGGTGGATTGAGGATTCAATCACCTGATGATGTTGGTGTGGTCTATTTCAAAGGCGGGATGGTGATTCATGCCCGAACCAGTAAACTTCAGGGGGAACCGGCAATTGACAAGATATTGAGCTGGCGTCGAGGAAGATTTGTATTCAATCCGGGAGAGGAGACTGCTGAGAATACGGTAAACCTTCCGATTCAACAGGTAATCTTAGAGGCGGCACGCAGGATTGATGAACTGCAGAAGATTCAAAAAGTGATTCCATCATTTGACCTGGTTGTAAAGATTGTTGAGGTGCCCAAGGTCGGGGTGGAGAAAATTCAGTTAAAACCTGAAGAATGGAAAGTCCTTTCATTTGTTGATGGTAACCTGACAATCAAACAGATTGCAGGCTGGGCAAACCTCTCCGAATTTGAAGTAGGCAAAATCTTATATGGAATGATCTCATCAGGATTGGTTGAAATTGTTGAACCCAAAAAAGAACCGGAAAAGCCGGCCGGGCCGAAACCCAAAGAGAAGAAAAAAGAAAATAACAAAAAAGAAGGCGGAGGATTCTTCGGAATCTTCAGAAGGAAGTAGCTCGAATAATATCAACCGGTCCTTTTACCTCAAATATGTTCATTCCTAAATTCTTTGCTGGAGCCAAATCAACACTGTAGCAATCTCCAACAATCAAACATTCTTCAGGTCGGGCGTGTAATTCCAGCATCGCCCTTTTGAAAAATTCCGGGTTCGGTTTTAAAAGATTAAAGCTGTTATAGGTATATATGTGATCAAACACACCTTCTAAGTTTAATGCCTTAAGAACCCGACCGGTCTGAATCCGGTTGTTGTTGGTGAAGATTGCAAGTTTATATCTTTTTTTAAGATGCTTCAGGGTCCTGACCAATCTCGGATCAGAGGTGAGAAATTCGCCCGGGTCAACATATTTGATATTTTCCCTGTGCCAGACCTCAATTGGAACACCCAGTGATTTCAAGATGAGGGTATAGGCCATTGGACTACCTGTTTCTTTTTCCAGTTCTTCTTTTCTCTTTATTATGATTGTCCGGGCCCGGGATAAAGGAACCTTTTTATAATGATGAAATGTTAGATAGGCGGCCTCAGCATACCGCCTTTTCAATCCAGGTTCACAATATAGGGTGCCGTCTAAGTCGAAGAATATTATTCTTAATGTAGCCCCTGTCTTAATAAATTTAATTAATCCGCCTGGCTCCTTTTTAATAGCCGCTCCCAGATACGATCAACCTCAGCCTGGAATTCCTTGATCGGCACATCATCACGCCATTTAAAGAGATGGCCGAATCTGCCCTGAAGTTTCAAGAATTCGGTAATCGGTTTTTTCTCTTTGGGCTTTACGGTTATTCGGTATTTTCCATCCTGATATTCATATAAAGGCCAGATACAGGTCTCAACCGCAATCTTTGTCACCTTGACAGTCAATTCCGGGGCATATGCCCAGCCCAATCTACAGGGTGAATAGATATTAATGAAAGAAGGACCATCTGCATCCAGTGCCTTTCTCACTTTGGTTATTAAATCATTCCAGTAGGCAATAGTTGCCTGGGCTGCATATGCTGGTTCGTGGGCGATAATAATTTCTGTAAGATTTTTTCTGAGTTGCAATTTACCGGGGATTGCAGTGCCTGCAGGTGAAGTTGTTGTGTGGGCGCCCCGGGGGGTGGCTGAAGAACGCTGGATGCCGGTATTCATATAGGCCTCATTATTGTAGCATATATAAAGAACCCGATGTCTTCTTTCAATCATCCCCGACAAGGACTGAAGTCCAATATCATAGGTGCCGCCGTCACCGCCAAATGCGATGAATCTCAAGTCTTTTTTCACTTTTCCCTTTTTCTTAAGGGCACGATATGCGGCTTCAACTCCACTCATTGTCGCCGCAACATTCTCAAATGCATTATGGATATATGGAACATTCCACGCTGAATAGGGAAAGATTGTTGAGACAACCTCCAAACAACCGGTTGCACAACCAACCACCACAGGCTGCTGGGCAGCGAGTAGAACCTGACGGGCAATGATTGTTGCACCGCATCCGGCACAGGCACGATGTCCACCAACAAATTTTCCTTGCTGATGAGTTAGTTCTTTCAGTGTTGCCATTATTCCCCCCTTACTCCAAAGTAGACAATATCCTTATCAACTTTTCCTGTCCTCTTAAGTTCCAAAAGATTCTCATAGATCGATTCAATATCCTCAATACTGATATCCCTTCCACCGAGTCCGTACACAAAGTTTTTTAACAACGGCCGCTTCTCTGAATCATAGAGTATTGAACGACACTCATTATAGAGATGACCACCAAGGGTTGAGAGTGTGTCAGCTCGGTCCATAATACCCACAACATCAACCTTTTTTAATTGCTGGAGCATCTGCAATCTGGGAAATGGACGATAAACCCTCGCCCGAATAAGGCCGACCTTTTTACCTTTTTCGCGCAGCCTCTGTACAGCAACCTTTGCGGTTCCGGCTGTAGAACCCATCGCCATAACAGCCACTTCAGCATCCTCAAGTTTATATTCTTCTACAATTGGGTAGTAGCGGCCAAACTTATCACCGAACTCCTTCTGCACCTTTTCAATTATCGGAAGGACATTATTCACTGCGTCAATCTCAGAACGCTTATGTTCAAAAAAGTAGTCCTGCAAATCAAGCGGCCCCAAGGTAATGGGATTTTCCACATCAAGCAGGGAATGTTTTACCTTTCTTTCGCCAAGAAACTTCGGAACCTCTGCATCATCAACAAGTTCAATCCTTTCCATACCATGACTGATAATAAAACCATCGGTCGTTACCATTGCCGGCAGGAGAGAGAGTTCAGCAATCTTTACTGCCTGGATTACCGAATCATATGCCTCTTGGGTATTTTCTGTGAAAATCTGAATCCAGCCTGAGTCCCTTGAACCCAGGGAATCCGAATGGTCACAATGGATGTTTATAGGACTTGATAGAGAACGATTGACAAAACAGATTACAATCGGCAGACGCAGGCCCGCCGCAATATAAAGAATTTCATGCATCAAAGCAAGACCCTGGGATGAAGTAGATGTCATCACCCTTGCCCCGGCAGCTGATGCACCACAACAGGCACTGATTGCTGAATGTTCACTCTCCACAGGAACAAATTCTGTATCCACCTTTCCATCGCTGACAAACTTGGCAAAAAGCTGAACAACCTCGGTTGCCGGAGTAATGGGATATGCAGCAACAACATCCGGGTTTATCTGGCGCATCGCCTCAGCCATTGCCTCATTTCCAGTTCTTGCCACAATCATTTTTCCTCCCTTACCATCTTTATCGCCTTGACCTTGGGTGGACATTCCTCGGCACAGATTCCACAGCCCTTACAATATCGATAATCTATCCCCTGAACTTTTTCGTCCTTTACAATTATCGCTGAATCCGGACAGTATATCCAGCAGATTAGACAGTGAATGCACTTATCCTTATCCCAGATTGGCTTTTCACTACGCCAATCTCCGGTCTCAAAATTTTTACTACTTGCTGGTTCAGTAACCAGACCAATGGGTAGCTCCTGCCAGGACTCTTTCCCGCTCATTCCTGTACCTCCTCGTAAGCCCTTTTTATTGCCTTGATATTACCTTCAATCACTTCCGGACGACCGGCAAACTTCTTTTCCAATCTCTTGCGTACCGATTTCAACATCGGCTCGAATTCAAGCAGTTTTGAAACCTTTATCAATGCTCCAAGCATCGGGGTATTGGGAAGGTCACGACCAAGAATCTCCTTGGAAATCTTACTCGCATCAACGACATAAATTTTCTGCTCTGTTAATTTTAATTGATTCTTTATTTCCTGAGCGGTCTTCTGGGTATTAACAAGGATGGTGCCGTCTTCAGACAGACCATCAGTTACATCAATCGTTTCCATAAGGGTAGGGTCTAAGACCACAACAATATTTGGATTCTTTATTCCACAGTGCTGAAGAATCGGTTTTTCTGAAATGCGATTGAATGCGAAAACCGGTGCCCCCATCCTTTCTGGCCCATATTCAGGGAATGCCTGAATATATTTTCCGGTCTCCACTGCAGCATCGGCAAAAAGCAGGGCGGCGGTCTTGGCACCCTGTCCACCCCGGCCATGCCATCTTATCTCTAATAAGGCCATCGTAAACTCCTTTCTTAATAAAGAATTAGAAAATATTAATGCCTTAATCTGGGTCTTGAGGCATCAAATCTTTTTATCCTTAGTTATGCTTATATTATAGCAAAAATTTTTTGTAAGTCAAGGTAAAATCCGGGATAAAACCTTTGGCGGACCGGAAACAATGACAGTATAAACTTTTGATTTTGTTTCTTTTATCAAGATAATGAGATATTACCTCTCTTTTTATAATTATTAATCGTGCAATTCCCCTTAACGATTTGCAGCGGGGAAAAGAAGATTCCGGTAACGCCCCAACCCGATAATGCCGGTGATTTTTTCTCCGATTGCCACTATCCCTACACTTTTAAAGCCGATAGCCACCACCCCGACAGCCAGATAACCAAATGCAAAGACCGATACGGAAATAACACCGATACCCAGACAGCTTACACAAACCAGTCCTATACTTAAGATACTTATAGTAAGTCCCCCAAAACCGATTGGTGCCAGGATAAATAATCCATGTGCAATGATAGTGCCGATTGCTACAACGCCGGACGCCTTTGCTCCTATCGCAATTATGCCCTTAGCATGACGAATATTCCCATCCGGTTTATCAAAACCGAGATTAATCGAAAGTAAAGGTATATTAAAAATCCTTCGCCTTGATTCGTATTGAAACTGAATAATTGTAAATGCCTTTATCTTTTCCAAAATGAATCCATAATTCCACCTCATCTTTTTAGAGTTTTATGCCAGCCTTCATACTTTTAATTGTAAATAAAAAAAAGAGGAAGTCAAGAAAAAATCCGGGCAATCTTTATTTACATTTTATATTTATTAAACATTAAAAAATCAGCGGGGCTGAAAATTGACGATTTTAATCAAACAGATTAATATACTGGAATAATAATAACTTGAAATTATGTAAAATGTAAAGATTGGCCGATTAAGATTCTATCAAAGCGGTTAAGCGGTTTATGAATGCCTCGTTTACAAGGAAGATAGGATTCAGCCCTGCTAATTTGACCGCATAATAGATCTTTTTACACTTTTCCCCGACCAGTAATTTGTAGCTTATGTTTTCCAGATAAACCTCGGCACTCCATTCTGGCTCAAACTTTAATGTATCAATGAATCCACTGGCATGAAGATTTGAGAAGAGTCCCAGGACTGCAGCAATCTCCTTTTTATCCAGTTTTTTCCCTTCACAATACCACAGGGTGTCCTTTTTTATAATTTCCTTTCCCCTGATTACGAGTTTTTTTACCTTTTCTTTATCAAATGAGACGATTAACTTATCACGCCAATCATCTGGAGATCGATCAAATGTAAATTTTGATATACCACGCACCAGATAGATTTTTTTATCGCCGGCGAATCTTAGATAGGCATGTTGATAATCACCCGCATATTTCCCAATATAAAAACTTATCGGCCTTTTTAATTTCAGGGTAACCTTTATATCTCTATCCGAAACCTGAAACTCTTTATACCGACCCTCTCTCTCAGATATCACCTCCCCCAATTCTGCATGTTGAAGTTGATTAACCATTTGAGAGACAAAACCACTGTCCGCCGGATAATTAATCGGTTTTACCAGAACCGCCTGGCCCATTGCAATCTTTATCTCGGTTGTATCCCGGGGACGTTCAATAATTACCCCAAACAGCTTTTGATTACCGATGAGCATACGCGGACCCGATTTATGTCCCAATATTACAATCAAACCTATTAATATAATAATCACCGTAATTAGATAATAGACCTTTTTATAATTCATATCTGGTGCGCTCCTTTCTTCTTATTTGCCATCGCACAAAGCCGATAATGATAAATATTACAGCGGGCAATAATGTATTTAACCATCTTAAGAAGGTCTTTAATCCGGTGGCGATATTCTTAATCGGTCTTTCCGTGATTACCTTGGAACGAATAGAGATCAGCTCTTCATCCTGGGTGAGCCAATCAAGGATATTCATAAACAGGGCGAGACCCGCAGGATTGATAAACTGTTTATCAATGAATCGGGATGTTCCCACCACGCACAGACGTTTATCCTTTACAACACAACTCATTGTATTGAATGGCCCTTTTTCATCAAAGGGTAAGGCTACAGGAAAAAACTTCTGCTTATCAAAGGGATTAAGGGATTGAGGTCTTTTTCTTAACCAGGACATCTTTGAGGTGCGGGCAAGTTCTTCTCCACCTGAAACCGGACTGACAAAAGGTAGAACAATTTCTTCAAAGTCTTTGGTGATTGGATTTTCACGAGAAATATCAGAAAGTTTCGGGAAATAGGGATAGGGGATGAGATTCTGCATTGAGAATATACCCCGGCGGGTTCGAATTACCATTACCTCGTTATTCTTATCCATAATAAATCCCGGTTTAATATGAATATTGTATCTGGCGAGAAGGGAATCAAGATTATCAAGTTTCAATGGAAAGGTAATGAAAAAGTCGAGATTGATATTCAGGTGGTCAATAAAGAAACCGACCGCGCCTTTGTCATCAATATAGCTTACGAGTTTTTTTGTTTCTGTAGTATCAAAATCATTTTTGGGACCCAGAACCACCAGGGCATTACAGAAAACAGGCATTGTATCTTTAAGATTAATCTGTTTGATTGTGTAGCGCTTCTTTATCTCCTGTTTCACCTCATCCATCAATTCAATCTCATTATGGCCAGTCGTGAAACCGACACTCTTCTGCTCAGGCTGGATAAGCTTTTTTATCCGTGATGTAATATCATATTCCAAATTGGCAAGGTCTTCAATAACCGGAATTTTCTCCCGTTTATCGCCGTAAAGAAATACCAGTCCCATAAATCCCTGTTTTATACCAAACTCACCCTGCCCCACCTCGGTGAACTGGAGGGGATAGATACCATTACGCTGGGCATTCATTATTTCTTCCCGGGTCTTTGGATTCACCTTTTCAAGGCGAATCTTTCCCCTGGATTGCTGACGATATTCATAAAGGAGGTCGGTTACATACCGGGCACGATTATTATAGGGGAATGGTAGTTTATCGGTGATATATGCCCTGATTACTACATTATCTTCAAGATTACGAATGAATTTTTTGGTGGCGGGAGTAAGTGAGAAAATATGGCCCTGGGTGAGGTCAATTCGGGTAAAAAGCATTGAACCGATAATATTAATCAAAACAACTATTACAATTGTTAATATCGTATAGACTGCATTAATTACCTTCTCTTTTAGCCTTCCGACAAAATAGACGGCGCCGAAGACAAATAAGAATGTCAATGAAAAGAAGAAGATCAGGTTACGGGTGTCAATCACGCCCCTGATAATACTATTGAGGTGGTAATCAACACTCAGATAATTGAAGATTGGAACAAGGGGCACAGGAAAAACCGCCAGGACCTTTCCGAGCATAAAGAAGAAGAAACAGATGAAGATTCCTACTACAAATGCGACAATCTGGGATGAAGTAATAGAAGAGGCGAATACTCCGATTGATGTATAAAGCAGGGCAAGAAGCACAATACCAAGATAACTACAGAAAACAACCCCCGGGTCTGGTTTTCCCAGGATGGTAACTGTAATAGGATAGAGAAGTGTAGCACATAATCCCAAGAGAATTAAGACAAATGCAGCAAGCCATTTGCCGATTACAATCTCATAATCCTTTAAGGGCAGGGTTGATAAAACCTCAATCGTATTCCGCGCCCGTTCCTCAGCAATGAGCCTCATACAAAGGCCCGGGATTAACAGAAGAAAGAGGATTGGGATAATGTTAACAAAACCATTGATATTCGCCTGTCCCACCAGGAATAGTTGCTGGGCAAAAAACCATCCACTCAGGCCAAGAAATACCACCAGAATAATATAGGCAACCGGTGAGTTGAAATAGCCCTTCAATTCTTTTTTAAGGATTGCACCAATCATCTCACTCCTTTGTTAATTCCCGGAATACATCCTCTAAGGAGGCGGTGCGACGGTGCATATCAAGGATAACCCATTTCTGCCTGACTGCGGTTCTGAAGAGAAGTTCTCTTATATCCTTATCAGCGGTGATATTAAAGAAATATCTTTTCCCGGTCTGGGCGGTCAAGTCAATATGCTTTATTTCTTTAATCTTTTCAAAGACGGGTTTAGGTGATTTTTCCGCAACAATCTCCACAGACACCTGTTCACCGCCCTTTGAGATATAGTTGATTTCATCCATTACTCCATCTGCAACAATCTCCCCGCGATTTATAATAATAACCCTTTTACAGGTTGCTTCGGCTTCGGAAAGGATATGGGTGGAGAGCATTACGGTCTTCTCCTCACCCAATTCACGAATCAACTTTCTCAGTTCAACAACCTGATTTGGATCAAGCCCCTCGGTTGGTTCATCAAGGATTAAAACATCCGGATTATGAATTATTGCCTGGGCGACTCCGACCCTTTGTTTATATCCCCGGGAAAGGGTGCCGATTTCCTTACCCATCATCGTTTCCAGTCCACATCGGCTGGCCACCTCTTTGATCCGGTTTTTCAAATTCCGCACCCTTCTTATCTCACCGATAAATTCTAAATATTCATAAACCTTCATATCATAATAAAGGGGGTTTTCTTCAGGTAGATAACCGATCAATCTTTTTACTGCAATAGGGTCCTGGTCAATCGGGATACCCTTAATCCGGCATCGCCCTGATGTAGGAAGCAGAAATCCGGTAATAAGCCGCATTGTTGTAGTTTTACCTGCTCCATTTGGCCCTAAAAAGGCAACAATCTCCCCCCGGTCAATATGAAATGAGATATTCTCGACTGCCTTAACTTCAGCAAAATGCTTGGTTAGACCTTCTGCTGTAATCATAAAGACCTCTTTTCGGAGATGATTGTATTCAAAATTTAAAAAAAGTCAAGGGATATATGAAAAAATCCCGGGGTCAGGTCTTACCCCATATATGGATTGACAAAGACCATATTTTGAGTAACATTTAACAATGAATTATTTTATAATATTCCTCCAGATGATTAGTCAGACCGGGAATATCCTGATTACCAATATCCCGCCGATTGAAAAGAATAATTATTTATATACAAAACCCTGCAATGCCTATGCTCATATTATCAGAAAATATTCACAACTCTATGGAGTTGACCCGGAACTGGTCAAATTAATCATTGAAAAGGAATCGCAGTTCAATCCCCGTGCAGTTTCCAAGAGCGGTGCGATCGGTCTAATGCAGTTGATGCCTGAAACCGCCCGTTTAATGGGAGTCAAAGACCCATTCAACCCCGGGGAAAATATTGAAGGAGGAATTAAATATTTGAGACATCTATTTTCAATCTTCGGAGGAAATTTAGAACTTGTCCTGGCTGCATATCATGCCGGTCCCGGTATAGTAAAGCGCATCGGATGTGTACCCGATATCCCTGAAACAAAGGCTTATGTTGATTACATCCTGTCAAGATATGGTCCGGCAAAATCTAATAAAATATATTTTTCATTGTTAAAAGACGGCACACCGTTCTTTACCAATCTCCCCAAATAGTCTATTTTTTTGCAATAATACCGATTGAAAGACAGGTATATAGAAAAATTTTTTTTCTTCTTAATCTTTTTTGCAGACGATAGAATTTTTTCGTAAGGCCGTTAAAATATCTGGGATACATAGGTAATACTACACCTATTTTTTTAAGCACCTCTCTGATTATCTTATAAAATATTCCCGGTCTTGACCAATCACCATACTGGTGAATCGGTCTAAAACCGGCTCGCTTGAGCAGATTGGATAATGAGTTTACAGTAAACTGCCTCTCCCAGCCACCAAACCAGAGTCCGAACATCATAAGAATATGTTTAAAGATGGTGTAAATATGAAAGGTTTGTGGGACATCGACAATCAATAAACCGCCATCTTTCAGAATACGGTAATTCTCTGAAAGTAGTATAAGAGGGTCGGTAAAGTGTTCAAGCAGACCCTGATGAAATATAATATCGAATGTTCCATCCGGGAACGGAGACCATCGGGCATCAGCCATTATAAGACCCACCTCATCATTTTGCATATAATGTCGTGCTAAAATCAGACTCTGTTTTGAGTAATCAAGCAAAAATACTGAGCCGGCTGCACGGCTTATACGAAGGCCATCCCTTCCGGTTCCGGCTCCGACCTCAAGCACCTTTTTCCCCTGAATATCAGTAACCGACTTCAGTTCCTCCACAATATCGGTTACTGGAGGATATATCAATCCCGGGTCCTTACTGACCCAGAATTTATCCCAGACCTGACTGCTGCTTTTCGCCTTTATCTTTTCTTTCCGAATTTTTCTGGTAAAGAATCAATAACAAGTTGAATAGTTGTCCTTCTTGCCCGGTAGTAGTTGTTATAACTGGAAAATTCATATTCACCCGGCTCCTTTGCTAATTGTCTGATAACCGGTAATGAATGCAATCTATCAAGACGCTTTTTGAATTCATCTAAACTGTCAATAATATCTGCATCAAAGCTCTGACTCCATACTGTTCCTTCTCGCCTTTTGTATTCATTATATTTACGGGCAAAATTCCCCTTGATCAATTTCATAATCTTTGAAACCGTAAACATCCTTCCCGGTTGAATAATTAAATAGAATGAATCGGGCATAATCAGGTAAGCAAAGATTTTGTAATCGAGCATATAACGATGATAGCCGATTGAAAGAAGAAGAAATCGAGCCCAATGAGAATCAGCAAGAATTTCCACACAGTCTTTGGTCGTTGTCCAGATATCATAGATCGCCCCTGGCTTAATTATTCTCTTTGACATCAAGCCTCCTTATTTTATCAGCTGCGCCATAACATCTTGATTGAGGTGCTTCACAATCAAAGTAAGTAAATTAAGAACATTTTCGTAGTCCTTGATGGATATAATACCGGCCCCCGAATGGACATACCGGCAGGGAACACCAATCGCCAGTGATGGAACGCCGGATTTTGAGATATGTATCACACCGGTATCATAACCACCTTTAAGTGAAGTGAAGTGATAGGGGATATTATTAAGTTCGGCAAGTTCACAGACAAAATCCCGCAATTTGATGTGCGGTATCATAGTGCTGTCATATATAAGAATGGCCGCGCCCGCACCAAGTTTTTCTTTGGCTTCACCCTCATTACCCGGGGTATCCCTGCAGATACTGACATCAAGGGCGAAACCGATGTCCGGTTCCACAGTAAAGGCAGCTGTTCTCGCCCCACGCAGACCCACCTCCTCCTGAGCCGTTCCTGCAAGGTATACAGTATTGGGATGTTCAAATGCCGTAAGATTGTTCAAAAGTTCTACAAGCAGGGCGCATCCTACCCGGTCATCCCAGGCCTTCGCCATATAGAGTTCACCATTCGCCAGACTTTCAAATTTTCCATCCGGAATAACCGGGTCCCCGGGTCTGATTTTCATCTTTTCCTGGGGATTAAAATTGCCGGTTGCCCCGACATCGATATACATCTTTTCAATTTCCGGAATTTTCTTCGCCTCTTCAGGGGTCAGTTCATGAATCGGCTTCATACCTATTACACCAGGGATAGTATCTCCCTTGCTGTTTTTAATCCACACCCTTAATCCAGGTAAATTCCCCTGCCACCATCCACCCACCGGAAGAAATTTTATAAATCCCTCTTTGCTGATTTCCTTAACCATAAAACCAATCTCATCCATATGGGCAGCAAACATAATCTTTGGACTGTCCGCAGTTCCCTTTTTCTTGGCGATTATACTACCCAGCCTATCCTGAATAACCTCAGCACGGGAGGAAAAATATTTTTTCAAAGTCTCCCTGATCTCGGCCTCATAACCAGATATTCCAAATCCCTCGGTTAATTCCTTTAAAAGTTCAATCCGTTCCATCAATCCTCCTTTAAATATCTAAATTTTCAACATACTTGGCGTTCTCTTCAATAAATTTTCTCCTCGGACCCACCTCGCCGCCCATAAGAATTGAGAAGAGACGATCCGCCTCAGCCGCATCCTCCATCGTTACCTTTTTAAGTATGCGCCGTTCTGGATCCATTGTCGTCTGCCATAGTTGTTGTGGGTTCATTTCACCAAGTCCTTTATAGCGTTGAATATCACATTTCTTATCACCGCGCTTTTTCAAAAATTTCTGGAGCTCTTCATCAGAATATAGATAGGTCTCTTTTTTGTCGTATCTAACGCGATAAAGCGGAGGCTGGGCAATATAGATAATCCCTTCGTTTATCAAATCGCGCATAAACCTGAAGAAAAAAGTTAGAAGCAAGGTTCTGATATGGGCACCATCAACATCGGCGTCGGTCATAATTACCACTTTTTTATACCGCACTTTGGAAATATCAAAACCATCCTCACCAATACCACATCCGATTGCAGAAATCAAAGTTCTGATTTCATTATTGCTCAGGATTTTATTCATACCGCTCTTTTCAACATTCAAAATCTTGCCGCGCAGAGGGAGTATCGCCTGAAACCTTCGGTCCCTTCCCTGTTTGGCACTACCACCGGCAGAATCTCCTTCAACCACAAATATTTCACATTCATCAGGGTCTGATGATGAACAGTCAGCAAGTTTACCGGGTAGATTCTCACTCTCAAGCAGGGATTTTCTTCGGGTCAATTCCCGGGCTTTTCTTGCCGCCTCGCGCGATTTCGCTGCAGACAAGACCTTACCAATAATTATATTGGCGATTCGGGGATTCTCCTCAAGAAATGCAGAAAGTTTTTCATTCACTAAGGATTCAACCGCTCCCTTCGCTTCAGTGTTGCCAAGTTTTGTCTTTGTCTGACCTTCAAATTGAGGATTCTTAATCTTTATTGATACTACACCGGTCAATCCTTCACGCGTATCTTCCCCGGTGAAGGAAATATTATTTTTCAACATATTGTGGCGGCGCGCATAGTCATTAAGGGTTCGGGTAAGTGCAGACTTGAATCCAATCAGATGGGTCCCCCCTTCATGGGTATTTATGGTATTAGCAAAGGTGAAAATATTTTCTAAATAGGAATCATTATATTCAATCGCCACTTCAATATCAATACCGTTCACAGTCTGACAGAAATATATCGGCCGGTGCAGTCGGGTTCTTCCCGAATCAAGGTATTTTACAAGATCCAGCACACCGCCCTGAGAATAGTAGCGTTCCTTCAGACCGGAGTCCTTATGCTCAAAATCAATTTTCAGTCCTTTATTAAGAAAGGCAAGTTCCCTTAACCTTTGAGCAATAATCTCCTTTTTGAACTCCACTTTTTTGAAAATATCACCATCTGGTTTAAAGCGGATCCGGGTTCCGGTCTTTTTTGTCCTACCCCGGATTTCAACACTATTCTGGGGCTCACCGTATTTGTATTTTTGATAAAAGATTTTGCCATCCCGATATACCTCTACCTCAAGCCATTCACACAGGGCATTAACCGCAGAAACTCCAACACCATGCAGACCACCACTGATCTGATAAGTCTTATCATCAAATTTCCCACCCGCATGTAGGGTCGTCATCACAACCTCAAGGGCTGATTTTTTCTGAGTTGGATGAATATCTGTAGGTATACCACGTCCATTATCCTCAATCTCAACCACATCCTTATCTATTGTCACCTTTATATGATTGCAGAATCCTGCCAACGCCTCATCAATTCCATTATCAACCACCTCAAATATAAGGTGATGTAGTCCACGCAGTCCGACATCTCCAATGTACATCGAGGGACGCCGACGCACAGCCTCGAGGCCCTTCAGAATTTGAATCTTTGAGGCATCATATCGATCTGATGAACGATTTTTATTAGCGTCTTTTTTCATCCATTCTCCTTTTTTAATCTCTTGCTGATTTGAAATTTAATATCCTGAATATTAAAATTAAGTCTTTTTAATTTTTCAATAATGCGATTTTTTATAAGAAAAAGTTGACTCTGCCAAACCGGGTCATCCACTTCAACCCAGAGGATATCATCATTACAGGCATAAGCATGAGAGTGGGCAGCAATCTGGGGTCCAACAATTTTCGGCCATCCTTCAACCGCCTCCCAGTTCTTTATCTTCTCATCAATCCCCATATCCTTGAGGACCTGAGGGAGAATCGTATTAATGCGCCGGGGAAACTTCAATCACACCCCCTTTTATTATAAAAAAAGATAAATCACGGTCCTGATAAATACCATTAAAACCCGGCATCTGGGTACTGGCATAAAAAACCTGTCCCTTCAATTGTTCCAGAAGTAACCCCTTTTTGAAATTATCAAGTTCCGCACCCACCTCATCAAGTAAAAGAACAGGTCGTTCCTGTTTCAACCGGTAATACATCTCGGCTTCAGCAAGCTTCAAAGATATTGCAGCCACCCTTTCTTCCCCCTCTGAAGCATAATATTGCATTGCCCGACCATCAATAGTGAAATAGAGATCATCACGATGAGGACCAATCAAACTCTGACCCAGGGCAATCTCGCGTTTGCGGATGCGCTCCAGTTGTGATGTATCAAGCTTCATATCATCTGCACTGCAGCGATAAGAAAAATCAAATTTCTTAAGACCCATTCTATTAGCAATTTCATTATAATATTCCCGGAGTGCAACCAATTTATCCTTACGAACTTCATAAATTCTATTTCCATATTTGATTAACTCCTCATCAAGGGCATCCAGCACCCGGACATTACCATTGTTTTCAAATAACTGCAGGGCACGATTGCGCTGTTTTAAGACCTTGCGATACGCAATAAGGTTACCAAGATAAGAAGGTGAAATCCGGGCAACGGCCCAATCCAGAAAGTACCGGCGTCGACCTGGAGAACCTCGAATTATCCAGATATCATCGATCGAGAGAATCACCACCCCAAGCCAACCGACAAAATCGGTAACCCGGCTGATCTCATTACCCTGCAGGCTTAACCTTTTTCTCGTATGGTCAAGATAAATTGTTCCCTGTCTATTTTTACTGGATGCATCAATCCTGAGGTGATCTTCACCAAAACATATCAAACGCCGTTCTTCGCGTGCCCGAAATGAAGAAGCCATTCCGGCGTAGTATATCATCTCAAGTAGATTTGTCTTGCCTGCTCCGTTTTCACCCGTTATGAAATTGAAATCCCGTGCAAATTCAAGCCTGCCATTGATAAGATTGCGAAAGCCCTGATACTCTATCGCCTTTATCATCATTTTTCTTATTTAATTATATACAGATATACCAAAAAGTCAATACAATTGTGCCTTAGCGCAGCTTTGACGAGTCAATTTGTAAAATTTTGTATATTTATCAGGGAGAGTGTTGATAAAGGGATTTTTCCGAGGGGGGGGGGTAATCAATCGAGCGTCTTAAATCAAAATCGGCTAACCAAAACCAACTCTCTGTCCAGAGTTATTCCAAAGCCATTCATCCGGGTATTTGTCAGACCCTATTTTAACTCTTTCGCAGTATAATATATACTATCACGAAAGATTATCATATTATCCACATTTAAATTGAACCGGGAAATAATCACCTTAAACTTATAAACACCGCAAATTAAATTTGTCCGCACCGCCATTCTATTCCTTTCTGAATTTGTTAGGTGGAATTCCCAGCAGGTCACGATATTTTGATACGGTGCGACGGGAAATTATAATACCTTCACGACATAACTTCTTTGCAATCTGAGTATCCGAAAAGGGCGATGATTTATCCTCGGCCTCAACAATTTTTTTAATCTTCTGAAAAATTTTTCGTTTATCTGTATGGCCTAAGGGAGCACTGAAGAAAAATTTCAATTTATGAATCCCCTGGGGTGATTCCACATATTTATTGGCGATTGCCCGGGAAATAGTTGATGGGTTTACCTCAAGTTGTCGGGCGAATTCAGTTATTGTAGTAGGTTTGAGAAAATTATAGCCCTTTTCAAAAAATTCATATTGATATTTAAGGATTGCCTGAATTATCCGACTCAGTGTCCGCCGCCTCTGCTCAATGGCGACCACAAGATTATGGGCGGCCTGGGCATGAGACTTTATAAACTCAAGTTCTTCTTTTCGCACACCCTGAGGATTTTTTAAAATCTCAATATATTGTCGACGGATCCGCACCCGCGGTATAATCTCATCCTTGAGCATCGCCTGAAGTTTATTATCCTGCCAGAAGATAATAAAGTCTGGTGAGATATAGCGTGACGGTAGACTGGAATAACGCCAACCCGGTTTTGGATCCAGTTTCAGAATCACCCGACGTGCCGATTCAAACCGCTCTTCACTAATACCCAATTTCTTTATGATTTCCTTATAGTATTTACTCTTCAAATCAGCCAGATAGTCACGCACCAGGATATATTCTAAAGAATCCTCTCCATAACCCAATGCCTTCAACTGGACAAATAACGGTTCCCTTTTATCCCGCCAGGCGCAGCCCAATGGGTCAAAGTTCTGGATTGCCTTGATAACCCGATTGATATCCGTCAATTCAAAACCTTCATTTACCAATTGTTCAGGTTCAACCGCAAGATAGCCGTCATCTTCAATATTGGAAATTACAAGTTCAGCAATTTTTAAGTCCCGGTCATTGAATTTGATACGCGCCTGATGCATTAAATGCTCATAGAGCCGATCGGCCTGAGCCGGGATATTCTCCAGGGGGTCGAAATTATCCTGACGGGATTCATAAAAACCTTCGATGCCTTCATTGAAGAGTTCTTTTATCGAATCAAACTGATCGACTTCGGTTTTATTAACCTCTTCCTTTTCTGTCTCCTGAGTTAAATCCTGAGCAATTTCTTCCAACAGAGGATTCGTCTCCAGCCTCTGTCGGATATAAGTATCCAATTCCAAATTCGGCAGTTCAATCAGTTTCAAAAAATATGTGAGGGTCGGCATCACAAAATGCCTCAATTGAGGAAGCTGCTGTAGTTGCCGTTTGTTATTATGCATAATTTCTCTGACTTATTATAATAAGAAAATCCCCAATGTCAAGACGACGATGAATTGATTAAATTTTTACAATAGTATTTAACTAAAAATTAAGTGATATTAATTGATATTGATAATGTAAAGATTTATCCCTGATTCAGGGGATGATTGAAACGATCTTCTTACCACCCTTTTTGTAACCAAACTTTACCCGTCCAGCACACCGGGCGTAGATTGTATAATCATTTCCCAGACCGGTATTCAGTCCAGGATGAATCCTGGTTCCCCGCTGGCGCACAATGATCGCCCCGGGGGTTACAAACTGACCATCAAACCTCTTTATTCCCAATCGCTTTCCTGCTGAATCCCGACCGTTTCTGGATGCACCAACACCCTTTTTATGTGCCATCCTTACCTCCTTTTTATAATATCAGTTATTTCAACCTCGGTAAAATGCTGACGATGCCCCTTTTTGCGGCGATATTTTTTGCGTCGGATAAATTTATATATAACAACCTTGGGAAGTTTGCCGGTCTTTTTTATCACAGCCTTCACCTTCGCTCCTTCAATATACGGCCGGCCCACCTCAACATCACCATTTTTCTTCAACATCAAGACCTTATCGAACTCTATGGTCTTACCAACTTCACCAATGGCTGCCGGGATTATAATTTTCTCACCCTTTGAAACCAGATATTGAGAACCGGCAGATTCAACAACCGCAAACATCACTTTCCTCCTTTTGTAGGTTCCTCAGGAATCACTGGCCCAGGCTGACCAGGCACTGCACCAGGTTGCTCAGGGATTACGGGTTGGGTTGGGATCTCCTGCAATCCCTTTTCTACGGCAGTTTTGGGCCGCGGCCTTCGGGAAAGGAGCACCAGGGTTAAAGAGGTCAAAAAGAATGCAATCGCCAGACCTGAAGTCACCTTAACAAAAAACGGGGTGGCACCCTTACCACCAAAGACCGATTCTGTTCCTCCACCGCCAAAGACACTGGACATTCCTGTGCCCCTTGTCTGCTGTAAAAGGACAATAATAATCAAAAGCACACAGATTAAGATATGTAAAAAAAGAATCACTCCATACATAGCTTTCTATTATATTGATTTTGGACAATCTGTCAAGTTATTATTTTACCTATTTCTTTTCTTTTGAAAAAATTCCCTCAATCAATCTCCGGGGTGGTTTTTCTGTAAAAAGGCTGATTACAACGATCAGAATCAACCCAACGATTATTCCGGGAATAAACCCATGAATACCCCAGGGTTTTTTAAGCATCATCCAGATAAGCGCAATCGCACAGCCGCCGACCATTGAAAATTCACATCCCCTTTTTGTGGTGTCCTTCCAGTACAATCCGAAAAATATGGGCCAGAGTGTGGTTGAGGCAATCACCGCCCAGGCAAATGCAGTAAGGGTCAAAACCAGTGCCGGAGGATGAAAGGCAATAAATATTGAAATAAGACCAATTAATACACTGCTGAGCTTACTGAATAAAAGGGCCTGTGATTTTGAAAGATTATATTTTAATCCTATCTTCACAATATCCTGAATGATTGAACTGGAAAGGATAATAAGAATTGAGGCAAAGGTGGACATCCCGGCCGCCACCACCCCGGCCAGAATAATTGCGCCGCCGAATGGTGAAAGGATATTTTTGGTAAGGGTGGGAATCGCCAGGTCAGGACTTGGAAGGTCGGGAAAAAGGACCCGGGCAATTGCCCCATTCAAATAGGGCAGCAGCGCCATACAGGTGCCGATTGTCGCCAATACCGTGCCCAATTTTAATACCTTCCTGTTCTTTATAGAATAAAATCTGACCAGCAACTGCGGCATTCCCCAGACACCAAAACTGACGATCAGGGCGAAGGAAATCAGCCCCTGCCAGCCCCAGATGCCCGGGGTATTGACTAAACCGATATCAATTGATGCCAATGATTTTGTAACCGCACCCAATCCACCTGCAGATTTCAGGGTGAACACCGTCAGTAAAATCAGACTCACACCCATAACAACCGCCTGAGTAAAACCGGTCCAGACAACCGCCAGATAACCGCCGATTGAAACATAAAATAGAATGATAATTCCCGATATAAGCACACCATAAATATATGGAATGTCTATCAGAACCTGAAATATATGCCCCATACCCTTCAGAATACTGACATTATAGACAATCATAAACAAAACAATAACCACGGCACTGAAAAGCAGGGCAAAATTCGATTGATATCTTTTACCAATAAAACCCGGGATGGTCATTGTTCCAAGACGCTGAGTGAATTCTCTAATCCTCGGTCCAAGCACAATCCATACTGCAAGCGAACCGAGCACAACATTGACGGCCCCGACCCATAAGGTTGCCAGTCCAAACATATAGCCGAATCCTCCACCACCAATAATCACAACCGAACTGAAATAGGCGGCGACAAAAGAGAACGCAGTTACCCAGGGACCAATCCTTCGGCCGCCAAGATAAAAATCCTCGATATCTCTGGTCTTTTTCCCGGTAAATAATCCAATCAAAACCAAACCCGATAGATATACAACAAGCACAATAATATAAGTAAATAGACCGCTATTCATTATCTTTACCGGATAAAATTGCCCAGATAATGGAAAATATGACTCCGCAAAAGATAACGATTACTGCAGTAAATGTAAGCCAGGGGATATTGAATGGACCCATATATTAATATAGCAAAAAAATTGGATTAGTCAAGATACGGTAAAACCAGCTCCTCTTCAGCCCCACTCTTAGATTTTTTATGAAATATGTAAGTTGCAATGCAGCAAAGAGAAACTACGCCCCGATGCATATTCTATTGTAACAAATACTACATACTCTATGGAACGCACTTCATCCTGTATATGACTCGCTGTAATAAAGAATCAATCCCGACCCGGGATAAAAGCTAACGGAATTTCAAATCTAAGCCCGAACAAACCGAATAAATCAGATAACAGAATGGCAGATGCCGTGCCCCAAATATCCTGATATAAAAAAAGCAAAAAATTTAGCCATTGACGGATTGAATGTTTTTGAATATAATACTTACATTATTTATAGGTTGGGTGGATTCAATTTATCAGGAGCAATATTTTAATCCACCGCTTTTTTATATCTGAAAAGTGCATAACCGGATTTATTGGTTAAAAAGATTATTCTGATAATAAAAAATAAGGAGGTCGTATGAAACCAAGGGTGGCAATAAACGGATTTGGAAGAATTGGCCGCCTTGCATTTCGGGTCGGCTATAAAAATGAAAATTTTGAGATTGTCGCAATAAATGACATTACCGACGCAAAAACCCTTGCCCATCTATTAAAATACGATTCCGTCCACAGAACATTTGATGCCCGGGTTGAGACAAAGTCAGACGCAATCCTGGTTGATGGAAGAGAATATAAGATATTCTCAGAAAAGGACCCCTCAAAACTACCCTGGAAGAATTTAGAAATAGACTATATCCTTGAATGCTCGGGAAGATTCAGGGAATATTCAAAGGCAGAGCTTCATTTAAAAGCCGGGGCAAAGCGGGTTATCATCTCGGCACCGGGTAAGGGTGAACCGAAGATTCCGGGATTTGTTATGGGTATAAATGAAGCGGAATATACCCCGGAAAAAGATTTAATTATTTCCAATGCCTCATGCACAACAAACTGCTTTGCTCCCTTGGTCAAAGTGCTCAAGGAAAATTTCGGGATAAAAAAGGGTTTTATGACAACAATCCACTCATATACAAATGATCAACGAATTCTTGATTTACCACACAAAGACCTGCGCCGGGCAAGGGCGGCTGGTCTTTCAATGATTCCCACAACAACCGGAGCAGCAAAGGCGATAATCGCCATATTCCCGGAATTACAGGGAAGAATCGATGCAATCGCAATCCGGGTTCCTACCGCTGATGTTTCAATCGTCGATTTTGTTGTCATCGCTGAGAAAGAGACAACCCGGGATGAAGTAAACAGGGCATTTAAGCAGGCATCAGAGACAAGTCTCAAAGGATATCTTCAGTACTGTGAAGAGCCCTTAGTTTCATCTGATTTTATCGGTAATCCGTACTCATCAATCTTTGATGCCGAACTGACCAATGTCCAGGCCGACTTTATAAAAGTCTGCGCCTGGTATGATAATGAATGGGGTTATGCAAACCGACTTATTGATCTGCTTGAATATATAATAAGGAGAAAATAATGCCCAAACTTTCAGTCAGAGACCTGGCTCTAAAAGGCAAGAAGGTATTTTTAAGGGTAGACTTCAATGTTCCACTCGATGAAAATCAGATGATAACCGATGATACAAGGATAAAATCCGTATTGCCCACCATCGAATATATTATTGAAAATGGCGGTACCCCCATCATCGCCAGCCACTTAGGTAGACCAAAGGGAAAGGTTGTGCCAAAACTAAGTCTGGCTCCAGTTGCAAAACACCTTGAGAAATTACTGAATCGCAAGGTAAAATTTGTTCCAGATTGTGTGGGCGAGGAGGTTAAGAAAGTCGTCCAGGGATTGAAACCAGGAGATATCCTGCTTCTTGAGAATACCCGTTTCCATCCTGAAGAGAAATCAAATGACCCTGAGTTTGCCCGGCAACTTGCCAGCCTTGCTGACCTCTTTATAAATGACGCATTTGCGGTTGCACACCGCGCCCATGCATCGGTTGAGGGGATCGCCCATTATTTTAAAGAACCGGCGGCAGGATTTCTGATGGAACAGGAAATCAGTTATCTGGAAAAGGTTTTGAAACATCCGGCCAGACCATTACTTGCAATCATTGGTGGAGCAAAGGTTTCAACAAAACTTGGTGTATTCAAAAATCTCTTAAAGGTCATTGAGAATCTTGCTGTTGGTGGCGGGATGTGTTTTACATTCTACAAGGCAAAGGGATATCAGATCGGCAAATCACTGTGTGAAGATGATTGCCTGGAGGAGGCAAAATCCCTTCTTGATGATAAAAAACTATATCTTCCTGTGGATGTTGTAGTCTCCCGGGAATTAAAACCCGGTTATGAGGTTAAAGAGGTTGGTGCCAAAGAGATCCCTGACAACTATTATGGTGTAGATATCGGTGCACAGTCAATCAATGATATAATTCAACTCATCAATAATGCCCGAACCATTTTCTGGAACGGTCCAATGGGTATATTTGAGATTGATGAATTTTCAAAAGGAACCCGGGCAATCGCCCGGGCAATCGCCGATGCCACTGTCAAAGGGGCGATATCTGTAGTGGGTGGCGGTGACACCTTAGCCAGCCTGAAAAAATTTAATATGTTAAACAGCTTCAGCCACATCTCAACCGGTGGAGGGGCGTCATTGGAATTCCTTGAAGGAAAAGAATTACCAGGAATTAAAGTGCTGAAGGAGAAATAATGGAACCAATTATTGCTGGAAACTGGAAGATGAATATGGGCCCTGGTGAATCACGGGAACTGGTTATAAAATTACTCCAGCTCGTGAGTGATGTCCAGAACCGGGAAATTATTGTAATTCCACCCTTTACCTCACTTCCTGGTGTTGCCGAGGTCCTGTGCAATACAAAAATAAAACTTGGCGCCCAGAATATGCACTGGGAACGAGGCGGTGCATATACCGGGGAAATCTCAGGGCTATTTCTCAAATCCCTGGGTTGCGAATATGTAATCATCGGCCATTCAGAAAGAAGACATATTATGCTCGAACCAGATGAATGGCTTAACCGGAAATTGAAGACCGCGCTTGACATTGGATTGATCTCCATCTTCTGTGTTGGTGAAACCGCCCAGGAACGGGAACAGGGAATGACCCAACAGGTTATTGAAAGGCAGTTGAATCAAGGACTCAGGGGAATTGAGAACGAGGTGCATAAGATGATTATTGCCTATGAGCCGGTCTGGGCAATTGGCAGCGGAAAAACCGCAACCCCGAAATCGGCTGCTGAGGTCCATAAATTTATTCGGAGTAAACTAAAAAAACCCGTTACCATACTGTACGGTGGAAGTGTAAAGCCTGAGAATGTTGATGCGCTTATGCAGGAAGAAGAGATTGATGGTGTGCTTGTGGGCGGGGCATCACTGAAACCTGAAAGTTTTGCCCGAATTATAAAATTCGAATCAAAAAGATAAATTCGGACATCTGTTTGCATAAAAAAATTTAAATTTTTGATTTATGACTTTATCCCGGATGAAACTCCAGCAAAGGTCGGATATGCAGCATACTATTCATTCCCTCAAAAATCTTGAAAGAGAGAGCCCGGGGCTGATGTCCATACCGTCCCTAATATCAGCAGGGCATTGAGATTACAGATGTCCCGCTGCATATATTTGTGCCCTGATTAATACTGAATAGTGAGATGGTCTAAACTTTTTATAACTTAATTATCCCTGCTCCATACTCTTTAAAAAGGTCCCGTGTGTGATTATCTGAACTGAGGTAGATTATCTGGTTACCATTTTCCACACAACTTTTTAACAGCTTAACAAGATTCTCCCGTCTTGGCCAGTCTGCAAAGATAAAGGCATCATCAAGCAGCATAAAAAAACCTTCAGGATAAATCTTTTCTAAAGCGGCGACCCGAAAACAGAAGAGAAGCTGATCCTGGGTACCGCTGCTCAAATCCTCAAGTTCAAAATGGCTCTCCTTATCATAAACAACAAAATTTTTATTGACCACGGCAACTCGGTCATAACGGCCGGTCACTAAATTAAAATATCTACTCAGTCCTTTATCGCCGCTGACAATATCTTCAATAAACTGGTCAAGTTCATCACTCATCTTTTCCAGTATCTCTTTAATCTTAAGTACCGCTCTTCTTTCTAAATCGTAGTTTTCTAAAGTTTTTTTCAGACGGTGATATTCAAGATATGCACTATAGTCATCAGAAATATTATGAATGGATTTCTGAATTGCCCGTAATGTCTTCATCTCCCGCATCATCTTTTCAATCTCCCGGTCTAACTTCTCAACCTGTTCTCTTATCATATCTTCCTGTTCAATGTCGACCTTCTGGTCCGGAGGTTCAACCCGCAACATATCAATTATTCCTGACCACCTATTTTCATTCTTTTCCCTTAATCTTTCACCAATATGTGCCCGAAGTCGGGCAAGATTCTCATCAAGCATTCTCTTCTCTTTTATCTTCTTTATAAGGTCTCCAATCTCGGCAAGCCCGGTCTTATTCCTCAACTCGCCAATCTCCTTTTCAATCTCTTCAATGGAGGTCGTGTTAACAAAGTGTTTTAAAAACTTTTCTTTCTCCTCAAGCACCGCCTGTTTCTTCATCCTTTCTTCATATAAGTCCTGAACCTTTTCATCAAACTGGTCGAGATTTTCAATCCGGGGAAAGAACTTTTTTACCTGATTAAAAAGCTCTTCTCGCCTTGATTGAATATCACGCACCTCTTTTCTCTTATATAAAAAATAGACAAACTGCCCAAGGCCCAATAAAAACAGAGGAATTGAGATTGCCCTGGGAAATGCGTAAATAAAAGATATAAAAAGTAAAACCACGGTGATTAAAAAGATAAGACCGCAATACCGTATATCCGGCACCTTCTTCTTTTCAGAAACCTCCCCAAGGGACTTTTTAAGTCCTGAAGATTCAATCACCCTTTCTTTTTCCGCCAGTTCGCTCAATTCCCGTTTTAGGTTCTCTATCTCAGCTTCGGTCCGGGACCTCTCTTTCTCCGTCTTTATCAAACCCTCTTTCTCTATCAATAACTTCTGCCATCGGGTCTGATACTCGTATTTATAACGCTCATAGTCCTGAAGCCGGCTTTTTATCTCTGAAAATTGCCGGTATAAATTTTTCAGGTCCTTATAATTTTTATACTGTTTTGCCTTTTCAACCAGGGACAATCTTTTCTTCAAAAGAGAAAATCGATTCTGAAGCCGGGTTAAATAAACCTCATTCTTTGCAATCTCACTGATACGCTCTAAATAACTCTTTAAGGTTTCCAGCCTCTCTTTCTCATGTTTGATCTTTTGAACCTTATTCTCCTTCCAATCCGCCCTTTCCGGAGTAAGACCTACACTTTCGATAATCTTCGTTTCCAATTTTTTAAGTGATACCCCTTTGTCCATCTGGCTCATCACCCTTTTAATCTCATCCCAGAAATTATCCTTAGTCTTTCTATCATCAAAAACCGCTGATTCCGAAGCCCTCACATATAAAAGACCGGCAATATTACTTGTCGGTAATTTAAGATGCCTCTTTCGTGCTGGCAGGATATAACTATTTTCCCCCTCTTCAATTACTATTTCTATATTTTCCGGTTTGCCATACCTTAAATTCCTGGGGTCCTTTTTAAAGAGCAACCATATCAACGCCTCGAGCAAGGCGGTCTTACCTGATTCATTCAATCCAAAGATTAGTTCAAAATTACTCGGCTGTAATTGAAGGTTCTTAATCGGTCCATAATTTTTCAGCCTTATCGATTTCAGCCTCATCTTAACATCTTACTGAATATCGGCAGACTGAGTTCTAAAATCTTCATTCGCAGATTTTGTTCAATCCCTCTGGTATGTTCAATAAACTTTTTAATCTGGTTATTCTGAAGCAGGGATGTCCAGGATTGAATATCTTTAATAATCTCCAGCTTAACAAATCTCTCCCGCCATTTTTCTTCTGTCTCTTCAATCCGTTCATTAAAATCCTTATCACTCTCTTCACAAAAACCCCTGATTGTAATATTGACCATCACATTTTTATTTTTGATATCGTTAAGAAAGGTATCTATTTCTTTAACAACCGCATCCTCAACACCGGGAAACAGAAAAAATTCCTTTATTATCCAGTAGGGTGATATTTCAATCAAAACAGGTTTTATCCTTAATTCGGTCTTACTCAATTCAACCAGATATACATATCTCGGCCCGACACACTTAATATCTAAGGCAATCGGAGAACCAGGATAGACAACCCGGGTATTATTATATTTCTTTTCAATGCTTCGGGAATGGATATGACCGAGGGCGATATACCGGGCCAATCCGGCCAAATTCTGGGGAAAGATGGGCATATATTGGGTCTCTTTATCTTCAATATAGTTAAAGATAAAAGATTCATCATAAAGTGTGCCGTGGGCGATGAGCAGATCAATATCTTTGGGCAGGTTCTGAATACAGGTACTGAATCTTTCTTCCTGATAGGGAATCCCGGCAATCCGGATATTATGTAATTCAATAAGCTCAAAAGGTTTCCGGGTAAGTTGAATAACATTCCCTCCATAGTCGAAATCATCACCGTATGAATTTTTATCATGATTACCAGGGATAATTATTATCTGTGCCCTGGTCCTCTGAAAAATGCCCTGCACCTCAGGTCTTAATACCGTGGATTCTGTATCATCATTAAAAAGGTCGCCAGCAATCACCAGGGCATCGGCCTTGAATCGAACAAGATTTTCAATCAACCATTCCAGAATCTTGCGTCTTTCAGGTCCTGTCTTTTTCAGATGCACATCTGCGGTGTGTAAGAAACGCATTATCTAATATCTCTTATTGAAATAGTCCTCTAAGATTTTGCGGTGGTCAAAGGCGATATTATCCGGTAGATTATCCCGGGTGAATATCCCGATTTCCTCGGCATCATCCCCGGCCTCTGGTTTATCCTTAGAGCGGGCGGTGAACACAACCGAGATGGTGTGGTGTCGGGGATCCCGGTTCGGGGCTGAATAGGTATGAAACTGCCTTAAATCTTCAAGTTCCAGACCGGTCTCCTCTAACGCCTCACGCACTGCTGCCTGTTCTGCAGATTCACCATAATCAATAAACCCGCCCGGTATTGCCCAGCCGGACGGCGGATTTTTCCGTTTCACAAGGACAATCCCTTTTTCTGTTTCAATAATTATGTCTACGGTAGGTATGGGATTACGATATTTCATAGAACAATTATAAATAGATTCTTAAGAAAATCAATATAGTATCAGACATCAAAATTTTTCACAAACATCATTCCCGGCAGCTGTTTTACCAACCCCTTCATCTCCAGACCCAGCAGAACCTCGAGAATCGAACCGGTAGACTGATTCAGACGTTCGGAAAGAACATCCAAGTAGATTGGTTCAAAAGAAAGTTCCTGCCAGACGACCTGCTCCTTTTTATCAAGCAAAATCTCTTTCGCCTTTTTTTCAACCTTTGTATATTGAATACCTAAATATTCCAGCACCTCATCTGCTGAAGTTACAGGAATCGCCCCTTCTTTGATTAAAAAATTTGTTCCCTTTGATGTCCTTGCATATATATTCCCGGGAATGGCAAAAACCTCTTTATTCTGATCCAGTGCCCATCTCACCGTATTCATCACCCCGCTCTTCTCACGCGCCTCAATCGCAACTACAGCCCGGGCGAGTCCTGAAACGATTCGATTTCTTTTGGGAAAATTCTGGGCCAAAGGCGGTGTATTCAAACTGAATTCAGAAATCACCGCACCATTTTTAATTATTTCACTCATCAACTTACGGTTTTCCGGTGGATAGCAGATATCAATTCCACATCCGAGAACCGCAATAGTCCTTCCGCCCTTTTTCAATGCACCCCAATGTGCCTGGGTGTCAATACCCCTTGCCATTCCACTGACCACGGTTACTCCACAATCAACAAACCTGGATGCAAAATCCCGGGCAATCTCCTTCCCATAAACCGTCGCCCCCCGGGTACCGATTATTGCTACCGATATCTCATCCTCAGGCAGAATCGCACCCCGCACAAAGATAACCGGAGGAAAATGTGGGATATGTTTTAACCAAACCGGATACTTATCTGAATAATATGGTATCAACTCAATCTGGAGTTTTTCAATTATGGTTTTATATCTCTCTCGGTTTTTATTATCTATCGCCGCACTTTTTATCAAATCGGCGATTCCCCGGCCCACCAGAGATGAAAGTTCTCTTTTATCGGCATCTTTTATTGCCCCGGGTGATTTATATCTTTCTAACAGAAGATAAAGTTTTGTCTCACTCAATTTCTTTATTGAGAGAAGGTCAAGAAAATCTATGATCTCATTCATCTAAAACTATAGATTTTATCTCCTGATATAATCCAGCATCTCTTTGTTCGATAATTTTCAAGATTCGTGACAATGAATTTTGCTCAAGGGTCATTTCTTTCAGAACAGTTGAGAACTCTGAAGGATTTTTTTGAGCAATCTTTACCAGAGCCGTGCTTGCTTCCTTAATAACCGTTGGATTATCGTCATTCAATAAAAGCATAACGATTGAATACAGTGCCCTTATATCCCCTATCTCACCAATCGTTATGCAGGCCGAGGCACGGGTAAACCAATATCCCTTTTTAAGAAGACGGTTCAACCTGGGAACCACCTTTTTCCCATACTGGACAAGTTTGTATGCCGCCTTTTCCCTGAGACACCAGGATTTATCCTCCAGCACCTTGAATAAAATTTTTATGCTATCCTTTTCATTAACGCCATTCAACTTGTCCAAAATCCTCAATTTCCTCGTAATACTTGCCGATTCAAGAATCTTCAGGATCGTTTCTCGGTCCTGTTGAAATTTTATCTTCATCGGCTCAAAAATTTAACCAGTTTATCTATTCCGTCGCCCCTTAATGCCGAAATATAAAATGTCTTTTCCTGAAGGTCAAATTCTGGAATTTGCTTCAGCAAATCAATTTTATTAAATACGACAATCCTCGGTTTTTTCAAAAGGGCGGGATTGTATGCATTAAATTCATCCATTATACACCGATAATGGTCCAATGGATTGTCTGTATTGATATCAATCAGAATAATTAAAAAATGCGTCCTTTCGATGTGCCGTAAAAATTTTAATCCCAGCCCCTTTCCTTTATGCGCACCATCGATGATGCCTGGAATATCGGCAATAACAATATTCTTATGTATTGATTTTATTATTCCAAGATTGGGACTGAGTGTGGTAAAGGGATAGTGATCAACCCGGGGCTTGGCATCGGTGATTGCCTCTAAAAGGGTGGACTTACCGGCATTGGGCAGACCGACAATGCCGATATCCGCAATGAGTTTGAGAATAATCTTTAACTTCTGCTCTTCACCCGGTTCCCCGGGTTCTGCATATCGGGGTGCACGGTTGGTTGAAGAAACAAAATGATAATTACCCTGACCGCCTTTACCACCCCGGGCAACAAGCAATCGCTCTTTATCCTTAAGAATTTCCCCGATTATCCCCTTTTGATTCATAACCACAACGCCCAGTGGAACCCGGATATAAACATCCTTTCCCCGGGCACCGGTCATCTTCTTTCCCTTACCATGACCACCCCTGCCTGCCCGATAATGGGGCCGAATTTTAAGGTCAAAAAGGGTATTTAATCGGGCATCACCAATGAGATATACCGACCCTCCTGCTCCGCCATCACCACCATCCGGGCCGCCTTTTGGGACAAATTTTTCGCGGCGAAATGAGATACAACCATTTCCACCATCACCACCAATTACTGTAATTGTTACTTCATCTATGAATTTCATTAAAAATTATAGCAAATTTTCCATTAGAGTCAATATCTTCTGAGACTGGCTCCTCGCCGCTTTCCTTTCAATACCGCAGCTCTGACAGCATACCAGGGTAATTAAAAACAAAAAACCGGATAACCGAGCGGTGAAGCGGGAATTTTAAATATACCGATATGAAAAAACCCGGAGAAACCAGATTTATGGAAGATGTATTGGCCTAATTCATAAAAAACTCAAACCTCAAGGATTGGATTCAGCTCTTCTTCAATTTCCTCTTCAATGCATTAACCACAACCCTGGGAACAAGTCGTGAGACATCACCATCCATAGACGCAATTTCCTTAACCAATGAAGAACTGATAAATATATACCTCTCAGAAGGCATCAAGAATATTGTCTCTATCCTGGGATTTAGTTTTCGATTCATTAAGGTGAGTTGAAGTTCATAATCAAAATCTGACACCGCCCTCATACCACGAATTATAGTATGGATATGAATCTTTTTTGCAAAATCAACCAGGAGGCAGTCGAATCCCATAACTGTTACCCTGTCATTATTCGAAAAAATCTGCTCCACCAAATTAATCCTTTCCCGCTGTGTAAAGAGTGTTTCCTTGGGCCCGGCACTAACTCCAATAATTATCTGGTCAAATATCTTGGTCGCCCTTGAAATCACATCAATATGGCCAAAGGTTATGGGGTCAAAGGTGCCTGCGTATAATGCCCTTTTCATTTTATTCTTTAATAACCATAGTTAATGAAGTATTGCCATAACGCCGACTTTTCCAGCAGGCGAAATCTGGAGGAAGCAAGAAATTCTCTTTTGGACTGTGCTCGATAACTGCAATGCCGTCTTTTTCTAACAGGGCATATCTGTCAATCAATCTTAAAACCTTCTCAGGATATCCCTTTTCATAAGGAGGGTCCATAAAGATAACATCAAATTTTTCCGATGAAAGCTTTTTCAATCCCGAACGATAATCCCCTTTCAGAACCTTTGCACCTGCCGTAACCTTAAGACTTTTAATATTCGCTAATAGTATGACTGGTTTCTTTTCAATAAAAACACATTCCCGGGCACCGCGCGAAATCGCTTCTATTCCGAGGGCACCTGAACCCGAAAATATATCAAGTACCCGCGCTCCGACAATCCTTGAACCGATTATGTTAAAGATCGCACTACGAACAATTGACTTGGTTGGCCTGATGCCTCTTTTTGCTATCCTTAGCTTCCGACCCCGATTACATCCTCCTATTATCCTCAATTAAGGGATTGAAAGACTAATTTCTGAGCCGCAGCCATCAATGTCTAATAATAGTCGGGGTAAGGAAGATCAGAAGCTCGCGATCCTCAATCGAGGTTGTTGTCTCCCTGAACAACGCACCCAGAATAGGTATGCTTTTAAGAATAGGAATCCCGTGAACCGACTTTGTCTTTTTCTTTCGTATAAAGCCGCCGATCACCACAGTATTTCCATCCTTCACAAGCACCTTGGTATCAGCCTCAGATGTAGTAACAATCGGCCTTCCGGCAAGGGCGGAAGCCTTATCGAGTTCACTAACCTCAGCATGAATTTCCATTGTCACCTCTTCCAGGGAATTGATATGAGGCGTAACCTCAAGTTTCGTTCCTACAGTATAGAACTGAATTACAGTATTCCCTGACATATCCCGGGTCGGAAAACCGAAACGCTGACCACCAAGAACCCGCGCCTTTTCATTATCGACTGCAGTTACCCGCGGTGCCGATATCGTATGCGCCTTGCCGTTCTCTTCCAGGATATTGATGGTTGCATTAATCTGTGCCAACGAAGGAACTGTTCCGACATTAAAAACTCCATAGCCGGCAATTGTAGGATTTACATTACTTGCAATATCTGCCCTGACAATCCTGCTTTCCAGACCTTTTAAGGTCCAGTCTATACCCAGACCCCTTGATGCAGAAACATCAATATCAACAACCTTGGCCATTATCTCAACCTGCGGTGTAGGTGTATCAAGTAATCTCACAAGTTGCTTTATCTTATCATGAATCGGCTGGACTTCGGTTACAACAATAGAATTTGTCCGGATATCTACATTTGCCTTACCCTTGGGCGAAAGCATCGCCTGAACCTTATTCAACAGTTTCCGGGGATCGGCAAATTCCAATTTATAGATTTTGGAGGTCGTCGGAAGGTCATAGTCCTGTTTATCCAGATTCTCGGCAGTATCAACCCTGATAACCCCGGGATCCTCACGATAGGCATAGCCTGATGCCTTAAGAATGATCTCTAAAGCCTGACGCCAGGGGATATTATGAAGTCTTACAGTAACCGTTCCCTTCACATCCTTACCAGCAACAATATTAACCCCGGCATACTCAGAAAGTGCCCTCAATACAGTAAGGATATCCGCATTTTCCAGATCAATAGAAATTGGCCTGCCCGTTATTGTCGCCGCAGGCTTCGGGGTCGGGGTTACCGGCGGTGTCGTCGGGGCTGGAGCAGTTGGAATCGCAGTGCTTGCCGAAGCCAGCCACTCAGGAAATGCTGAGCTGCCCGTAAGAAGGGTAACGACAAAGTCATTATCTACAGTTGAAGTAAGGAATGAATAATCACGGTCCAATTTTCCTACTACTCTAATTAAATCAGGCTGTTCACTAAATCCGGTAACTGCCAATTCTTTTATTCCACCGGCATTCACCGGAAATGTCTTTCCAACCAGAGCACTTGAGACCCCGGAACAATCGACCACGATCCGTGCCGGGTCTTTAAGGGTAAATGTACTGGCAACGAATGGTGCATCAGACTTAATAATAAGTTTTGTATTACCCTCTTCTGGAACCACTGCCAGATCACTTATAACTGCACCACCTGCCACAGAAATCAATAATGCGAAGATAAACATATTCCTCATAATTTTACCTCCTTTCTTTCTCTTTGAGTGGCAATTTATATTTTGTCACAACGCCGGCGTGAACAATCTGAAAAATAACCGCCCGCCGATTTATGTCCGCAACCTTACCACCAGCAACCGGATCACCTCTCCTGAGAATATAACCATTATTCAAACCATCCTTAACCAATGCATAGTATCCTTTATCTCCCCAGAGAATTCCAATCAGGGTAAGATTTTCCACACTGAGATGACTTGTCTTACCACCCTGGGATAATTCAGTGCCTAACAAAGGAACAAAGGGATCACGCCTTCCCTTTGCTGCATAATGCCATTTTTCTACCGGAAACATGGTATCTGTATCTGCAGATGGTGCACTGGGACTCTGATTAAACAGTATCATCATGCAGAGAAAATTACCTACGACGAGGTGGAACACCACGATTCACCTCCCTTCTTTTTGCAACTGTATAAGTAATCGCCCTTAATTCTGCCTCAACCGACTTTTCTTTGGAACTCTGTTTTATCTTTACGGCAGGAACATTGACAATCCGTGCCAGATTACCAATATTCGACAGGAAACTGCCGAGTTGATGATAACCGCATGCCACTTTTATTTGAACAGGTATTTCTGCATACTTTTCCCTGGGATTAGGACCACTCGGCTTAAAGAGTATAAAACTAACCCCGGCCTTGGTTCCAGAATTTGAAATCTGTTGAATAAGCGATGGTATTTCTTTCTCTTTCGGCAACATCTTTTTTGCCTTCTCCCATTCCTTTTCAAGACGGGCAATCTTTGCCTGGAGTTCTGGAAGTCTGGCTCGCGCCGCCTCAGCCTTCTGGACCTCAATCTGTAGGGAATCCCTTTGCAGGGTTAACTGTTTAATCTTCTCGCTGTTTGATCTATAGGGAAATCTAAAAAAGAGAATCAGTAATACCACCAAGATAACAATAAAAATAATTAATTGCTGTCCTTTTGATTCCTTGAGATTCATTTTTGCCTCCCGGCTAAGGTATCTTCCAACCCAACATTTGCCGTAAGTGTAAACTGCATCATTTCCTGTTTCTTTACCGCCTTCTTTTCTAAAACAGTAAGGTCAACATTATGAATATAAGAAGATTCTTCCAATCGATTCATAAAATCGGCAACCAAAAGATTTGAAGCCGCAATACCCTTCAATCCAAGATTCGATTTATTAACATCCAAGGATGTAAGCCAGGTAAACTCGGGGATGCGTGAAGAAATCTCATCGAGAATATGTGCAATAAAGAAACGATTTTTATTAAGTTCTTTGATCGGGTCAATCAGCGATGCCAGTTCCTTCTCCCTCTTCTCCAAACTATCCACCGCTGCCTTATAAACCTTCAGTTCCTCCAATCGACTGGACAATTGGGCAATATTCTTATTGAGGCTGTTCATCTTGGAAGATTGTGCAATCAGAAGAATCGCCACCACCAGCACGAAGATCACAATCCCCACAATATAGACAACACTTGCCTGAATTGAAGGAAGCTTAATACTCGGGCGAGGTCCCTTTATCGATTTTGCTCTTGGAGCCCGACCTCTTTTTGCCGTTGGTACTAAGTTTATTTTTATCATTTTATTCCCCCCTTAATGCTAAACCAATCGCTTGCGCCAAAATTGGTCCTGTAACATCAACCCCTTCTGGCGTAAATATGGTTGGGTCATAAACTATATTTTTCAGGGGATTGAGAATTTCAATCGGGATATTAAAGCGCCGCTTGAGATATTCTAAGAGATTAGAAATTAATGCTCCACCCCCGGAAAGATACATTCGGTTAATTTTCTCCTCGCCAGTAACACTGGAAAGAAACTGTAGACTCCTTTCGATATGGGTGCTGAGATCATTAACAAATGATTCGAACACACCCTGGATTGAATCCTGAGAAGCACCGACCGGGATTGTTCCCTTTACAGCGTTTGCAGCATCCTCATAATTGAAACCGACCTCTTTTTGAAGTTTACTTATGAAGGCATTCACACCGTAATAGACATCGCGGGCGGAAAGACAGGAACCACCTTTTATAACATTGATAACCATCATTCCCGCACCGATGTGGATCAGACCAACAATCTCATCTGGTGAAGTCTGGTAATTAAATTCAAAAACATTTTGTAGTGCAAATGCAGTAGTATCGATAATCGTTGGTCTCAAATTCAATTCTTTTAAAAGTGAGGTTAAATTATTGATAAGTTCATTCTTTGCCGCAACAAGGATTACCTCCTGCTGGTTTTCTCCAAAGTTTGGATTGACAATATCAAAATCAAGGGTCACTTCATTTATATCAAATGGAACATACTGTTCAGCCTCCCATTTTATCTGCTCACGCGTATCAGATTCACTCATTCGGTCCATCGTAATCCGTTTGATTATTACATCGCGTCCGGCAAGGCCGATAACCACATCCTTGGTCGTAAAGCCCTTCGTTTCAATCAGTGTCCTGATTGAATCCAAAACGGCTTCCCGATCGATTATTTCTCCTTCAACAATTGCATCAGGCAAGACCTTAGCAACACCATAGTTTAATAATTTTTTACCCTTGCCTGAACTCAGTTCCACCATTTTGGTCTGGCTTGAACCAATATCAAGCCCAATTACCTTTTTCTTTTTCCCGAACATAATCACTCCTTTTTATTTTCAAATTTTAAATTTTAATTATTAATTATATATATAATTATGAATATGTCAAGGGTTAAATACATCCGGGGCGGATAGTTTACCTGGTGTCAATTCCTGTATAAAATTATAGCCAGTTGACAAATCAAATATTTTTATTATAATAAATTATGGTAGCAGGTATTTTAATTACAATCGGTCTTTTTCAAGGTCTCACCGGAAAGATTCAAGGCACTGTAAAGGACGCAGAGTCCAAAGAACCACTCCCCTATGCCGATGTCATTATTCTAAACAGCGAAATGGGTGCAGCGACTGATGAGCAGGGTAGATTCTATATACTAAATGTCCCCCCCGGACAATATGATATAGAAGTTTCATTTATTGGATATCAAACCAAGCGTATCCGAAATGTCAATGTGAATATCGACCAGACAGTGCGCCTTAAAATAGCCTTAAAGAAGTCATATATTGAAGTCCCCCCCCTGGTCGTAACCAGTAAGATACCTTCAGTAAAAAAGGATATGGTGTGCGCAACCTATATCGTGAGGAGAAATGATATTTTAAATATACCCATTGACTATTCAATGAATATTGTGGCATTCCAGCCATCAGTGGCGCGTTCTGATACCGCAATCCATGTTCGAGGCGGTCGGTCAACCGAGGTATTATATATGATAGATAATGTCCCCATTCTCGATCCCCAGACCGGTGAACCCGCAATAAATATTTCCCGGGGGGCAGTAAATCAGGTCATCTTTTTGCCGGGAGGTTTTGATGCTGAGTATGGTCGGGCAATGTCCGGGGTGATCAATCTTATCACCGAACATCCCGCACAAAAACCGAATGGAAGATTTTTCGGTAAAACCGAAAGGATTATGCCCTTTTATTATGATTTTGGTTATGAAAATTATCAATCTTCCCTTCACATTCCTTTGAATAAAAAATTAAAGACATATTTCAATTTTGATTTAATGCACACCAATGATTGGGATCCGCGGCTCTATATTCTTCCCCATAAAAAACGCGATGATTATACCCTCTACTCAAAATTCATCTTTTCACCTTCAGGAAATTTTAACCTCAGTTTCAGCGGGGCGAAGTCAAGGAGTCAGTTTGAACGATATAATAGCAAATGGAAATACAACCTTGAACACTACCGTTCTGATATGAGAAAAGGTGACTTGGAGATTTTAAATATAAACTTTTTACCCAACCCGAGAAATTTCTTCAATCTGACGGTGAGCAGATTATATACCGGAAAACAGTTTGGTGTAAAAAGCAGCGGCGGTCAATTTAAAGATTTCACCTTTCGTGACTATTCCACCTTACAATGGCCCCATGGAGGTGTTAACAACCCATTCGGTGTAAATATACCGAACATTCCATTTGAAGGAGATTATTATGAATATCAGAATAGAACATCACGGATTTTAAGAACCAGTTTCAATACCGACTTGCAGATTCATCAATATCAAGAATTAAAAACCGGGATTGAGTATAATCTCCTGGATTTAAAAAACTTCACCTATTTCATCAGTGACACTGCACATCAGCTTATTGACGAATACAACCACTGTCCCCGGGAAATTGCCCTGTTTGTTCAGGATAATATTGATTATAAAGGATTATTCGCAAAGCTCGGCGTCCGATATGACTATTTTACAAATGGTATTCAGGATATAAAACCAAAAACCACCATTTCCCCCCGTTTCGGTTTTTCTTTTATGGTTACTGAAAAATTTCTGTTTCGTGCCAATGTCGGTCAGTATACTCAACCGCCTCTTTATAATCAGATGTATGACTACTATAATCTTCTACCCTTTCCATCATATATAACCCAGATTCCGCTTGTCGGCAATCCTGATCTCAGCCCGGAAAAGACAATCGCCCTGGAAATCGGGCTTCAGGGTGAAGTGAAAAAAGACCTATTAATCACCGTAAACACCTTTTTTAAAGATATCTCCGACCTCTTGGGGACAAAACTGGTAAAGACATCACCCCATAATTATGTTACATATTTTAATGTTGAATATGCAAATGTCAAAGGAATAGAAACGATTCTGGAATTCAAAAATTCTCTATTCAGGGGCAAGCTATCATACACCCTTTCCTGGGCCCGGGGCACAAGCTCATATGCTGAAGAGGTCTATTATCGTTATTATTATGAAAACCCGGATACCGGCTTTGTGCCTCCCACCCAAGAATATTATCTCGACTTTGACCAGCGCCATCGTATCTTTGTCCAGGGAACTTCAAAACTTCCTCTGGGTGCAGAATTGACTCTATTTGCCTTCTTTGGAAATGGCTTTCCTTATACCCCACCCGGTCCTGAAGGGAAATATGAAGAACGTAATATCCTCCAACTGCCGTTCCAGCGTCAGATCGATTGTATGATATCACGGAGTTTTAAAATCAATCAAACTAAAATCAGCTTCAATATTGAAATCATCAATCTCCTTGATGAACGATACGAGATCGCTCCCCATTATCCAGTTATCGCCCTGGAAGATATAAAGATAGAAGACTTTGACCATCCACCACCGTATATTGATATATCTAAAAATTCTGCATATTACAATCCGGCCGGAGATAGAAATCACGATGGCCTGATTACACCCTATGAAGAATTTATTGCAATGCGGGAATTCGCCAAAAACAGCGATGATTGGGTGAATGCATATACCGCGCCGAGAAGGGCGCGCCTGGGTATAAATATCGCCCTCAGATAGAAGTATAAATGGAAAGATGGAAATTACCAGAAATTACAAATTATAAAGAACCGATTTTTTTAAGAAATTTAACAATCTATCCTATCGCCGGAAAAAACAAAAATGGCTTTGAAGCAATAAACATTGAAGAAGCCCTGAAGAAAAAAATTGCCGATATTAGTGAACTTGATGAACCCCAAATTGATAACTTAGAGATTGAAAACCAGGGGCGAACACCTCTCCTGATGCTGGATGGTGAAGAAGTAATCGGTTCCCTTCAAAACCGTATCATTGCCTGTTCAACCCTGATTCCGGAAAGAACCAGAGAAAGGGTGGCGGTATTTTGTGCCGAGGAAGGAAGATGGAATGAAATCGGCGGATTTAAGACCGGCTTCTGCTCATATCCAAAGATTCGCGCCATCCTCTCCCAGAAATCGCATAAAAGAACCGACCTCCAGCACAGGGTATGGAATGAAATAAAACGCAAATTGACAACAACCCGGGTCTCGTCGGCGACTTCATCAATGCACGAAATTTATACCACCCTGAACAATGAAATTGAACGCTATATTGAAGACTTCAAAGGTCTCGACGACAATATAATCGGATTTATCGGCTGTGCAAAAAATCATATCCTCAGTTGTGATATATTTTTAAATCCCAAAATCTACAAAAGATTCGAGCCGAAACTCCTTCGTGCCTACGCACTGGATGCAATCGAGTATCAACATATAAAATCGAACAATTCTGACATCAATGAATTCTTTAAAGGTCTCTGTTATTTCTTTGAACACTTCAATCCCCGAAAAGATGTCAAACATTTCAGAATAAGGCAGAAAACATTCTTTGGTCAGGCCGTAGCACATAAAAATTCATTGATACATTTATCAATATTCCCCAATTAATCGGTGCTTTCAAAAAGATTGGGTAAATACGAAATTATCGAATGGCTGGGTGGAGGGAGATTCGGTGATGTATTTCTGGCTCGAGACACCATTGTTGAACAGAATTTTGCCCTCAAGATATCGCGTATGAAAAAAGAGGAAATGTTGATGCTTCGGGATGAAGCAAAACTTCTTGCCTCACTTAATCATCCGAACATAGTAAGATTCTACAACATCGACTTTATCGATGAAAAATTTGTTCTGGTGATGGAATATATCCAGGGGAAGACCTTGCGTGATATAATCACTGATCAGGGTATTGATATTGAACTTGCGATAAGTATCACAAGCCAGCTCCTTGATGGATTAAACTATGCCCATAGAAAAGGGGTTCTCCACAGAGATTTAAAACCGGAAAATATTCTCATTGATGGAAGGATAGCACGGGACAGTGTAAAGATAAGCGATTTTGGTCTTGCCCTCTTTATCAAATCAAAGACAATCTCGGCCTCGATCGCCGGTACCCCGATCTATATGGCGCCAGAATCCTGGACCGGTAATTACAGTGAAAAATCCGATATCTGGAGTGTGGGCGTAATTCTGTATGAACTGCTCACCGGAGTGCCTCCGTTTCTTGATGCCAGCCTTGATGGTATAAGAAAAAAGATTGCGAAAAATAATTATCTGGTTCCTTCAATACTACATCCGGGTATTCCTGATTACATTGAAGAAGTCATCCACCAATGCCTTGAGGTTGCTCCTGATTCAAGGCCCGACGCCCAGACTGCCTTGGAATGGTTGACCCAAAAGAAACGTTCCGTTGTAATAAAAAAACCCATTTCTATGCCGGAAAGGAAAAGCGCCGAACTTGAACTCACACCCGTCCAGAAAGAGATTATTGAATCAATCAATGGGCCGATCCTGGTACTGGGACAGGCCGGATGCGGAAAGACAACAACCCTCACCTATGCAGTGGTCAGCCTGATAAAAAAAGGTATAGCCCCAGATAGAATCTTTGTCGGCACATTCACAAATAAGGCGGCGAATGATATTCGAAACCGCATCAAGGAATTGATTCCCGTATCCCCTTATGATTTGTGGGTGGGGACATTTCATACCTTGGGGATGAGGATGCTGCGCCGGGATGCCGAGCGTCTCGATTTTGACCAGGATTTCACGATTATCGAGCCGGAAGAAATCTTTTTTAAAATGGGATTAAAATCCGGTAAATACCAGCTCCGGGCGATAATGAAAACAATCCGAAAATTAAAGGCAAAATGTATATTTCCCGAACAATTTGAACCGAAAAACAGCTGGGAGCGGTACTGTGCAAAGGTGTATCTTGATTATCAAAATCTCCTGAAAGAAAGTAATCTCCTTGACTATGATGACTTACTCCTCTATGCGGTAAAACTTCTAAAGAACCACGAAGATATAAGGGCATATTATCAGAACTTATTTAAATATATATTTGTCGATGAACTCCAGGATATAAACTATGCCCAGTACCAATTAATTTCGCTAATCTATAAAGAAAACATATTCTTCACCGGAGACGAGGACCAGACAATCTATGGCTGGCGTGGTGCCCGGCGCGAATTAATCTATCAGGTACCCAGGGATTTTAAAGGCACCAGAATTTATACCCTCAACAGGAGTTTTCGTCTGCCCCAGGAAATTCTTGAAATTGCCAATAATCTAATGCATCGACCCGGCACAGCGCTTGCCAATCTCGATTTTGCGGATATTGCAGTCTACACTGCAAAGTCCCCGAAGGACGAAGCAGATTTTGTTGTCCGCCAGATAAAGGAACTGAAAAAAGAGAACTTCAGATTCCGTGATATTGTAGTATTATATCGAATGAACTATCTTTCAAAAATCTATGAAGAGACATTTAACCGGGCACGCATTCCCTATACTATCATCGGCAAGATATCATTCTACGACCGGGTCGATATTAAACCACTGCTCGATTATCTTGGCCTAATCGATTCATTAAATACAAAAAAATTATCACCGGAAGACTTTATCGGACGCGCCCGGGCAATCTTCCATATTAAGAAGAAGACAAAAAAGATTAACCAAATTCTGGAATACCATTTCCATAATGGCGCACGACTATCACCCGTGAATATAATCGATGAAATCTCCCGGACCCTTAAATTAAAGGACGACTCCATTAAAGAATTAAAATCATTTGCCCGGGGTTATGAGGCCTCTGCAATTTCGAATTTTTTGAATGAAGTGCGCCTGATTCAGGACCTTGATTTAGTAGACTGGAATCAGGATACAGTAAAACTGATGACCATTCATAGCGCCAAGGGTCTTGAATTTCCTGCGGTCTTTATTGTCGACCTGATTGAAGATGTCTTTCCTATGACAAGAAAACTCACCGACCCCAGGGAATTGGAAGAAGAGAGAAGGCTCTGCTATGTTGCCCTTACCCGGGCAAGAAAAAAACTCTATCTTTTATACCCCAAATGGTGTGCCGGCAGGTATCAAAGGCCATCAAGATTCCTGATTGATATGTTCCGAAAAAATAAATCATAACGGTCTTCTTTTTCTTCTGATAAAATAGCTTACTGTAACAATTAAAACAATAAAAATAATAAGCGATGCGATGATTAAATTATATGTCTTTAAGAAACTCTGCGCCGTCTCCCAGTTTGTCCCCACATAGAAACCGGCCAATACCAGAAAAAAATTCCACAGTGAAACACTTATACTACTAAACAGAAAGAATGTATTACCTTCAACACCAACCAGCCCGGCAGCAAAACAGATCGGCGCCCTCATTCCCGGTATAAAACGATTTAAAAATACGACCATACCACTGCGATGATGAAATTTCACCTTCGCCCTTTCAATCAATCTGACCGGGATAAATCTTCCCAAAAATGAGCGGGCAAGAAAATTTATCAATGCATCACCCCGGGTCTTTCCCAAATAATAAATCACCATAATCCCCGTAATGCTGCCGATAACAGTGCAGAAATAAACAATATAGACACTACAGGCTCCCTGCCCGGCAATAAATGAAAACACCAATACCAGGGCGTCGGATGGGTAGGGTGGAAAGAAACTCTCAAAAAATGCATTAAAGAGTAAAAATCCATAAATAAGAATTGCCGGTCGGTTGGTAAGCCAGTCAATCATTATTAAAATTCAATATCCAGTTGTGCACCGATTTTTTTTATCCGCTCATCTTCTTTAAACTGCACACTATATTTCGAAGTCAATTTCAAAATACTGAAGGGTTTAACAGCAACATAAATAAATCCATAATAACCCCGATTATAAAATGGACGATTATTAATCACACCGGGCAGGTCAATCTCATAAACATAGACCCGGGAATCATAGGAATCAGTAATGTAGCGGCCGCCCCTCAGGCGAAGATCAATCCTCCTTGTTTTATAAACACCCTCCAAGCTGAAAAACAGCCCCTTCTCCCACCCCTCTTCATCATCCAATACATATCTCCCGTTAAAACGAATATCAAAGAAAACCCTGGAACCGGGTCCGATTCGCAAAAAGATCTTGTAATTGTAAAGGTCTCTGATATCTTCTGTACAACGCCATCGGTATTGTAAATGTGCATCCATCATAGCCAGTCTCTTTTCAAAATTCAGTCTAAATACTCTCTGTATGGTATCGGATGTTAATTCATTATCAAGTCCAAATATAAATTCAAATCTTCCGATGCGTGAAATATTTTTGATTGCCAGAACACCACCGGCATAATCTTCTTCAACCACCGACCCCTTGGGTGAATAAAAACCCCGGGGGAAAAACTTGCCGGCAAGATTAAAATCGCACAGCGGAAATGTACTGGTAAATCCAAATATACCACCCCAGCGGTTATGAAAGGTCCGGGCTGATTCACCAAAAAGAAAAAAATTACCGGTGGTATATTTTATATTGAATGATGACATCCAGAATTTTCTGCCGTAGAAACCGGTAAGGGAATCATCACTGGCGAAGGGTGGATTATAATAACACCGATAAAAACGGTTTCCCAAGGAAAATGAACTCTTCTTATAACACAAATCATATCCCCAGATTTCTTCATCGATTTGGTCCATCCTGGAAAAGGAGAGGGAATCGGTATGTTCACCATCCGGATCAAAGGAACGGGCAAAACCAGCGGAATCAATCCTGCCGTCAAGTTTCTGATGCGAATAGAAGATAGTGGTTCGAACAAAAATCGAATCACTAACTGCGGCCCCAAAAAATCCGTTATTTTCCATTACCGATGTATAGGGCATAACCCCGCGTTCATTTATGAGGAGATGAAAATCATAGACATTAAAAAATGAACCTAACGGAGAAAGCACGATGCCATTTCCAAAATCAAGATTATACCTTCCCAAGGCGAATCTTCTTGAACCTTCGTCAATCACGAAACCGGGAGAGAAATAATCAAAAAAATTTTCTTCATCAGGGTCCTTTTCAGTAACAAGAAAAAGATGATATTGATCAGTCCAGACCTGTGTCCGTGTATAAAACCGACATCCGGAATAACTGTATGGTAGTTCATCCTGGATCCTGAAACGGGTATTAAATTTCTTGAATTCTCCAGAACCCTTACCGACCGTAATAAACGGCTGGATTAATTCAATTAACTCTTTATCAAATCCGGGAATTTTATAAAGGTCAGCCGGGGCATTAAAATAATGAAATCGGCGGCGATAATCTATAATCTTAAGTGCATCACCCGGAGTAAGATAGGGAATCTTTAATAATTCCTTAAGACCTGCACTGTTCAGGTCAATCGGGTTCCTTCTCAAGTCCTCTAAATCCTTCAGGATAACCTCAAAGTTATATGGATTATCGGTCTCAAAGATTGATGTTTTATTTAAACTATTAATAAATAATAAAAGTAGAATCACCGAATTTGAAAACCGAGTCCCAGGGAATGGGTAAGACCTAATTGACGGTGGCTATTACCTGAATATCGAACTTCCAGTTTACCAAATTGCATTGTCATTCCATATTCCGGCATTAAGGGTTCGGTATTTACCCCCAAAAGTATTTTTATCGCTTTATGCGGATGATAATGGAAACCGAAATTGAAAAAGGGAAAATCCCTTTCAACCCCACGCACAGCAAAATAGAATGATAATTGTGGACTACCCGAAAAATCGGTGAGCACTTCGTAATTTACAGGAAGGCGGTTAAGACCCTTAAATCGTGGAAGATTGATATTGTTGAGCCATAGATAAATCCTTACCGGCCCCCCGCCATATTTACCTCCTATTTTCAAGGTGTAACTCAATTCATTATCGCCGTCTTCAATCCAGTAATTCAGCAGCGAAACATCAAGACCAAGCGCCAGTTTTTCTGCAACCCGCAATCCCCAGCCCAGACCCAACAGATTTTCCCGGTAATAATCATTACCGAAACTTATCAATTTAATCCCTAAATTATTAAATTGTAAAAAGGCGGTATACTTATTAAGACCGGGGATACTGAATTTATTTTCGCCGTTGAACAAAATTGCTATCCTGCCCTCCACAAGGTGCGCCGGGTTGAACTGCGTTTCCAAAAAATATCCGGGCGGAAATAAAAACGATTCAAAAGCAGCAAAAAGAATTATCGGCATATTCAAAGGTTATTCTTTAGATGCCGGTTCCACCTTCAACAGCATCTTCTCAACACCGACAACAACAACCCTCTGGTCTTTTTTAATCACCTTATCACTAACCGCACTCCAGAATTCCCCCCGCACAAATACCGTCCCCCCCCGGGAATCAACCCCTGTCTTGGCAACTCCAAATTCACCAATCAATCCTTCCTGGCCGGTAACCCTTCTTTTGAATTGTGCACGAATACCCAGGGTTAATATAAAAACAACAAAACCAACAACGATAACAACAACTATCATAATCACCTCCCAGGATATTCTTAGATAGGGAACATCACTTTCAAATAATATCAAGGAACCCAGAACCAATGATATCACACCCCCGATAGTAAGAAGGCCGTGTGAAGTTATGTAAATATCCAGAATAAACAATATGGCGGAAAGAAAAATCAAGGCCACCCCGGCATAATTGACCGGAAGAAGATGCAGTGCATAGAAACCTAAAATCAAACATATTCCACCCACCACCCCGGGAAATATTGCCCCGGGATTCTGAAGTTCAAAAAACAGTCCGTAGATGCCCAGGAGTAAAAGTATATAGGCAATATTGGGATTTGTCAAAAGCAGCAGCAACCTCTCCCGCAGGGTCATCTTAATCTTTCGAATCGGCAGTCCATTGGTATAAAGGACAATATTTTCATCGTCAATCTCAATCTTTCTGCCGTTCAGTTTCTTTAACAGCTGAGTCTCATTCTCCGCAATAATATCACACACACCAAGTTTGCGCGCAGTCTCGGCATCAACCGATACACTCTTCCTTACCGCATCCTCAGCCCATTTCAAATTTCTTCCCCGGGTTTTGGCGAGCGCCTTCAGATAGGCGACCGCATCATTGGTAACCTTTGCCAGCATTACACTATCCATCTTCTGCTGCCCCATAGACACCGGATGGGCTGCTCCGATATTGGTGCCCGGAGCCATCGCGGCGATATGACTGGCATAAAGGATAAAGACCCCGGCCGATGCAGCACGCGCCCCCCTTGGTGCTACATAGACAACAATTGGAATTCGGCTGCTGAGAATTCTCTTTGTAATCATACGCATTGATTCATCAAGTCCGCCCGGGGTATCAAGTTTGATAATCAAACATTCCGCCTGATTCTTTTCTGCAATATTAATTGTTCTCACAATGTAAGAACTGCTGGCGGGACTGATCACTCCATCCATTTCTGTAACATATACGACATTGGCGTTGAGCGAAAGTAATAACACCAGAAATGGACTCATAATTTATATTAATCATATTTTTTATAATGTCAACAATAAAAATATATACTACTACTATTAACGGAAAAGCCAATAATCCCATTGAATCTACATTTTTTATACACTACAAATAATTTTCAACTCAATCAAATTTTTTTGTTTTTAGATGCATTTATCCCTTGACAAATTTTAAATTATGATTATAATTACCACAAAGGAGGTAATAATGCGCAAGTGCGGTTCAAAAAAGAAAACCAAAAAGAAAAAGACAACCAAGTCAACTAAAACTAAAAAATCAACCAAAACAACTAAAACAACCAAAAAGAAAAAGACGACTAAGAAAAGAAAATAAGTTGTCCTGAGAAGGGGGATATTATCCCCCTTCTCTTTTACTACAAATTATTTTTTCTCAATCAATAACAACCAAAACATCAAACTGCAGCGCCGTCATCTTTTCTTGAAAATTGTTGATATATTATATTGACAATTAAAAAGAGATGGTTATAATGGATTATGAACGCGGATGACTTTACTGCCCTCTATAAAAATCTTACCAAAAATATTGAAGAGATAAAATCAACAATAAAAAAAGACAACATCCTTAAGGAAACGGCGAATGTAACATTGATGGAAAGATTAAAATATCTTTTTTATAGTCTGACCAAATCCTTAATTGATATCGGTCATAGTATTGTTCTGGAAAATGATTTCCGCGATCCGCTGAACAGGGCTGATGTTTTTATCAGCCTTGCCGAGAATGGAATAATATTACACTCAGTTGTGCCCGGTGTAAAAAAGGCGGTAATCGTGTTACCCCGCCTCAATAACAGTGGATATGACAATATTATCGAAATCATAAAAGGAAGCATCGATGACCTCCATAAGTGCCTCGATTTATTCGCGGTATATTTCAAACTTAAAAATACAAAATAATTGGAACTAATCTTTAAAATATTTATATTTATCTTTGGTGCAGCAATCGGAAGTTTCCTGAATGTCCTCATATACCGAATACCCCGGGGAATTTCCATTGTCAGACCGAATTCATTCTGTCCCCGATGTCATCGGCCGATCAGGTGGTATGAAAATATTCCGATTCTCAGTTATATCATCCTCAGGGGCCGATGTGTCGGTTGTAAGGAGCGAATCAGTATCCATTACCCAATCATTGAATTGATAACCGGCCTTCTTATCTACTACGCTTATGTCAATTACCAATTGAATATTCCCTTCTTTTTCTATTCATTTTTTTTCTGTGCCCTGATTGTAATCTCCGGAATTGACTTTACCCATCAATTGATTCCTGATTTGATATCGATACCCGGCATTGCGCTGGGAATAATACTACAGATTTTAACAAAAAATTTATTAATCGGCGTTATCGGATTGGGATTCGGTGGTGGTTTAATACTTTTAATAAGAGTAATCGGCGGACGGGTTTACAAAAAAGAGGTTATGGGTTTGGGCGATGTTTACCTTACCGCAATGATCGGCGCATTTATCGGATTCCCTCTGGTCATCACGGCAATCTTCATTGCTGCGCTGATCGGGGCAATCTTCGGCATCCTTTATATCACGGCAACCCATCAGTCCCGGGATGTTCCGATCCCCTTTGCGCCGTTTTTGAGTGTCGGTGCAATCCTTGCCCTTCTGTTCAAAACTCAAATTTCTGCATTATTGTATAACACCAATATCCTTTAATAATCTTGATGTGAAAATCATCACCATCGTCGGTCCCACTGCAGCAGGTAAAACCGCAATTGCCATGAAGGTGGCTGAAAAGATTCCCGCTGCGATTATCTCTGCAGACTCACGCCAGGTCTACAAATATCTTGATATCGGTACTGCCAAGCCTTCTCCGGATGACAGAAAAAAGGTCCCTTTTCATCTCATCGACTTTGTCGATCCCCGGGATACATATTCAAGCGGCCAATTTGCACGCGACGCCGAGACAAAAATATCAGAGGTCTTAACGAAAAACAAGATACCCATTGTCTGCGGTGGAACCGGTCTATACATTCGCGCCCTGTTCAATCCATTCCATAATCTACCCCCTTCCGATAAACAGATACGCAACCACCTTTTAAAATTAGTCGAGAAAAAAGGCCTGGAATACCTCTACCAGAAATTGCAGAAGCTCGACCCTGACTGGGCGATTCGGGTAAACCCCAAAGACCGACAGCGTATCCTCAGGGGACTTGAGGTATACGAGATGACCGGTCAGCCACTGACTGAGTTTCTCAAATCAACCCCCCAGAAAGCGAAATTTCTTCCATATTATATAGGCATCAATCTACCCCGACCGCTTCTTTACCACCGTATCAATCAGCGCTTTAAAAAGATGATTGAAGATGGATTAATCGAGGAGACAGAGTCTCTTCTTAAAAAAGGATTTTCTCCTCAATTAAGCGCCTTAAGGACAATCGGCTATAAAGAGATAATTCAGTATCTACAGGGTGAATGTTCTCTGCAGGAAGCGGTCGCCCGTGCCCAACAGCGAACAAGAAATTTTGCACGCCGGCAGATTACCTGGTTTAAAGCCGTCCCGGGTTTAGAATGGTATGACCCCGGAGATGAAAATATTGTTAAGGTGATTATTGAAAAACTGAAATCCTTCTAACCGCCCTTTTTATACCCTATCTCCCGTAAAAATTTATACCGCTTTGTCCGATCATCTTCACCCTCAATCCCCTTTGGTCGGAAACCATCAATTACACCAACAACACCCCGTCCCTGTTCAGTTTCCACATAGAGCACCTCAATCGGATTTGCAGTAGCACAAAAAATATTACATACCTCTGGACAGGACTTGATGCCGGGCAGAACATTTATGGGAAAAGCATTTTTTATAAAGATTATAAAGAAATGGCCTGCCCCGATTTCTAAGGCATACCGCTGCGCCAGCTTCACCAGTTCCTCATCATTGCCTTCATAACGCACCAAACATTCCTGCGATGCCTCACAGAATGCCAGACCGAACTTAATGCCCGGTGCACTATTCATCAAAATCTCATAAAGGTCCTCCGCGGTTTTGATAAAATGGCTCTGTCCGCAGATGACATTAACCCCGGATTCGGGACTGACCTTTATCTTTTTAACCTCTATGCAAACCTCCTGATTTAATAATTTAGTTCCCTAAGAAATCGCTTATTCTTCCGCCACTTGGGTTTAACCTTCACCCAGAGTTCAAGATAAACCGAACGATCCAGGAATTCTTCAATCAACTTGCGTGCATTGGCGCCAAGATTCTTTATCCCCTCTCCGTTTTTACCAATAATAATCTTACGCTGCGACTCTTTCTCCACATATATTACAGCCCGAATATAATCTTTACCCTTTTCTCTTTCTTTAAAATCTTCAATCACCACACAGGTCGCATAAGGCACCTCATCTTTAAATCTTTTGAAGATCTCCTCACGAATCAATTCAGCGACAAAGAATCTTTCCGGACGGTCTGACAGGTCATCTTCAGGATAAAGAAATGGACCTTCAGGCAAATAGTTGAATATCACCTTTTTAAGTTCATCGATCCCTTCCCCGTTCAAGGCGGATATCAATAAAATCTCGTCTGGCTTGAAGCTTTTAATCTTTTCCATAACCGGCAGTAATTCATCTTTCTTCACAAGATCAATTTTGTTGACCACCGCCAGTAATACGGGTGGTTTTACTTTATTAAAAAGTTCGCCTGGATATTCAGATTCTCGAAACCATGGTGTAGTCATCCAGAGCACTATATCTGCACTTCGTATTCCAATGTAAATCTCTTCCACCATCAATCTCTGAAGTTCATACTCAGGCTTTATCAACCCCGGGGTATCAAGAAAATAGCATTGACAATCACCCTCGGTCAAAATACCAAGAATTCTATTTCTTGTCGTTTGAGGTTTTTTTGTTACTGCAGAAAGTTTAAGTCCAATCAAACGATTGAGTAATGTCGATTTACCCACATTAGGGTTACCAATGATTGAAATATATCCAGCCTTCAAAATTTCAGGAAAAGGGGAACTTTACCATCCCCCGATTCTCAATTCTCCGTTTCTGGTTCAGACTTCTTTTCAGTTTCCTTCTTCCGGGTCTTCTTTGTCTGCTTCTCTTCTTTTTTCTCCGGTTCAGGTTTTGGTTCGCTAACCGCCGCCTCAGGTTCTTCAAAGGTCTCTTCTTTTATCTCTAAAAGATTCTTATCATCCTTTTTCTTCACCAGGACTGTAAATATCAGGGTGTTTCCGGCCCAGTATATAGCAGCACCTAAGGATACCACGAACAGGATGATTAAATAGTAAGTGATGCCCATTATGAAAGAAGAGATAGCCCCGGACCAGGATTCATAAGCGGTCATATAATCAGGTGGAAATAGAATATTGGGCATACCAATCCAGTCCAGATATCCAGTTACAAAATTATTCCACCATTCCGGACAGATTGGAGGAACGGTAATCTTCACATAATACGCAGCGTTTGTAAATATATTATCAAGTTTATCGACCGGAACTACAATACCCAGAACCGTATGCCCCAGGAAGATCGCCTTGGCGGCAAAGAATCCCAAAATCACAACCCCGATTACAATAACAATCTTCAAGAGAATTTCGTAGCCGATAAATCTCCAGGGCTGGTCATTTATAACTGAAAATGATTCAAACAGGGTATCAAATGTGTCATTGCCGGTCTCTCCAACAATTGATGGTCCAATAATCAAACAGACCACAGCAACAACTGCCAGATAAAGGATGAAGAGAGAAACCGCAAATGCCGGGACAGCCATCACGGCAAGAAAGAGCTGGCCGAAATAGGGAACCCAGGTAATAAGGGCGAGGATTATCCCCATCACCAGAAGGGCGATAACAAAAAGAATGAGAACCACCGGCGCGAGAATCACAGATTTACTGTGTTTAAGGGCAAATTTCAATGCCTCTTTAATCTCATAAAACTCATCACCCTTTAACTGTTCATAGGTAATTTTGGAAACCGCAACCCCGGATATCAAGGCGACGCATATCCACCAGATTAATGCAACAACCCAGATTATCCAGGAAAACCAGGGAAGACCGCTCGGATAGGTTGGCACCAGACGAAATGTGTCCCAGACCTCGCCAAATTCCACACCACCGGAAAGATAGGCAATATAGGACAGTATCCCATAACCAATAAAGGCAATTAGTAAACCAAGGAATGAAATCCATATCTTCTTGGCACTGAAGCCAAGTCTACCAGCACGGAAAATATCTTTATAATTGAAGTGCAATGTTGTCACTTCGCCTCCTTTCTCAATTTATTTTGAATTATAATCATAAAATATCGGATGTCAATATAATATTTTATTAAGCCCCGCCATTTTTTCACCTTCACCAACTCCCGAACCTCAACCAGCATCTTATCCCGAAGCGTATGCCCGAAACACTCATTTATTTCTTTAAAATCATACGGCTCAATAATAAAAATTTAACGAAATATCTGTTAACAATTTATTACAAAAATCTTCATTGACAACAATATTTTTTGGTATATAATACAAAAGTGAATCTCTTATTAATACTTATTTCCTGCTGTTGCCTTGGGGGCACACACTCCGGCTATGTCCAGTATGGTTTTGCCTCTTATTATGGAGGTGAATTCCAGGGCAAAAAGACCGCCTCAGGTGAACGATTTAATAAATGGGATTTTACCTGTGCCCATAAAACCCTTCCCTTTGGAACTCGACTCCGGGTCACCAATCTCAAGAATCATAAATCGGTTATCGTTCGGGTCAATGACCGCGGTCCCTGGGTCAAAGGAAGAATAATTGACCTCTCCTATGCCGCAGCAAAAAAGATCGGTTTGCTCAAATACGGTGTAGTAAAGGTAAAAATTGAAGTCATAAAATGATTACCCTGTGGGCAAGGGCAAAGGTCAATCTGGGTCTGAAGATTTTGGGCAAAAGACCCGATGGATATCATAATATAGAAACCACCCTCGCCACAATAAACCTTGCGGATTCAGTGCAAATGGAAAAACTTGACAGGGGTATTGTGGTTGAAGCCGAAGACCTGAATATCCCCGCCGAAGAAAATCTGTGTTATAAGGCTGCAGACATCTTCAAGAAAAGATTCGACATAACCGAAGGGGTGAAGATTAAATTAATTAAAAATATTCCAGTAGGTGGTGGTCTGGGTGGTGGTTCATCGGATGCCGCCGAGGTCCTGAAAGGAATGCGCCGACTCTTCAACCCCTCGATGGATGATAAGATACTTGAAGAAATTTCAAAGGAGATCGGCTGTGATGTTCCTTTCTTCATAAAAGGCGGCGCCGCCTATGCCAGAGGGAAAGGCGATGAACTGAAATTCTTCAAACTTCCCAAGATGTCATTAATCATCTATTATCCGGGCTATGGAATCTCAACCCGCTGGGCATATGAAGAATATGATAAAGAACTATTGACACCGACACCTGCTCTGGATAGAATTGGATTTGAGAAAAAGAAGAAGGTAAAACCGGGATTCAATTTAGAGAATCATTTTGAAAAGGTTGTTTTTAAAAAGCATCCTGATTTACTTGATGTCAAACTGGGTCTGCTTGGCCGTGGTGCTTTTCTTGTCTCGCTGTCAGGAAGCGGTTCCTGTCTCTTCACCCTTGTGGATGAAGGTATAAGAAAAAAGGTGGTCAGCTACCTGGAATCTATCGGAGCCCGGTTCTTTGAGGTGGTAACTGTTCAGTAATTGGGGCGTCGTCTAGTGGCAGGACACAGGATTTTGGATCCTGACGGGGAGGTTCGAATCCTCCCGCCCCAGGTTATCTGATTACTATAAGGAGGTTTAATGCAAAAAGAGATAAAACTGTTTGCCGGAAGTGCGAGCCAAAATTTAGCGAAGGAAATCTCTAAAACAACCGGTATTCCAATCAGCAAGAGTTCATTAATCCGCTTTGCCGATGGTGAATTAAAGATTAAAATAGAAGAAAACATTCGGGGCCGGGATGTCTTCTTCATCCAATCAACCCATCCACCCACGGATAATATCTTGGAGCTCTTTCTTTTTTTAGACTCAGCAAAAAGGGCGTCGGCAAGTCGGATTACTGCGGTCATACCATATTTTGGCTATGCCCGTCAGGACCGTAAGGATGAACCCAGGGTTCCCATCTCGGCTAAATTGATGGCTGACCTGTTAGCAAAAAGTGGAGCAAATCGGGTTTTAACAATGGACCTTCATGCCGAGCAGATTCAGGGATTCTTCGATATTCCGGTTGACCACCTCTATGCTACTCCGGTGTTTATTGAATACTATCAAAAAATGGAATTTAAAAATTGGATAGTTGTCTCACCGGACGCGGGTCGGGCAAACCGGGTCCGGGCATTTGCCCGTCGGCTGAGCAAGGAAATCCCTATTGCCATCGTTGACAAGCGGCGCACCGGACCCAATCAATCAACGGTCGTCAATGTAATCGGTGATGTTAAAAATAAAAATGCCATTATCTATGATGATATGCTTGACACCGGTGGAACAATGGTTGACGCCGCCAAGGCGGTATCAGAAAAGGGTGCACATGAGGTATATGCCTGTGCTGTCCACCCGCTGTTATCAAAAAATGCACCCCAGCGCATTATGGATTCGCCGATAAAAGAATTGGTCGTCACCAACACAATTCTACTCCCCCCTGAGAAGACGATTAAAAAGATAAAAATCCTCTCAGTGGCAAAGTTATTGGGTGAAGCAATCCTCCGTATCCATCGCGCCGAATCAATAAGTTCATTATTCAGGGAGGTTAAAAAATGAAAATCGAACTTCAGGCATTCCCTTTCCAATCAAAAAGCAAGGGAGATGTTAAACGGTTAAGAAAGCAGGGCAAGATACCTGCCGTCCTTTATGGACATAAAGAAAAGACAAAAAGTTTTTATATCGAGATGAAGGATTTTAAAGAGGTGCTCGAATTGATGCAGGAAGAAATGGTCCTGGTGAATCTCAAATTAGAGGGCAAAAAGCATCTATGTGTCATAAAATCAATCCAGCACAATCCGATCACTTCCAATCTCCTTCATATTGATTTTCAGCATATCCATAAAAAAGAGAAGATCAAGACAAGCATACCCATCCATCTGATTGGCGAGGCAAAGGGTATTAAAAAGGGTGGAATTCTTGACCAGAATCTCCACGAGGTAACGCTGCGATGTCTACCGGACCAACTTCCGGCCCATATTGATGTGGATGTCAGCGAATTAGACCTGGGTGAAACGATACACCTGAAAGACCTTCCCTATAAGGACCTCGAATTTGAACTAACCCCAGACACCCCGGTGGTATCGGTGCTTGAACCAAAGGTTGTTGAAGAACCAAAAGCGGAAGTCGTTGAAGCGGGCGCCGAGGTGAAGAAAATCTCTGAAGAAGAAAAGGCGGCTGAGGAAAAATCCGAAGGAAAGGAGACGAAAGAGAAGACCGGCAAAGAAAAATGATCATCATCGGCCTGGGCAATCCAGGTATAAAATATCGTGCGACACGGCACAATGCCGGATACATATTCGTCAGTTATCTGGCACGCCAGTACAAAAGCCGTTTTTACCCGCACCGAGGATATCGGATGGCACGATTAAAAACCTATGGCAGAAAGATAATCCTTATTAAACCCCAATGCTGGATGAATGAATCAGGCATAAGGGTTGCCCAGCTAATAAAAGAATATAACCAGAAATTTTTAGTAGTTCTTGATGATATAAATCTCCCCCTCGGAAAAATAAGGCTGAAGGCACGGGGTAGTGACGGCGGGCATAAAGGCTTAGCATCAATCATTCACACTTTAAAAACAGAAGACTTTCCCCGATTAAGGATTGGCATTGACCGACCCTATAACAACGATGTAGTATCATATGTCCTGGAGAAATTCACTCCGAAGGAGAAAAAAATTTTAAAGGCGGTGATTGAAAAAGGAATCAAAGGACTGAAGCTCCTTTTCAAAAAAGGTTTTGTTGCAGGACAGCATTACATCAACTCAATAAATATCATCACCGAAGGCCGATAATGAAGATTGGAATCGTGGGCCTTCCCAATGTCGGCAAATCGAGCATTTTCAACCTCTTAACCCGAAGCAATGCCCAGGTGGCAAACTTTCCTTTTACAACAATCGACCGCAATATCGGGATGGCGCCAATTCCTGACGAGCGTCTGGATAAGATTGTTGAAATCACCAAACCCCGGAAATTTCGTTATGCCGCCGTTGAGTTTGTGGATATTGCCGGATTAATAGAAGGTGCACACCAGGGCGAAGGTCTGGGTAATAAATTTCTTGCCCATATCAGGGATGTAGATTTGATTCTCCATATCCTGCGTTGTTTTGGAGAACCGGATATTCCCCACACCCGGAGTCAAATCGACCCGACATCTGATTATGAAATTATCCGCACCGAACTCCTCCTTTCAGACCTTGAAATTACCGAAAGGAGGATTGAAAAAATTTACAAAAAGGTGGAATTGAGAAAGGAATTAAATGTCTTATTATCAATAAAAGAAGATTTAAGTAAAGGTAAAATCCCCCGAACAAAACCCAATAATCTACCGCTCCTGTCAACCAAACCCGAGATTAAAGTATTAAACATCGATGAGGATGGAAAATTCCCGGCTCCAATACCCGGATATCGAATTTCCGTAAAACTGGAACAGGATATCATAGACTTTCCGGAAAAAGAGAAAGAGGAACTAAGGCAGGAAGCAGGGTTGAATCCAAAAGGGATTACCGGATTGATCCAACTCGCACTTAAAAAATTAGCGATAATCCTTTTTTATACAATCAAAGGGGATGAAACCCGTGCCTGGCCGATAAAAAAAGGAACCCGGGTCTTTGATGCCGCGGGGATGATTCATACTGACATACAAAAGGGATTTATCAAAGCCGAGGTTTTAAATTTTAGTAATTTTATATCGACACCGGATTTCACCCAGGCTCAACAAAAGGGACTGACAAAGATTGAGGGCCGGGAATATATAATCCAGGATGGAGATATAATATTAATAAAATTCCGTCCGGGGTCAAATCGCCGCAGCTGAGTTAATTTTCACCTCGTAAGAGGTGTTGACTTCAGTCAGTTTATAGATATAATAGAAATCAGGCGATGAAAAAGATGAAGGCGGTGGTCAAAACAAGACCCGAACCCGGGGCGGAATTGATGGATGTTAATGTTCCAGAAATAAAACCCGATGGAGTTCTGGTAAAGGTTTTATCTACTTCAATATGTGGAACTGACTTCCACATCTACGAATGGAATCAATGGGCAAAGCAGCGGATAAAAAATTTACCCCAGATAATGGGCCACGAACTCTGTGGCCAGGTGCTTGAGACCGGTTCTAATGTCCGCCATATAAATATCGGTGATATAATATCTGCTGAAACCCATATCGCCTGCGGCCACTGTTTTCAGTGTCTTACCGGTAATAAACATATCTGCCAGAATGTCAAAATCTTTGGAGTCGATATCGACGGTGTTTTTGCTGAATATGCTGTGGTGCCGGCGAAAAATGCCTGGGTAATAAAAGAAGATATCCCGAAAGAACTGATTTCGGTTATGGAACCCCTGGGTAACGCCATACATACTGTCCTCTCTGGAGAAATCGCGGGTCAGGTTGTCCTGATTACGGGCTGCGGTCCGATCGGACTGATGAGCATCGCGGTCGCACGCACCTGCGGAGCAACCAGAATAATCGCCACGGAGATAAACCATTTTCGTCGGGAACTGGCAAAAGAGGTCGGTGCCGACATTGTGCTTAATCCTATAGAAACCGACATCGTTGCAACCGTGCTTAAAGAAACCCGCAACCTGGGCGTTGATGTCGTGCTGGAGATGTCCGGCCACCCTGAGGCAATAGACCAGGGCTTCAAGGTTCTTAGACCCGGGGGCAGATACTCGATTCTGGGCATCCCGTCCAAGCCCGTTACAATTGATATCACCAATGGCATCGTATTCAAATATGCAAATGTCAATGGGATAAACGGCCGATTGATGTATAAGACCTGGTTTCAAACAACAAGATTTTTGGCGTCACATCGACTCAATATCAATCCCATAATTACCCATCACTTTTCTTTAGAAGAATTTGAAAAGGGGATGGAACTGATGCGTTCGGGAAATTGTGGTAAGATACTTTTATCACCTTAATCCCTTATTCAAATTGAAAATTTTATCCAGTATGGATGAAGAAAATTTATTTTTCAAGCGCACAGCAATTTGTTGAGAAAAGGAGGTTAAAATGGCCTACACTGAAAAGATAAAAAAATTCCTCGCCGACCAACTTTCAGAAATAAAAAACAGCGGCCTGTATAAAGAGGAGCGGTATATCCGTTCACCCCAGGCCGCCGATATAAAGGTGGAATACCCACCCGGTGCTGAAATTAAAGGTGTAATAAATTTTTGCGCCAATAATTATCTGGGGCTATCCAGCCATCCCGAGCTGATTGAATCAGCAAAAAAGGGATTGGAAGAACGCGGTTATGGAATGTCTTCAGTGCGATTCATCTGCGGAACCCAGGATATCCACAAGGAGCTGGAAAAGAAACTTTCGGAATTCTTAGGCACGGATGATACAATATTATACTCCTCCTGTTTCGATGCCAATGGCGGTCTATTTGAAGCCCTGCTTAAAGAAGAAGATGCCATACTCTCGGATGAATTGAATCATGCCTCAATCATTGACGGTATCAGATTATGCAAGGCGCAGCGCCACCGATTCAAGCATAATGATATGAAAGATTTGGAAGAACATCTCAAGCAGACCCAGGGGGCGCGGTTCCGGATGATTGCCACGGATGGTGTATTTTCAATGGACGGAGATATTGCAAAACTGGATGAAATCTGCGACCTGGCGGAAAAATATGATGCCTTAGTTATGGTGGATGATTCCCATGCTACAGGATTTCTGGGTAAGACGGGCCGGGGTTCACATGAGTACCGCGGCGTAATGGGAAGAATCGATATCATAACGACAACCCTGGGTAAGGCAATGGGCGGCGCATCCGGCGGCTGCACCTCAGGAAGAAAAGAGATTATCGAAACCCTGAGACAGCGTTCCCGACCCTACCTCTTTTCAAATACGGTCTGCCCCGTGGTCGTCGCGGCCGCCATCAAGGCGGTTGACCTGCTCCTCGGTTCTACTGCCCTGCGTGACAAACTCGAAAAGAATACAAAATATTTCCGGGAGAAGATGACCGCAGCTGGATTTGATATCAAGCCCGGTGTGCATCCGATTGTTCCCATTATGCTATACAATGCAAAACTCGCCCAGGATATGGCACGCGACCTCTATAATGAAGGCATCTATGTAATCGGATTTTCCTATCCGGTCGTGCCTAAGGGTCAGGCACGGATTCGCGTTCAGATTTCTGCAGCCCATGAAATGGAGCACCTGGATAAGGCAATCCAGGCATTTACGAAAATCGGGGAGAAATATAAAATCCTCGGAAAAACCAAAGAAGCGATTATCCAGATGTATGGTTATTAAAGAATAACAATAAAAAAATGGATAATACTGCAGATGCAATCATTATCGGCGGCGGCATAATAGGTTGTGCAACAGGTTATTATCTTACAAAAAAGGGATTAAAGGTATATCTCTTTGAGAAAGATTATCTCACGGCCGGCTCTACAGGAAGATGTATTGGTGGAATCCGACAGCAATTTTCTACTGAATTGAGTATTCGGGTTGCAATGGAATCGGTAAAGAAGTTTAAAGAACTTCAGGAAGAGTATGATATTGAATTCTATCAGGGTGGATATCTCTTTTTGGCCCATACTGAAGAAATGGTCACCACCTATAAAAAGCTTATTGCCCTTCAGAAAAGTTCTGGTCTGGATGTTGAATTTGTTGATGTTAAACAGATAACCGAAATTGTTCCCGGAATCAATACCCGGGACCTCCTGGGTGGTGTCTATTGTCAAAGTGACGGTCAGGCGAATCCATTTCTTGTTGTTGATGCCTATGCCCAGAGGATAAAAAGCCGGGGCGGGGTATTTACCGCAAGCGAAATTACCGGTCTGAATATCGAAAAGGACCGGGTCGTTTCTGTAAAGACACAGGACAATAAAGTCTATTATGCACCCATCGTGGTAAATACAACCGGACCTTTTATAAAAAAATTCAGTGCCCAATTCGGCCTCAATATCCCCATCTATCCAGAAAGGCATGAGGCATTGATAACTGAACCGGTTGAGCGTTTCTTTGATCCGATGATTGTCGATTATCGTGATGATGGATGCTACTTCAATCAAAAATTCAATAACGGAAGCATAATCGGTTGCTACACACCAAAACCCAATGTCCCCGGTCTTGACCTCGGCTCTTCATTTCTATTCTTAAAAGAGATGGGACGCAGGATGGCAAGACTTATGCCAAAACTGCGCAATCTTAAAATCATCAGACAGTGGTCAGGTTCTTACTCTATGACCCCGGATGGTAATCCGATTCTTGACCATACTGATATCAACGGCCTTTATATCGTCGGTGGTATGTGTGGCCATGGATTTATGCTCGGTCCAGAAATAGGCTGGCTGACTTCACAATTCATTACCGGGACTGGAGTGCCGTATGATTTGAGCAGTTTTTCACTCACCCGGGACTTTTCCGATCGGGAGGTAATGCGATGACCGGTTTTAAAATTCTAAAAAAAGACCCTGACACCCGGGCACGATATGGAATCTTAAAAACAAAACACTTTAATGTTACCACCCCCAATTTTATGCCGGTTGCAACCCAGGCGACGGTCAAGACGATATCACCCAGGGAACTTGAAAATTTAGGGGTCGAAATAATCATTTGTAATACCTACCACCTGATGTTAAGACCCGGCTCGGAATTAATCGGGGAGATAGGCGGGCTTCATAAATTTATGGCATGGAACCGAGCAATCCTTACCGACTCTGGAGGGTTCCAGGCTTATTCCCTCAGTTCCTTAAGAAAGGTCAATGATAAAGGTATTGAATTCGCCTCTCATATTGATGGCTCAAGGCATCTGCTCGATCCGGAATCGGTTATTGAAATTCAACAGGACCTCTGCCCGGATATTGCAATGTGCCTTGATGTCTTCACCCCCTATCCGACTCCGTTCTTAGAAGCAAGGCTGGCGGTGGAACGGACCGTCAAATGGGCGAAGAAGAGCCATCTCGTAAAAAAAAAGTGCCGTTATTTGGTATTATCCAGGGTGCGACCTATAAAAATCTACGGCGCGAATGTGCCCAGCGTCTTGTCAAACTGAATTTTCCCGGTTATGGAATTGGCGGATTAATGATCGGTGAACCACCGGCATTGACCCTGGAAATGGTTCAGGAAGTCAACAAGGTTATACCAGAAAAAAAAGTGCGCTACCTGATGGGCTGTGGGTATCCTGAAGATATTATTGATGCGGTCGGACTTGGTGTTGACCTCTTTGACTGTGTTCTGCCGACACGCAATGGCCGCACCGGTATGGCATTTACTTCAACCGGAAAGTTAATTATAAAGGCAAGCCGCTATGCCCGTGATCAAAAGCCTTTGGATGAACATTGTCGATGTTATACCTGCAGAAACTTCTCCCGTGCCTACCTGCGCCATCTCTTTAACAGCGGTGAGGCGCTTGGCGGAAGGCTGGTAAGTTATCACAATATACACTTTTATATGAAGTTGATAAAACAGATACAGCGCAGCATCAAAAATAAAAAGTTCTCACAATTTGCCCGCCGCATAAAGAAAAACTTTAATTTCCGCAGTCAGGACTGAATATGACACCCTTGATTTTTACGAAATTCTCGCTATAATTCCAGAAAGGAGGCAAATGGCAAGATATTTTATTACTTCAGAATCGGTTACCGAAGGTCATCCCGATAAGGTCTGTGACCAGGTATCAGATGCAATCCTGGACGCAATCTTAGACAAAGACCCTTTTGGTCGGGTTGCCTGTGAGACCCTGGCAACCCGGGGTATGATCTTTGTCGCCGGGGAAATATCTACATCCTGTTATGTTGAAATCCCCGAAATTGTTCGCGCCCTTCTATATGAAGTAGGCTATACAGATTCCGATATGGGAATTGACGCCCGGACCTGTGCAGTAATCTCTGCAATACAGGAACAGTCCAGCGATATCGCATTGGGAGTGAATATCGGCGGCGCCGGTGACCAGGGGATGATGTACGGATATGCAACCCGGGAGACACCAGAACTTATGCCCCTGCCTATAATGGTTGCCCACAAATTGGTGCGTCGGCTAACCGAAATCAGAAAATCCAATATTGTTCAATATCTCCACCCTGATGGTAAGAGTCAGGTAACAGTCGAATATGAAGACGCCCGACCCCGGCGCATCGATACGATTATTTTATCGGCTCAGCACCATCCCGATGTCAGCAATGAAAAACTTCATACCGATTTAAAGAAGCTGGTCATCGATGAAATTGTCGACAAAGAATTGATTGATGAAAACACCAAGATACTGATTAATCCCACCGGTAGATTTGTAATCGGTGGTCCGCACGGTGATACCGGTGTAACCGGAAGAAAGATTATGGTTGACACCTATGGCAGTATTGGTCATCATGGCGGCGGCTGTTTTTCTGGTAAGGACCCGACAAAGGTGGACCGCTCTGCATCATATATGGCACGCTATGTCGCAAAGAATCTTGTTGCTGCCGGTGTCTGTGAACGGGTGGAAGTTTCACTATCATATGCAATCGGTGTAGCCGAACCGACTTCAATCGCGGTCGATACATTCAAAACCGGCAAGGTTAATGATGAAAAGATTGTTTCCGCCCTGAAAAAACTCTTTGACTTTACACCCCAGGGGATTATTGACAAGCTTAATCTCCGACGACCAATCTACCGGCGCACCGCGTGTTATGGACATTTCGGCCGTGAGGAAGATGGCTTTTCCTGGGAAATCTGTGATATGGTGACACCCCTGCGGCAAGAACTGGGCATCGAATAATCAGGGGAAAAGATGAAATATAATATAAAAGACAAAAAACTCGCCCCCCAGGGAAAAAGAAGAATCGCCTGGGCAGAATCAATGATGCCGGTCTTAAGATTAATACGCAAAAGATTTATCCAAGAGCAACCCTTAAAAGATAGACGCATCGGATGCTGTCTGCATGTTACAACCGAAACCGCAAATCTCTTAAAAACATTAAAGGCCGGGGGTGCCCGGGTTTTCCTTACTGCATCCAATCCCTTGTCCACCCAGGATGATGTTGCCGCAGCCTTAGCAGGTGAGGGCATTGCGGTCTTTGCCGTAAAAGGAGAATCGCGCCGCGAATATTATAAAAATATGTCTCAGGTAATAAAAAACCGACCTGAGATAATAATCGACGACGGTGCAGATTTAATCTCCACTGTGCACAAAAAAAAGATACCGGGCGTTCTGGGCGGCACCGAAGAAACCACCACCGGAGTAATAAGGTTAAAACAGATGGAGCAAAAAGCTGTCTTGAGATTTCCCATCATTGCAGTAAACGATTCCCAGACCAAACACTTCTTTGACAATCGCTATGGCACGGGTCAATCGACAATTGACGGCATCCTGAGGGCAACCAATGTATTGATAAGCGGTTCCAATTTTGTCGTTGCCGGATACGGCTGGTGTGGTCGTGGTCTGGCAATGCGCGCCAGGGGGATGGGGGCCAATGTCTTTGTCACGGAAGTTGATCCGGTAAAGGCACTTGAGGCACGGATGGATGGATATACAGTGGTGCCTATGATTGAAGCAGCAAAGATCGGTGATATCTTTATAACCGTTACCGGTGACATCAATGTAATTCGCCGAGAGCATATGCTGAAGATGAAGAATGGTGCAATAATCGGTAATGCCGGACATTTCGATGCGGAAATTGATAAACCGGGTCTAAATAAGATCACCAAAAAGAAAAGGCCGGTCCGAAAATACTGTATGGAATATACCCTGCGCAACGGACGTAAGATTTATCTCCTTGCCCAGGGAAGACTGGTGAACCTTTCTGCGGCTGAAGGACATCCGGCAATGGTAATGGATATGTCCTTTGCAAATCAGGCCCTGGCCGTTGAGTTCATCCTGAATAATCCCGGTTTAGAAAATAGGGTCTATTGTCTTCCCCAGAAATTGGATCAGGAAATCGCACGACTGAAGTTAAAGTCTCTGGGAATCAAAATTGACAAACTCACCCCGGAGCAGAAACGATATCTTTCATCCTGGGAAATAGGGACATAAAGATAAAATTTAAAAGGAGGTAATTATATGCCCTGTGGTCGAAAGCGAAAAAGAAAAAAGATAAAAAAACATAAACTGAAGAAAAGACGAAAAAGAGATCGTCATAAGAAAAAATTAAGGTAAAATAATTTGTTATGTCTTAAAACGGGGCAGATTACATAGACCCCGTTTCATCTTTTTTATGAAATTTAAAAATTCAAGGGCATAATTACCTGATTCATCATTCAATCTTTTCTTACATTCATCAAGATTTTTTACTTGATAGATGATCTTAAACAGCCTTTTAATCTCATCTATTTCCGGCCATCCAAAATTATGATTCTGCATACCCCTGGTATTAACCCCATAGACGCAGGCTCGATTTCCACTGGCAAGGAGATAGGGTAAAAGGTCTTTATTAAGATAGGATTTTGCCCCGAGCATTGCATATTTACCGATGTGACAGAATTGATGGATACCGGCGAGTCCGCCGATTGTAGCATAATCTTCAATCTCGACATATCCGCCAATCTGCGTCCCGCTGGCGATGATAATATTATTTCCCATTTTAACATTATGGGCAATATGGACATAGGTCATAATAAAATTTCTATCACCGACTATTGTCTTTTCACCCCCTCCGGTAGCACGGGAAATCGTTGCATATTCCCGGATGATATTGTGATTACCGATAATACAGAATGACGCCTCACCCTGAAAATGATAATCCTGAGGTGCAACACCAAGTTGTGCCCCGGAATAGATTATATTTTCCTCACCGATTATCGTTCCCTGTTTAATGATTACACCGGCACCGATGATATTATTCGGCCCGATCTCCACCCCATCCTCAATAATGGAAAATGGCCCGATCCTGGTTGTCGGGTCGATTTTTGCACCCTCTGCAATAATTTTCATTAATCTTACTTTTTCAATCCCGCAATTATCGTTGCCTCACATACTACACTATCACCCACTCGGGCGATGCCGCTTATCTTTACTACACCAGCCCGGCTCTGGAGCAGTTTTACCTCCATAACAAGACAATCCCCGGGCCTGACAATCTTACGAAAACGGGCTCGGTCGATACCCATAAACAGGGGAATCGCCCCTGGATTATTCTGCAAAAGCATTACCGCACCACTCTGAGCCAGGGCCTCAATCATCAAAACCCCGGGCATTATCGGTTCCTCAGGAAAGTGCCCGGCAAAGAAGAAATCCTCTCTTCGGATTTCCCGTTTTGTAACAATCCTCTCTTCGGAAATCTCTAAAACCTCATCGACAAAGAGGAATGGTTCTCGATGAGGCAGAATTCTTTTGATTGCCTCAATATCCATCTTCACAATACCCCCTTTATGAATATAAACTCGTCCATCGAGACTTTAATGCAACAATCTCCTTTTCACTGCAGCCGGATTGACCAATCTGATTATATATCCCGAGAAAACTATGAAAGTCTGAACCTCCGGTCATAACGAGATGATGCCCTTTTGCCATCTCATAATATTTTTTTATTTGCGATGGTCTATGCTCGGGATGCCACACCTCAATACCCTGGGCACCGTATTCAATCAAGCGAAGAATCAATTCATCACTATTTAATATACCCGGATGGGCGATAACGGCAATCCCCTGCCAGATTCTAATCATTTTAATCAACTCTTTGGGGTGTATCTCTTTTTTGGGCACATAATATGGACAATGACCACCGAGGTATTTTATAAATGCCTCCTTGATGGAATTGACATAACCATACTTCAGTAATGCCCGGGCGATATGGGGTCGACCTAAGGCATTACTTCCCGCCGTTTTAATGATTTCTTCAGGGTCCAATTTTATATCTATCTGGGTGAGATTTTTACAAATCTTATAGATACGAGCCATCCGGTACTGACAAAAATCATCGAGGTATTCTTTTAAACCGCCATTCTTATAGTCAATAAGATAGGCAAGGATATGGATATCCATTGTCCCCTGATTGGCACTGAATTCCAATGCCGGAATAACCTCAATATCCACACCACCTTTCCGGGCAAGTTCAATACCATCAATCGCATCGTGGTCAGTGATGGCGATTGTGTGAAGTCCCACATTGTGGCACAACTCAGCAATCTTTTCTGGACTCAAAAGTCCATCTGAAACATTTGTATGAATATGGAGGTCAGCATAAATTTCTTGTTCAGAGGATTTTTTCGAAATCGTCAAATTATCCTGAATCAACCCTGGCCAGAGAGCCCAAGATCGGAACTTACATCCTCAATGACTTTTCTATCCACAATCTCTTTTTTCAAAAGGAAGCCTTCTAAAAGACCGTTATCACAGATGGCATTAATGGTTCGCGGAATACCCTTTGAGTAGATATATATCGCCTTAAGGGCCTCTTTTGTAAATAGAGGTCTGGCACAACCAGCCACCCTTAAACGATGAATAATATAATTATAGGTCGCCCTTTCATCGAGCGGTTCGAGCACACAGCGAACTGCGATTCTCTGATAAAGCGGAGGGTCTAATTTCAAATAATCTTCCATATCAGGAAGGCCGAAAAGGATGAAATTTAAAAGTTTACCCTTTTCCGACTCTAAATTCAAAAGTCCCCTGATCTCCTCCATAATCTCTTTACGCTGCAGCATATTTGCCTCATCAATCAGAATTACCACTTTTTTGTTTTTGTTATTCAAATCAATCAAACGATGATACACTGCAGTAATAATGTCGATCTTATTTTCGCTCTCGATCGGGGTCTCCAGCATCAGGGCGACCTTCTTTAAAAACCACAGTGATGTTATCTCTGAATGGACAATAACGAGCAGGGTCGCCTCAATATTATCTTCAATCAGCTGGTCAAGAAGCCTTCGGGAAAGGGTTGTCTTACCGGTACCGATATTGCCAATCAATAGAGCCAATCCCTTTTCGGTTCCGACTGCATGAGAAAGCTTGACCAGGGCCTTCGAGTGCTGTGGAGAGTTATAATAAAACTTCTCATCTGCAGCAAAACTAAAAGGATGCTCTTTCAGTTCATAAAAAGTTTCGTATCCCATAATTGATTAGAGATATGTAATCTTCGACTTTTTTGTGCCCACCTGTACCTTGGTGGGTTGAGGTTTTGCAGGTTTCTTCTTTATAAGTGCTGTCACCTTATCTTTAAGTTTTGTTATCTTTTTAATCAAATCAGGAACCGATTTATCAATATTATAGGCATTAACATAGGCGCGCAGGGCGTTTTTAAAATCATTTTTCTGCTCATAACAATTACCGAGCAAAAAATAGAGACCAAAATATTCAGACCTGGGATGACCACTAAACTTCAGTCCTTCATTCAAAATACGAATTGCATCATCAACCTTATTCCGCTCCAGCATACAAGAAGCAATCATTTCATATGCCTTCAGCCTTATCTCCTCATCCTTGGCAGCAATCTCAAACTCCTCAATCGCCTCCTGATAAAGTCCCATTCCTTTATATGCTACTCCGAGGTCATAATGGGAACGAAAATCACTCTCACCGATCGATTCAAATACCTCGCGCCGGAATTCTGTAATCAGCTCATCAATACTCTGCAGCCCCGGCGTCTTCTCTCCACCCTCAATTTCACTCTTCAAAACCGCACCCAGGTCAACATATTCCCGGGACTTTCCAATTGTAGCGAGCATCTCCTTGGCAATCGGGTTCTCGGGGTCGATCTTCAAAACCTCCTCATAAAGGCGCTGTGCCTCGGTCTTGGCATCCCGACGGGCAAGGGATTCAGCAAGCTCAAGTAAAGAACTGACCTTCAATTTTTTATCATTCATCGCGTTGGCGATCTCCACCATACGCTGCCGGGATTTTAAATCAAATGGTCGGAGATCGGCAATCTTTTTATTCAACTCCAGGGCGCGTTTAAAATTCTTATGCTGCTGTGCCTCGCGCGCTGCCCTCCGGAAACAGTCAATCGCCTCTTCTTCAGAACCAAGACTGAGATATAACTCACCCAGTTCCGCAGTCCTATCAACCTCAGAAATCGTCTCGGTTGTTTCACCCTTCTCCTCAACCACTGCCTCTTTACCCGGTTTCTCTTCCCTGGGTTCCGGCACCACCTCTTCTTTTTTAGACTCACCAGCCTCTGGTAAGACAATTTCTTTTAACCCGAGCTCCCTTTCAATCGAAGAAGAAATTACTTCCGGTTCAGGTGCTGGTTTTTCTTCTTTTGATACTTCTTCAACTTTCGGAATAGACTTTTCCTCGGCTTTTTCTTCGCGTTTCTCCGCTAACTTCGCCTCAGCCTTCTCTTCTGGTTTCTCTTCAGCTTTCGCCTCTGGTTTTTCTTCTGGTCTCTCTTCTGGAACGGTTTCCTTTTCTGCCTGTTTTTCAAGCACTGACTCTTTAATCTTTTCCTGCTCGGTCTCAATCTTCGCCGCCTCTTCTAACAGCACCTCTCCATTCTCTTCCCTGCCCACCTTCTCATAGATTGCCGATATGGTTTTTAATATCTTGGGATTATTCGGCACCAATTCTTTAACTGTATTATAGGTCTCCAGTGCAGTCTCAAGGTCATTCTCCTTCATCTTGCGATCTGCATATTGAAGCAGATAATTTGCTGCCTCGCCTCGCTGACCCAGTTCCCGATGCAGGTCACCGAGAAGTTTATAGACCTCTGTCCTGTTTTTATCCAGCCGCAGGATCTTTTTACACAGGGCGATTGCATTGGGATAATATGTTTCTTCTTTAAAGACCCTGGCACCTCTTTCATAAATCGCCAACGCCTCATCTTTCCGATTAAGTTTGATATACAAATCACCCAGCTTATTAAATAAAGACCCCTCCTGAGAAAAAGTCTGTACCGCCTTTTCCAGCTCCTCAACCGCCTTTTTCAAATTACCCCGGGCTTCGTACTCAGCAACCTTTCTCTTTATATCACCGAGTCCCGACATTATTCAAACCTCAAACCCAGATTTCTGATCACTCTTTCAATTACAAATTCATCAACCTTCGATTTTTTCTGAACATAGCCCTCTAACAGAGCGTTATCACAAATAATGTTGATAAGCCTTGGTCTACCTTCAGAATAACGGCAGATAAGATCAACTGCATGGGGAGTAAATATTTCATGATTTCCTCCGGCAATATTCAGACGATGCGCAATATACGCCCTTACTGTATCTGCATCCATCGATTTCAATTTTATCTTGACTGCAATCCGTTGATAAAGTGCCCGGTTGGAAGCAAGGAAATGTTCTAAACCGGGAAGACCACTGAGGATAAATGAGAGCAGGCGAGTATCACCAACCTCTAAATTCAAAAGTCCTCTGATTTCCTCTAAAATTTCCGGGGCATTAATCTTATTCGCCTCATCAATTATGATTACGGTCTTTTCATTGCGATGGTGGATTTCATTCAACCGCTGGGATATCCTCGAAATGATTTCAGTTGTTGAAGTCCCTAAATCCCTGAGACCGATAAGGTTTGCAATCCTTGTGTATAACCAGGCTGGAGTAAATTCCGAATGGGTCAGCACAATAAGACCAACCTGATACTTTCCCTGGGCATAGAGTTCACTCAATATCTTTCGAACCAATGTTGTCTTACCTGTTCCAATCTCGCCCAGCAGAACTGCCAGTCCCCGGGTTCCTCGTGCCGCATGCAGTAAATATTCTCGGGCAATAGCATGCTGGGGTGAATCATAATAAAATTTTGGATCAGGATGATTTGTAAATGGTTCCGCCTTTAAATTATAAAATTCCTGATATCCCACACCTATCCTCCTACTTTAAAGAAATGTAATATTTTCACCCTCCTTCTCTTCAGGAGGTCTATCTGATATGAGCTCTGGTGGTTTCTTTTTCTCAGGTTCACCTTCGATTATCGATGGGTAACCCTGTTCCGGGAATGATTCAAATGGCGATTCTTCCCTGGATTCCGGGCTGGGCTCAGATGGAGGAGGTATATCCGGTCCAAGTTTATGCTCCGGGATTTGTGAAACAGGTTCCACTTCTGCAACCGCTTTTTCTTCTTCAACCTTCTCTTCGAAGGAAACCTCAACCTCAATCTCTCCACCCATTAACCGATAATGTTCTTTAATATCTTTATAATCAGGATTAATCTTCATTATGTGCTCAATCTCGCGCATTGCATTTTCAAAATCACCGATACCTTCATAAGCCATAGCCAATATATAACGCAGCTCAATACTCTTATCCCCGGGTATATCCTCAAATACTGAAGAATCGGCGATTTTAATCACCTCATTATATTGCCCCAATTTCACCAGGGATGCACAGGTAATCTCTATGGATGTTGGCCAGGTTGATTTATCATCCCTTATCTTTTCAGCAAATTTCAGGGCAAGGTCGAAAATCTCTGCATCAAACGCCTTTTTCGCCAGCTCAAGCCTTTTCCCCGGGTCATCAGCTGTCCAGGCGATATCTGAGCGAAAATCATTAAAGACCCCGGCAAGTTCAAAACCCGAAGCAGCAGGCACCTCTGCCTCTTGCAGCGGAGGATTAATATCTGCAGTCTGGGCTTCAACCCGGGAAGTTTCTTCCCTCTCTTCTTCTTTCTCTTCCAACACAAACTCCTGTGCCGCCTTATCAGCCGGGATAAAATCTTCCACCTCCTTTTTCACATCCTCAAATGATTCACCCTCCTCCTCTTCTGATTCCTCTGATGCCGGTTCTGCAGGTCTTACCTCTGCTTCCAATGATGCCGATTCATTTACTGACGGCTCTTTTTCAACCTCGGTTTCTGAAACCTCTGCCCCTTCTTTTTCCTCAACCGCTTTCTCAATCTTTTTCACCCCGGGTTTCAATTCATTAAGTTTATTTATCGCCTCCTGGTTGTCAGGGTCAATTTCAATGATTCGCTCTAAAATCTTTTCTGCCTCATCGGTCTCGCCTGCTGCAATTAAATCTTCAACTGCCTGTTTAAACTCAGTAATCGCCTCTTCCTTGGAGCCGATCTCATACAGAAGATTACCCAATTCCACCCGGCTCTTGGGGTCAAGTTCCTCACCGCCATCGGTCTGAGGCAGGAGTTTATTAATCTCTTCAACAATGTCATCCTGTCCCGATTCTACCGCCATTGATTTCAAACTTTGCAATTCCTTTTCCGCCTCCTGATTTCGGTTTAGTGAAAACAGGATTTTAACAAAGGCAAGTCTTAAACGATAATTATCCGGCTGTAACTCTAAAATCTTTTTTAAGCCTTCAATAAACTGCTCCTCATCTCTGTTTTCAAGCGTCCATACACAGAATTTCAGAATTCGGTTGATCCCTTCATTCAAAAGTCCATAATCGCGATAGGTATCAGCAAGCTGAAAAAACGGCCCACTGTTTGTCGGCTTCAGACGGATAATCTTTTCCAGACAAATTATTGCATCGGCTAAGAGGTTTTGCTGTTTATAAACATCAACCGCCTGCTCATACCGCACAATCGCCTCATCAACTCTACCCACCCGGGCAGAGAGGTCTCCGGAAAGTTCCATAACCTCTGGTTGCTCAGGATTCTCCTTCAAAGCACGCCTCAAGATAATCTGCGCCTTCTCGAACTCACCTTCCCGGATAAATTGTCTCCCTTTTTCAATTGCTACCATCATAACCTACCTGTAAATTATACCTGTTTTCAGAAATTTGTCAAGAATATCTTCTCGGCTTCATTATATAGCTCCTGTTCCTGTTTCTCTAAGGAACCAAGCTCAACTGTAATCCGCTCGATAAATTCCTTGTCGGTTATTGACTTGAGATTAATCAGGACATTCAGCCGGGCACCGGCAAATCCGCTGTGTAAAGCAGACAGCGCAACCCCGACATCTGACAGTGCACTTTTCAAACCCTTTTCTGCTAATTTACGGGCATAAGGATAGATCAGTAACACCTTCTTACAAATATCAAACGGCACCATTGTTGCATCACGCAACGCCCTTTGAATCTCATCTCTCTTTTTCTGTTTTTCCTGATCATTGGTCTCAGGCAGTTTATATGCCGCCATCACCTGGTCAAAGGCATCACGGTCCTGATCAATCGCACGGTAGAATTCATAAGTCTCAATCTTTAAAAACCCATGGAATGATTTCAATTCTGTATCTTTAGTCTTCTTAACAGTAATTCCGGTAACCATCGACAAAAGTGCGGTGCCCAAGGCAGCCATCAGTGCTGATACACTTCCCCCACCCGGGGTGGGTCGTGCTAATGCCAGGGTATGGAGAAAATCCATTAATGACTGCTTACCGCCCTTTCCATGAAGTCGGTATTCTAAAATCTGTTCTTCATTGAATCGGTCAAGTTGCAGAAAGTAGATTGCAGCATCGATAAGTGCCTTTTCTGGAACCAGACCAACAATCTCAGACTCCTTAATATTCACTCCATACCGCTGGGCCTCGCGCCGCACCACCTCAAAGACACGATAAAGCGGAGTCTTTGTATAATTTGTCATATTTATGGACACCTGGACAAGACCCTCTTTCTTCAACTCAAAACCCAATGCCTTACAATACCTGAACCCACCGCCGCCAAAGCGAATTACCCGCGCGATCTTCTGGGCAATACTGACATCCGGTGTATTGAGATTTATATTATATGCGACAAGGGGAAATCTTGCGCCCACAACCGTTGCTCCGGCTGTAGGATGAATCTTCGGTTCACCAAAATCCGGATGCCGATCAGGATTGGTTTCGATCTCCTCCTTCAGGCCTTCAAATTCACCCTTTCTAATATTTGCAAGATTTTGTCGATCCGGCCTTGTTGCTGCCGCCTCATAAAGATAGACCGGAATCTTCAATTCTTCAGCAATCCTCTTGCCCAGACGTCTTGCCAGTTCCACACACTCCAAGGTTGTCGCATTACTGATGGGAACAAATGGAATGACATCAGTTGCACCAATACGCGGATGTTCACCTTTATGCTTATTCAAATCAATCAACTCCGCAGCCTTTTTTGTTCCTCTGAATGCTGCTTCTAAAACTGCATCCGGGGTGCCCACAAATGTGATTACTGCACGGTTATGGTCTGAATCCATCTCCTGATCAAGCAATTCCACCCCGGCACTCTTTATTTCAGCAATAATCTTTTCAATCTTTTCTTTGTCCCTTCCTTCACTAAAATTTGGAATACACTCAATTATTTTTTCCATAGATAACTCTCCCTTTCTTTATAGTATATCTTACAATATCCTCACCAAAGGTATATGGAATCATCTGATAATTATTAACACCCAGGATTACAAGGTCTGCCTGCTTACCAACCTCAATGCTCCCGATTCTGTCGGCCATTGCCAGAGCACGGGCACCATATATTGTCGCACCGAGTAATGCCTCTTTCACTGACATTCGATAAACCAGACAGGCCAGGGAAATGATCTTGGGCATCGCATAAATCATACAGGAACCCGGATTATAATCCGAGGCAATCGCCGCACCTAAGTTTATTCGGCGCAGGGCATTGATATCCGGTTTTTTATTCAGTTGGAGAAAAAATGTCGTGCCAGGCAGTAATGTCGGAACAACCCGGGCACTCTTCATTGCCTGAAAGTCTTCAGCTTTTGTATATAGCAGATGATCTGCAGAAACAGCGCCCAAACCTGCCGCCAATTTTGCCCCGCCGCTGTAGGTCAACTCATCCGCATGAATCTTCAATTTGAGTTTAAATCGCTTTGCACAGGATAAAATTTTCTCTGATTCTTTTCTTGTAAACGCAATACGGTCGCAGAACACATCACAAAATTGGGCAAGTTTCTTTGAACCGACCGCAGGAATAATCTCTTCAAGCACATATTTAAGATATTCACTACGCGACATATCCCCGGGAGGAATATGGATAAGAAGTGTTGCTGCAATATCCAGATTAGATACCTTCTTAAGTTCATTAATGACCTGCAGCATCTTCAATTCACCGGACATGGAAACTCCATATCCTGACTTTATCTCCACTGTGGTTGTCCCGTGTTTAATCATATCGCTTATTCTTTTTTTAGCAAGTTCAAGCAGCTGATTCCTGGTTGCGCGCTTTGTATGTTTAACCGTATATGTAATACCTCCACCCCGACGGGCGATTGTCTGATAATCCAGACCTTCCATTCTCATAGCAAACTCTTTTTCACGGTAACCGGCAAAAACGAGATGGGTGTGTGAATCAACAAATCCCGGGCATACAACACAACCGCGGGCGTCGATTAAAGAGGCATTTCTTCGTTTAGACTTGAACTTTCCGACCTCTTTAATTATTCCATCCTCAATTAGAATTGAACCATTTCTGATAATACCTAAACCCCTTCGCATTGTCAGAACCTGAGAGGCTTCATTAATCAAAATCGCCATTCTTCTATTTTATCCCATTTTTTTAATATGTCAACCCTGGCCTGCGCTGATTTTACACTTTTTGCCTTGATTTTCTGAGAGATTTGTGGTATACAGAAAAAAAACGGGATTTTTATGAAAATCCAAGGATTCATCTTCCACTTACGAAGTGGAAATCATTTATATTACGAAAATTCAAGCCCAGGTCGGCATTGACAAAACAGTGCGGGTGTGTATACTTATACTATGATTGAAAAATTTTTAAAGTTTCTCTGTCTGCCAGAATACAAGCAGGCACGAAACTGGAGACAGAATCGAAGATTGGGAAGTCCACCCAGAGGGATGTATAATTATAGAAGTATTTCGTATATCTATGAATTATCGGAAATTTCACCATAAAATAAAATGAACAAAAAAGGACTTACAATAAAAGAGCTGAATTCATTATTAAAATTCTGGCAGAAAAGACTTTTGTTAAATAATTGGGATCTATCCATCAGGATTGTCGAATTTAAACGTAAAGACTATAAGCAAAGCGGTGATATTAAAGTTTTTCCGAGAAAAAAGAAGGCGGTTGTTTTGTTAACCAACAATCCATTTCGAAACGAAGAAAGCGTTTTAGTTCATGAATTAGTTCATCTTATTTTATGGGACTTTGATATTTTTAGCGAGAAACTGGCTTTGGAAAATTCCAAAACAAAATTAAAAGGCAAACACGGACAATATATGGAAAAACTTGAATCTACTGTAGAGCACCTAACAAAAGCCTTTTTGAAAAACCATCGAAACATCCGATAACACGGAACATCCAGCTGCGCTTCACCCAAATTGCCTTCGACAACCTCTTTTATCCGCAAAACGATGACTATATTTTTAAATACAAATAATCACCTTCCACTTACGAAGTGGAAATCAACTTACATACGAAGATTTGAGCGCACATTTAATAATATTCATACTCATAAGTGCCTAATAAACCCGGATACATTTCAACCCCGGTGCAATCGCAGTAGTATTTTATCTCTTCCTGATATATTATATGTCCATACTTATTGTATCTTCCCTTACCTATTCTTTGTAACGAGCCGTCATAGTTAAATTCTTTGTGAATCTCAAAGGTCACCCTGTTTTCTTTATATCGACACCTCAGTGATTTAATTTGATTACCTTCACCAATCCGTTTTTCCACCTCTATCTCCCTGCCGTCTACATCAATATAAGATTCCCTGCTAAACATATATTCATTATCATTCCTGACAATCTGTATTACGCGTACGCCCTGATATTTATACTCATGAACATAACAGGTCTCTTTCAATCGAGTCTCGTATTTCTTTTTTATTAAGCGGTTTTTTTTATCATATTCGTATGTGGTTAGATAGTATGTGCCCTGTCTTGTCCATCTTTCCCAGATTAAATTTCCCGATTTATCGTATCGCAACAAGCCTCTGAATTTATTCTTTACCCTACCCCAGTAATCATATCGCACAGATTCGATCTGCTTTGTGTTATCTACCTGGTTATACTTATACACAACCCTTTCCTTTAACCAGCCTTTCGCAGCATAATATTCTCGAGCTACAAGTTGACCCTTTGCATTGTATTTGAATATTTCAGTAAGCGCCAGCATCAATTTTTTTTTGCCGTATATATCGAAATATAGGGTTTTAGAGCTTCTGCCCTGCCGATCATAGAAATAGACAAATTTACAATCTAACTTCTTTTTATACTTACCTTTATCCTTCAAAAAATAAAACCTATAAAAATAGATGGTTTTTTTCTTAATCCTTTCCATGATTAACCTCCTTATTTCTGGCCCAATTAAATAGCCATTATTTTTATCTTTAAATCCAAGAACCGCACCCGGCAATCCAAAATATTTAACATCAGACTCATCACTTCATCAAGAAACCTTGACCCGGGTATGCAGCTTACCTTTTCTGATTTTCAACAATACCCTTCCGGTTTTATGCCGGCCGAAATATTCAAAACCGATATTCTGCAGGTGTTGAACAAGTGAGTTATCAAGACCGCGCGCCCCGGTTTGACGCATAAGTGCTGCCTCAACAATTGTCTTACGCACACTCATATCAATCTCAAGATTAAATCCTTCATACCTGAATTCATTCTGGTAATCCTTTATTTTTTTGTTTAGAATCATCATAAGCGTTTTTGCATCTAAGGGTTGTAAAGGAACAATATGTGTGAACCGTGCAATCAATTCTGGTAGGAATCCGTATGAGTAGAAATTCATTAAATCATCAGTATTATTTTTGTTCAACCTATATGCAATCCGGTGTTGGTTTTTGATTTGCCGGTTAAAACCCACATTCTTAATGCCAAATCCATCTTCCTGGAAACCGCTAAAAGCACCCATTGCAATAAAAGTGATATTGCGCGTAGATATCATATTCCGTGTATTACTGAATCTCAAGAAATATTCAGGGGATACACAAATATCCGCACCTTCAAGCATCTTCAAAAGTTCGCGCTGTACACCCCTACCCGAAACATTTTTAAATGAACCACCACCAAACCGGATATTACCACTACCCGCTGCTATCTTGTCAAACTCATCAAGAACAGCGACTCCACACTCAGCAATGTCAACGCATCCGTGTGCCCCATCAATCAACTGATTGATAATATTATCTACATTATCACCAACATACCCGACTTCTGTGAACCTGGTCATCTCTACAATTACATAAGGAATCCTCAGTATCTTCCCAAACAGAAGTTCAATAAGATAAGTCTTACCACACCCGGTTGGTCCCATTAACAACATATTGGTGCGTTTCGGAAGCGTATACTCAGGTATTTTGTCCAGATATATTCTTTGCAAACGCTTTATGTGCTGATATGCACATAGACAAACAGCGCGACGTGCCTGCTCCTGACCAAAGTAGCCCAGCTCGCTCAGTTTTTCATTGATTTCCCGGGGTGAATATTGCGGCATAGACAAGAGATAGCTTGCCGGAGTAGATTCTACCCTCGGTGGTAGCCATAATTTCTTTTCTTTGTTCTTTCTAAATTTCATATTCACCTCCTATAATTAAATTAACGCTTCTATCTCCCGATAAATGCAAACTCCATACATCTGATTCACCTCATTTCTATAATTAAATTAACGCAAAAAGCCTAAATTAGAATAAGGCCTTTAGAAAAGCCCTTAAAACCTAATGGGTTTTTATAAAAATCTGCTACCTATAAGTATCACTCATCGCACCCTAAATTTTTCCCTTACCACTATATACGGAATTTCGGCTCAAAATTTTAGTAGTTCATTAAAAACTCTTTAAATTACAGGACTTATTACGATATTACGATACCTATTGGTATCAAATTTATTGACATATACCTCAGAATAGATAAGATTCTCATATGAAGAAATCAAAAAATCAGATTAATGTGCTATTGGGCAAAACCATCAAAAAAATCAGACAGGAAAAGAATATTACCCAGGCATTATTGGCGCGCCGAACCAATCTGCACCGTGCCTATATCGGACAGATTGAACGCGCGGAAAAAAATATTGGAATCCTCAATCTGAAATTGATTGCTGATGGTCTTGGCGTCACCTTAGCACGATTACTTAAACCCATTGATGACGAGTTTCCTGACCCTTATAAATCAATGTCAGGATATCGCACATATAAATAATATTTAAAAAAGAAAATTAATAAACCTTAAATCTGAATCATCCTGACATTGCCCAGACTGATTGCCTATTTTATTTAGAACAAAAATTCATATTGACAATCATTCCAAAATAAGATATTATTAAATTATTAAAATTTAAAATCAGATAATAAATTAGGAGGAAAAATAAAAATCAATCGAATTTTGTTCATAATAGGGGCAGGAATTGGATTGGCGATATTATTAGCACTAACTCCAAAGTTCATAGATTATCTTAACGAATCGCCAATAGCAAAAAGAAATTTAGAACAACAAATCCAATATAATAATGACTTAATAAAAAATTACCCCTATTCAAATCTGTATATTGTAAGGCAGCCGAAAGGTGACAGCTGGAAAAAACTTATTGCCCGCATAAAATCCAAGACTCCCATGACTGTTGCTTATTGTAGCAAATATTGTATTCCATGTATTTATGTAAAAGAATACTTTATCGGTCTTGCAAAAACCAATAAAGATAAACTTTTTTTCATCATTGATTACCATCATCCGGAAGGAAAAGACTTACATGACAGCTTAGAAAATTATGATTTTAACGAATCAAGTTTTCCAACCTTAGTCATATATAAAAATTGTAAAAAAGAGAAATTTGAATATTCAAGATATGGGTTGTTTATACTGACACTCAAAGAGAAAATACCTTTTTTATAATTTCCTACAAAACATTTATGTCAATATACTTTTTGTCCAATATTCAGAGATGAAACCCGTCCCGTCATTAATTTCTAATTTCCAGGCCTGACCCCGAATTTGCTCCTTACGAAGTGGAAATCAACTTATATGCTAAGATTTAAGCATAGGACTGCCTCTTTTTAAATCGGGCATTGACAGCACGGCGTAGGTGGGTATACTTATACTATGATTGTAGAATTCTGGAAATCTCCACGAAACTGGAGACAGAATCCGGGTAACATTCAGGATGAGCATATCCGCGTGTATATGAACAAGTTATGTGTAATACCCAAGCCAGTCAACATGGAGGTAATAAACAATGACCAATAAAAAATTCATTCCGGAACTACACGATATAGGTAAATTAGTTGATGATCAGGTTAAAGTTCAATTACAAAATCAAATCGGACAATCGTGGAAAGGGCATGTCTTTGTTAAATTTGATTTTCAAAAGTCTGGAATCCCGCAACCAGCTTCTTCCTCCTGGTGGGGACAATATCATCATGAAATCTCAGAATTAAACAAAGATATAAACCAGTGGAATTTACGAGATAGTCTTGGGAACATTACTTCACCTGTGGATAAATATCATCTCTTTTTGTTAATAATTGCTGACCATTTGGCTTCGTCGGTATCCAGGGCAACTTTGGAATTGGGAAAGATACAGAGTCAACAACCCGGAGTTTTAAAACTATGGAACAGGGATTTTTACCAAAATAAAGCGCAAAATGGGAAATATTGGGCAGCATTCAAAATTGTTAATGACTTAAAAACACTATTTAATGAAATTCAGAATTGCCAATCTGGGAGTAAATTTCTGAATAAGTATAGGGAACATCTTATGCTAACACCTGAAGATAAATCTATTCCGAGGAATGTAACCACTCTTTATACGCATGTTGAACTGGCAGGCAAAATATACAGAGTTCTTGAGAAAAACACAGAGATAGTTATAGAAGCCGATGGTTCAATAGCAATTGAATATAACGGAATAAAAGTAAAAACAATAAAAGAAGCTGAAGGAGGTAAAAGAACAACTGGGACGAATGATACAAACAAGGGCAAATGGCCGGCAAGGTTAGTAAAATGCAGGATAAAATTCCCCCACTCCTTCGTTAGGTTACAGGACATAAACCTTCTCAGAAAGAGGGAGGAAATCATAGATTTGATTGTTGGTAATTACGAAGATGAGGTTATATTCGCTACTTCAGATTTTATTACATTCTTTCTTCCATCAAATCAGGATTTAAAGGAGATACTCAAACCTTTTCTTGTCTGGGGCTTTTATATAGAAACAGAGGAAACCTTAGCCGATTTGGGAATATTAAACTCGATACTGGATAGAAAAACTCTGCAAGCAAGGCAAACAAATGAGCAAGCAAGATTAAGTGTTCTTACCAATCGGGCTACTAAAGTATATAAGAGATATCTTATGCCTGAACTTCCAGAAGAAATATACCCCCCCATATGTGATATATGCCAGCAAAAGCAGGGTGTAGAACGAATAAAAGAGAATATAAGAGAGTGGATATGTGAGAAGTGTCAGGAAATAAGAGACATGGGTGAGCCCTTCAGAGAATATGCAACTGTATGGGAAGAAGAGGGGACTAAAGTCTGCTGGTTTAAGTTCTCTCTAAATCAGAACAAACTGGAAAAATGGTTGCAAAAATCATTTGAAGAATATATTGACCAGTACAATTTCATACAAGCAAATGTTCTGAAAGAAGAGTTTAGATCTCTTGCTTTACAAGTAGATTTTAACAAAGATTACAGAGAAATGTTAAAAGAGTTCTGGAGAGAGTTTAGCAGAGTTGATGATATTAAAAAGCCTATTCCTGGGTACGATGAGCTGGGCGTATTCAAATACTCCCCAGAATTAACAAAAAAAGTTATAGATACTTTCAGTACTGTATTCAGCAAATATTTTTCAGACTGCATTAGTAATGAGAATTCTCCTATAAGCATATCGTTGTCCATTGCTAATATTAAATATCCTATAAGAGATCACTGGAATTTTTTTGAGGAAAATAACAAGAGTTTTCTTAATGTGCATTATCATAAAGTATTCACTGAGAAATATACGAAAGATGAATTGGATGTTATCATTGAGAAAGCTCTCAACGTGGAAACTTCAAGTTCATTCTTGTATAAACTTGTTCAGTTAGGAGAGAGCCTTCAATCCGAAATTCATATTTCTGTTGAGATATTCAATAATAGAGAGAGATATTCCAAAATTTACGAGTTGTTTTCAGAAGGAATAAAGCCATCAAAATTCTTAAACCTATACAGGCTTTTAAGAGGTAGTGAATATGAATAAAGAGTTGCTGGAGTTAAAACTTGAAATAGACTCCGTAATCATAGGAGAGAGAGTTAAGGGTGGTATATTCAGACCCTGCCAGAATACTATTCCTTCTTCCACTATTGAGGGAGCATTAAAACATTATTTTGGTATTGAAGTTCCTGCTGTTGGATTTTTTGAAGAAAATACCTACAAATTTGATGAATTTACATATTCTGTCAAGGATAAGTTTTTTAATATTTCAAAAATGCCCATAATTACTACATATCTAAGACCAATAAGTGAAAAAATCAAAGCGAAAGTGTATATCCCTTTTTACAAAGGAGATAACTTAAAAGATAAGCTAAAAAATACGGAGTTCCAACTTGGCGCTCTGAAAAGCAAAGGATTTGGAAAATCAAAAATAGTTGAAGTGAAGGAGATTGAATCAGAGATAAAACAGGGAATTTTAAAGGTTAAGGTGTTTGAAGGAGAGGCTGAATATTTTGGAATTGAACGAATATCTCCGATTTATGGATACCTCTTCCAACCAGACAGTTTTTCAATAGGTGGAACATACAAAAGGGCACTATTTCCTGGCAGTCTGGTTAAAACCCCTGAAGTTTTATTAAAGGAGGTGACATATTATGACGAGTAAAATGGATGAAGTATTTAAGAAAGTTCTTAATGATAGAGACATATTCAATAGTCCGTATGACAGGAATAAAAGAGATAATATTCCAAAACTTTTTGAGAAAGATAGTTGGAAAGAGTTGGGAAGGTTATTTAATGAAGGCAAAAGAGACGAGTTTATAAGTAAAGTTGATAGTAGAATTAGAGAAATAGAGAATCAAGAACAAAGAACTAATAGTTGGCGGCGAGAGAAAATTAACGAGCTGAAAAAACGAGGGGAGTGGCTAAAATCAGCATTCGATAATAAACCATATCTTTTAAAACAATTATTTGAAAATCTTGAATGGTGTGGTCTTGTAGAGTGCAAATTGCCAAACATGGACAGTTATGGTAAGGTGATTGAGAGATATAACATCACAACGGTTGAGCAGTATTTCGTAGATAAAATAAAGAGAACTTCTTATCCTCAGAATAGAGCGTTAGAGAGGGTTCTTGAATACGTAAAAGAGCTTTACATATCTGGAATCTCTCCTGAAGAGATAGCTTATTTTGTAAGAAAATTAAACTCGCTAACAAAATATTGGGAGGTGATAGAATGAGCGAAAAAATAAGTCGGGAAATAAATGGACAGACAAAAGAGATTGCATTTAAAGAAGAAGGAAAAATTAAGATTTTGGAACTGCCCGTGAAGATAGAAGTTGCAGAAGGAAGTTTTCTACACATAGGTGCTGCCCCTTCGCCATTGACGGAGAAAAAAGGTGCCATATTCAAAGTGGATCGAATTCCAGTTATACCTGCAACCAGTTTTAAGGGAGCCTTAAGACATCAATTAGAATTGTTATTCATAGAAAAGGCTGATGAATTTACCAAGATATTCAACATACCTGATGATAAGAAAGACTTGTTAAATCCCTGTATTCCATCTCCCGACCCATCTAAAGCTGAGGAAGAATTAATCAACTTAGGAAAATACAGGAAAAAAGCGAAACTAGGAAAAAAAGAAATTTCTGGATGCCAAATCAGTGTTGATGACAAAAATATTTTGATTCCCGAAATAAACGATCAGAAGATTGGCATTTGTCCCGTATGTTACTTTATGGGAACTACAGGGCTTATGGGATTCCTGAGATTTAGCAACTTTTACCCTGAGAGCGAAGGTAGCGTAATAGATCAAACAAATATAAGAATCGATAGGAAAATAGGAACTGCAGCCGCTCGTGCAAAAGTTGATGGTGAACAGGTAAAACCGGGAACGGTATTTAGCGGTAGTATTAGCATCGTAATTTTTGAACCAATACTGGAAATGCAGGGGATACAGTTTGGTGATGCAAGAAAACTTGGAAATAAAGTAATTGATAAATGGTTAGAATACTGGGATGAAAAGGATAAAACAAAAAGAACAAAAACTCTAATTGAGAAAGTTATGATTCCTGCTATAGAGAATATAAAATTATTAGGAGGGCAAAAAAGTAGAGGTGGTGGTAAAGTAAATGTTAAAATTGAGGTGTAAGTTCGACGGATATGGGCACTCTGCGGTGCTTCGCGTCTTGCCCATATCGGGGTAGCGGGGATGCGGTTTGCTCACCCAATTTGGCTTACGCCAAACTTCGCATACCCGCCGGGGGTCTTCTAATAAAAAAGATAAAAAAAGAAAAAAAAGGAGGTAAAAAATGGATGAGAAGAAAAAGAAACTACCACAAGAACCAGGTATCGGCATCCTTGAGCAGGCTTGGCTTGTAAATTTCCAAGCTCAAATAGAAGACAAAAGGATATCTACCAGAGGCACACTGGATTGTTTGGATATTTGTTTAGATTGCAAGTGTCCAGTCTCTCTTGCCGATGTTGCTGGTTGGGGCGGTGGAGCTGCTGGTGGCTTAATTGGATAAATAAATCAAGTGGGGAGGCATTTTTGTCTCCCCACTTGATTTTTGGAGGTAACATATATGTTTTATAAGAAAATAATATCGTATAGCGGTAAAAAATATCTATATTCACCTTCAATGAATAAATTTGTCCGAGTAAGTGAACCACTTTTTGAAGTTATAGATTCTGTGTCTTCTCTTTCCAAAACTGAATTTCTTAGCAAATACTCTACGCAATTTGAAAGTCATTTACTCGAAAACTGTTTAAGTACTATTGATAAACTTAATAATTTAGGATTCTTTCAGAGTATTTCTCGGTATGAATATGATTACTTATGGAATGAAGATGAAGTAAATGAACTGATATCTTCAAAAATGAATTCGATTACCCTTGGGATAACAGAGCAGTGTAATTTTAGATGTAAATATTGCATTTATTCAGAGTCATTTGAACATTATAGAAAACATTCCTTGAAAAATATGTCTTTATCTATTGCAAGAAAAGCGGTCGAATACCTGCTTAATCATTCCCAGAAACAAACGCGTCCAAGAGTGGTAAGTTTCTACGGCGGTGAACCTCTACTTCGCTGGGGCCTGATACGCTCCATTATTCAAAAATATGGTAGCCAGAATAATACACTACAATATTCTATTACAACAAACGGGAGTCTTTTAAATAAGAAAATTATTGAACTCCTGATAGACAATAATATTACATTAATTATAAGTCTTGATGGCCCTAAAGAAATACACGATCGTAATCGCGTTTTGAAAGAAAGTGGCAAGGGTACATTTGATATAGTTTGGAGAAACATACAAATGATTCGAGAACTTTCGGAAGAATATTATAGAAATTCATTAATATGCAATGCCGTTCTATCTCCTCCTGTTGATTACTGTATATTAAAATCATTTTTTTCGGAGACCAAACTAACATGTATGTGCCGGTGGGTTGAATCCTTTGGTTCAACTTTGATACAGAATATTAAATCTGCAGAAGTCAATGGTTGGGAAGAAATGAAAAAAATTTACTATGAAAAGTGTAGTCGGGAGGTAGTTAAGAAAGATAGTAACCCATTCGTTTATAACCTTTTTGAAACTTTCATGAAAAGAATTCATTATCGAGACACGAGTCCTCTTAATAGATCAAATATTATAAGAAGACTGATATGTATTCCAAGCGCAAGGAAGCTTTTTGTAGATACAGCGGGCAGATTATTTGTTTGCGAAAAAACAGATGGAAATGAGAATATGCAAATTGGAACAATAGAAAATGGGGTAGATGTAAAAAAAGTGCTTGATGTGATGAACCAATTCAGGAAAGCGCAATATATTGATTGTTACGATTGTTGGTTAATAAGACTTTGTGATATGTGCCACATGCATGTAGTACATAACCACCGTGTAGATATAGCTAAAAAACGATTTAATTGCCAATTTGCAAAATATTTTTATGAGGAAATGCTACAACTTTATGTTTCAATATGTGAAATAAATCCTAACGCCTTTGATCACCTTAATAAACCAGGCACTAATTAAATTCTGCGATACTAATTATCACCTTCCACTTACGAAGTGGAAATCAACTTACCTGGAAAGATTTAAACCTGGATCGGCATAGCCATTTCCATAAAGGAATAAATTTTATCTCTTTATTCTTGAATATCTCGTGGCCTTCATAATCTTCGGTAATGACCAACATGTTATCGCATTGCAACTCTTTGCCAGCCTTGACCAGAGCCCTCAATTCCCGCTTCCTGGTGTCGGGGTCTGAGAGGTCATAACAGACCTGAATGCTCTGTTTGACCTTTTCGCCGATTTTGATCACAAAATCAACCTCTTCATGTTGTGGATTCCTCCAATAATAGAAATCCATTAATGGATTTTTTGCCCTTAGCCTTAAGAGTTCAACCGCAACCAGATTCTCATAGAGCCTTCCGTAGTCCTTCGAGAATTTTGTAGAGATTGAGTTAATGAAGATATTATCTATGAAATAGACCTTGCGCGGATACTGTAATTGATTTTTTATCTTGAAGGAAAGAATCGGGGTACTGATCATAAAATAAGAATTTTCAATATAACTGATGTAGTTCATCAGGGTGCTCTTGCCGATTTCATAATTCAAACTCTTCAGGGTGTTATAGAGTTTGCTGATTGTATAACTTGTGGAATTGAGCAGTAATCGTAAAAGAGCCTTTAATGCCTCTTCATTGTTCACCCGATGGCGCTCAATGATATCCCTCCTGATCACGGTTTGAAAATATGAATGGGCGATTTCGATTTTTTTCTCCTCATCGGCCAGAACAATCTCAGGCAGGGCACCGTATGACAGATACTCATCAAGCGCCTTAGAGAGTTCTGCCTTCTCGTCCACAACATATTCTACTCTTTCCAGGTCAAATTTCAAATCCTTAAAGCGGAGAAATTCCTTAAAGGAAAGAGGTAATACCCTGACTTCCAAAAATCTGCCCCTCAACTCAGTAGGGATCTCCTGTCTCGACATCTTTGAGGAAGACCCGGAGACAAAGAACCGAATATCTTCTTTATCGTAAACCCTTCTCAACCATTTACTCCAATTCGGGATATTATGGACCTCGTCAAGAAATAAGAACTTTACCTTCTTCTGGAATAATCGTCTTATTGTAGGCAGAAGAAGAGTTAAGAATTCCGTTCTTAACGGAATCCGTTCATCCTCAAAATTAATATAGAGAATCTCCTCCCGGGACCACCGCTCTAAGAGCTTCTGTATTAAATGGAATGTGAGATAGGTCTTGCCCACCCTTCTGAAGCCGGTGAGCACGATTATTTTGGCCGGCTTCACCCGGGCATAACTGCTCAGGTCGATCTCACGGTCGATTACCCCGGGCAGTTTCCGGCTGCCCCATTCAAGGAGAATTGTTCTTATCGTCCTATCCATAGGACAATTTTATACATTTTTTGTTCTATGTCAAGGACAATCATTCCAATAATCTTCCACTTACGAAGTGGAAATCAACTTACATGCGAAGATTTGACGCCTGCATTGACTATCTTTTATGTTTAAATAGCTCGTAAAACTCTCGGAATGTTTATATTATCGAGTACCACACCAGCATTACAACTCTTGTTGCTTATATTTACTGCACCAGTGGATAAGGTGACTTTATTAGAATTATCCAATAAAGCATTTTCATAATTTACAGTGTCGTGAACATTCTGATCAACTGCACTACACCGAAGTATAATGAGATTATTATTCAAATCGAAACATACTTTATTAATTTTTTCTCGGGCAAGAAGAGCGGCTTGTTTTTCTGGTGGCAAACTATTTAGATTTATTTCTTTGTAAATTGTTGATACTCTTTTACAGGTTATATCAAGAACATCACTAAGCCGAAAAATAGCGCTGATTTCCTTCACGCGGCAGTTAATATTATTTATTGATAGATTCCCGATTAAATTAAAATTGTAAGACCCACTGTGGACCAAGGTAACTTTAGCTATTGCCTCTTTAAAATTATTAAATTCATTTTGATTATTTGCAGAAAATTGGTTAACAAGTTCGGCTGAATTGCGAATAAAATTAGAACCATTAACATTATGATTCCCTGAATTAATTGAGGCTTTCCAGATGTCGTGAAGTGCACACGCTGATGATAGTATCACGCCTTCTGCTATATTAACAGTTCTCGAATTGTGTCCGATACCTGTTAAATCCAATGTGTGTAGATTGTTAACTCTATTTAACATACGTAAAACAGAGATAGAATGTAAAGTACCTTGATTGGTTGGACCAATTTGATAAGGATGTATTTCAAAGATCGCAATTTCCCACAGTTCCTCTAACATTGAGCGAAAATGTGGATAAGCTAACAGATCTTTGGTGATACCAGCTGCTAATGGGATACAGTACCCAATAATTAAATACAATAATAATAATCGAAGCGTAATGTAAGGTGGAGGCTGGTGAAAGATGAAATGAGACAATATTTGAGGGGGTATAGGTGTATCCACATTATGTAAGCCTATAATACTATCTATTATGTTATTATTGGTATTTTCAGCATTAAGACACCCTATTAGTCCATCCATGATTTGAGAATGATCCAATTTCTTTATAATATTCCATACCGTATCAATATTAAGCGTATTATCTATAAGAATTGAAGAATAATTCTCAATTAACTGATTTAAATGGTTTAAGTAAGGATTGTTCAACATCTTACCTCCTTTCATCAAATTCCTTATAAATCTTCCTCAGGTAATCGATGCCTGAGGTGCCGAGGATGTTGCAGATTTGGTCTGGCAGATAGAGATAACATCATTTTTTCGCCATTTTTTTGAGTTTTCTAATGAAATCATTAATTAGTTCGCCTTTATTAAAGCCTAAGACATCATTACACAATGCATATAGCCCTGTGAAGAGCGTTATTACCGTGACCAGAAGCCTATCTATATCATCAGGTGTCACCTTTTTTACAATTTCAATACCTTCATCTGTCTGGTGCAGATATTCATCCAAGATTTTACTTTCGGCATGTACTTGATCTGATTGAAATCTATAAATAACTTGATAAATGTATGAATCTTCGCCTTCTTCCTTAATTATTTGCAAAAATTCACCACTCCGCAAACCGTGCCATGTATTCAGCTGATGTTTACCATAGTCATTTTTAAATTTATCATATTCCTTCTTTAATTCGGATTTTTTTTCAACATCAGCATTTAAGGTTTTTTTCATTTCTTCGCTTAGGTTGCTTATTTGTTCCATAAATTTGTATCGACGTACCCAATCAAATCTTATGAATCTTTCGCACCAATACTGTGGGTTTGTTTTCATTAAACGTGAATTTGTATAAACTTCGGTTAAAGTACGAGCTAACGCTGTAGCTTCGCGCCATAAAGTTATATCCGTCGACAGAATACTCAAAATCGCTCGACAGATGTCAATTGCTTTCCTTAAAAAAAGAACAATAAGTAATTTGTATAATCTTTCTACGTCATTAGATTTAATCTCAATATGTTTTTGTAGGTCATATTCAGCAGACTTTATAATCCTTAGAAATTGCGGCTTTAATTTATTAAGAGCTTTCCTTGCATTATTTTTTATATTTGGTTCAGAAATTATTTTCATTATAAACTTCCCTCAGATAATAAACTCCTGAGGTGCTGAGGATGTTGCAGATTTGGTCTGCAAGACCTGACACCTTTTCAGCCCAATAAAGTTCCCCTTTGGATTTTTTTAAATTTGTCGGATAGGAATTATCATATTCCTTCAGTATATCCTTAAAAATTAAAGACTGAATATCTTTTCCGGAAAAGAATAAAAAAGGAGTTCCATCAATCTTTTGGACAATACATTTTATTGCTTCTCTCGTATTATTCATTTTTGCCGCTCTTAAAGCACATTATAATGACTGGCTCTTTCACAATTTTCATCTCTTCTTTAGTTAAATCGTAGACTTTGTTATAAAAATCATCTTTAAATTTTATCATATTCATTCATCCCCAATTTTTCACTTTACTGGCCTATTTGGTGGCCATCAGTTATTAATAAGTTTTAATTTTACTAATTTAGTATAATCTTAATCTATAAATTGTCAAGATGTCTAATTTAGACTTAAATCTTATTCTCTACACTACAAAAGATTAACTTACATGGGAAGATTTGATTCTCGATTGTTCATTTGCTTCCTATAAATCTGCAAGAGCATCATTCAGATCATTCACGAATTCTTTCAAATATCTTAAAGTATAAAATCCCCGTACATAACATTTTTTCAGTGCAAACTGTACTAATGGCGCGATAACCGGTAATTTATTTCTAATTAAACTATCAGTAGATTCCCAACCGTTTCCCAAATAATAGTATAATTTGCGCTTCACTTTTTTAGGAGCATCTTTTAATCTTGCATGCTTTAAGATTAACCCATTTAGTATTGCACTGCGTATGCTATTAGTATCTCTAAAATAGCCCTTAAATTCAACTAAAATTAGTGTATATGTATCAGAATGATAGAGTAACGTATCAGCACCGATCTGAAATTCTATATTATCCAGAAAAAGTTTAATATGTCTTGAAGGAGAATTTTCTGAAGGGTATCTTTCTAATTTGCGAATTTCTTTTTTTGCCACATCTGCTATCCAGTCTTCAATTTTTTTAATATGGGGATTATGTCGACCCCAAACACCATTATTTTTACCCTCTAGGTATAATTTATGAATTTCATTATAAATTTCCTTTTTGTATTGTTTAAAACGATTGTTATCATTCCGAAGCGGCTGCAGTGATGCATAATAATACGGATAGGAACATGGCGCACTGATTAGATCACATCTTAGTTCTTCAGGACGTGGACAATAAACTTTATTGAAATCTATTCCACTTTTCCCTACATCTCTTTGTGCCTGTCTATTATAACATTTTAGTAAAATAGACATTGACAATCACCTACTAAAGCTAATGCCATTAACAAACTGAAAGTGAGCAGTTCGTTCATTCAGCTCTTCCAAAATATTTTTATCAGACATAGAAGCTTTTAGACCTCGAATTCCAAATGCATTAGTTAATCTTTTCATCTTACCACCTTTCATTAAATTCCTCATAAACACCCTTCAAGTAATCAAGTCCTGAGGGGCTGAAGATATTGCAGATTTGGTTTGGCAGATAGAACTGACACCATTTCTCCCAAATGGTATTTCACTACGGTTCATCCAGAAACTTAATAGTTTTATTAACTTTTCTTTTAAGATGTTCTCTCTTAATTATTTTTCTGACTGCTTTTAGTCTTTTTAATAATTTTTTTCTTACTTCACCGTTATTACAATATTTCATAACTTCAATCTTGTAATATCTGTCCAATATAAATTCTTCACTGAAATGGCGGAATATATTCGATATCTCTTTGACGGCGGTATTATTTCTATTAGTGTAGATATAGAATAACATCTTACCCAAGGAAGATAACTTTTTATCATTCTCAAATACGAGAGTTTTTAAAAACTCATCTAATTCATCCTTTTGTAACTGACATAAACATACAACAAGGGCTCTCTTCACTTCAATATTATTCTCATTCTCATACATTCTTTTCAAAGTTTTTAACGGCTTTTTTGACAAGGTTAAACTAGATAAAAGCAATGCAGATTGGACTTTGACATACCAATGTTTCTTTTTTAATCTCAAACACTTGTTTGCATAGGAACTGCTTCTTGGAGATATATTTTTTAAATATCGCAATAATTCGATCATACGAGCCTCTTGATAAGGGAAAAGGTTAACAGAGGACTCCAGGAATTGCAGCAAACTATTTTCTATTTTCTCGCTGCTCCTTGGGAATTTTTTAAGATATAAAACTGATTTCCTAAGGAGCCTTGCATCTGGATTTTTAGGCAGTTGTTTTAATAAATTATTAACCATGTAAGAAGAATCCAAAAGTGTAAAACCCGTGATAAGCCTCTGATAAAGTCGTAAATCTTTACCTTGGATAATTTTATTCTTTTTCTTAATTTTCTTATATTCTTTTTTAAGTTTACTAAGATAATCTTGTCTCTTATTGTTTGTAAGCAATTTTGATTTTTTTTGAATATCTTTTATTACCTTGTTTACTTCATCCAATCTATTATCTATTAGCTCATCGCGTATCTCATCTCCTTCTAAAATTATTGTTTTAGTACCTTGAATATTAAGATGTAACCTTCTGAGAATATTATTCATTACAAATATAACTTCCCTTGCAATATTTTCTTCTTTTGAAAATATTTTAACATCATCCATATACCGAAAATATTGAATATCTTTCTTTCTGCTAAATTTTATAAATTCTTCATCAAGAGGTAATAAATAAATGTTACCTATAAAACTACTTACATCATTACCTTGAGGAATACCTCTTTCTATTGAAAGACCATGTATAGTTGGCCATGTCCAATATTCTAGAAGGAGATATAACAGATTTATTATTTTTTGCTCCTTAGGTAAATACTTTAACAAATTATCTCGTAGTATGCGCAAATTAATATTTTCAAAATAGGCAGAGATGTCAGACAAAGTTAAGAATTTATATCCTTTTCTTTCAAATGCATAGACAGCTTTTTCAATGAACTTGGGCCATTGTCCATACCAAGGTTCTAAAATATCTATTTGCCGGTGTATTGTCGTCCTCTTTAGAAAAGGGAATTTAAGAATCTCTAAATCCTTGAAAAGCGACTCGTTATCAAATCCTTCTTTTAGGCGATATGAATAAACTGTTTCTGGTAATTTTCTATCTAACTTGGGAGCAATTAACATAGTAATCGCAAAAAGAACAATTCTATCTTCAATAGAAGTTATACTACCGGGTCTCACTGATAATGTAGATTTAGGTACATCAATATAAAGAAGGGAGTTTGGGTGATATCGTTCCGCTTTCAGAGCCGTTGAAATAGCCTGTAGATTTTTATCTAAATTAAAAGCAAAATCCTCATATCTAAAAGAATCTTGGATGAAATCAGTTCGGGTATCACTTCTAGCTAAATGCCACGCTCGTTTTAAAAGGTTAATATCATATAATTTTTTATATAATGAATCAATCACAATTATTCTCTTGTTAAATAGTAATACGTCCTATATTGATGAGTTTTTTATGCATTTTAATAACTTTGTCTAGTAGCATCTTCCACAACTTTTATTTCTTCATCTACCAAACCATAAAGTTCATAAATTAATTGATCAATCTAGTGTTCGTATTCTTTGACATCAATGTTTGTGTCTTCTTTGTTTTTTATATTTTTTTTGGAGCCTAAATCTTGTCGGTCGTAATCTTATGCATAAATCAAAATTTAATTTCTCAGCAAATTCAAAACAAAATCCACTTATTTTTTTAGAACTAAAATTGGTCAACAGCCATAATCCATTTTTAATTTGCTTCCTTATCTTTTTTTCCTCCGTGTCAGGATTTTTTAGCAGAAGCACCCTAGAGCCCGAATCAACGAAATTTATATTACCTTCTGTTACATCAAATTGTTCAGAATATTTATCCATCATCCATACAAAAAGATCGTTCCAATGTTTTATTTTTAAAAAGGTATTACCATCAACAGAAAATTTTTCTGGCTTATAATATCTTAAATCCCTGTATCTTCGCCTATTTTCTTTAGTGAGAAGAATTTGATAATCTACTTTTGCGGTTCTGTCATTTTTAATCTTATTTAAAGAATTGGCACTTTTGAAGAAGTATTGAGGATTGAAATCTCTTCTTTCGGATAAAATACCTATTATCTTTTCCATTTTTCGTATAACCTTATCAATCTTACTATTTGGAAACATTACTTGAGATAGATCCTTTTCTATCACAGGCAAATCCATATTATCCGGCTTGAGTATCCATTCTCTATATAGCGGTAATAAATGCATTATGCTATTACCTAAGACACTTTTTCTTTTTGGAGACACATTTTTTCTTAATTCACGAACGCGTGAATTAATATCCAAATATAATTTATAAGCGATCAATAATTGCTCAGCAGTAAGATCTTTGTTAAAAATTTGTTCATAATAACTTTTATAAATTTCACTTTTTTTATTCTTGGCTTCTGCCGGTTTTTCCAAATATAAAGCTAAATATGCTTGTGCGGCTTTCTCTAAGTCAATAACTTTATTTTTTGGTTTATCTCTATGCATATTTTTTTTACGATCATAGTAATAACCCAAATTTAAAAATTGCTGTTCTAACTCCTTCTGGATTTTATCTTCACTAATCAAATCTCTACTTTTAACGGCTATCTGAGTATTGGTAGCTAGAATTATCCTTTTTTTAATTTCTACGTCCTTCGACTTTATTATTCTCACCAAAACAAATCCGCAGTTGGGTTGTATTTTCCCTTCTTTGTATACTTCAAAAATAGTATTTCCTGTTTGACATCCATTAATTATTGAAGGATTTTTTAACTTAATAATTACGTTGCCAGGCTTAACTTCAAAATCGTCACATAATAGAGTAATTCCATTATTCAGATAAATAAACTGTTTCAACTGCTCAGGATCTCTTAAAGTTTCAGCAATTTGTTTATTGACCTTATGCCTTATCGACTGATAGGCCCGAACATTGGCATTAAAAATGTTCGGATTTTTTTCTATTACTTTTGCTAATTCATATACATCAACTCGGATCATTTTACCGCTCATTACATCTATATCTGGCATATTTAGAAAAGTTTTATCACCGCTACCAATTTCTTTTATAATTTTGAGTTCGATTTTTTTCACCATTCTGGCTGACGGCGGTATAAATAATGCAGATAAATCATCCTCAGCATATATTTCATAGACAATTTGAGGATTATCTTCTTTAAATTTTTCCAATTCTGAGATAATATTATCACCTGGCCTTTGTCCATTAGTAGTAAAAACAATACTTATGCTATCAATTTCTCCTTCAACTAATCTATTTCTATAATTTTCTACTTTTTTTCTCAATATTTTATTCAAATTATTTAATGGATAATCTCCTAAAATATAGTTCTCAACAGCATGAATTATTAAATTTTTTGAGTTTTCATCTATTGTCTTATCGTAATTTTGATTAAAATATTTTGATTGAACTACATATAAAATATTTTCACCCTCTTCATTCTCTTGTTCAAATATCGCATCTATCCCCTTATCCATCCCTCCGTCAGTAATAGCCTCATCGATTTCGAACTCATGCATATTAAAGATTGCTTCTAATATTGAACGAATGAAAGCAATATTTAATTGACAACCAAACTCTTGTGATATCTTTTCAATTTCAGATTTTAATCTTTTTTGAAATCCTATATTTGCCATATTTTCCTCCTTATTTTAATTTTAAATACCACCCTACAATTTTTATCTCCTCATCTGACAAGCCGTAGAGTTTGTAAATCAGATTACCATTAAATCTCATCATATTCATCTCCTATCAGTAACTTTACTGGCCTATTTGGTGGCCATTAGGCATTAATAAGTTTTAATATTATTAATCCATTATAATCTCAATCTATAAATTGTCAAGATATCGAATTTTAGGATCAAGCCTTATTCTCTGTATTCCAAAATATTAACTTACATGCAAAAATTTATTTGAGCCCAGGGCGGCCTAAAATGTATAATTTAAACCAAATGATAAATATCCCCCATAGTAATCTATAAACCGCTCTTCAGAATTAAAATGAAAAACAGGCCTGTATGCAAATAGTATTCCAAAACTCCTTATAATTCTTGGTCGAATTTCTGATTCAATAAATGTCATCACGGCAGTTTTGAGTGGCGATTCAAAATCAAAAAGTCCTTTTTGAAAAATTAAGCCAGTTTTTAAAGATAATATAGAATAAGAAATTCCTATGATTACTAAATCTACCTGTATGTAGTCTAATTGAAGTCTTTTAAATTGCCATTCTGTTTTTTCTAATCTATTTGATTGGTAAGTAAAACCCGTACCTAAGTGGAGAAAGTTAATGCAGTAATCAATTTCAAATCCCATCTGTTTACCAGAGAAAGTTAAACCCCAGCCGTGTAAAGCAGGTGGTATAAGTACACTATTGATACCACCTTTTATACCGATTAACAAATTCTTACTCCACCCGTATATTTGAAAACAAATTATCAAACATAATATTTTCAAAATATTACTCATAAATCACCTCTTTGATTAACCGGATGTTAAATCTATGTTTTCCCCTAACTGACTGTAATTTTTACATAGACACTCCCGCATCTCGTTCTGTCCAATGTCGAGATTTGACCCCATACCTTGTACACAGTAAAAATTGCAATAACACCGCCTGAATGTTCATCAAGCCAATGAATCAATGAGCTTGACCGTATTTTCATTATATCTCCTCTTTATCAGCAATCATTGAAAATAATTTTTCATAGTTAACCAACCTCTTCCGCAAACATCGATCTTATTTTAGTTTACTCTCGATATCTTTTATTAATCCCTGAATACTCTTTAAACCATAGACATCAGCAAAATATCCCTTTTCTTTTGCCCATTGCATTAATGGTTTAACAACATTGCTATTCTTGTACTGTTGCATAAGAATATCTATATCTCCCCAGAAATTACCCACATAGTAATAATGCACTGTGTAACCTGCAAATGGCTGACTTATCTCACTACATTCTGCCACTAATACCGCATTAAGTATCGCACTACGAACGCTATTAGAATCTGCAAAAGCGCCTTTAAATTCTATCATTACCAATTTTTGTGATTTTTCTGTATAAAATAAACAGTCAACGCCAACTTTCAGCTTAGTATCGCCTAAATTTATTGTTATACTTCTGGTATCCGCTTTCTTCAAATTTTTTATCTCTTCATCTATCACTTCAGATATCCAGTTTTCAACTTTGTTAGTATGTGGGTTTCTACGACCGCTAAGGTTTTTATATATTTCTTTTATATCGTCTAATAATTTTGATTTTTTTTGTATTATATTTTTGCTATCATCATCGTCAGGTTGTAGAGATAAATAGTAATTTGGGAAAGCACATTGATTTTTACCTACACTGCACTCTTTTCTTTTTCCCCAATTTAATCGAGGACACGGTATCTGAATCTTAAGTTCTGGTGAATTTTTAAATATATTTTGTACTATAGGGTTATCACATATTGATAACATATTAAACCTCCTTTTTTTTCAATAAAACGGTGAACGCCTCCACCATCCATTTCGCCCAATGTCGAGATTTGATTATCGTACACTTCCATGGTTTACTATGAATAGATCCCCCAATTTCTAGAAATAAACCACGGTTTCTCTTTGGTGTTCCAAGTTACGAATTCGCCTGGATCAAACGACTCATCCAATACTTCGAGTTCTTGAATCTGTTCGGGATTCAAGCTCAATGTATGTGCACCAGTATCACTTTCGTAATCCCATAGATGAAACTTATCTTTTTGCTCTCTGGCACGGCGGCTCGGACCGTAGTCCATAGGAGCACATTTACGCTCCAACGAACCAGAATCCTCCTTAGAATAAAACTTTATACGAATTTTTTTCTTTGTATGTATGGCACGAATGAAATCCTCTTTATGCCTTCGTAATCTATCTTCTTCCATTATTCCTCCTTTTTAATGTTTTTTCTTTTACTAACCACACTGCCATCATTTACCTCCTGTGTCACATTTATAGCCCCTTATCTTTCAAGGTTTTCAAAACCTTCGCGATTTCTGCTGATTCTTTTTCGATAATCTGGATCAGGTCTTTGGGTGTCCTTTTATCTTCTTGTTCCTTTCGATTAGGATTGACAGCTTTGAGATCGAAATTTTTGGCCTCAATCTCTTCTATTGATACCTTCCAGGAACGCTTGCTTATTGTCCTTTTGGGAAACAACTTGAAGAATTCCTCAAAGTGTTTTAGGGTTAGAGGTTGCTTTTTGGTTATATGTAGATCAGATAGGTCATAATACCAGATCTCTTTTGTTGTCTTTCCTTTGGTGAAAAATAGAAGGTTGGTCTTGCTTGCCGCCCCGGCATTCACAAAGACCTTCGGTGGAAGGCTGACGATACACCACAGGTTACACTCATTTAGAAGTTTACGCTTGGTCTGGACAAAAGCCTTCTCATTTGTTCGAAAGAGAACACCCTCATCCATCACAATACCACATCTTCCACCTTCTTTTAGGCTATCTATCACATGCTGGAGGAACAGAACCTGGGTAGCCCTGGTCTTATAGGCAAAACGGGTCTGGGCATCCTTTCTCTCTTTACCGCCGAAGGGAGGATTTGTAAGTACGACATCAAAAAGTGCTGGTGCACCTGAGAAGAGCCCTCCATAAACCTCCATCTCTGTCAGCGTATTCCCATGCCAGATATGTGGCTCATCTATCTCTTGGAGGACAAGATTTGCCAGGACAATTGGATAAATCAGATTTTCTTTCTCCCTTCCATAAAAGGTTCTAGTTTTGAGGACCGTAATATCATCCGCTGTTTTCACCTTCTGTTTCATATGTTGATATGCCTGAGCCAGAAATCCTCCGGTTCCACAGCAGGGGTCATAGACTGTTTCACCGATTTCGGGGTCAATCACCTTTACCATCACCCTGATTACTTCTCTTGGCGTGAAGAACTGTCCACCGTCATTGTTCTTCTCGCCCATCTCCTGAAGTAGCCCTTCATAAACCTGAGAAATAGGGAACATGTGAGTTTCATCAACCTCTTCGAGGGAAAGGTTGTGAATCTTATCCAGAATATCCAGAAGATTGCGTTCAGTATCTATACCTGTTCTCTCAATGGCTGAGAAGACTTGGCTAATAACCTTCTGACGAGGGGAAACACCTGGTCTATCTTTAAGGCTTCTGAGGTAAGGTATGAGTTCACCATTAACAAAACTCATAAATCCGCCCAAAGTTCCTTCCTGAAGTTCTTTTCGTTTTTTTCCATCTGGCGCAGCCCAGTCCCGCCAACGATAGGGATAACTCAACGAAAATCTGGACTCAACCCCAACTGCCTTTGCTTGTTCAGCCTCCTTCTCCTCTCGTTCATCAAGGATGCGGAGGAAGAGCATCCAAGTAAGTTCAGGAACATACTGAAGGGCACCAGCCCTACCCGAGCGTCGCATAATATCGCAGATACCTTTAATATAGGTATTCAGCGACTGTGGAGTAGTGATTTTATGAGGATTCTGTTTAGACATAATTACTTTCCTCCATATAAGACACGCGAATTGGGACAGAATCTACCATTGTTTAAATTTAAATCGAGCATTTCTGCAAAGGGCTCCAATATGCATGTCACAGGTCTATAACTCCCATAATTGCTGCTTAAAGAACTTGTCATATATAGATATTTTTTTGCTCGTGAGATACCAACGTAAAATATTTTTAAATTCTTAACCAATTCTTTTTTAAGGTAGTCAGGTTTTATAGAATTCCTATAGCACGGATTGCAAATACGCCAATTAGGGAAAGAATACTGTTCAAGTCCACAGATTATAATGACTTCGAATTGCAAACCTTTTACACCATGAATTGTTGAAAGAAATACTTTATTTTTGACTCTTTCTCTTAGCACTTCACCCCAGTTAATCTCTAAAAGTACCTCATTTACAAACATTTGATTCTTTTCCCAAAGGGATTTTGCCTTGAACTGGTCTCCGTCATAGCTTTTAGCCACTTTCCATAGTATCTTAAGTACCTCATCATTTTCTATATCAAAATTCTCTTTTTCACATACTCCTTCAAAAGCAGAGTATAGATAACCACTGGATTTTTTCTTTGCAATATTACTAATGCCTTTAAATAACTTTCTATAATTTCTCTCAATATTCCCGGATCTAAAATCAGGAACAAAAATATTATTAATGTTCTCTTGATCGAGTAATCTTTTTACTTCGTTTAACCTATATTGAGGAAATGCAATAATGGCTATCTCATGGAGTGAGATATTATCACTCTGGAATCTTTTAACCTTATTCAAAATATAATTTGCTTCTTCGGCGATACTATTTAAGGCAACAAAACTGGGTTTATCATTCGTTGAGCTTATTGTAATATCACTAATATATCCATTTCGTATATAAGACGAAATAGCATTTTTTAGCAATTTTATTCCCTCTGAAGAAAATCTATAGTCTTTATATAGTTCTATCACTTCACAGCGGAAAATTTTCTTAGCTACCTTAATGTTCTCAGGTGTTGCTCCTTGAAATTCATATATAGCTTGATCTGGGTCAGCTAAAATAAATACTTTTGCAGGTGGGTATCTTGTAGAATCCTGATAATTAGAGGTTAGTAGAGAAAGTATTCTAAATTGTAATGAATTAGTATCCTGAAATTCATCTACTAAAACGTATCTAAAAGTAGCGCGATAGTATTCAAGGATTGAGGAATTATTCTTTAAAAGGTTATAAGTGTACCAAAGAATATGGTCAAAATCCAAATAATCGTTTTTGCCTAACTCAATTTGATATTCTTTCTTTATCTTTTCAAATAATTCATCATATTCACCATCCATATATACCTTATTACTTTTTAAAAGTCTTTCTATATTCCAATCCTTATACCTATTCCAAATTTCGTTATTTTGAAGTTGTTTCCATCTATCTTCTGGAGGAAGCTCAGTAATCTCTTTAATGCTTTTTTCATATTTACTGAAAATCCTTAATAGGAAATCCTCTTTCTCAATTTCACCTATCACAGTAAATTTTCTTGATATATCAACAACATTACCATATGCCCTTAACACAGAATAAGAGAAAGAATGAAAGTTTGTAATATAAACAATGCCTTCTGCTTCAGGAACTTCACTTGTTACCCTATCTTTCATCTCATTTGCAGCAGCATTAGTGAAGGTTAATCCTAAAATTTTAAATGGGGGCGTAATGGCACCTATTTTAATTAGGCATTCTATTCGTTTTGCCATAATTAAGGTCTTTCCACATCCTGGAGGTGCAAGAACAATTAAAGACTGATCTATAGGTGCATAGACAGCTTTCTTCTGCTCTTTATCAAGCACAATTCTGTTCTGTTTCACTCTCTATACTCCCTTGACATCTCTCCAGCCTTTATAATAGCTTCCACAAAAACTGTTGGTATCTCATTAGGTTCAAGATGTTCAGCTAAAATCCTGCCAAAAGATAATCCTTTTTCAGCTTTCATCCATTTTAAGATAAAATCCTTTTTAAATTTATCAATCTCTTTTTCTTCCAAATAAGCCAATACATCTTGTAAAGATTCAATTTCCTTTCCTTTGAGATTTTGAAAATCTCCTATTAAATCAGCTATTCTATCTCTATTCTTTTCAGGAATAGATTTCTCATCCAAAGCTAGAAGTATTTTTTCTAAAGGCGCAGTTGAAAGAATTTCTGTTTCAAATGCTTTTGTGTTTGTAACAAAAATATTTTCCTCAGAAACTGATTCCAAAGATTTGAGAATTTCAGCTTTATCTTTATCAACAACTAACACCCATGAAGTTTTTAATGCTGATAGTAGTCTTACAGGATAAATTAGACTATCCCCTTCACCATTCAAGAAAGAAATTCCAGATTGATCTAAATTTTTTCTAATTTTCTCAGCAAATATCGGGATAGCTCCTTGTTCAGTCTCTCCCTCTCCTACTATGACACATTTACTGAAAAACATTTCTGGAGAATGATAAAACAAATGATCTAACCACCGACTTATTTGATTCATTTTCTTTTGTTTAGCCTTTTCATTAGTCAGATTAAGTTTATCAACAATTTCTTGAGCGAATTCTTTTTTATTTATCTTTATTGCGTTTGGTGAGGTATCTCTACCAGGACGGAGAAATGTTAAAGAATCAAAAGAAAGTGGTGTTATTATAAAAGGGGAATGAGTAGATATTACAAATTGAAGGGATATACCTTCGTCTGAAAATTTAAGCTGAATATTTTTTAGGGTTTTAATAAGATGTCTTTGTAGGTGAGGGTGTAGGTGCGTTTCGGGTTCTTCTATTGCTACTATAAAGCTTTTAAATTCGACTTCCTCTCTTTTAATTATTTGGTAGATGGTTTTGAACAATTTTAGAATAAGGCTTAGGAGGCTTTGATATCCACTTCCATGTCTTAATATAGAATAGTTGCCTATCCCGATGCTTAATTGCCTCAGAAAATCTTCATCTTTTGCAGAAATAGTATCTAAAGTTAGTTCTTCACTATCTAAAAACTCAGCTAATAATTCATTTAAGCTATTTTGAATATTTTCTAATCCATACAGGTTCTTAAATTCTTCTTTAAGAGAACTTAGACTACTTTGAATAGAGAGCCTATTCTGAAGGACTATAATAAGATCTTTGAGCTGGCTTAAAATCTTGGTAAAAAGTGATGATTCATCGATTTTTTCATTGCTTTCAATATTGCCTTTAATAGCCTCGATTTTAGTTATAATCTCCTCAATTTTCTCTTTTGTAACCTCTTCCACTTTTTCTACTGTAGTTTTAACTACAGTTAACTCTGATACGAGGTCATTATAATCACTTTTTTCTGCTTCTTTTAAAAAGTCATCTATCTTTGCCAAAGTCCTTTTCTTTAAAGCCTGAATCGGCATGAGTTGATAGGGAGTAAATGATTGTAATATCTCAAATAGATCTCCTCTTCTGGAGGATATCTCCTTTTCAATATCTCTATGTGCAGGAATATAGTAATAGGGGATATATCTCCTAAAATGCCAGGAGAACTCTTTTATTTCTTGTTCATCTTCAGGCAAATCTTCTCTTACAAATGTTAGGGAAACATTGATGTCCCTTTCCTTTTCATCCCATTCAGCCTTTAACCTTATTACTACTTCATTCATTTCAGGGTTCTTGAACCCTTCATGATCAAAGAAAATTGCCTCCTCTTCGGGCGTAGAGAAATCAGTGAATACTAACTCAATTATTATGGGCTTTTCAGGGTTAGCAAAGTCATCATTATCAAAATAAACTCTTCTTCGATCAAAAGATAAAATTTTACTAATTGCAAGCAGTATATTGGTTTTTCCAATATTATTTTCACCTACTAATATTTCAAGTTCGGAAAGTTCCATTGTGAAATTTCTAAGATTCCTGAAATTATCAATATAGGCACGAGACATTCTCATAATTCCCCCCTAAATGCCTTCCTTAAAATTGCCTGCGGTAGGGCGTTTATCGCTTCTAACTGCTTTTCAATAGAAATACGGAGTTTTTCAACATAAGCCATTTTCTCTTTAAGTTCAGAGGCGATGCGACGCTGAGTAGGAAGAGGGGGGAGAGGAATATATACTCCATTTACAAACCGCTGGTTTATACCACCTTGAGCAGCTCCATGGAATTCTTGCTGAATTTGGATTTGTCCTAAAGGAGAATATAAAAACCAAAATAGAAACTCCTGGGTTAGAAATTCTTTGCCTCTTAGCCTAAAGATATGTTCGTTTATAGCAGCAATTCCGTAAGGAAAATCATCATCTACATAGGAAACTTTACCGGTTGTTGCACCGTCTTTAACGACCAGCACATCACCTTTTTGAACTTTGCCTTTTTTCATTTTCTCGTAAAATTCTTTGGGTATAAATCTCATATTATTAAAAAGGAAACCCCCGAAAGGATTTAAATGTTCAGCTCCGATTGATGGGATACCTTCTTTTATTTCAAACACTCCCCCTTTTGGACGGCTACCGCTTTCAATAATATCTAACATCTCCTCCAGTCTCTTCCTCTCCCACTTCTTTGCCTCTTCGCTTTCGAAGACTTGGCGGAGGTATGCGGCGGTAAGGGCTTTGGCTGTCTCAAGTTGTTTTTCGCAAGACTTTCGGGCACGCTCCACCTCTTGCATTAATTCTTGAATCTTAGCAACAATACGACGCTGGACAGGTAGAGGAGGGAGAGGAATTATATAATTTTCTAAAAATTCTTGAGGTACTCTTTGTTGACCAACAGCACCTGTAAAATATGCCGTTGCTTCCTGTAAAAAGAGAGGTTGTCTAATAAAAAAGTGAATCCATTCTGACAATATTTCTTTATTGGGCCTTAAAACATGAAACTCTGTTGTCCCAAAACCTATCCTGTCAATTAGATTTTTCGCTATCACATGCTTTCCATTCTGCATGCATGGGGTAATTTTGGCAAAAAGGACATCGTTCTCTTCAAAATAAGTATACCCTTTTGAAACTTTCGAGTAAGGAACAATTTCTGGGTTGGTAATAGTCCCCAATTTTTCATCTACCGTAGCCATTGGAACAAATGTAGTTGGTGCATCTGGAGAACGATTGAAGCCTTCCGGACGCCGAGGGTTTATCTTGCATACCTCCCCCAGCCTCACCCATCTCCAGTCAGGTGGGAGTTGGGGATTAAGATTTTTGGCATTTTTTAGGGACATTTTTAGGGACATATTAGGGTTTTTAGGGGGCAACTTTTTCGTGACATTTTTCATGACATTTTATCCCTTTTCATGACATTTTTTCTGTGACATTTTTCATGACATTTCAGTGCATTTCGTGACATCATCAAACAGCCTTATAGCTTAAAGCTCGTCCCTTACCTTCAATAGTGACAAAACCCAGCTTTAACAATAACCTCATATCTCGGACGAAGGTCTGATTGCTTACTTCAAATAACTTTCTGTACTCTCTATTTGTCAAAGATTTTCCTTCATTAACCATTAACCTTAAGGCTTCTATCTGTCTTTTATTCAATCCTAATTTTTTTAAATCCGTTTGTCTTTCTTTAGGTATATCGGAAACTAAATCCAAAATTTTATCACCTGGACCATAGAAGGTTACCTTAAAGAAATTACCTTTCTGAGTTAAAACAGGTGGTTTTAAGCTATGTTCCTGCATCCAATGCTTCATCTTTGCAATTCCAGTCCCATATGTTTCCATATCCTTTGTTTCATGAAAGATTTTACAGATTCTTCTATTTCTTGTTTCATGTATTCCTTCCAGATGCTTTATGTCTAACCCAGCAAGAAGACCACCAGGACTTGTAACTTCTACTCTATCGTCAAAGATGTCTATCTGAATATTAGAACCTATTCGGTTATAATCCCTGTGTGCTATGGCATTGACTACTGCTTCTCTTATAGCTTTAAAGGGATACTCTGGAATCTCCACTCTTTTAAACTCTACAATTTTATTAGCTAAACGAGTATTCCGTTTGAAAAATTTTTCTACATCGTCAAGAATTTTATAGATCGGTCCTTTTAATTCCTGAGAATCAATAAATTCAATGCGAGTTTTTCCTTTAAAGCGGGCAATTTTTACTATACTCTGTGGTATGAAGTCATATGGATGGTCACAAAAAAACAATATTGCCGTATTTGTGGGCTTAAGAAACCCATCTTTTTCCCTTACTACCCTGATGGTTTTTTGCAGAAACTCTTTCATAGATATCCTGGGAACCTCTACCTTGAGTTTCACTGCTCTGGTATTTAAAAAATCCCTTACAAGTTTTTCATTCAGGTCTCTATACACTGCTTCTTCACATATACTCGAATCAAAGGGAAATTTAGCAAGGACACCTTCCTCTTCCAAAAATTCTACAAGACTGTTATAAACACAATCCTTTAAATGAGGAACATTTTTGAATTTTTTATAAATGTATTTACTTTTTATTTCCTTTATGAGTTTTACAACTCTTCTGTCTCTTTTAGAATTATTATTACTTTTAATAAACACCAGGATTTTTAAATTTTTCTCAATTGCTTTTCTAAACTCTCTTTCAGTGGCTGAAATGCCATCAGAACCTATTTGTCCATATTCCATTCCTAAAATCAGCAACAGAATGTCGCTCTCGGCGACTTTTTTAAGATAAACTTTTTCAGCAGATTTGCTTTTAGCTGGAAGGTTTTCAAAAAGAAAGGCAGAAAAGTATTTCTTTAATAGAATATTCTGGGTTCCGATTTCCTTTATTGCAAAGCGTTCTTCTTTAAGCTCTTCCTGGACACCACTGACAAATATTTTATATTTTTTCACAATCATAAACAACCTCTATAAAATGCTATTTTCATTCTATCAATCCTTCCCTTGCAAAGCTATAATAGTCACTCTCATTTTTGCCGATAATGATGTGGTCCAATACTCTTATCCCTACAAGGTCACAGGCATCAATAATGCGATTGGTTAATTTAATATCCTCATCTGATGGATCGGTATCTCCTGAGGGATGATTATGAACAAGTATAATTGAAGAAGCGGACTTTAATGTCGCCTCTTTTATAATTTCTTTTGGGTCAACAACACTTAGATTGATGCTACCTTTGCTCAACTCGATATTATGAAGCGGTTTATTCTTTATATCTAAAAGAATAATGCTAAAGAATTCTTTCTTGGCATCCCTTAGGTAAGGACCATAGTATTCAGCCACATACTCAACCACATCATCAGCCTTTTTTATCCCTCTTGTCTTCTCTGCCCTTTCTTTTAATAACCTCTTGCCAAGTTCCATTGCAGCCTTTATCTGGACTGCTTTGGCAATTCCTATGCCTTCGGTTTCACAAATTTCAGAAACACTGCTTGAATCAATCTCTCTCAATGTTTTGAATTTATTCAGCAGTCTCCTTGCCAACTCCTCAGCACTGACTCCCTCTTTTCCTGTTCTTAAAATTATTGCCAGAAGTTTAGACAGGGAGAGTGCATCGGCTCCGTATTTTACCAGCATCTCCCTTGGTCTTTCTTCTTTTATCCATTCCTTTATAGGGCGATTTGTCCGGTTTTCAGCAGCACGCTTCCTAATTTCTTTTCTTATTTGTTCACAGTCCTGAGGCGTTTTGATATTCAGTTTTTTAATTATCTCTCGTTCTGTTTCTTGATTTATCAGAATTTTTCTTGTATTTCTGAGAAAAATCTTTCCCTTTTTGCTACACATCGGATAGATCGCATTTTTTACAAGGAAGTTGAATATTTCACTTTTTGAATTCATGCTGCAAATAACCTTTTCTTGGCCTCGGTTATAATATCTTCTGGTTTACCCAAGTCCTTCAATGCAGAAAGTCCACCCGCTTTGAGCACATCAGGTGCCTCGAAGATGTGGGGATTCTCCAATTCTTCTGTTCCGCCTTTTTCAAATTGTCTTGCAAGGGCAAGCAAGGTATCACGGGCCTTTGCTGAAAATTCGTTTAGCCACTCGCGGTGCTTATATAATAATGCTGAAGCACGTTCCTTCCGATTCTTAGGTGCTATCCCATATCCAATCTCCGCCAGAATATCGTATAGGTCATAATCCGTGCGGTTTGTAAGTTCCCGGAGCAATCTTATTCCCTGCCCATCATCAGGTAGAATCTCCATTAGCTCCCTTCGTTTCCTGGGATCTATCCAGAATTTTCTAAAAGCATCAACAGTCTTAATTTCTTCCGTTAGCCGAGACGCTATCATCTGACGGTATTCCTCAACCGTGACCATTCCCAATTGACCCTCTTTTCTTGTAACGATATATGTCCCGGCTGGATTGATATGGACATCAAAACCCTCAACACGAATTATCTTCTCTTTTCTTTCCTTAGTAGGTTCCTTAGGTTCACGGGTTGGTGTAGAACGGCTTTCAAATCCCTTCCCCAGAAGGCGGGTTGCATTTGTGTAGTCGTAAACACGGAACATCAATTTGTTGCTGGGCAAATGGATCCTTGAACCACGTCCCATCATCTGTTGAAAGGCGATGGGGGAGTGGACATATTTAAAAAAGACAACATTTTTGAGTGGTGGTACATCGACTCCTGTGGTGATTAAATCAACAGTTGTGGCGATGAAATGGCTTCGCTGTGAACCCCGCAGGTCAGCAATGTATTTGCTTCCACCTACTGAAGCTGTGCATTTGAAAGCATACGGTTCAAGGCGCTTATAGCTATTTTTAGCACACCAGTCTGCATAGAGGTTGTTCATCTGCGCTGCAACTCTGTCTGCATGGGTATCCCGGGCGCAGAAGATAACCGTTTTTTGATGAGGTCCACCAGTTTGGAGGAACATATCAAAGAGGTCTTGACACATCGTCCTTACCCTATCTGGCAGTTGAATAATATCTTCGAAGGATGGTGCCTCATACTTCGCTCGGGTCTCATCAGGAGGAATAGGCTCTCCGGTAGTGGCGTTCCTTGCCCCTAAAACCTCAATGTCCTGCCGTTTTACACCCCTTTCGTCAAGATTGACATCTCGCCTGATGATCTCGCAAGCAGGGAGATAGCCATCCTCTATACCCTGAACCATATCGTATTCGTAGATGGGCTCGCCGAAATACTTAAGGTTATTTGCTGTAATTTCTTCGTCTTCTTTACGTTCCTCTTCTGTTCCGCCTTCAAAACTGCGCGGGGTTGCTGTGAGCCCAATCTGAATAGCTTCCGGATTTTTGCGAAGCACGATACTCCACTTCCCCCACGCAGATCGGTGACACTCATCAATAATAATATGGCTGAAATAATTTTCAGGATAGTTTTCGAGGAAAAAACTGGCGTCTTCAGTTTCGCCAGCCACATCGAGTGTCTGATATGTCGCAATCAAAATACGGGCATTCTTTTGAGGATTAGATGTTGTTACCTTTGCTGCATCGGAACCGAAAACATTTTGAAACGCACCAAGTGCTTGAGTGCGTAATTCATCCCTATCGCATACAAACAGGGCACGGCGAAGTTGGCCGGCATCTGCAATCTTTTTCAAAAGGTGAACCGCGATAAAAGTTTTGCCTGAGCCGGTAGCCAAAAAGAGAAGGAGTCGCTTTTTGCCTGTGGCGATCTTTTCCAACGCAGCACGAATAGCAGCATCTTGGTAGTACCTTCGTATTGCTTCACCTCCCGAGTAAGGAATTAGTAGCGGTTTAGCGCTCTTGCGTGCTAATGAAATGCCCATTTCCATTTCATAACGTTTGCGAAGTTCAAGAGGGGTGGGGAATTCTTCAAAAGGAGAGGGTTCAGAAGTTTTGCCTGTAATTGCGTCATATTCTACAAAAAGATGACCATTAGAGGAGTAAACAAAAGGAACATGATTCAGCCGGGCATACTTCTTTGCCTGCTCAAGACCCTTATCAGGCGGATCAATATTTTTCTTTGCTTCAATTAAGGCAACAGCGACAGGCTGAGCATTGATGTTGACCCTCACCCGTAAGAGATAGTCTATCCTTCCTCGCTCTCTCCGTCTCGGCCTACCATCGATAATATCAATTCCGCGTTCGGTCTCTTCGCGGCGTATAAGGTCTTCTGTCCAGCCACGTCGGTGGAGGCCAGGGTCAATAAGCTTTGCCTTAGTGTCTGCTTCGCTCAACAGCATCTATCTTCCTTTTGCATACACCTAATTCCCATCATTCTATATAATCACATGTTTTTCATAGCCTTTTTTCTTAAATACCTGCGCAATTTAACTTCATTTCAACTTTATCCACTGTAAATTTTAACCTTCATACCTTTCCCATTATCCTGAAGCGTCTTTGACGCTTCCTTAAGACAAAAGGTATAATCGCCCAATCCTTATGGCGCGTTATACCTTTTTCTTAGTGTAATTATATTCATTATGCTTTAATTGTCAAGACATCCAAAGACTGCATTCGGGAATGGTAAAAACGCTGAGTCTGTTTTTATTATTGACAAATATTATATTCCGGTTATAATTTATAATGACTGAAATGACTGACTGGTCAGTCATAATAAACCTTTTTCAGAGAAAGGAGGTCTAATCAGATATGCTGGAAGTTCGAGAGAGGATTATCCGTTCGGCAATAAAACTCTTTGCCAGAAAGGGATTTTTTGAAACCACGGTGGAGGATATCGCCCGTGGGGCGAGGGTTGCCAAGGGCACAATCTATTTATATTTCAAGGATAAACCAAGTATCTATACGACAATTATTGAACGCCATCTGCAGGAATCAATTCAATCCCTGCGTGAGATTGAGATGCAAAAGATTTCACATCGGGAAAAGGTCGTTGAAATTATAAAGAGGGGGATAAAGATATGGCTGAAGTTCAAGAATGCCCACCCGATGTTTTCCATAGAAAATATCAATTTTGCAAAAAAATTGATGCGTGGAATAAAACCACTTTTTATGAAATATCATGCTGAAATCATTGAAAGGATTGCAGAAATTGTTAAAGCAGGCATCAGGACCGGTGAGTTCAAAAATGTAAACCCCGCGGTTGCTGCGGTCTATATTATCAATATCATCCGCACCGCAATCCTGCTCCCTCAGATCAACCCTGATTTAAAAAATTATGAGCAGGATATTGAAAAGATCTTTCTTGAAGGTCTGATCAGGAGGTAATATGAAAATTTTATTGAGCCTTTTATTATACACTTCTTCCCCGGTAACGACTGAGCTTTCGTTCGGGCCTGACTATTCTTCATATATACTATATCAGGATGAAAATCCAGGACATTCAAAATATAACCCCGGAGCCGGGATTGAGATTGAAGGGATAGTTCCCCATATCGGTCTGAAAATAAGGGGAACAAGATTGATATATAACAGCACCCTCACCGGGAATCCCTATGACCTTGAGTTCATCCCGATAACCCTGTGCACAAGTTTTGACCTTTTGCCGTTCCTAAATACCACACGGTTAAGGCTTTCCCTGGAGACCGGGATCGGCCTTTTCTTATGGAAGGGATTTTATGATAATCAAACGGTCATTCTGCCGAGCGGTGAGGAGATGAAGGAAAAGGATATCGGATTTGTAGGTGGTCTCACCCTTCAATTCAGGATATGTCGATATATAGGAATTGAGGTATTGACCCGCTATAATTATATTGCAAGTGCCGATATCTATAAGTATGGATTTCAGGATAAGGATGAGAAGATATGGGAGAACGGACTTGGCCTGAACTTTATCCTTCCTTTATGCAGGAGGCAAAGATGATAACCGCGGTGCTATTTCTCATAATATCGAGTTTAGATACCCTGCATTTGAATCTTGACCAGGCAATAGATATCGCCCTGAAGCATAATGCAGAAGTCAAACAGTTGAGGATTGAATATGAGGGTGCGAAGTTGAAGACCGACGAGGCGATTTCTGCCTGGTATCCACGGATTAATGCCTCAGGATATTACGCCTATCTGAGTGATTTACCGGTCTTTACAATCGATTCAATGCCGGTACCGATGGGCCAGCACGAAAATTATGGTTTCCGGCTCTCCCTGCAGCAGGTTCTATTTTCCTGGGGCAAGATTTATAAGGCATATAAGATATCTGACCTGGGTGCGCATATCGCCCGGCTGAAGTTGAAGAGAAAGGAACAGAAACTGAGGTATGATGTTACCAATAATTTCTATAACCTATTGGTTCTTGATGAAATGGTTAAGCTGACCGAACAGAGTCTTGAGCAATTAGAACTTCATACCGATGCAGTAAAGAAACGATTTGATGCAGGCCTTGCCCCGAGGTTTGAATTGATTCGGGCGCAGGTCCAGCTGGCAAATCTGAAGCCAGGGGTTATCGAGGCGAAAAACGGTTTAAGGATTGCCCGGGAAGGGTTTAAACTCCTTCTGGGTCTTCCTTTAGACCGGGTGGTCATACCTGAAGGTGAATTGAAGATTGTTGAGCAGGATTTTGAACTTGATACCCTGATTCAGACTGCGCTGAAGGAGCGTATCGAAATAAAGGAGCTTGAGGACACAAAATCTATTGCCGAACTGGCAAGGGGACTGAGTGCCCGGGCGAACCTGCCGGTTCTGGTAGCCGGGGCGGTATATGAAAGAAAAAAGCCTTTTGGTTTTACCGGGAATGAGTGGGGCTCAAATTTAACATTCAATATCGGATTTCAATTCCCGCTCTTCACCGGCTTTAAGAACCTTGCAAAATACCGGGAAGCAGGGTTAGACCTGAAACAGGCTGAGCTCGGCCTGGACAATCTGACCCGGGCAATAGTGTTTGAGGTTAAGCGGGCATATCTAAATTTTCTTGCAGCAAAGGAGAAGGTTGCATCAGCCCGGGAAAATCTCAAGCAGGCAAAAAAGGCGTTTCAGATTATTGAAACCCGGTATAATAATGGATTGGCAACCAATCTTGAATATCTTGATACCCAGCTTGCACTTACCCGGACAAAGACAAATTATCTTCTGGCAGTTAAGGATTATTATACTGCACACGCCGAAATATATAAGGCAATCGGCAGGGAGGAATAATGCGCCGAATATTAATAATCATCATTGTCGTTCTCATTCTGACCGGAGGGATTTATCTCAGGTTGAGAACGAATCAGAAAAACAGAAAAGAAATGACTATCCCGGTTTATACAGTTGAGGCGGCACCGGTAATCCGGGGTGATGTGGTGAAAACCTATGAACTGCTCGGCACGGTAAGCGCACAAAAGACCGCGCAGGTATTTCCCGAGACAGTGGGTCGTATTACAAAGATACTGGTATCTGAAGGTGCATATGTTACCAAGAACAGAAAGATAATCTCTTTAAAGAATGAGACGGTGGGTTTTGAATACAAACCAGGGTTTATTAAATCTCCGATCAGCGGCTATGTGGCGAAAATCTTGGTTGAACCGGGTTCGATGGTCTCTCCCAAAACACCGGTGGCATTGATTGTCGATTTTTCAAGGGTCAAGATAGCATTTAATGTCTCAGAGAATGATATCGGTTCCATAAACAAAAGAACACCGGTTATGATAATAACGAGTTTCCAGCCGGAGCACCCGTTTTCGGCAAAAATCACCGAAATCAGTCCGGTGGTTGATCCATTAACAAGAACGGTTGCCATAAAGGCAGTGGTTGATAATACAAAAAAATTGCTCAAACCGGGAATGACGGTTCGGGTCAGACTCAAACTGGGTGAGCGGAAAAATGTCATTCGGGTTCCTGCTGACGCCCTGCTTGACCACCATCTCTTTGTAGTCAAAGACAGTGTCGCCCGACGTCGTGATGTTGTGCCGGGCCTTATCGGAGACAACTATATCGAAATTCTTAAAGGGCTGAATGAGCATGAGATGGTCGTTGTGGTGGGACAGCAGAGACTTGCCGGAGGTGAAAAGGTAAATGTAATCAAAAGGGGTTCAGAATGAACATAACCGACCTTTCCATAAAAAGACCACTCGCCGTATCAATGGTTTTTCTTGCGGTCATAATTTTTGGACTTGTATCCCTGAGCAAACTTGCAATTGACCTCTTCCCTAATATTACTTTTCCCGTAATGATTGTTATGGCAAACTATCCTGGTGCCGGGCCTGAAGAGATTGAAACCACATTGACCGACCCCTTAGAAAAGACCCTGTCGACAGTAAATAATCTCGATAAGATCACCTCCCAGACATTAGAAAATACCGTCCATATGACCCTCCAGTTTGCCTGGGGCACCGACCTTGACGCCGCGGCGAATGATGTGCGCGACCGGCTGGGATTGGTTACGCCGTATTTACCAAAAGATGCATCCAAACCGCTGATATTCAAACTTGACCCTTCGATGGAACCGGTGGTAATGTATACAATCGCCGGAGATATCGACCCCCTGGAATTGCAGGACATTGCCGATGATGTTTCGGATAAACTACAGAGGGTGGATGGGGTTGCCGCTTCCTACACTGAAGGGGGAGCAGAAAAGGAAGTCCAGATTATTATCGACCCGGTAAAGGCGGCGGGGATCGGAATAAATGCTGCACAACTCACTCAAATCCTTACCGCCCAGAACCTTAATTATCCACTGGGCAAGGTGGAACAGGCAAGAGATGTCTATATTATTCGACTGGTCGGTCAGTATAAAAATCTTGATGAAATTCGCAATACAGTAATCGGGAATAAAAAAGGGCTGCCGATACTTTTGTCGCAGATTGCCGAGGTTAAATTTCGACCCGCCGATAAAGAGGCGATATCAAGGACCAACGGTGTAGCATCAATCTGGGGGCTGGTTCAGAAACGGACTGATGCCAACACCGTAAATGTTTGCAATAAGACAATCAAGGCGTTGGGAAAAATACAGAAAGGGTTACCCCCCGGGGTCAAACTTAATGTAGTATATAACCAGGCGGATTTTATCAATCGCTCGATAAAGAGCACCGCCAATACATTGGTTGTCGGCGCCATCCTGGCGGTTATCGTTCTATTTATATTCCTGGGTAATCTTCGGGCGACATTCTTTGTCGCAATCGGTATTCCGATCACCGTATTCTTCACCCTGTTTTTAATGTTCAGCTTCAGAATGACACTCAATATTATTTCTCTGGGCGGACTTACCGTGGCGATCGGGATGGTGGTGGATTCAGCGATTGTGGTATTCGAGGCGATATATCGACACCGGGAAGATAAACGGGAAAAGGAAGAGGCGGCGAGTCTTGGGACAAAAGAGGTGCGCGCCGCAATCACCGCCTCCACCCTGACCACCATTGCGGTCTTCTTACCGCTGCTTCTGATTCGGGGTTTTGCATCAATATTCTTTAATCAACTCGCCCTGACCGTAACATTCGCCCTGATTTCTTCATTGGTTGTTGCCCTGACAATCATCCCGATGCTCTCATCTCGTTTTCTGAAATTTGAAAAGGAAGGTGATTCGAGCCGGAAATTCCGCAGTGCTTATAAAAAGATAGAAGAACTCTATAAAAAAATCATCCGCTGGGCACTGCATCATAGATTGCTTGTAATCAGCGGTTCAATCGCACTTCTAATTGTGAGTCTTTTTTTAACAAAGTTTATCGGTAAAGATTTTATGCCGGATATTGATCGCGCCCAGATGTATATCAAAGCCGAAATGCCCCTGGGCACAAATCTCAGTTTCACCGATTCCGCAGTAACAAAACTGGAAAAAATCCTCCTGCGCGAGGTTCCCGAAATAAAAGCCCTCAGCACCACGATAGGAACCGGTTCGGGATTTACTTCGCTGTTTTCTGGCGGAAGTGGCCCTAATTCAGCCACCATAATGATGACATTGGTTCATCGGGAAAATCGTAAAAGGTCTATCGCCCAGATCCAGCACAGCCTGCGTCCCCATCTTGATTCAATAGCGGGGTTAAAGGTTTCTTTCGCTACCCAGCAGTTTCAGGAGATGTTCCTGGGTGGAAAGCCGATTGAGATAAAGATTTCCGGATATGACCTGAATGAATCACACCAATTTTCCGTAAAGTTGATTAAAAGGTTAAAAAAGGTAAAGGGACTGGTTGATATTGAATCCAGTTTTCAGCCGGGCAAACCTGAATTTCAATTAAGGGTTGACCGACAGAAAGCCGCCCGGTTCGGCCTTACCCCGTATCAAATCGGCGGTATAATCAGGGCAAGGATTGCCGGGGTGGTTGCCAGTCAATTTCGTTCTGAAGGTGATGAATATGATATCAGACTAAGATGGGCAAAAAAATATTGTGATAATCTTGATAAAATAAAAGCGATGACCGTCACCACACCGGCAGGTGAAATCCCACTGCGTAATTTTCTAATGGATACAATCACCGTCGGTCCCGCAACTATAGACCATGAAAACAACGAAAGGATTATCAAAATAAGTGCCAATGTTGAGGGCAGGGATTTAAATTCGGTCGCCCGGGATGTCCAGAAAGTTCTTAAAAATATTGAAATACCCCCAAAATTGACGGTTCAGCTGGGTGGAGGATTCGAGCAGATGCAGACATCATTTCAGGATTTTGGGTTTATTATTCTGCTTGCGGTATTCCTTGTCTATATCATTATGGTGGGCCAGTTTGAATCCTTTAAAGAGCCCTTTGTCATTATCTTCACAATTCCCTTAGCAATAATCGGTGTCCTGTGGATGCTCTTCTTCAGTAATACAACAATAAACTTAGAAAGTCTTCTTGGAATCCTTCTGCTGGGAGGCATTGTTGTAAATAATGCAATCGTCTATGTGGACTATACAAATCAGCTGCGGCGGTTCAGAAAGATGCCCTTGATTGAGGCAGTGGTTGAAGCCGGTCGGGTGAGGCTCAGGCCAATTCTGATGACCGCATTCACCACCATTTTCGGGTTGATTCCCATGGCATTGGCCCTTGGTGCCGGTAATGAATTGCGGGCGCCGATGGCACGTTCCGTTATCGGCGGTCTACTTGTCTCGACATTCTTGACCTTAGTATTTATTCCCGTGCTCTACACGATTGTGGAAAAGGAATAGTCCTCTGCTTTCTCCTTGACTTATTAAAAATTTAGAATAAACTTAATAAGGAGGTTATATGAAAAAACTCTTAATACTGATTGTCCCCCTTATTATCATCGGCTGTGCCCAGAATGCTCAGGTGGAATTTGGCATCAATGATGAAGCCCAGATAATGGGAACATCGGGTAACCTTGCAATGCGGGTTTTGAGGATTGAGGTGCCGGAGGAGGATGTCTATACAGTAATCTGGGAGGGGGTTAAGTATGTGGAAATCCCCATTCACAGTTCTGATTTTATCAGTATCACCGACACCTATATTGATATTAATCCCGGCACCTATGATGAAGTCCGTATTACTGCAGATTCACTGCGGTTTGTCCAGAATACCAGCCGTAAGACATTGATTGACAAAACCTTTCAATTCACCGCCCAACCGTTTTCACCAATAGTTATAGAAAACGGCGATGAAATGAAACTGGTAATTTATGTTGCAAGCTCAAACTGGTTTGACTCCGGCACCGGAGAGTTGAAACCAAATCATAAGCCGTTTGAGGGGGCGGGGCTGAAGGTCTATTACGAATACCGATGATAAAAAAAATAGTCCGCTTCAAACAGGTAGGTTCAACCCAGGACACCGCAAAACACTATTTTGAGCAGCATCAGGAGATCGCGATAACTGCGCTTATGCAGACCAAGGGCCGGGGCAGGATGGGAAGAGTCTGGTATTCTCCGATGGGAGGGTTGTATGTTTCGTTACTACTCTTTCCTGAAGAGCGGATGTCTTCAATCCCTCTGGTCGCCGCCTTGAGTGTTATCAAGACGCTTGAAGACCTCGGTTTTCATAACCTTTCAATAATGTGGCCCAATGATATTCTATTGAACAAGAAAAAGGTTTGTGGTATTATCAGCGAATCATATAAGAAAGCAATTATTTGCGGGATCGGCCTGAATGTCAATATTACAAAATTTAATTTTTCCTCCAATCATGCCACATCGTTAAGAATCGAATCGGGCAGGATTTTTGAACTTGAACAGGTTCTTAACCTGCTTATCGGACGATTTAATCCCCTCTATAATCAACTGAGGAAAAATGGTCTTAAGATCGAAAATTTTATGCATTATATGTCAGGGATTGGTGAGGCAGTATCGCTTACAACAAACCAGGGAAATATATACGGCACGGTTTCCGGGCTTGATGATGATTGGTCCTTGATTATCAGGGATGAAAACGGGGTCAGCAGAAAATTTTATTATGGGGATGTTCGATGTCTGACCTGGTAGTTGCACTGGATATTGGAAATACCAATGTGCATATCGGATTGGCTGATGAAAAGAATCTCAAAAAGACCTGGGTGATTCCCCTACACCGGGATAATCCAGTAAAAAAACTGAACAGGATACTAAAAGGAAAAACAATAATAGCCGGGGTAATCGCCTCGGTGGTTCCCGGTATGACCGAAAAATTCTCTTCAGGCCTTAAAAAGATCGGGATAAAGCCGTTTATTATCAACTTCAGGATGGTGAAGAATCTGACCATTAAATATTACAGACCCGCAAACCTGGGCATTGACCGGATTGCCAATGTAAAAGGTGGTCTGAGCCTTTACAAAAGGAATATCATTGTCATCGATGCCGGGACCGCAACAACCGTTGATGTCGCCTTAAAGAACCGAACCTATCTTGGTGGTCTGATCCTGCCGGGAATTTCTTCCTCCGTAGATTACCTTCATCAAAAAACCGCGCTTCTGCCGCGTGTGGAATTAAAAAAACCAGGACATATTATCGGCCGCAGCACAATCTCAGGAATTCAGGCCGGTATCTACTACAGTATCACGGAATCAATAAGGGGCATTGTGCACAGGATAAAAAGAGAACTGAATAAACAGTTTTTTTGTATTGCCACCGGCGGCTGGGGAAGGCTGATTCACCGCTGGATCGACGAGATAGAACTGTTTGAACCCGGGCTATCCCTCCGCGGAATCTTAAAGATTTATTTTGAAAATGTTAAAAAATAAGAAGATAAAGGTCTACAGAACCGATTCTCCGAAGCAGACACTGGATTTGGCAAAGAAGATTGCTCAGAAATTAAAACCGGGTGACATCATCTATCTCTACGGTGAACTCGGCAGCGGCAAAACGGTTTTTGTAAAGGGTCTGGGCAAGGAACTGGGGGTGAAAGAACCTATCGTCAGTCCCAGTTTTGTGATTGTGCGGCAGTATCAGGGAAGATTACCACTTACCCATATTGACCTATATCGGCTATCCGGGTATGATGCGGGCACCTTACCCGTTGAAGAGTATATATCAAATGATGGAATCACTGCAATTGAATGGGCCGACCGGTTAAGACATTTCCCGCCTGGACTGCGTATAATGTTCAGAATAGTTGATAAGAATAAACGGGAGATCAGGATTGAAGATTCTGGGCATTGAAACATCATCACCGCTATTTTCACTGTCTATCTCTGATGATGCACAGATTTTATACGAGGTGAAGGTGAATCGATTGATCGCATCGAGTCAGGATGGTTATCTATTTATTGAAGCGAAAAAGATTCTTCAGCAGTTTGCAGAGGATGGTATCGATGCGATTGCGGTGGATATCGGGCCGGGCCAGTTTACATCACTGCGGGTTGGTCTGAGTCTTGCCAAGGGACTGGCACTGACCAGGAATATTCCGCTGGTCGGGGTCAATTCCCTTGATATCATTGGTGCTGCTTTTTCATATTTAGAGAAACCGATTTTTGTTGTGCTCAATGCCTATAGGGGTGAGTTCTATACGGCACGATATTATCAGGGCAGCATAAAGGGACGATATTTACTGATGAATCAGGATAATCTTTTTCAGCAGTTAAAAAAGAAGCCGGGCTGGGTTGTAACCAATGCCGGGATAGAAGATTATATAAAAAATATCAAAGGGGTGAAGATTTTGCCCGGCAATTGGGCCTTTCCGTCATCGTCGCAATTGATTATGCTCGCCCTTTCGCGAATCAAAAATCAAAAATTTGACGAGCCTGATTTTCTTGAACCCTTTTATATGAAGAGGACCGATGCAGAAAGAAATTTTGATAAGAGAGATGGAATTGAATGACCTTGACCAGGTCTATGAACTGGAAAAGAGGTCATTTCCCAATCCCTGGCCTCGATACTTCTTTGAGGGGGACCTGCGTGAGAAGAATACTGTCGCCCTGGTGGTTGAATATAAGAAAAAGATTATCGGTTACGCCTTAGGAAAGTATGAAGATAATAAGTTCCATATTACAAACATTGCGGTTGACCGGGCATATCAATCCCGGGGTCTGGGCAGAGCATTGATGAAAAGATTTGAAGACGCCGGACGCAGGAACTTATGCAGATTTCTCTATCTTGAGGTGCGAAAGAATAATCTTCAGGCAATCAATTTCTATCGGAAATTAGGGTACCAGATAGATTCAATATGCCGCTATTATTATATTAACGGCGATGACGCCTATATAATGAAAAAGGAGTTATTATGAATCTTTTGTTAATAATTACCGTTTTCTGTGGGGTGGATGTATATTTTTTGAAGGATTCACCCAATCTCCTGGTAAGGATTTTGCCTCAGGCAGAATCCCGGCAGGTTGTGCTCTATTACAGTTTTAATGATACAACCTGGGATTCCACTCAGGTTGAAAAGAAGGGGAAATTCTATGATGCGATAATAGTACCCAGGGATACCCTGAATATTTTAGGGCTCTATGTCAGGTGTGACAGCATAATCGATGACAATCAGGGGGAACTATACTACTACGAAATAAGGCTTTTTCCGAAGATGATTTTGCCCTTTTCAGCCGCGGACCTGGAAAGAATGATTGGTCAGGCGAGAAACAAGATAATATCCGGCCAATATAAAGATGAAGGGATTACCCTGCTCGAATATATCTCCCGGGTACTTAAGTTTATGCCGGTGATAAAAAATTCTGAAAGTGATTTAAAGAAAAGGATGCTTGAAACAAAGATTGAAAAACTTCAGCAGATAATAGGTGGATAGCTCAATGCGCTGTCCAGGGTGTGGTTTTGTAAATCCTGCGGGCGCGCGTTTCTGTAATCAATGTGGAACCCGGCTGAAAGACGGCTATAAAGATAAAGCAAAGGGCCGGCGGCGCCGGATCGCAGTTCTCTTTGCCGATATATCCGGTTTTACTCCGCTGTCCGAAAAACTCGACCCTGAAGAGGTCAAGGATATCATTGACCGCTGTCTACGGAGGATGGCGGATGTAATATACAAATATGAAGGATACATTGATAAATTCATCGGCGATTGTGTAATGGCATTATTCGGAGCGCCGGTCGCCCATGAAGATGACCCGCTGAGGGCCGCCCTGGCCGGCCTTGAACTTAAAGAGGTGATAAAAAAATTCAATCAGGAACAGGGTCTTAATCTCGCCCTTTCCATCGGAATCAACTACGGCCTTGTTGCCACAGGTGATCTGGGCAGGCCCGGTGAATACACCGTGATGGGGGATACGGTTAATCTCGCCCAGCGCCTTCAGTATAAAGCACCTCGGGGTAAAATATATGTCAGTGCATCAGTATATGAACAGACAAAGAATGAGATTGTCTATCAGCGTTTAGGATTGATAAAGGTCAAGGGAAAAAGGGAGAAGGTTCTGGTCTATTCGCCGCTGAAGGCGCGCCGCACCTACTCTCTAAGAAGGATTGAAGATTTACCACTCATCGGCCGGCAGGAAGAATTGCGCTATCTTCTTGAGACATTCTCTTTTGTCAGGAAAAAACAGGGGCAGGTTGCAGCGGTTGTTGGTTCGGCAGGCATTGGAAAATCGAAGCTGGTTTATGAATTCAGAAAGTTATTACCAAAGGATATCTTGCTAATTGAAGGCCGGGGTATTGAATATCAAAAGGTATCTTCTTACATAGTTTTGAAACAACTGTTAAAGACACTTATCGGCTTAAATGAAAATGATACAAAAAGTTCAGCCGACAAAAAATTTACTACATTTATTCGGAAATCGGTTAAAGCTTCGCTCTCAAAAGAGATTTCATTCATTCGATATTTTCTCTCACTGCAGCTCGGCCAGGATGACCGTAATCGTCTTGAATCGATGAAACCTGATGACCGGATGAGACTACTTAATGAGGCGATACACTCATTCCTTCTTGCATCTGCGGCCCGAAAACCCTTAGTGATTATCCTGGAAGACTGTCACTGGATTGACACCGAATCAGTGAATTTTATGGTGGAATTTGCCCGGGATATTAAGGAACAGCCCATAATGCTGGTGTTTCTCTATCGGCCGGAGTTTTCCATCGGCACGCTGAAGCGTCTTAAATATTTCCATTCAATACATCTGAAACCACTCTCTCCGGCAAATTCAACCCTGCTCCTTTATGACATTTTCAAGTGCAAGAAGATTGACGACGGGCTCATTAAACTCCTGCTCAAAAAATCCGGCCGTATTCCCTTCTATATCCATGAACTGGCGACAAACCTTCTTCATAATGGATTTATTCAGATTGACCATAATGTAGCAACACTCAATAAAGGGACAAACGCAGTTCTGCCCCGCACCCTTAATGAATTGATTATGACCAGGGTGGACAAACTTGATGAAGACCCCAGAGAGGTCGTGGAGCTTGCCTCGGTCATCGGTGATGAATTTTCCGTTCGTATTATGAAAAGACTGTTCGATAAAAATCGCCGGCTGAAAAAATATCTTACCATACTTTGCCAATCAGGCCTGATCCGGCCGATAAGAAGAACAAAATCTGAAGAAGATAAATATACATTCAGCCATTCCCTTACCCGCGAGGCGATATATAGTTCTCTTTTGAATCGTGTAAAAATTGATTATCATAAAAAGGCTGGATATGCGATAGAGGCTGTATATGCCGATAATCTTTTCGAATACTACGATACCTTAGCGAATCATTTTTTTATTGGCGGTGAAGATGAAAAGGCGATTGAGTATCTGGAAAAAGCCGGAGACCGTAAAAAAGAACTGTATCTGAATCTTGAGGCGATTGAATTGTATGAACGCGCCATTGATTTATTAACCCGAAAGCCCGCCGGCGATAGGATAGCCCGTATTTATGAAAAACTTGGACATCTTTTTGAATTGGTCGGTCAATATCAGAAGGCAAAGCAGGCCTATACAAAGATGGGTGAATGGGGGGAGAAATCGCCGGTGCTTAAAGCCCGTTCTCTAATTGCAATTGCAAATGTCTTGATTAATCAGGGAATTTTCGACCAGGCCCTTGAACTATTAAATAAGGCACAAAAGATATTGAGCAGAAGAAAGGATTTAGCCCGGCGAGAGGTGAGAATTATCTTAACCAATATCTTGAGGCTTGAGTGCTGGATATATCGTATCAAAGGTATGACCGAACGTGCTGAACAGAAAGGTAGAGAGGCGATTTCCCTTATTAAGCATATCAAGGGCTGGCAAAATTACACCGAACTGAAACAGGCGTTGGAGATGGCATATATCCCTCTGGCTATTGTCTATTCAATGAAGGGTGAATACGAAAGGGCAATCAAATTACTGGAAAATACCCTGCTCATTGCTGAAGAACTCGGGGACCGCCGGGCACTGGGCCATGCCTATAATAATCTGGGAACGATCTATCGTGCCCAGGGAAGATTCAAACAGGCGATTGACGCCTACAACAAAAAATTAAAGATTAGTGAAGAGCTTGGTGATAAGAGCGGCATCGGTATTGCAAGTTGTAATCTCGGCAATGCATATCGCATAATGGGAGATTATGATAAGGCGGTTAAACTTCTGGAGACCTATCTCAATATTGCTGAAGAACTGGGCGATAAGCACGGTATCGGCCAGGCGAATGTCAACCTGGGTATTGTTTATTGGGCGAAAGGTGAATATCAGCGTTCTATAAACTCATTTGAGAAATATCTCAAGATCAGTGAACAGCTTGGAGACAAAAGGGGTATTGCGGTTGCTCTGGGTAATCTGGCTGAGGTATATGAAAGTAAGTTTGAGCATAAGAAGGCACTTGAGTTGTTGCATAAATATCATAAGATGAGCCGGAAACTGGGTGATAAGATAGGTGTGGCAAATGCCTCATTTGGAATTGGATATATCTATACCGAGATTGGTCGATTGAAGGATGCTGAAAAATATTTAAGTGCCGCCCGGAAGATATACGAGGCGGTCGGCAACAAAATTGCGATCGGAAATGTCTATAATGCGATTGGATATTTAAGATTCAGACAGGGTTTATTCAACCAGGCAATCGTAGAGACAAAAAAGGTGTTAAAATTGAGCCGGGCGATAAAGGCGAAAGAGGTCGAGGTAAACGCCTGGCTTAATCTGTGCCGTATCTATACGGCACAGGGGATGATTGAAAAGTCCCGTGATAGTTTTAAAAAGGCGCTTCTTGTCGCCCAGAAATTGAAGGATCAGAGACTTCTTGCCGATGTCTATTTTGAATACGGGCATAGCCTAAAATCGAATAGAATTAAGGATAAACGGTTGATTAAAAAAAATCTTTCAAATGCCTTAAAGATTTATAAATCACTAAAACTCAAATCCCGGGTCAAAGAACTCGAGGGTCAAATCTCGACATTGGACAAAAACGGTGAAGATGCTTCAAACAACTAATACTATTCCTTTATTATCTTGTTTCTCGTAAGCCACTGCAGCAGTAGTTCATAGACCGCGTAATTATCATCCTGGATTTCTATCTCCTTATCAAAATATTCTCTTATCCTCTTTGCAAGCCGGTTTTCAATCGCCGCACGATATTCTTTTTCCGGAACAATCGCAGATTCAACAACCTTATTCTTATCTTTAATTTTATCAATTTTTAATCCACCCCCTGATATACCTAACTTTTCTGAATTGTCAAGATTTAGAATGTATTGTAGTATCTTTTTCAGGATTTTTCCGCGGGCTTTGAACAGATAAACTGTATCGCGATAACTTATATCATAGACATCTTCAAGATAGATATTACCTTTTTTCAACTCCGTTTTACACCCGGACGGGCTGATTATCACAAGGTCGGCATCGGTTTCTTCTTTTATCACCGAAGCCTTCCAGTTACTCAACATATCACCTTGCAGTGCAATCTCTGCCCTGCCGATGTAAATTTTTTGATATTTGTATTCCTCCCGGGTGCCATTCCCTTTATCAGTCATCCAGAAAATCTCGCCGTTTTCCTCAATCTTTGAACAGATAATCTCTTTTGTCTGATTTATCCCACCCTCATATACAAGTTGACTGTCAATAATAACGATTAGATTACGATCGGTATCAAGATATGCCCGGGGTAAGAAGATATTCAACTGGATCAAATTCCTGGTATAGAATTCAAGCAGGTTTCCATATTTTATCTCGGCTGAGAACCAGGCCGGGGCGGTCCAGCTCGCCCAGCCGGATATCGCCACCCAGTAAAATAATCCCTCTCTGGGCAGTTGGGCCGAACCATAAATCTTCACAGGCATTACATCTTCAGCCTGTTTAAGATTTGTAATCTTTTTACAACCGGTCGATTCAAAGATATTTCCATCTGCCGTTCCGATATAGAAATGATTATTATAAAATTCTATCGCCCCGGGATTTTTAATAATCGGTGGAAGGAGAAAATAATTCCAATTTTTTAAGTCGCCGGTCTGAACGATGTACTTCTGCTTAGCCTTTTCAATCAAAAGATACAGATTATCTTCCCGGATAACAACATCATATAATCGGTCGCAATTGAATTTAAGCGGATGGGATCGGTTGCCATCATAGACAAAGAACTTCAGTTGTGCCCGGGCAGGCATCTTATTCGAAAGATTCAGATAGTCAACAAATTCACCGGAGACAGCGGGCAGGATAAGTTTTTCACTAAAGACAAATGGTCTTATAATGCAGCATAAACCATCCTGTTCTACGATGTCGTCCATACGCCATAATTTACCGTCATAGACAAGGACATCATTTTTACCCAGAATATCCGGAATCAGGATAAGATAATGGTCGTTATATGGACACCGGGATAGGTCCTGATGATATTGAACCGGAATCTGATTCAACTTAAGGGGAGAATATGCATACGGGAATGCATAGAGTTTATCTTTATATTTAACAATCGCCCCGATGCGATAGATGATTTTGTCACTGCTCGGTGTAGTATTTGAAATCAACCAGGTTTTACCGCTATCTGATGATACATATATCGCACCGAAAAAGAACCTCTGGTCATTACCGACTTCACTGAATGCATCAACCCCCGCAAACAGCCTATTCTGAAACCTGACAAGGGAATTGATATGTATACTGTTAGGAATGGTTTGTATTTTAATCCAGCCCGTATCGGTTCGGATATAGAACCTTCCGAATCTATTATTATCAGCTGACTTCACCCCGGGGATTGTCAATCGGCCATCAATTTCTTGATATCTATAAATTGCCTCTTCATCAACCGTGAATTCGCTAAAAAATTTCTTTTGGGTAAAGTCATAATAGACAACATCGGTGGGCCCGGTATTGAGCACTGCATCACCCTGTCCGATATATAATCGATTATCACAGCAAAACAGCTCGTTTATTCGTCTTTGAACAAGGCTCTTTTTTGGTCCGACGATGCCGATGGAACTTAATTCGAGCACCTTACAGGAACCGGGAATGGAGCCGGAGAACAAGACTGCGAGTGATATATGGAAAATCGGCAATATTCTAAACATTATTTAATGATAACCACAAAACCAAATCAGTCAAGTAGATTAAATTCCGTTCTCTTCATCCAGGCGGGGATATAAGGGCGGAAATCTACACCCCAACCAAATCCGCACAAATTCCGGTAGAGCGGAGAATCTCAAGCAGATAAACCAAACTCTATAGATCATTTTATGTTATAAGGCACCGCGGCTCGTCTTGTTGTATGGTTTCGTTATTTTCAGAAAAAGTCGAACTATAAAGAAATGAGAACTGTGTTTTGGAAGTAAGACTTTGTCTGAAAATCATTCGGGGTTGCGAATGGAATTTCAGATTAAAAGCACAAAATAAACTACATAAACAAAATGAGCTAAAGTATTCTGAAATTTCAAACAAATCGGTGTGGCATGGTTTTTGCATATAAAACAGGTGGCGAGGTCGTGGATGGGTTATATTGATAATACGCTTTATGCTTATACGCGGAAGGACATTTATCTTTACGATACAGGACAAAATTCTAATAGTATCAATCCATAAAAACACTGATTAATGGCAGGCAGCCTTACCTTTGAACCAAACCTTCCGTTATTTACTTGACATAAAGAGAGAATTTATTATAATTACCTGATAAGGAGGTAAAATGAATAAAATTATCATAATATTAATAGTCACATTCTCCGCCATCGAATTAGTAAATGGTCAATGGGTAGAGCAGAACATTTATGTTCCGGATTCCCTTTGTGGTGTTATTCATCCACGAGCATTAACTTACAACAAAACAAACAATAAAATATATGTTGCCGGAGCGTTAGGGAACATGATAGTAACCATTGATGGAACAACAAATTCTAAGATTAGTCATATCCATAGTGGAAGCCATAACATTGTAGATCTCTGCTGGAATTCTACTGACAATAAAATCTATGGCGCCGGTGATCTCGGAAATTTCATTGTTATTGTTGATGGTGCAACCGATAGGGTAATAACCACCATATATGATATTATAAGACCTGCGGTTTTAGTTTATGATTCGATCAATAATAAAATTTATTGTAGCAGTGATTTTGACAGTATGATTACAGTTATTGATGGTGCCGGAGATTCAGTAATCACAACTATTCCTTTAGCGAGTACCCACTGGGATTTACTGTGGAACTCAGCTAATAATAAAATCTACTGTACTAATTTTGAAAATAACACAGTAAGTGTAATTGATGGAACAACAGATTCCGTGATGACTACTATTCCTGTCGGGAATAGTCCGAATAAACTGACCTGGAATGTTACTAATAATAAAATTTACTGTAGTAATATGTCGGAAAATACAGTAAGTGTAATTGACGGGCAAGCAGATACGATAATAGCAACTATCCGGGTGGGGAGTAAACCTGGTGAGATGATTTGGAATTCCACCAATAATCGAGTCTATTGTAATAATATGAATAGTAATGCTATATCAGTCATTGATGGTGCTGGCGATTCGGTGATTACAACTATTCCAGTAGGCAGCAGACCATGGACACTGGTTTGGAATTTCATCAACAACAAAATCTACTGTACCAATTGGAGCAGCTGGAATATCTCAATAATTGATTGTGTAACCAATACAGTTATCACAACAATTATTACAATGAATAAACCCTGGACATTAGCCTATAATCCGAATGATAATAAGATATATTGCGGTGTTGGTGACCACGAAATTTTAGATCGTTACGATGGGAATGATGTACTGGTAATTGGTGGTGCTGGGGATACTGTAATTACAGATATTGTTGTTGGTGGCGAGCCATTTGCCCTGGTTTGGGATTCTACTGATAATAAAATTTACTGCGGCAATTGCCATAGTGATATATTAAGTGTGATTGATGGAGCGACAAATTCAGTTATTAAAAATCTTCAAGTAGACGGTCCTTTTGCTTCAATTACACCTTTCGGTATGATCTGGAATTACATCAGCAATAAAGTTTATTGTGCGAATTATTTTCATAATACTGTAACGGTTGTTGATTGTAATGAAGACTCGGTGATAACAAATATCCCGGTAGGCGATAAGCCATGGGCACTGGCATGGAATTCATCGAATAATAAAGTCTATTGTGCAAATGACGGAGATAGCACTACGAGTATTATAGACGGTGTTGGCGATACACTTATAAAAAATCTTCAGGTTCATGCATACCCGGTGGCTCTTCTTTGGATACCCCGTCATAACAAAATTTATTGCACTGCTTATTCCGGTTATATAGATATAATCGATGGTGAAACAGATTCAGTGATAGATAATATCAAGGTAGGAGGGGGACATTCAGCATTGGGGTGGAATTCTATTGACAATAAAATTTATTGCGCCAATTTTGACAGTGCCTTTGTTACTGTAATTGATGCTATAAATGATTCAATAATAACGAAAATCCCTGTGGGCAGACAACCTGATTATATAATTCATACTTCAGCGCATAATAAAGTTTATTGCAGTAATATCTGGGATGGAACGGTATCCATTATTGATGGTGCAGGCGACAGCGTAATAACAACCATCCGCGTGGAAAACTATAACGGCCCCATTCCTATAGTCTGGGATTCGATTAACAATAAGGTGTATTGCGGCGGTAGGGGCAACACCGTAACTGTTATTGATGAGGCAACCGATTCGGTGATAAAAGTGATTACGACAGGGGGATGGGTTTTTGCTTTAGCCTGGAATTTTCTACAAAATACTGTCTATGCTGCAAATCTATTCGGTTCAAATATTTCGGTCATCAAGGATGTGGGAATAAATGAAAGTTCAGAAATTGATATAAAGAGAAGACTCGTGAACTACCCAAATCCGTTCCATAAATGTTTGACAATTGAGTTTCAGGTATCTGAGGGTGAGGTCGGTGATATTGAAATTTATGATGTTACTGGTCGTCGGGTGAGGATATTATGCAATTTAGTAAATCGTGCTGGTCGGAATCGTATTATATGGGATGGCCGAGATGAAAGGGGAAATTCTGTTCCTGCTGGCATCTATTTTGTGCGGATGCGAACTGATAAGAGTTCCCAGGTTGAGAAAACGGTATTGATTAGATAATTAAACCCGTCAAACCAAAAAAATAAAGCGATTGGGGACAGTATCGTTATAAGTTTTCAGGTATCACAGAAGAAAAAGTTTGAATCAGGATTATCTGGCTTGTTTGGAAAAAGATTATTCGCCATTCTCAATATGATAGGCTTTCCCCGGAGTCTTCTCAATCAAATCCGCACAAATTCCGGTAGAGCGGAATTTTTTAATTAAAAAAACAGCAAAATCATCCTATCCGAAGGGTGGCTTGACAACAGGATTTTTTATAATATAATCTATGAGTGATATTTATGATTTTATTATTAAATAGTGACACGACCGCGGTTGACACCAGCCTTTATGAAGTGCCTCCCATAATCGATTACACTTCCACCCGTAAGCCGATCATCGAGATAAAATTCGATGACTATGACTATCTGCTTTCTGATGCCTTATTTCCCTTTGATTTGACAATCTTAGAGTGCGGATATGGAAGATTTACTTTCTTAAATACTCAACCGATTGACCCGTTATTTAATAAAATCCATCTCAACGGCTATAATCTTAATTATGGACCATTTGGTGATTTCAATCTGGTCTGTATACCGGCACATTTCATTAATAAGGCTACATTAAGCAAAGAAGTTTCTGGACCCTGTATAAATCTCTCATCCCGGGTCAATCAATTTCCCCGACCATTCTCATATATCAGATACGGAAGCGGCTATTTTGGAGAGAACTTTTATGATTTTGGATTGTCAAGGCCGATCACCGATGAAACAGGATTTTATATTGATGGCCAGTATCATAAATATGATGGGTTTTCTGTAAATCAGGGCTTTCAGCTCTTTTCACTATATACAAACATTTATGATTACCATTTTATACCGATGCGGCTTGATATTTTTTATTCCACCGATGGATATAATTCCCCTGTTGATTCCTCGAATAGGATGCGTGAGAATTTTTTTGATTTTGATTTGATACTTAAAAAGAAGAACCACAAATTTCTTTTCAACTCCAACATTGCCGGCATTCCTGACCGCGCTTTGAGAAAATACAGACTCGGCGTTAAGGGAGACTATGACCTAAGGGTATGCAGCCTTTTCTGGAATATATCCGGCTTTATGTCACAGATTGAATACTTCGGGTTTAGACCGGATAATCGTTATCATATAGATGCCGGACTTCGCCTGACCCGGACCCTGGGAAGTTTCGAATTTTCACCCTTTGGATACGCAGCCTATACAGATATAAACAGTTATTATAATCCGGGAATTGATGTCGGCTTTTATATAATTGATTCCACAAAACTCAACATCTCTATATATCGGGATTTCCAGGAACCGTTCGGGAATCAGAGCGCGGACAGGATAGATACACTCTATCCGCTCTTTAAACTCAAAGGCAACCAAAATCTAAAACCGGCGGATTATCTTTATCAATGTTTCCAGATTCAATCTCCCCGTTTCTTTTTCAATCTCTATCGTATAAACTATGAGAATGCGATAATACCTTATACCGACAGCGGTGACATTTATTATTATAAAAATTTCTCGGGGCAGCCGACAATCGGATTGAGTGGATATATAGACTTACCATTAGAATTCACCAATGCAGATACCAGTATAAAAAACCGACTCTCAATAAGAATCTCGGGAAGAAAACTGTTCAATGTCGAACCATTTCCCTTTATCCCCCGGGATGTTGTTAAAGTTGAGACCTGGATTATGCACAATACAGAACGTTTTGGTGCCGGACTGAGATTTCGGTATGAATCCTCTGGATCAAGGGCAGCTATTAATGGACAGGAACATGCAGGATTCCAGAATATTTCCGGAGGCCTGGTTTTTCGCTTTATCAATCTATATCTTTATCTTCGTGCTGAAAATCTGCTGGATGCAGACTATGCCGTTATCCCCCGATATAAAACGCCACCGAGAAGTTTCGGTTTTACACTAAAATGGAAGTTCTGGAACTGAGATGCTTCTCTTAAGGGTTGATGATCGACTTATTCATGGCCAGGTGATTGCGGGCTGGGTAAGACCTTTAAGTATTGAAAAGATTATCCTCGCCTCGAATATTATCAGTAAGGATGAATGGGCCTGTAATGCCTATCGACTCGCCATTCCTGAAGAGATTGAATTCCAGTGTATGGGGATATCGGATTGTGTGGAGAATGTCCAAGCTGCGAATAAAAAGAAAATTATGATTATCGTGGAAACACTTACCGAGGCATCGCAGCTTGTAAAGAATGGTTTTCATATTAAAGAGATAAATATTGGCGGCATCGGGTATAAAGAAGGGAGCAGAGAGATCGCACCATATATCTATCTTTCACCCGAGGATATCGAATCGGTTGTTTATCTTCATCAAAAGGGGATTAAGGTAATCGGTAAGCAATTGCCCAATTCAATGCCGGTCTATGTAGTAAAAAAATTAGCCGGGATGACAAAATGATAAAATTTGCATTCTATATTCATAATCATCAGCCTCCTGGAAATTTTGATGAGGTTTTTGAATCCGCCTACCGGACGGCATACGCACCTCTATTAAAAGAACTTTTAAAACATAAAAGAATAAAATTCGGCCTTCATTATTCAGGGCCGCTCTTAGAATGGATTGTCAAAAATCATCCGGAACATCTTGAACAATTGAAAGACGGTATCAAAGAGGAACGGATTGAGATCCTCGGCTCAGCCTATGGTGAGCCCATTCTCAGTATGATACCGAAACGGGATTTGATAAAACAGATAAAATTTTTCAGTGATTATCTCAATGAAATTTTCGGGATTAGACCGCGTGGATTATGGCTGACCGAGCGGGTATGGGAACCGAATCTTATTCCCCTGCTTGTTGAAGCCGGTATTGAATACACCCTGGTTGATGATACAGTTCTTATAAGAGAAGGCATTACTTCCCGTGCATTCAATTCATATTATATAACCGAAGCCGGGGGAAAGACACTGAAGATATTTCCGATTTCCATGGATCTGCGTTATATGATTCCCTTTCAGAAACTTAAGAAGATAAAAGATTTTTTTGCCCGGTCTCTAAAAAATAGATTGTGGATATCGGCTGATGACGGTGAAAAGTTCGGATTCTGGCCCGATACCTATGGACAGGTCTATCAAAAAGGTTGGCTTAACCATTTCCTGGATTATCTTGAAAAGAGTTCTTTTATAGAAACAGTTCTTCTACATAACCTGATTTCATTAAAGCCCGCCGGTAGAATCTATTTGCCGTCTTCGTCCTATGCGGAAATGGAAGAATGGGTTTTACCACCCGCCCGGGCCCGGGTCTATAAACGATTAAAAAAGAATATGAAAACAAGCTACCAGACCTTTCTCCGGGGTGGATACTTTCACAATTTTTTGTGCAAATATCCTGAGGCGAATTTAATGCATAAACGAATGCTTTATGTGTCAAAAAATATTAAGCACAATAAAAAAAATACCGCATCATTATGGAAGGCGCAATCTGCCTGTGCTTACTGGCATGGACTATTCGGTGGAATCTACCTTCCCCACCTGAGGGCTGCGGTCTATAAAAATTTACTTGAGGCTGAAACCAGCCCGAAAAATCCTCAATTAGAAAAATTTGATTTTGACCGCGACGGTCAGGATGAACTTGTTTATAAAGATAAAAATTTCTTTTTTGTATTAAATTCAAATCAGGGAAGCTTCATAGAATTTGATGACCGAAAGACAAAGCGTAATCTGCTCAATGTTCTCGGCCGGCACCCGGAGGTCTATCATAAAAAGGGTGTTCTCTATGATAAATATCCCAGGGCGTTCGGGATTGAACATAACCTGTCCAAAATTCCCTCCCTGAATGATTTTATAAGGGGAAATATAAATGAAATTATTAATTATGAACATTTCCGAGTGCTGGATATTAAACCTCTGAAGCTGAAATTCAGTGGTGCAATCGAAAAACTGATTGAATTAAATCCAGAAAATAAAAGAATGATTAATTTCAGATATCGAGGCAGAAGGAGATATCTCGGCATTGAATTTTCCCTGGGCCTTTTCTCTCCCCGGATTTATATAAATAAGAAAATCTATAAAGCAAAAAAGTTGAAGATAAATCAGGCCGGGGAGTTTATGATTGAAGATGCCGAATTAAAGCTTTCATTTTACGCCAACAAAAAATTTCTGTTTCTCAGTTATCCAATTGAAACCATCTCTTTATCTGAAAAAGGTCAGGAAAGAATATTCCAGGGTCTGGGCATTATGCTTGTTTTCAAAGGTCTGCCAGAAATGAGGTTGATGTTATGAATCCGATTTTGATAAGTCTCTTAGGCGGTCTACTTATTCTTGACAAATATGCATTTGGGGAATTCGGGATTTCCCAGCCGATAGTTACCGGGACAATTATCGGGGCGATCTTTGGTGATATGAAAACCGGCATATTACTCGGTGCGGTTATTCAACTTATCTTTCTCGGCGGTTTACCCATTGGTCGAGATATTCCACCCGATAGTCAGGGTGCAGGCATTGTGGGTGTGGCTGCATACTTCTTTTTGGTGAACAATAACTCAGCCCCGGCAAGTCTCTTCCTTGCAACCATCCTGGGTTTGACCGCGGCACTGCTGGGCGGCGCGATGGAGATATATACCCGACAATTGAATGGACGATTGTATCATCAATTTTTGAAAAAAAGACGCCGTCTTTATCTGTTTCATTATCTTGGTCTGGGGACGGCATACCTGAGGGGATTCTTGCTTATTCTTATATTCACCGCCTTTGCATATTACTTTATCGTGCCTGAAGGTATTCCTCAAATCAATCAACAGATGCTACTAATTATCGGCGTCGGTGTCGGAATAGCAAATGGTGGTTATCTATTCGTTAAAAAGAAGACATATATCTTTTTTATCATAGGAGGCATATGCGGCTTGGTTTTACTCGCCTTATAAAGATATTTTTACAAAATCTATTTATCCAGACATCCTGGTCATTTACTACACTGCAGGGTATGGGTTTTCTTACAAATATATTGATTGGTGCCCCCGGGGATAAGAAGAAGGTGATACTTGACACCCATAAGGGATACTTTAATACCCATCCCTATATGTCCGCATATATTGTCGGGGCCGTGCTCAGACTCTATGATGAAGGAAAGAAATCCCCGGCTCAGATCAAACATTTTATTACGGTCGCTCAAACCAGTCTTGCATCGATCGGAGACCTTCTATTCTGGGAGACGATCCGGCCTGTATTACTTATTACCGGTGTAATATTGGGAATTAAATTCGGTCTCTGGGGGCTGATCGCTTTTATTGTTCCATACAACATCTTCCATCTGTATCATCGAATCAGAGGAATAGTTGATGGTTATCGTCTGGGTCCTGATGTTATATATCTTTTAAATTCTGCCCGCTTCAAAAAGGTCCAACAGGCGTTTGAAATAATCGGGGCATTCGCCGTTGGTCTTCTACTACTACTGGTTCAATGGAAGGTTGATAGTCTTTTACTGATTCCTGTAATATCACTGTTTGTCTCAATACTCATCTACAGATTACCGGCTGTTTTCTATACAATCCTGATTATATTAATAATCATAATCTTTGCATTTTTATAGAAATGATTAGCGAGAAAGTTATTATCTTGAATAAAAATGGATTACATGCACTCCCGGCTTCGCGTTTTGTAAAACTTGCGGAGAAATTTAAGAGTGATGTCACAATAATGAAAGATGGGGTCAGGGTCAGTGGTAAAAGTATTATGGGAATCCTGACTCTTGCCTGCGAAAAAGGCAGTGAGGTGGTGCTTACCTGCGATGGTGAAGATGAAAAAGAGGCAATCAAAGCCTTGAAAAAAATACTGGAGGAGCAAGACTGATGGCACGAGAGAAAATTTTAAAAGGGATTGCGGTATCCCATGGCATCGGAAGGGGAAAGGCATATATCTATGAACCCGGTGAGGTCGAGATATTACAGACGCCTATTCTTCCCATCTATCTTGAAAAAGAGATAGCACGATTTGAAGAGGCGATTGAGAAGACTCAGAAAGAGTTGAATAATATCAAGAAACGGATAAATCAGGAGATTGGTGAAGACTTCGCCCAGTTTCTTGATGCCCAGGTGATGATGCTTAATGATAAAGAGATTATTGAACGGGTGAAAAAAGAGATACTAAAACAGAAGATGAATGCCGGTTATATTTATAATCAGGTAATTAAAGAATATGCCCAGCGTCTGGGAGCAAGTAAAAATCAGTATTTCAGAGAACGGGTTGCCGATATCTGGGATGTCGGTATCAGGGTATTGAGGAATCTCTTCGGTCTCACCCATGCATCGATTGTTGAAGTGCCTGAAGGTTCAATACTTATCGCCCGGGATATTTCTCCTTCGGATGCAGCATTAATTGACCCCAAGAATATTAAGGGTATTGCCACTGAGGTGGGCGGCCGAACAACACACACCGCAATTACCGCCCGGGCTTTACAGATACCGGCTGTTTTAGGTGTTAAGAGGCTGTTATCATGCATTGAGGATGATGAGAAAATCATTATTGACGGAGACCGCGGTATTGTGATTAAAAACCCCAGTCCGGGTCGGATCCGTTTCTATGATGAAGTGCAAAAAAAGAAATTGAAGTTGTCTAAGGCACTTTCTCCCTATTGTGAACTTCCATCACAAACAAGGGATGGAAAATATATTGATATCTCGGCAAATATTGAATTTTACGCTGAATACAACTATGCAAAGAAATACGGAGCGGCAGGCATCGGCCTTTTTAGAACGGAATTTCTTTACCTCGCCCGACGTGGCAATCCTGCTGAGGAAGAGCAGTTTCGGGTGTATAATGCACTGGCAAAAAGTATGAAACCCCAGCCGGTGATTATTCGCACCTTTGACCTTGGTGGTGATAAAATATTTTCTGATTATCAGGAGGCGAACCCTTTTCTCGGCTGGCGGGCAATCAGGGTCTGCCTTGATAAACCCGAATTTTTCAAGACCCAGTTGCGGGCGATACTCAGGGCATCGGTAAACCATAATATAAAGATTATGTATCCGATGATTGCAACCTATGAAGAGATAAAACGGGCAAACTTGATTTTCGAACAGGTAAGAAAGGACTTAATCAAACAGAAAATTGATTTTGACCATCAGATTCAGGTCGGAATTATGATTGAAACACCATCGGCCGCCCTATTGAGCCCTCAACTTGTAAGCCAGGTTGACTTCTTCAGTATCGGTTCCAATGATTTAACCCAGTATACCCTGGCGGTGGACCGAGGTAATGAAAAGGTAAATCGCCTCTTTGACCATTATCATCCGGCAGTTCTTCGTCTTATTAATAATGTTATCCATGCCGGGCATGAAGGACATATCTGGGTAGGCCTTTGCGGTGAGCTTGCCTCAGATCCGTTAATTCTTCCATTCCTTGTCGGCGCAGGCATTGATGAATTGTCGATGGCGCCAATGGCAATTCCGAAGATAAAGATGGTGTTAAGGTCGTTAACCGTATCAAAGTGTGAGAAGATTGCCCATGAGGTGTTGAAATTCAGAACCGCACTTGAGGTGAAAAAATTTTTGAGAAGGGCAATCCACAAGAATTTTCCCGGGATTGAAGAGGTCCTATGATGCGGGATATTATCTATTCATTGCCTGAACAGATTGAATCGGCTATTGAGTTGGTTCCCAGATTTTCCATAAAAAAGGAATTTCGCCGGGTGCTTATCTGTGGAATGGGCGGTTCAGGAATCAGCGGTGAGATATCAGCCGGTCTGTATCCAGAAATTCCCATTATCTCCAACAAAAACTATTTAATCCCTCGTTATATAAAGAGTGATACTCTGGTAATACTGATAAGTTATTCTGGCAATACTGAAGAAACCCTGAACAATTTAAGAATTTCCTCAAGAAAAAAATGTACCCGGGCGATAATATCTTCGGATGGTAAATTATTAAAGAGCCGATGTCGATATAAGGTGAAAATCCCCGGAGGGCTTCCACCCCGTGGTGCCTTAGGTTATCTCTTCACCCCGATTCCGATTCTATTTTCCAATTTCGGTCTGCTGAGAAAATCTCCGATACCGGGATTGAAAAGGCTGGTGAGATTTTTAAAGAAAAGAAGAAAGAAAATAGAAACGAAGGCCCGGCGGCTCGCGCCCGTGCTGAAAGATAAACTGCCGATTATCTATGCTAATTCTCAACTCTTTTTCTCTGTAGCAAATCGCTGGTGCTGTCAGTTTAATGAAAATTCAAAAATCTTAGCCCATATCAATATCATTCCAGAGATGAATCACAATGAAATTGTCGGTCTGGGAAGACCAGAATCTCTCGACCGCCATCTTTTTATTATCTTCCTGAATGACCCCGGGGCATATTCCCGAAACAGGACAAGGCTAAAAATCATAAAGAAGATTTTAAAACCGCTGATAAATTTCATCGAGATTGAACCCGAAGGCAGAAATAGTTTAGAACAGACCTTTGAAACCATTATGCTGGGTGATTTTCTGAGTTATTATCTCGCCCAGATAACCGGTGTTGACCCGATGCCGGTTAAGAGAATTGAGTATCTAAAGAGGCAGCTGGCACAATATAAAAAAAGATTCTGATTCAATAATCAGGACCATAAGAGTAAAAAATTGTGTTGTTCATTTACATCTTATATAGTGTGTTTAATTAATGACACCACTATGATTATATATAATTCTGGTTATATCTGAAATCAAAAGAAAGTCTTTTTGGTAATTTATTATTTTTATTCCTCTATATAAATGTGCTCGATTCCAATAAAAATTGACAAATTTGATATTATGGATATAATTGACAATGAAGGATATCTGGCAGAGCAGGACATCATTTATCCTTGCATCCATAGGCTCAGCAATCGGTCTGGGTAATATCTGGCGCTTCCCTTATATCTGTTATGCAAATGGTGGAGGGGCATTCTTAATCCCCTATCTTATCGCCTTATTGACCAGCGGCATCCCCCTGATGATTCTGGAATTTTCCCTGGGCCATAAATTCTCCAAACCGGCACCGGCTGCCTACGGACATATCAAAAAGGAATTCGAGATTCTGGGCTGGTTTGCCCTGCTCATCGGATTTGGCATTGTTACATACTATGCAGTCGTGATGGGCTGGTGTTTTAATTATTTAGGCTACTCATTCAATCTTGCCTGGGGTAATGATACCCAGACATTTTTCTTTAATAAGTTTCTGAAGATATCTGATTCACCAATGCATATCGGAGGTATCCAGTGGATGATTGTATTGGGATTTGTTTTCACCTGGATCGCTATTATCGCCTCAATCTGGAAGGGTCCGAAAACAGTCGGCAAGGTTGTTTACTACACCGTAATCATTCCCTGGATAATCCTGATCTTCTTGGTAATCAGGGGTATCACCTTACCCGGAGCGCTTGAGGGTTTAAAATTCTATCTGACACCAAAATTTTCGGCATTGCTGGATTATAAGGTATGGCTTGCTGCCTATTCCCAGGTCTTTTTCTCCCTAACCATAGGATTCGGAGTGCAGATAACCTACGCAAGTTTTCTCCCCCGAAAATCTGATGTTGTGAACAACGCCTTTTTAGTCAGTTTTGCCAATAATGCAACTTCTTTTGTCGGCGGTTTTGCAGTATTTTCGGTTCTTGGTTACTATGCCCGGCAGACCGGAATACCGGTGAGTGAGGTTGTAAAGTCCGGTCCGCATCTTGCCTTTGTCACCTATCCCACGATTATCAGTATGCTGCCCTTTGCTGCAGGTCTGTTCGGCATCCTCTTTTTCTTGATGCTCCTTACCTTAGGGATAGACTCAGCCTTCTCCTTGGTTGAAGCCGGTGCGGCGTCGATTATCGATAAGTTTAAATTAAAACGGATTCATGTAAATATCGGATTTGGCATTGTCGCAATGTTGATTGGATTAATTTACACCACCCGTGGCGGGCTCTTCTGGCTCGATATTGTCGACCACTTTATGAACAATTATGGACTGCTTATTGTAGGCATTGTTGAGTGTATCGCCATCGGCTATTTTTACAATCATAAAGAGTTAAGGGAATATGCCAACAGCAAGTCCGACTTTACAATCGGCCCATGGTGGGATTTTTGTATAAAATTCCTGACTCCGGCGGTTGTCGGGATTCTCTTTATTACGAATGTCATTGAAAGTATCAGGGCTCCATACGGCGGTTATTCAAGGTTTGCCGAATTTCTCGGCGGCTGGCTTCTGATAATTATTTTTGTGGTAATTGCAGTTTTTCTATATAAGGCAAAAAGGAGAGAATAATGCCGGTCTCCGCCTGGATTATGTTTGCAGTCGCTTCCCTGATTCTCTTTGGCGGTATTGCCCTGTGCCTGTTAAAGATTAAAAAGCGATAGGCACCGCACTAAATATAAAAATTTAGACCTGCTGGAATTTTCTTATCCCTTCATCATAAAGGTCACCGCCATAGATATCATTGGCAACAATCACCGGAAAATCTTCAACGATAAGTTCCCTTATTGCCTCAGGGCCTAAATCTTCATAGGCGATTATCTTCGCCGATTTTATGCATCTTGCTATTAATGCTCCTGCACCGCCGGTTGCCGCAAAATAGACTGCCTTATATTGCTTCATCGCCTCCCTGACCTCCGGGCTCCTCTGTCCCTTACCAATCATCGCTTTCAATCCCTCTTTTAACAAAAGGGGTGTGTATGGGTCCATACGATAAGAGGTTGTAGGTCCGGCTGACCCGATAACCTTCCCTGGTTTTGCCGGGGCCGGCCCGACATAATAGATAATCTGACCCTTGATTTCGATCGGCAAAGGTTTGCCATCCTGGACAAGGTCAAAAAGTCTTTTATGTGCACTATCCCGTCCGGTGAGAATTTTTCCGGTAATGAGAACACGGTCTCCAATCTTCAAATGTTCTATATCTTCATCAGACAACGGCGGGGTTAATTTAATCAACTGTGACATTATACCTCCTATATTATGATACTTTTGTGTCGTGCCGAATGGCAGTTTATATTTACTGCAGCCGGAAATGAGGCGATGTGCCGGGGGTGGGTTTCAACAAAGACATCCAGGGCTGTGGTGCGGCCGCCCAGGCCCATTGGTCCGATTCCGGTTTTGTTAATGCGTTCGAGCAATTCCCTCTCCACATCTGCATAGAATGGTTCAGGATTTCTCTCTCCAATATTGCGCAAAAGAGCCTTTTTTGCCAGGTAGGTGACATACTCGAATGTGCCTCCAATACCGACACCGACAATAATCGGTGGACAGGGATTTGCCCGGGCTCGAATCACCTGATTCACGACAAAATCCTTTACACCCTCAATACCATCGGCCGGTTTACCCATCTTCACCGCGCTCATATTTTCACTACCACCACCTTTGGGTGCAACGGTAATCTTTATCTTATCACCGGATACAAGTTGGCTGTGGACAATCGCCGGTGTATTATCATTGGTATTCCCCCCACGGATAGGGTCTTTAAGAATAGATTTTCTTAAATAACCTTCAGTATAACCTTTTCTCACCCCATCATTTATCGCATCAATAATATTGCCGTCAACATATACATCAGTGCCCATTTCTAAAAATACTACGGTGAAACCGCAATCCTGGCACAAAGGAACCTTCTCGCTTCGGGCAATCTCCGCATTCTTCAGGATTTGATTTATAATATCCCTGGCAGTCGCGGAATCCTCATTTTTAAGACTATTCTTCAAACCATCAATAACATCCTCGCCGAGAAAATAGTTTGCCTCCATACACAGTCGGGCAACCTCATCAACGATTTTTTTGTATTCAACCTTTCTCACCGGACCTCCTTTGATTTTACTGCTATTTACTGGGCATCAAGAGATAGAAGGTTGTCTTTGCCGGCAGTGATTCTTTATTGATTTCAACCTCACTATCGGATTTTGTTATCTCTTTATCCTTGATAAAATCATCCACCGGAGCAATCGGGAAGTTACACTTATCGGTCTTAAAATGCATCGGAATAACAACCTTTGGGTTCAACATATTTATAACCTCATCGGCGACCTGGGCATCGATCGTATAATAGCCGCCCACCGGGATAAATAGAATATCAACCGGTCCGATATCCTGAGCGTCAGTTTCTGAAAGGGGATGGCCGAGATCACCTAAGTGAACGACATTCATACCATCAATTTTCATATTGAATACTGTATTGGTTCCCCTTTCTTTACCCCCGGATTCATCATGAAATACATCGACTCCATTAATTTCGATTCCCTTCACTATTTTTTTCCCTGCCCCCCGCACAAATTCAGGATTTCCCGCAATATCGGTGAAGTTATGGTCTTCATGTTCATGGGAAATCGTAACAATATCTGCAGGTTCGGTTATGGGATCATAAGAAATCCCTCCATCAAAACAACCCGGTTCATAGGGGTCCGTAATAATTTTTATGCCCTGATTAGAAACGATGTAAAATGATGCGTGTCCCAAGAATTTTATCTTCATAGTGACTCCTTTCTGATTAATTATATCAGTATTTAATCAAAAATCAAGTATGCAGAAAAAAATCTTTGCATTCTACATACTCCTCCCCGAATAGAAATGTTGACTTGATTTAATTAATCAGTAAAATAGGTTATGCGTCTTCTTGAGGAGCTGATTGAAAAACTTCAGTGGCTTCCCGGCATCGGAAGAAAATCCGCCCTGCGTCTTGCCTTCTATTTACAGAAGATGGATGAGGCAAAGGTAAAGGAACTGGCCGGGACGATTGTGCGTGCCCGGACATCTTTAAAAGAATGTATAATCTGTCATAATCTGACCGAAACCAATCCCTGCCCGATATGCACGGATAAAAGCCGGGTGCAGGATAGAATCTGCGTTGTTGAACAGCCGTCCGATGTGATGATTATCGAAAGAATCGGCGAATATCGTGGGCTCTATCATATTCTTCATGGTGTAATATCACCAATAAACAATATGGGACCGAAAGACCTCAGAATAGATTCGTTATTAAAAAGGGTAAGTCAAAACAAGATTGATGAAGTCATTATTGCCACAAATCCCACCACCGACGGGGATATTACAGCCGTCTATATTGCAAAATTACTTAAGCCGTTAAATATTAAAATAACAAGAATCGCCCGGGGGCTTCCCACCGGAAGTGATATTGAATTTGCTGACAAGATAACAATTGCTAAGGCGTTAGAGGGAAGACAGGAAATTTGATATTACCAGGTGGCCTTTCTCACCCCGGGAATTTCTCCTTTCAGGGCGAGTTCCCGTAGACAGATTCTACAGAGACCGAACCTGCGGTAATAACCCCGCGCCCGGCCGCAGCGGAAACAACGATTATATCTACGGGTAGAAAATTTTGCTTTTCTTTTCTGTTTATTTATCAAGGCAAGTCTTGCCATATATCTCCTTCTATTTTTTCCTTTCGAAAGGCATACCCAGCCTTTCAAGCAGTATCATAGCATCCTCATCCTTTTTTGCTGATGTCACAATGGCAATATCCATACCGAATACCTTTTTCACTTTATCATATTCAATTTCCGGAAAGACAGTCTGTTCATAGATGCCCAGATTGTAGCATCCTCGACCATCAAATGAATTTCTTGAGAATCCACGAAAATCTCTTATGCGCGGTGTTGCAAAATTTACAAATCGATCAAAAAATTCATACATCCTCGCCCCGCGCAGTGTAACCTTCATCCCGATTACCATCCCACGCCGAATCTTGAAGTTGGAGATCGGCCTTTTGGCACGGGTCGGTACCGGTGCCTGCCCGGTAATCCGGGCAAGGTCCTCTCGAACAATATCCAGAATCTTGGGGTCGGCAACCGCCTCACCAAGGCCGACATTGATAACAATCTTCTTTAGTCGTGGAACCTGATAGATATTTTTATAACCCAATTCCTTCATCAATGATTTTCTTAATTCTCTTTCATAGTATAATTTTAGTCTTGGTGTATATTCTTTTTTCATCTTTTTAGTCAATGATTTCTCCACACTGTTTACAAATTCTAACCCTTTTCTGTTCGACCTTTTCCCATCTCACCTTTACCTTTTTCCCGCATTTTTGACATATCAGAACGAGATTGGATATGTGCAGGGGTGATGGAACAGTAACAATACCTGATGGTTTGGTCTGGGAACGTGCGCGCTGATGTTTCTTGACCAGATTGATACCTTCAACCACGGCATAATTCTTTTCCGGGATAATTTCCAGTACCCTTCCTCTTCTTCCTTTCTCTTCTCCTGAATTGACCTCAACCAGATCATTCTTCTTGATATGAAATTTCTGTAACTTTTTCTGCACCTTCTTTTTCTTCATTTTAGACGACCTCGCTTGCCAGGGATATAATCTTGGTAAAACCGCGTTCCCTTAATTCCCTTGCTACAGGACCAAAGACTCTTGTTCCCTTTGGTTCTTTCTGGTCGGTAATTAAGACACAGGCATTATCGTCAAATCTTATATAAGAACCATCCTTTCTCCGATGTTCCTTCTTTGTTCGGACAATAACCGCCTTACCCTTATCCCCTTTTTTCACCGGAGCGTTGGGAAGGGCATCCTTTATTGTTACATTGATGATATCGCCCAGGTGACCATATCTTCGCTTTGAACTTCCAGTAACCTGAATGCACATTGCAATTTTGGCACCTGTATTATCACATACCTTTAATCTTGAGTATATCTGAATCAATCTATTCTCCTTATTACACGCCAGCGCTTTAGTTTTGATAGGGGCCTGGTTAATTCCACCATAACCTTTTCACCTGTTTTGCATTCATTTTTTTCATCATGGACATATATCCTGGTAGATTTTCTGATATATTTTTTATAGAGAGGATGCTTCGTATAATTGCTTATCTTCACGACCACTGTTTTATTCATTTTATCACTTACCACGACACCAATCTTTCTTTTACGCATTCTTGACTCCCTTCTTTGATTTTGATGTTGATGTCCTGGGTTCGAGCAGTTTTCTTATGCCCAGTTCGTCTTCCTTTAACACTGTTTTGATTCGGGCAATATCACGACGCAGGGTCCTTAATCTCAGAGGATTGGGCAGTTTCTGGGCACCGCGCCGGAGTCTGAGATTAAAGAGTTCCCGATATAGTCCATTAAGCATATCAATGAGTTCCTGTTTGGTCTTTTCTCTAAGTTCAAAAACCTTCATATTTTATTCCTGGAGTTCTTTTTATAAATCTTGTTTTGATCGGTAATTTATTCGCCGCCAACCTTAAAAGATGGCGCGCATCAGATTCGTTCATACCTTCAATTTCAAATATAATACGACCCGGTTTCACCACACTTACCCAGTATTCCGGTGCTCCTTTTCCTTTTCCCATTCTTGTCTCAGCAGGTTTTTTTGTTACTGGTTTGTCCGGAAAGATACGAATCCACATTTTGCCGCCCTTTTTCATTGAATGGGAGATTGCCACCCGAGCCGCCTCAATCTGACGCGCGGTAATCCAGGCTGGCTCAAGGGCGATCAAACCATATTCACCAAAAGCAATGGTATTACCCCGGGTTGCCTTCCCCTTCAATCTTCCCCGTTGCTGTTTTCGGTATTTTACTTTCTTGGGTTCCAGCATTAGTGGACCTTTCCTTTATATATCCACACCTTAACTCCAACTGTTCCGTATATTGTAAAGGATGTTGCACAGGCATAGTCGATATCTGCATCAATCGTCTGAAGTGGAACACTTCCTTCACGATACCATTCAGTACGGGCGATCTCAGCACCACCTAATCGACCTGCGCAGGAGACCTTTATCCCTTTGGCACCAATCTTCATAGCCGAGATAACTGCCCGTTTCATTGCTCTGCGGTGTGAAACACGTTGTTTAATCTGACGGGCGATATTCTGGGCAACCAAAAATGCATCAAGTTCCGGCATCTGGATCTCTTCAATGTTGATTGAAACATCCTTATTGACCAAACTTTTTATCTCCTCCCTCAACTTTTTTATCTCCTCGCCACCCTTACCGATAACCTTGCCGGGCTGGGCCGTATAGATTGATATTATAACACGGTTTGACAATCGCCTTATGATGATATCAGAAATCATAGCATCTATTAAGCGCTGATAAAGGTAGCGTCGGATATGATAGTCCTCAGCAATCAATTTATCATAATTATGCTGGTCAAACCATCGGGATTTCCAGTCCTTGGTAATCCCTAATCTGAAACCGATTGGATGTGTCTTTTGACCCATCAGGCTCCTTTCTCCTCAATTGGTTTATAAGAATCAACAACCACAGTAATGTGGCAGGTTCGTCTTCGAATCATATTCGCAGAACCACGAAAGCCGGGACGCCACCGCTTCAGTTGGGGACCGGGGTCGACCCTGGCCTCTTTTATAAAAAGGTCTTCGTCGTCAATCTTTAAGGTGCCGACCATATCCTTAAAATTAGCAACCGCTGAGTTTATGGTCTTCAGAACCGGAATCTTTGAACGGGAGTGATAGAATTGCAGCTGCGCCCTTGCTTCTATTACCCCCTTACCTCGAATTATATCGAGAATCCGCTTTACCTTACGGGGCGAGACCCTTTCATATTTTTTCACAGCACGGGCAATCATTTCACCGCCTTTTTCTCCTTTTCTGCCTTTCTGGTCCCTGAATGTGCACGGAAGGTGCGGGTCGGAGCAAATTCACCGAGTTTATGTCCGACCATCCTTTCGGTAATATAGACCGGAATAAAACGATTACCATTATGGACGGCAATCGTGAAACCGACAAATTCTGGTGGAATCATAGAATTCCTTGCCCAGGTCTTGATAATCTTCTTCTCTCCACTATCAATAAGCTTGCTTATTTTCTTCATTAATTTTGCATCGACATAAGGACCTTTTTTCAAAGACCGTGCCATTATTTTCTCCTCTTAACAATAAATTTATCTGAACTTTTATGCGCCTTTCTTGTCTTCTTCCCCTTGGTCAACCAACCCCAGGGTGATGTCGGTTGTCTTCCACCGTGTGATTTTCCTTCACCTCCACCCATTGGATGATCAATCGGATTCATTGCCACACCACGAACATGGGGTCGTCGTCCTTTATGCCTTTTTCTTCCCGCCTTACCAAGGGAGACACTTGAATGCAATGTATTTGAGACCTGACCAATGGTTGCTCGACAGCGGAGATCAATCAATCTCACCTCACCAGATGGTAGTTTAATATGGGCATATTTTCCTTCCTTGGCAAGGATTTGACAGGAAAGTCCAGCACTGCGCACCAGTTCTGCTCCCTTATCAGGCACAAGTTCCAGATTGTGGATTTCAATACCCAGGGGGATATTTTTGAGGGGCAGACAGTTGCCGATCTTAATAGCCACATTTTCTCCTGAGTTTACTGTATCACCGACCTCAAGACCCTCAGGCGCAATTATATAACGCTTTTCACCGTCGGCATAGGAAAGCAGGGCGATTAAGGCACTACGATTCGGGTCGTATTCTATTGCCTGAACCTTTGCCGGAATATTATCCTTATTACGACGGAAATCTATGATTCTGATTATCTTATGATGACCACCACCTCGATGCCGGGCGGTAACTCTACCCATATTATTTCTACCGCCGGTCTTTTTCTTCGAAATCACCAATCGTTTTTCCGGTTTCCCTCTGGTAATCGGCAATTTATTCACCGTATAGTATCTTCTTCCTGGTGAGGTGGGTTTATATTTCTTTATCGCCATCATACACCTTCAACTATTTCGATGGTCTGTCCCTCTTTTATGGTTACCATCGCCTTTTTAAATTTTGGCGTATATCCTGAAGAACGACCAAGACGCCTTAACTTACCCTGGTAATTTGAAGTCCTCACTCCGGTCACCTTAACATTAAAGAGCTTTTCCACCGCCTCCCTTATCTGATGTCGATTTGCCCCTGGATTCACAATAAATACATAACAATTTGACTCACGAAGTCGCGTTGCCTTTTCGGTTATTAGCACCTTTTTTATAATTTTTTCGTAACGCATCTCTTATTTAATTTCTCCAATCCATTTTTTGTTATTATCAGATACTCATTACTGAGCAGGTCATAGCAATTCAGGTCATCGGCTCGTTTCAGGGTTAAGTATGGGATGTTTCGCCCGGCTAATTTCAGATTATCATCCATTCTCTCGACCGCAAACAGGCTCTTTTTCTGATTTAATTGGAGTCCATTGAGTATGGCAATGAAGTTTTTGGTCTTTGGCGTATCAAATTTCAGTTCCTCGATAACCTTGATACGGCCTTCCTTTGCCAGCGCACTGAGACAGTGCATCAATGCCTTTAATTTTTTCTTCTTGGGGAATCTCACTGAATAATCCCTTGGTCTCGGACCGAATACCACACCTCCGCCCCGCCATATTGGTGAACGAATACTGCCCTGTCTTGCCCGGCCGATACCTTTCTGACGCCAGGGTTTTTTACCACCACCCCTTACTTCGCCCCGGGTCTTCGCCTTTGCCTGACCGGTGCGTTGATTTTTGAGAAAGGCATTAACCGCTTCCCAGACTAACGGTTGATTCATCTGCAAACCGAATATTTCCTCAGGCAGTTTTATCTTGCCAATTTCCTGACCCTGATTATTATAGACAGTGGTTTCCATTATTTCCCCTTGGAAATTATAAGGTAACCATTTCGGGCACCAGGTACCGCACCCTTGATATAGAGCAGGTTCTTTTCTTTATCAATTTGAATAATCTCAAGATTTTTCACCATAACCCTTTCATTACCATAACGGCCCGGCATTGTTTTATTCTTCCATATTCTTCCTGGTGATGAACCCGGCCCGGATGAACCAATCCGACGGTGCGCCATTGAACCGTGAGAGGCTGGGCCGCCGTGCCATCCCCATCTTTTCATTCCTCCACTAAAGCCGCGTCCCTTTGTCCAGCCTGTAACCGCAACCTTTTCACCCACCTTAAACATTGAAACATCGAGTTTTTTACCCGCCTTAAATTCATCCACTTCCTCAACACGAAATTCAAAAATCCTGGCGACCGAATCGACCTTTGCCTTTTTAAGGTGTCCTTTGAGTGGTTTGTTTATCCGCCGTCTCTTTCCAAAACCGACCTGGATTGCCTTGTAATGGTCCGTCTTTTCATCCTTCACTTGAATAATTGGACAGGGACCTGCTTCAATCAATGTGACCGGCACCAGTTCACCATTTTTAATAAAAATCTGGGACATTCCCTTTTTTCTGCCGATTAAACCAATCATCGCTAAATTGATTTTACCTCGATATAGACACCGGCCGGAATTTCCAGCTTATTCAGGGCGTCGATGATATCCGGAGTAACATCACTGAGTTCAATAAGCCTTTTATGAATTCTTAATTCAAACTGCTCCCGGGATTTCTTGTCCACATGAGGTGACCGGAGTACTGTATATAAGGAACGTTCTGTGGGCAGGGGAATAGGGCCTGAGATATTCACCCCAAATCGTTTGGCAGTTTCAACAATCGATTTTACCGACTGGTCCAGGATCCGGTGGTCGTATGACTTTAATCTTATGCGTAGAGAATTCATTATTCTATAATTTTTGTGACCACGCCGGCGCCTACGGTCTTACCACCTTCACGAATCGCAAAACGCAAACCCTGCTCAATCGCAACCGGCTCAATTAACTCAACCTCCAAATTCGCATTATCT
>JALVOT010000005.1 GCA_027026255.1 Caldifarciminota bacterium | reverse complement strand
TGAGTATGCTAAAGAGGTGATGCCCGAACTTAATCGAGACATTGCCTTATTTCCACCGGTAATTTTAGATAATCTCAGTAGTAGCTCTTTCTGGAAAGGTGGTAAGGATGTGTGTGCACATTACATTTCAGCAGTATCCGGGATTTTTATTCTTCTTCGTCTATTTTTATGAAGGGTATCCTTGCCTCTTTTAACATCGAGACCGCAAGCTCGTCAGGGTACTCTTTTTTATAAATTATCTTTGATATCTTTGCATTAATCAACATCTTGGTGCAGATGAAACAGGGTTGATGTGTAGTATAGATAATCCCTTCACTGATGTTGACGCCAAATGTGGCGGCCTGGATTATGGCGTTCTGTTCGGCATGGATGCCCCGACATATTTCGTGCCGTTCCCCCGGTGGAATACCCAATTTTTCACGCAGACAGCCCACGACCTCACAATGGGGAAGTCCCCGTGGTGCACCATTATATCCGGTTGCAACAATCCTTTTGTCTTTGACAATGACCGCACCGACCTTACGGCGCAGACAGGTGGCGCGTTCGGATACAAGCTCGGTGATGGACATAAAATATTGGTCCCAGGATTTTCTCGGCATCTTTAAGATTTAGACCTCGGCTTTAATCCGGGCAATTGCACATACCGCATCATTCTTCGCCACGGTAATAAGCTTCACCCCTTTTGCTACCCGGCTCAGGACCTTAATCTTCCGCACCGGGGTTCTTATCACCTTACCATTTTTTGTCATCGCGATGAGGTCATCGGCATTGCTGACATTGGCGACACCAGCCACCTTACCGGTCTTCTCATCAATGGTCATCGCCTTCATCCCCTTACCGGCTCTTCCTTTTTCTTTAATCTCTGAAAATCTCACCCGTTTACCAATACCCCTTTCTCCAACGATGAGCATATCCTCGTTTTCCCGGGCGACATTAAATCCGACAACGATATTCTTTTTGTCCAATCTTATTCCCCTGACCCCGGCGGCATTCCTACCCATCGGCCTTATCAATCGTTCAGAAAATCTCAGGGTCAATCCATCCCGCGTTGTTAAAAGCACTGAATCTTTTCCTGTAGTCAGACTTGCGGCAATCAGACGGTCATTGGGCTCGAGTCTGATTGCAATTATACCCTTTTTTCTTATATGCTGATACTCAGAAAGATTGGTCTTTTTAACCTTACCGAATTTAGTCGCCATAAATATATAGTAGTCAGATGAAAAAGATTTTATTGCCAAACAGGCGGTAATCTTCTCACCCGGGGTTAACTCAATAAGATTGGCAATTGAACGGCCCCGGGAAAATGGTCCGGCCTCGGGTATTTCATATACCTTACTGGCATATACCTTACCGGCGTTGGAAAAGAAGAGCAGGGTATCCGTGGTCTTGCAGATTAATATCTCATAGGCAAAATCTTCACCGCCGATTTCATGAATCTTTCTTCCCTGCCCACCCCGGATCTGATTACGATATATAGTAATGGGCTGGCGCTTGATGTATCCACGCTGGGTAAGACTGACCACCATATCCTCTTCACCAATCAAGTCCTCAATAGTGAGCTGCTGAGGTTCAGCATCAAGGATTATGGTGCGCCTCGGTTCGTGGAATCGGGTGTCAATCTCCTTGAGTTCTTTTTTTATCAACTGATAAACACCCCGGGGTGATTTTAAGATTGATTTCAACCGGGCAATCTCCTTTATCAGACCGAGATATTCATTTTTCAGGGTTTCCTTTTCAAGATTTGTCAGTCGGGCAAGCCGCATATCAAGGATCGCCTGAGCCTGAATTTCTGAAAGGGAAAATCTCTCCATTAATCGCTGCCTGGCGGTCTTTGTATCCGGACTTTTCTTGATTATCTTCACCACCTCATCAATATTTTCAATGGCAATCTTCAGACCTTCAAGGATATGGGCACGCTTTTCCGCTTCGGCAAGCTCGAATTTTGTGCGCCGGGTAATGACCTCAAATCGAAAATCAAGAAACTGCTGAAGCGCCTGTCTTAGAGAAAGGGTCTTCGGTGTCTCCCGGACCAAGGCAAGAAGCTGAATACTATACGAGACCTGCAGATTTGTAAATTTGTAAAGATTATTTAATACAATTTCGGGATTGGCATCCCTTTTCAATTCAATAACAATTCTTATTCCGTCTTTATCCGATTCATCCCTCAATTCAGTGATGTTTTCCACCTTCTTCTCCCGCACCAGGTTTGCAATCTTTTCAAGGAGCGAACTCTTATTTACCTGATAGGGGATTTCTGTAATGATAATCGCCTTTTTACCAGCCCGGATATCCTCAACCCTTACCTTACCCCGAATGATGATGCGTCCCTTACCTGTAGTGTATGCCTGTTTAATCCCTGACTTGCCGATAATAATTGCTCCGGTGGGAAAGTCAGGCCCGGGAACAAATTCCAATAATGCTTCATCATCAATCTCGGGATTATCAATCATTGCATTAAGGGCCTGAATCAGTTCACCAAGGTTATGGGGTGGAATATTGGTCGCCATTCCCACGGCAATACCGGATGCCCCGTTACAGAGGAGATTGGGAAAACTTGCCGGCAGGACAACCGGTTCCTTTAATCGACCGTCAAAATTCGGGATGAAATTGACGGTATCTTTATTCAGGTCCTTTAAAAGTTCCTCAGCCAGGTGGGTCAGTCTTACCTCGGTATAACGATAGGCCGCAGGTGCATCACCGTCAACTGAACCGAAATTACCCTGACCATCAACCAAGGGATAACGCATTGAAAAATCCTGAGCCATACGCACCAAGGCATCATAGATCGCCATATCACCATGGGGATGATATTTTCCCAGGACATCACCGATTACAGTCGCCGATTTTTTATGGGGTCGATTTGCATGAAGTCCAGCCTCAGACATTGCATAGAGGATGCGGCGCTGAACCGGTTTAAGACCGTCCCGGGCATCAGGCAGGGCACGGCCCACAATAACACTCATTGCATAATCCAAATAAGAAGATTTTATCTCGTCTTCGATATAGACCGGCGTTATTCTCTGTTGCATATCATAATTATATGCAAAATAGGGATAAAATCAATATGTTTTACCGAATAATTTTTTTATAAAATAGATTGGTGACTGAATTGGGAACGCTGTTCGGAAGATTCAATCTGCCTCTAATCTTCTCTCATCAGCAATAAAATAAATATATAGAGAACTTGACACTAATAAATTTTAGCATATAATTTAGTATGAAGCAATCCACTTCTAATCGGCAAAAACCAAGTATCAAGGTTCGATTCAATGATGTCCGGAGTTTTGAAGAAAAGGATATCACCTTAGCCGATTTTGTCCACTGGCAACCGCTCTATGATTTATATACCATTGCCGACAATATCCTGGTGCGTGTTGAGATTGCCGGAGTCAAACTGAATGATATCACCATCCACCTGCGCTGGGGATATATGATCATAACCGGGGTAAAACGGTCTCCAGAAATCTATTCCACTGAATCCTGCGTCTTTCACAACCTGGAAATTCCCTATGGTCGATTCTTCCGGCGTATCGATTTTCCAACCCTCATTGATATGAAAAACTACCAATATAAATTTGAGGATGGAATTTTAACATTAAAGTTTCCAATCCTTAAAGAAAAGATTATACCAATAGATTAAATTATGGAAGAATCATCTATTAAAATACCTGATATTTTAGGCATCATTCCGATTAAGGGCGGGGTAATCTTTCCTGACCAGATTGTGCCCTTAATCATTCGCACCCCAAAATTGGCAAGATTGATTGATGAAATACTTACAACCAATAAACTTGCCGGTGCTATTACCCAACGTCAACCTGATATTGAAGAACCAAAACCTGAACAACTTTTTAAAGTCGGTTGTGTCATACAGATAACAAAGATGCTTCGCTTCCCGGATGGAACAATCCGACTCCTGGTTAAAGGACTGAAGAGATTCAGGGTTATCGAATTCGTTCAGGTTGAACCGTATCTCAAGACAAAGATTGAACTCATCAAACACACCTATAAAAAGACCGTTGCCCTTGAGGCATTGATGAGAAATGTAGTAACGATGTTCCAGCACCTGGTCTCCCTGGCACCGTATCTGCCGGATGAACTTGCCGCCGTCATTTTGAATATCGACGACCCTGACCATCTTGCCGACTTTGTTGCGAGTTATACAAACTTCGACTTTGTTGAAAAACAGGCGATCCTTGAAATAACCGACCCCAAAGAGAGATTTACAAAACTGATTCCACTGCTCCAGAAAGAGATAAGTATCCTGGAACTGGGTGCCAAAATCCGCTCTCAGGTTAAGGATGAACTTGATAAGGGCCAGCGTGAATTTTACCTGCGGGAACAACTCAAGGCGATAAAAAGGGAACTCGGTGAAACCGATGAACACACCCGGGAGATTAAAGAATTGAAAAAGAAGATTCTAAAGGCGAAGATGCCCGGGGAGACAGAAAAGGTTGCGCTCAAGGAACTGGAAAGGCTTTCCCGAATTCCACCCCAGGCCGCTGAATATACAGTAGCCCGAACCTATATCGATTGGCTTATCTCAATCCCCTGGTCCGTTTCAACCCGTGACAACCTTGATATCAAAAGGGCGAAAAAAATTCTTGATGAAGACCACTACAATTTAGAAAAGGTCAAGGAAAGGATACTTGAATACTTAGCCGTCAAAAAATTGAAGCCCGATTCAAAAGGCACAATCCTCTGTTTTATTGGACCGCCCGGAGTAGGCAAGACATCCCTGGGAAAATCGATTGCCCGTGCCCTGGGAAGAAAGTTTGTCCGCATCTCCCTGGGCGGAATCAGGGATGAGGCGGAGATTCGGGGTCATCGCCGCACCTATGTGGGTGCACTACCCGGTCGTATCATCCAATCGCTTAAGATTTGTGGAACAAACAATCCGGTATTTATGCTCGACGAGATTGACAAGGTTGGTGCAGATTTCCGCGGCGACCCTTCATCCGCGCTCTTAGAGGTGCTCGACCCTGAACAGAATCACAGTTTTTCCGACCACTACCTTGAGGTTCCTTTTAATCTGTCAAAGGTGATGTTCATCGCCACCGGAAATGTCGTGGATCCGATAATTCCTGCGCTCAAGGACCGTATGGAGATTATTGAATTGCCCGGTTATATCCAGGAGGAAAAACTGGAGATTGCCAAACGCTTCCTTGTTCCCCGCCAGAAAAAGGAGACCGGCTTGAAATCGAGTAATATAATATTCGAAGATTCAGCATTAAAGGCAATTATCTGTAATTATACACGGGAAGCCGGAGTAAGGAACTTAGAGCGGGCGATCGGTTCGGTATGTCGAAAGGTCGCAAAACGAATCGCCGAAGGAAAACGGGGTCGTATTCGTATCACTGCAAAAAATATCTCCCGGTTTTTGGGCCCACCCCGGATATTCTCTGAGGTCGCCGCACGCAAGGGCGAAATCGGTGTTGCAACCGGACTTGCCTGGACTCCAGCCGGTGGGGAAATTCTCTTTATTGAATCACTGAAGATGCGAGGCAAAAAGGGGCTGATCCTGACCGGGCTTCTCGGTGATGTAATGAAGGAATCCTGTCAGGCTGCACTCTCATTCTTAAAGACAAAATTACCGGACTGGGGGCTGAAAGAAGAGGAACTTGATAATTATGATATCCATATTCACATCCCTTCAGGCGCCATCCCCAAGGATGGACCATCCGCCGGCCTCGCGGTTGTCATCTCGCTTGCTTCTTTAATTAAAAATATACCGGTTGACCCGACAATCGCATTCTCCGGTGAGATTACTTTGACCGGTCGGGTTCTGCCGGTAGGCGGCATAAAAGAAAAGATAATTGCTGCCAAACGCGCAGGAATTAAAAAGGTGATTCTCCCCCGGGAAAATCAAAGGCTTGTAAAGGAAATTCCCAAAAAGGTCCACGCTGGACTCTCCTTTTCATTTGTGGAACGCATTGATCAGGCGTTAAATATTGCCTTTCCCAAAAAGGGTAGAATCCGTAGAACCCGGAGATGATAATACTGGCGTTATTTTTGCAGATTGAATATCAGGCGGTAAATCATCTGATAAACAATAATACCCAGGAACTGACAATATATTTCAAGATCCCCAGGGAGAATATTAAATTTATCGCCGAGGATTCAAACTTCTATGCATCCTATGAAATCCAGTTAAAGGTATATGACAAAAAGAACAATCAGATTACCGGAGACTTCTGGCCGATAAAGAGATTAATGGACACCTTAGATATTGAGGATTCGGTGAAACTGGAAATTCCAAAGTCGAGCCATTACTACAGATTAAGGATAGTCGACCTTAACGGCGGTGAAATTCTCTATGCCAGGGCTGATATTCTACCGATAAATTATTTAGGTAATATCCGCTGGAATGTCACAAATGACAGCCTTCACCTCTATTTTCTGGTGCATAACAAAAAAGGTGATTTAAAAAAAATTGTCTTTTTGATTGAAGATATTAAAGAAGAACTTCCGGTAAAACAGGGAATCTATAAAGACTCATTGAAGGTGTTTGTCGGTAATCTGCCCATTGATAGTTATTCATTAAAGATTAAACTCTTTTCAGATAAACGGAAACTTGACGAACTGACAATTACAGTAAAGGTCGAACGGCCATTCTATCTTGACGACGATGCCTGGCAGGAAAAGGTAAATCAGCTGGAATATATCGCCACCTATCAGGAGATACAAAGACTAAAAAAAGCGGAGACCGTAAAGAGGGATTCATTATGGCAGGCGTTCTGGAAAAAACACGATCCCACACCCAATACAGCATATAACGAGAAGAGGATTGAATATTTTTCCCGTATTAAATATTGTGAAGAACACTTCTCCCGTGGTGATAAAGGATGGCGCAGTGACCGGGCGAAGATTTATGTCCGGTATGGACCGCCGGATGAGATTGAACGCCACCCCTATGAACTCAGCACTCCACCCTATGAAATCTGGTTCTACTACAATATGAATCGGAAATTTATCTTTGTTGACCGTTATGGATTCGGTCAATATATCCTGGTAAACAGCCGGGGTTCAAATATATGATTGTAATACTGCTGTTTCTTCTGAATACTGAAACGCTGAATTTTTTTGTCGAGCCTGATGTTTACAGGACAAAGATAAATTTTGAGGATTCACTGAATAATATAATAAAAAAAGAAGAATTATATTATCTTGAATTTAATTGTTCCATCCCCTATGCCGAGTTATCATACGATACAAGAAACGATAGTATAATCTCGGAAGTGCTTATTCCAATCAAGTTGATCAAGCTGAATAAAAATGACTCGCTTGTCGATACCCTGCGGCGGTCTTTCACAATCCCTTCGTTTTCTTATGCAGCAAAAAACCGCATCTCTTTTATTATCCAGTTCGGGCTCCATCTGCCCGCGGGAAAGTTCGAATATCACATCAAGGTCATCTCCAGAGATAAAATAGGCGAAAAGGTGGATACCCTTATAATCAAACCTGAATCTTACGGAATCAGTGATATTATGCTGGCAAGTAATATTGAATTGGATACAACTTCAAACCATTATTTAAAAAAAGGTTCATTGAGGATAATCCCCCATCCGTCCCATATCTATAACAATAAATTCAATACCCTTTATCTCTACTATGAAATCTATGATATTATACCGGACACCGGACATCTCACCACAACCTATATCATCAAAAACAGCAAGGCTAAAGTTGTTCGTAAGGTAAACCGTCCGGTTGAAAAAAAATTTTCCTCCCAGGCAGTAAATCTGGGATTCAATATTCAATCACTGCCTGCAGATACCTATACCATTGAGATTATGGTCAAAGACGAAAAAACCGGTAAGAAGTTCACCAGAAAAAGAGAATTTACGGTTCAGTGGTATGAATTTAAAGAGATAAGTTATGAAAATATGCCCTATTATGAAGAGGTCGAATATTTTTTGAGTCCCCAGGATTATAAAAAATTTAAGCGACTTCCAGAAAAAGGGAAGAAGGTGTTCCTGAAAAGATTCTGGCGTCAAATTGATTACTTTGAGATTGCCGCGCGGTTCGAATATGCCGACAAAAATTTCCGTGAAGGCAATACCCCCGGTTCAAAGACGGACCGGGGAAGAATCTATGTAAAATACGGCAAGCCAGATATTCGGGAAAAGGAGACTATGGATTATCACGAATCCTCTCCCTATGAGTTCTGGGAGTACTATAATGGTTATCAATTTATCTTTGTTGATATTCAGGGGACAAATGAGTATACACTTATCTGGACAAATGTTCGGGGAGAAAGATGCCGGCCGACATTATATAAATATCTCCCCGCAAGTAAGCTGAATTTAATAAAATAATCAAAACAGGAGGATATAATGGAGCGCGACGCCAATAATCAAATCAGATATTTAACAAGAAAGCTGGAAGAATTTCTGATTGGCTTAAGAAAAGATATTAAAATGTATCTTGAAGATATTAATGACAATCAAAATAAGTTATATGATGAATTAATAAATCTGAAGAAATTTATTGAAACCTCAAATATGATATCCAAAGAAAAGATTGCCCTGTTTGTTGATTCCCAGAATCTGTATTATTCTGCCCGAATGGGTTATGCGGCAAAGGTCAATTATGAAAAACTCCTTCGCCTCATTACCGGGGATCGAAAACTGGTTAAGGCATATGCCTATATTGTCCAGCCCCCGGATGGTGATGTAAAGCCGTTTGCAACATCACTTGAACATATCGGATATATCGTGAAGATTAAGGATGTAAGAACCCGGGCTGATGGTTCGGCAAAGGCAAACTGGGATATGGGTATCGCCCTTGATATTCTGGGAATGCTTGATCATGTAGATACAATCGCCCTTGCTTCCGGAGATGGAGATTTTGTGCCTCTGGTCGATTTTATCAAAAGTAAGAATAAACGGGTTGAGGTCTTCGCCTTTGCGGAAAATACCGCCTATGACCTGAAGGAAAAGGCAGACCGGTTCGGCCCTTTGGGCGAAAATGTCATACTGATATAGGAGAGCCGGGTTCGAATGATTGACTACCACATCCATACCCGGCATTCAATCGATGCCCGGGGCACGATTGATGAATATTGTGAGCAGGCGTTAAAACTAAAACTTGAGGAAATCTGCATTACCAACCACTGCGAGTTAGACCCCGAAAGGAACGATTCCCTGATAAGATTCGACGACCAGCCCCGGGTTCTGACCCGAAACGGTCTATTAAGACTCCAGGATGAGATATTCCGGGCCCGGGATGCATATAAGAAAAAAGGACTTTCAGTGAAATTCGGTCTTGAGGTCGGATACTACAAAGGCATTGAATCAAGATTGGAGATATTAATTAAAGACATTGAATTTGATTTTATCCTCGGTGGGATACACTGCCTTGACCATATCTGTATTGACAGTTCCCGGGAACACCCCGAATACTTTGATTTTCATTCTGCAGAAAGACTTTTAGAAAATTACTATGTCGCGCTTGAAGATTTGGTGCAGTCATCATCCTTTAATTCTGTTGCACATTTTGATGTCTACAAAAAATATGGACTCGGTTTTTACGGCGAAAAAATCCGCAACTTCCCTGAATCAATGGTCAGAAATGTCATTAAATTAATGAAGGAGAAAGGAGTCGCCCTGGAGATTAATACGGCAGGTATGCGCAAAATTGATGAATTCTATCCGGCACCGGATATTCTACGAATTGCCCGGGATGAAGGTCTTGAAATGATAACCTTAGGTTCTGATGCCCATCGCCCTGAAGAACTCGGCTGCGATATTAAAAAGGCAATTGCATATATAAAATCCTTCGGCTTTGAAAAAATATACAGGTTTGAGCAGAAAAATCCGATTTCTGTAAAGATATAGATATTAAAATTACATCGGGTATTGCATTCTTTATCATCTTATTGAATAAGTAAAATTGGACAGAATAAGCCCGCCGGTCGTCCTACAATTTACAGCACTGGCGGCGTCCTTATTTATTCAGCCCGCAGGTCGTCCCGACCTGCGGTGCCTCGGGGCGGGACGCCCCTCAGCTGTGGGGAAAGCCTGCAGGGCGTCTCGCCCTGCAGTGATGACCCCATGACCTTTTTCAATAATCTATACCGACTTATTGACGGTTATTAATTTTTGTTTATAATTGCACTATAAGGAGGTTATTGATGACAAAACAGACATTTAGTGTAATTTTATATAAAGAAAAAGATATTTATGTTGCTGAATGTCCAGAAGTTGGGACGGTCAGCCAGGGATATACAATAGAAGAGGCAATCGCCAATTTAAAAGAGGCGACCGAATTATATCTGGAAGAATTCCCCCTGCCCAAGACTGAAAGACCTCTCATAACAACATTTGAGGCAGTAGTCCGTGGATAAACTGCGGAGAATATCTGGTAAAGAACTTATAGCTATTTTGGAAAAATTTGGATTTAAACAGGTTCGTCAGCGTGGCAGCCATGTTATTTTAAAAAAAGAGACTGACAAAGGTGTAATTGGTACTGTCGTCCCTGTACATAAAGAATTAGCGATTGGAACATTACGGGGAATCTTGAGACAGGTTAAGGTTTCAATTGAAGATTTTGTTAAACATCTATAAAATTGAAAAAACTGGTATCGATTCTAAATTCTTTTATGCTACATTATTTTAGTCTGCCCAATCTTTTACTTGCAGGCAAATATTAGATAAAAACCGACAGGTTTTTAAAGGAATCGCTCACATTTTAACTCTACCGGGTCTTCGGTTTTATTCAACCTGCAGGGCGTCCCGCCCTGCAGAACCAGCCAAATAAACTCCTATGTTGTAATTTTGCAACAACAATGTTGTCAAAATGCAACATTTGTTATGAACCACAAACGCTGAATTATAAACAACTTCCAGGAATTTTTATGATATCACCAAAATATGCTGTTGTCTGATTGCAACATTTTTTATTTCTAAAAAATAGAATTATTAAACTAAAATCCTTTCAAACAAAAAAACCCCTGAAATTGCATAAGATTTTTTAGAATCTAAAAAACCAGCGCCCTGGCACGAAATTTGCATTATAGAATTATGATGATTTTGATGGATTTTGATATTGACATGGGGATTCGTGAAGTTACCCGGCAGGCTGAGGCGAACTATATTATTGCGGTGCTTAATCTTGTCAACTGGAATATCAGCAAGGCGGCAGAAATTCTCAAAATCAACCGCTCCACATCACCGAAAAGGAAAATAAATTTATTGGGTATTTTTCGTCTTGGTTTAACAATTTCACGGAAATTCATTTTGACTGAAATACCATTACAATTAATTCAGGAGGCACAATGAAAAAAGTGAAAAGGAACCAGACACCAAAGGGTTTGACAACACAGCGCAGGGGGTAAACTTATACTATGATTAAAGGATTCTGGAAGTTTCCACGGAAGTTAGGACAGAGCCTATTAAAAATCACTTTGCCAGTATCTATATTTACTTTACTTACAGCTGGGCAGGCAAATGCGCATGGTTTTTCTGGCTGGGTCTATGATGCTGCTAATGGTGTTTCTTCTGACAGTGCTTTGGTTAAATTAATTAATCCATTTAATGACACACTGACAACAAAAGTAAGTGAACTAGGCCCTAAATATTGGACTGAAACACCTAGTGCTGGATGGATAAATACTGGAGATACATGCAAAATAATTGTTGTAGACACGACAGGACAGCAAGCCCGCACATTCGCAATAACAAATTCTCCTTCTAATTTTATCAATACTCTTTTTCCTGGAGGGCATTCTTTTTTAATTAAATCTATATATGACAGCGGTATTGATAGTGTTGATGCTAAATGCTATTCTAAAGGAACTGTTTGGTCAGATACTCTTGAAGGAAGATTTATGATTGGAATCCCTCATGATGATATTTATTTTAATAGAGCAGAGTTTAAAAGACCTCCTGCTTTAAATGACAGTTTTATTATTGAGATTTTCGAAGGAAACTTATATGCTAGAACAGGAGGAATTTATAAAAAAGAGTTTTGGGATGCTGATACTGCGCCAAGATGCACTTTACATATTGTAGGAACAAAAGAAAATTTAGAGAAAAAAGCTAATGAAGCTGGCAACTTAATAATAAAGCCAAATCCAGCAACTAACTACATTATTTTCGGGAGAAAAATCGAGGGTGATTTTTATGATGCTTCTGGTAAAAAGATTTCGGATATAGACGGAGATAGATTTGATTTAAGAGAGTATCCACAAGGGGTTTATTTTATAAAGAGTAAGAAAATCAAGCAGCGAATAAAGGTAATAATAATAAAATGAAAAAGCGATACCTGAAAAGTAGTAAACAGAAAAATTTAAATATTCTTCTTGTCTATTTTCTGATATTTAAAACTTTATTAACTTTTTTTGGAATTTTTTCTATGGCTTACTTAGCTACTCCAAAAAAAGTAGATGCTCAAATACTTTTTGAAAGTTTTATTCAAGGAACCGATACTGTAAATGTTTCTGTTAATTTGTGGATTTCTAAAATAAAAGGACATATAAATTCCATAGGAGCGCCTCCGCAATGGAATTTACAACTAAGCGATACATATGAATTTTATGTTAAAAATGGACAAAAATGGAGGAATGTTACAGGATCACATCTTTTTATACCACTTTATTTAGATAGTCTTACAAATTATACAATTACTCTAAGTTCAGGCGGAAAATGAAGATTAAAAATCCGGTAACCTTTATTTCTGGAGGTAAATTTACATTCAATCTCAAGGATACAGAATATTCAAATTTTTTGACGCCGGAAAATAACGCAAACTTGAAGTGATTGAGCAGAATAGGACGCCCCTCAGCTGTGGGGAAAGCCCGCAGGGCGTCTCGCCCTGCGGTGCCCCGGACCGGGATAGAAACACCCCTGGTTCTATTAAGCCTGCCCTGTAATACCCCGGAGAAGTTTATATTGACGGCGCTGAAAAACTAATTATAATAACCTATGGAGATTACATTTATCGGTGCGACAAGAACCGTTACCGGTTCTTTACATCTATTTGAATATAATAATAAAAAATTTCTTTTGGAATGCGGCCTATATCAGGGCCATCGTGAAGAAGCAGAACGGATTAACAGCACATTTCCTTTTAAACCCAGAGAGATTGAATTTGTAATTCTTTCCCATGCCCATATTGACCACTGCGGCAACCTTCCCAATTTAACGAAGAGGGGATTTACCGGGCCAATCTACTGCACCCCGGCGACAAAGGATATCGCTTCCCTTTTGATTATGGATTCAGCCCGGATTCAGGAAGCAGATTTTGAATACCTGAATAAACAGCGCAAAAAAGCCGGGCTTCCCCCCAAGGAACCGCTCTATACCCTGAATGATGTTGATGATGTTTTAAAAGAGTTCAGCACGGTCAATTACAATGAAACATTTGAACCTCTGCCGGGTCTTAAGTGCACCCTTTTTGACGCCGGACATATTCTCGGTTCCTCAATCATCCAGATTGAAGCCGGCAATAAAAGTATACTCTTTAGTGGAGATTTAGGAAGAAAGGATATGCCGATAATCAATGATCCATATGTTGCCTCAGACATTGATTATCTTATCCTTGAATCAACCTACGGAGGAAGAAAACACCAATCATTTGATGGGATATATAATGAATTAAAACAACTTATTGAAGAAGGTAAAAAGAAACACAGCAAGATTATAATCCCTGCGTTTGCCGTTGAGCGCACCCAGGTGCTTATAACACTCCTGAAGCGGCTGTATGAAGACGGGATATTAAAAAATGTCCCGGTCTATATCGACAGTCCATTGGCGACCAATGTTACCGATGTGTTCCGGAATCATCCAGAATGTTTTGATGAAGAGACCTATGATTTATTCAAAAAAGGAGACCCATTTAATTTCCCGGGCCTCCGTTATATCCCGGATGTTCCCGCGTCAAAACGACTTAACGACCGAACCGGACCGATGATTATTATATCGGCATCCGGTATGTGTGAAGGAGGTCGGGTAACCCATCATCTGATTCATTCGATCGGCGATAGAAATAATATGATAATAATCACCGGATTTCAGGCGCGGGGCACATTGGGCAGGAAATTGCTTGAAGGAGCAAACCGGGTTTCAATCTTCCATGACAGATATGATGTTCGGGCAAAGGTCTATTTTATGGGTGGATTGTCCGCCCATGCCGACGGTGATGACCTTTTTAATTATGTAAGCTCGTTAAAAGATAATCGTCTAAAAAAGGTATTTTTAGTCCACGGTGAGATTGATGAGGCGATGGCTTTGTCGGAGCGAATTAAATCCCGGCTCAATCTTGATGTTGATATACCGCAATATTTGACCCGGGTTACTATTTAAAATTTTTATTAAGGCGATACGCATAGAGGAGGATAATCATTCCTGCGGTAACCAGGATTGCGGCGATAATAAACGAAAATTTATATGCGAAGATCTGTGATTGACCACCTTTGATGAGAAGATCAATCACAGGCCCGACAATAAAAGTTCCTGCAATACCCCAGCTCAAAAAGAATGTAGCATTGTAAAGGGCAAATTGCCGGCCGCGATGGGTGGCGGGGATTAATCTTGCTGCATAAGAATAAGAACCGGCAAGAATTATTACATCGGAGAATCCAGCCAGAAAATTACTTATATAAATAGTTATAAGATTCCGGCTCAGGGCAAAACCGATTAAGTAGACGACCGCAAGTATCGTTCCGATAATAAGTAGTATGCGGTCCTTAAACCAGCGGGTCAATCGGACAATGATTATACCACCGATAAACATTGCCGCGGACTGCATATTAACGATATAACTCAAAATCTGGCTTGAGACATTAAACCCCTGATTTAAAAATAGATACTGGGTCTTTATTACGGCAACCGAGTTCCTGCCAAAATTTATAAAGAGCATTGCGATGAGGAAGAACACAAACGGTTTTAAATATAAAGAAAAATTTTTTTTAGAACCTGAAATAATCTCTGTTCCGGACTGAAGCCCTATTCCTCCTTCAGGTACAAAGAACATCGGGATTGTTGAAAGAACCATTACTCCTGAAGCGATAAAGAATAGAAGGCCGTTATGAAATCCCCAGCCCTCATAATATCGGGCTAAACCATCATAGGCGAGTCCTCCGATCCAGACACCTGAGATCCTGCCGATACTTCCGATACTGGATAATTTCCCCTGGATTCCCACCCTTTTATGTGCCGGGTAAAGGTCGGATATGAGTGCGGTCCAGCCTACATTTGACATCGACCAGAAGATTTCAACAATGGAAAATCCAATAATTATTACATAACCAGCAGTATGATGGTTATCAGGCAGGGTATGGAAAAACCAGACAAAAAATGTGCCTACGGCAGCAGAGAATTCACCGATGATTATCAGGCTGCGTCGGGACTGATACCGGTCTGATATTTTGCCCCAGACAAATGTCTGGAAGAGGACACTTATAAGCATCGGGATGGTCACAAAGAGGGTGGTTTCGGTCACACTCAGGCCGAGAAAGAATTTCATATATATTGAAAGATAACTGTAGAACAGTCCGCGCCGGAACATTGCCAGGACCTGGAATGATGAAATATTAAAGAATGTTTTATTGATTTTCAGCATCTATAATGGCTGGATGCCCCGGGGACAGTTATTGGACCGCTAAATTCTTTACACCCTTTCTTTAAAGTAATCAGCCTTTTTTGCACCGGCATAACTTTCGGGTTATGTTTTTAGAAAATCTTCCGTTATCCGGGCGAGAACCTCAAGTGCATATCTGATATCCTCCTCTTCAATTCCATAATGGGTGACCATACGAAATCGATAAGGTCCGGTGCGTAAGAACCTTATACCTTCTTTATCAAGGATATCTACAAATTTATCCGGGTCGCACTCTTTCTTTTCTAAATCAAAATAGACAATATTCGTCTTTATCTTTTCCAGCTCAATCCCAAGACCCGGAATCCGGGCAATACCCCGGGCAAGGAGTTGGGCATTTTTATGGTCTTCTGCAAGTCTGGTGATCATCTGTTTAACACCTATAATACCGGGAGCGGCGATGATTCCGGCCTGGCGCATTCCACCTCCAAGGACCTTACGACTGCGTCGTGCCTCAGCGATGAAGTCTTTATCTCCGCAGACAACCGAACCGACCGGGGCCGATAAACCCTTGGAAAGACAGAATGAAACCGAATCGACATATTGCGTAAATTTTTTGACATCCTGTTTCAGGGCAACCGCAGCATTAAAGATTCTTGCGCCGTCAAGATGGATAACAAGGTTGTGCTTACGGGCAGCCTTCCATACCTCAGCCATATATTCCGGGGTTAACGGTGCACCATAACATCGGTTATGGGTATTCTCTATGCAGATTGCCCGGGTCCTTGGCCAGTGCAGGTTCTTGCCCCGAATCGCCGCCTCAATATCTTCTATTCTCATCGTGCCGTCTGCCTGGTTCGGTACGGTATGGGGGTGGATACCACCGATTGCCGAGACCCCGCCTGTTTCATTGAGAAACATATGTGATTTATCCCCCAGGATTATTTCATCCCCTCTCTGACAATGGGTGAGCATGGAAACAAGGTTGCCCATTGTGCCGCTTGCAACAAGCAGTGCTGATTCCTTACCGACCAATTCGGCAGATATCCTTTCCAGCTCATTTACAGTGGGGTCTTCTCCGAAGACATCATCCCCAAGTTTTGCCTCAAACATCGCCCTTCTCATTTGGGGACCGGGCAGGGTAACCGTATCGCTTCTTAAATCAATGACCTTCATCTTTTCTCCTTAGCGATTAATTTTACCCATCAATCCATCCCTGTCAAGGCTGCACGATGCAGAGGTAATGTTTAGAGTTGTGTGTAAATTTTTCTTGAAGGAGATAAAAAATGGTGTATCCTTCCTTATGGTCAGAAAATATGGGTTAAATGACCTTGAAAGGAGGATACACCATGAATAACCCATTTGG
>JALVOT010000004.1:35574-168375 GCA_027026255.1 Caldifarciminota bacterium | reverse complement strand
TTGAGTATGCTAAAGAGGTGATGCCCGAACTTAATCGAGACATTGCCTTATTTCCACCGGTAATTTTAGATAATCTCAGTAGTAGCTCTTTCTGGAAAGGTGGTAAGGATGTGTGTGCACATTACAAAATGTATGGTAATAAACAGAATATCCAGTAAAGTCCAGAACGACGCAAATGCTTGTCTGTTAAGTCTAATAATAATTTGCCTGTAATTGTGGGGTTTATTGAAATAGCCATCTGCGGATTTTGAGTCCGCCGCGTCTCCCAATTCCGCCATCTCGGCAAAAATCTCTTCTATTATATCCACTGTTTCTCTATTGTCAATGTCTCAATACACTGACTCCTTTCCACTTTTTGTCCCAGTTTTTTGTAAACTATGTTACAATATAGCCGAGGGGCGTCTCGCCCCGAGGCAGGGCGTCTGGCGAGCTGCAGGAATGATAAACCTCCAGCGGGCGGCGGGGACGCCGCCCACGCTGAAAAAAAATTGAACCGGGCTAAGATGGTAGAGAAATTTTTCAAATGACCAATAATAATATAAAAAAAGTAAAACGAAGTTGTTGAGTATTTTTCATCCTGGTTTACTAATCTCAGGGAAGTTTATTCTGTCCAGAATACCGTTGCAATTAATCAAGGAGGCATAATGAAAAAAGTGGAGAGGAGTCAGCTCAATGCAAAATTTGATAGGAATTAATTTTTTTCTGATTTTAACTTATATACGGAGATCCGACTCCGGTTTATCCCTGTAATTTTCTCTTGCATACTGTATATTATTTATGTATAATTGTATAATCGTCAATATTGAAAGGAGGATTATGATGAACTTCATCTTTTTTACTTTTTTAATCTTAAATATTGATAAGGTCGTATCGGTTCATTATACTGACTCGGCTCCGGTGATTGATGGGAAAATTGAAGAGAGCTGGGCTACGGCTGATTCTGCATACGGATTTGTGCAGTTTCGACCTTATGAAGGGACAAAACCGAGTGAACGGACTGCGGTCTATCTTCTTCAGGATAATAATAATCTTTATGTTGCATTTCGGTGTTATGCAGAAAATACTCCTTTGACCCGACAGCTGAGCGGCAAGGAAGACAAGGTGATTTTATTCCTGGACCCCTTTTTCAGCAGAAAAACCGCATACTATTTTGGAGTTTCAATAAGCGGCCACCACTGGGATGGCTGGGTCCTTGATGATGGACGTTCTATGGACGGTTCCTGGGATGGAGTCTGGTTTTATGGAGTAAAGTCCTATGAAGACCGTTATGAAGTAGAGATAAAGATACCGTTTAAATCAATCCATTATAAAAAGGGATTATCAACCTGGGGGATTAATTTTAAACGTTATATCGCCGGTAAACAGGAAGAGGATTTCTGGATTAAATATTCCCAGATTGAAGGCGCACTTGTCTCAAAATATGGGATATTAAAGAAAATAAAACCCCGTGCTGCCGGTTATTATTTTGAATTCTTTCCTGAAGCCTTTGTCCGCTATGATAAAACACCTGATAAGACCAGCATAAAGCCGAGTGCCAGTTTTAATTTCAAATGGGATATAACATCGCAGACAACTCTAAATGCTACTGCCTATCCGGATTTCGCCCAGATTGAATCCGACCCCTTTACTTTAAATCTATCACGATATCCAACCCATCTGAGAGAACGAAGACCATTCTTTCTCGAGGGAAAAGATATCTTTAGAATGTCTGACTTTGGTGAATACGGAGAATTTTATACACCACTTGAGATTTTCTATTCACGCACCATCGGTCGCTCGATTAATGGAAATGTAGTACCGATAATTAGCGGTTTAAAATTTATCGCAAAATCAGAAAATTTAAATATCGGCTGTTTTGGCACCTACACCGACAAATTAACTCAGGATGATACACTTATTGAACCACGCCGGGGTTTTGGCGTCTTTCGTTTAAAACATTCTATACTACACAATTCCGACATCGGCCTTTTATTCAGCAGCAGTGCAGCCAATAGCAATGATTATAACTATGCCCTGGGTCTGGACGGAGTTTATCGTGCCGGGATAAATCAATTAATTGTCCAGGGGGCGATGAGTGAACATAATAAAAAACGCGGCTGGGCATTCTCTTCAGGCTATTTTGGGATGATGAAAAAATACCTGACAATGGGTATGATAGAGGTAATTCAGGATTCATTTGATGTTGAAGATATTGGATTTGTTCCCTGGGCAGGAATAAAGAAAACCATCTTCTTAACCGGTCCATATCAATCGTATAAAAGAGGATTATTGAATAATTTCTGGCTCGGCACAGGGTTTGCCCTGATTCAGGAACCAGAAACAAATAATTGGTCTAAACTTATACTCCTTATTTTCAATCCCAATTTTCGTAATAAAAGGGGTGGCAATGTTATACTGAAATTTGGTCCATATTTTGAGGCAGATACAGAATATCTTAATCGAAGCATCAATCTTGCACTCTGGGCAAATGGCCCCCGATATCATCTTTCCGTAGGTGGTAATTATGGTTATTCATACAACTGGTATCGAAAATTTCTGGCATACCGGGGTTCCTTCCGAACGGATACAGACTACAACCTATTTTCTGGAATCGAATTAACCTTAGAATCAAATTTCTGGTTCGAATGGGATACCACAAACGCCTTAATCGCAATTACCCCGATGCTGACCCCGAAGACGGAAATAACCATTACCCCGGATATTACCCTTGAGCTCTTTAATGAATTTGTTTTTCTCACTCCGGGAAAAGAGATTGATAAAACCGAATTCAATTCAAACCGCTTCGGTTTTCTCATCTCGTACAACTTCAGACCCAAATCCTGGCTCTATATCGCATTTAATGATTACCATAACCGGAATGAAGCCGACAGATTGTCCCTCCAAAATCGGGTTGGGGCGGTCAAACTAAAGTATCTTGTATACTTTTGATAATCTATTTATTGACAATAAATAGAATTTAGTTATACTTGTATATATTATTGAAAGGAGAAAGCGTAAGATTATTGGCTCATTTGACTTGGTAACAAATGGAACGATTTGTAATGAAAAAATTTTTTGAACTCTTGACTAAATATAAATTCTTGGTTAATATTAGTCTTGATGGGCCGCCAGAGATTCATAATCTTAATAGAAAATTCAAGTCTGGACAACCAACTTTTGATAGAATAATGGCAAACATTAAGCGATACTATTTGAATTTTGTAATAAAACAATTTAAACATATTAAGGTTTTACATCTTGAATAAAGTAATTGATTATATCTCTATACCTGTTAGAAATGGAGGATTCGGTGCACTGCTTGGTGGTACGATTGCATTATTTATTGGAGAATTCCTACAAAAATTTGGTAGTATCACAATTGGTTACTATGGTGGCATACCAGGATTTTTGATTAAGATTAGCGCATTCTGTCTGTGTTTTCAGTATTCATCTCAGGTTTTAAGAGCATTTCATTCAGGGGCAAAGACACTGCCTTTCTGGAAAACTCCCTCATTAAATTTTTTACAGCTAATTGAGAGCCTATTCTCTATATTCATTAGCGTAATATATGCTTTTGTTTTAACCCTTATCTTCTATTTTATTTGTGTTTGGATGTCAAATAAAAGTTTCAATTTTACATTTTTCTTTACTCACTTAGTCAATTATGGTTTTTTCGTTTTCCTTGCGATATTTTTCCCGGCGATATTTTTTCTATCAAGCATTGCACCTGATGATTTAATGGTTTCACTAAATCCCGTTTTGATTGGACAGGTTGTCATAAAATCTCTACCTTATTATATTATATTAGTAGTTATTGCTTATTTGCTTGCCATCTTATTTACTTATTTCAGAATTTCCTTAATTTTCATTGGTGATTTTATCCCCTGGTTTATAAAATTTTATTTTTTGATATTTTTTGCATTAATCACCGGCAGGATTTATGCCAAAATCAATTTAATAGAAGGAGGCTAAATGATCGCAATTATTTTAAGTATCTACATTATGTCATTTTCAGGAAAATCAGTATGGTGCCCCAAGGTGGACCAGGGGCCCCGGATTGACGGGGTAACGGCCGATTCTATTTGGCAATATGCGGTTACTCTTGATGATTTTATAGAAGTTTTCCCTGCTCAAGAAAGAAAACCTCAAAATAGGACAATTTGTCATATTATGTGCGATAAAGAAAACCTCTATCTGGGATTTGAGTGTTATAATCGTGATAAAATCGTTGCTAATAACAGGGTTCGTGATAAGTTTTCAAAGGACGAAAAAATTAGTATCCTCTTTTGCCCCAACAATGATCAAAGCACTGCTTATGCACTCTTTATTTCACCTCTTAATACCCAGATTGACATCAAAATTCTGAATAATGGTGAGAAAATGATTGATTGGGATGGAGTTTGGTATTCGGAGGTTAAAAAGAACGCTAATGGATGGAGTTGCGAATTAAAAATTCCATTTATGGTATTTAAAGAAGGTTTCGGCCAAAAATATTGGGGGCTTGAAATAACTCGTGAGACATATGTGGCAGATCAACAAATACTGATTCGCTGGGCAAAGCCCGTTTATGAATTAATCCGCCCCTCAGACTTTGGCCGCCTCTACTTTTATGAGGAAATACCCTTTTGGAGCAAAACCGCCTTTATCCCTTATGGCACGGCTCAGAAAAACTTTTTCTCTGATTCAACAACTTCGGTAAAGTATAAAACAGGCGGGGAGGTGAATTTCTCAGCATTTACCTTTGCTGATTTTGACTTTATTATCAATCCGGATTTTTCTCAGATTGAGGCCGATCCGGAAGAGATTGATTTATCAAAGACAATAAGGCGATTACCGGAAAAGAGAAATTTTTTCTTAAGTAGCTATGAAAATATTAAAACGCCAATAGAAATTATGTACACAAGAAGTATGAAAGAAATTAATTATGGCGGTAAGATGAAACTAAGTGCAAGAAATACCTCAATTGAAGGATGGCATGTGACTACGGATTCAACCAGTACCGAGCCGCGGGCTCAAATTTCAAATATTGCTTTTAATGCAGATGTTCTTAAAAGAACAACTTTTAGATTTCTTTTTATCAATAAATATACATCTTCTTCATATAATAACGATCTGGAGGTCACCCTTTATCAACCACTCCCAAAAGATTTTTCATTTTCCGGACAATTCGCTCTTGATTGGACAGAAGCAAGTAGTGCACGGGCATATTACATCTCCTTTGATCGTTTAGTTTTCACCGGTATAAGAGCATCAATGTATCACAAAATGATTGATTCATCATTTGCCGCGCCGTTGGGTTATATTCCTTTTAAGAATATGCGTGAAACTTACGGAAATATAGCCTGGTTCAACCTTTTAAATCGTAAAATAATTCAGAGCATAGACATCGGTTGTTCTGGTTTACATCGTACTTTGCTTTCCAACGACCTTCTATGTCAAAATCTGATGCCGTTTGCCAGTATAACTTTTATAAAGCCATTATATATCTATTATACTTATACTCTTGAGCGACGACGGCTGGGAGGAAAGCTTTATGATAATATTACAAATTATTTGTCGTTTAACATTAGTCCTGAAAGGAAATTTAGCATAACCTTAGGTTATTACTTTGGAGACTATTTTGGTCAATACATCAACTTTTTATCTTTAATGTTGGGTAATTTAAATATCGCAAATCGGATTAATTTAGAATTGAATTTGCAATCACAAACCTTAAATAATGGTGAAAAGACAACCACCAATAATTTAGCTAATCTTAAAATCGCCTGGTTTATTTCTAAAAATATTTGCTTCAGAAATTTCTTTAAATTCAGTGACTTATCAAAACTCTTAAATGCCAACTTTATGTTTGATTATAATATCGCTTCCGGCAGTCATATATATTTTATTTTAAATGAAGAACGGCAAAAAACCGGTTCAATATTCAATACAGATTTCCGAAAAAGGATTCTTTTATTTAAGATTACTTACAGATTATCTTTTTAAATTATTGTGTTTGGACGGGAAAAGATGCAAAATATAAAGTTCTAAATTTTTTCAAACCCTACCGGAGTAAGGGGCTTTTTACCTTCTTCTTTGCGAAAAAAAAGACCGGCTAATTGATGTCCCGCTTGAGCGGCGATGTAAATGCCGTCCAGGGACTTCCTGCAGATACCTTAGTCTCCGCAGGAAAGAATATTTTGACCTTTATTGCGGATGTTATCTGTGCAATATATATCCCTCTCAGACAAAATCGGGTTGGGGCGGTCAAACTAAAGTATCTTGTATACTTTTGATAATCTATTCATTGACAATAAATAGAATTTAGTTATACTTGTATATATTATTGAAAGGAGAAAGCGTGAAGGTTTTGTTTGTGTATCCCCAGTTTCCTGTAACATTTTGGGGGTTTAAATACGCCCTGAGATTTATCTCGAGGAAATCTACATCACCACCCCTTGGGCTGCTGACGATTGCCGCAATGCTTCCTGAAGAATGGGAAAAACGGTTTGTTGATTTGAATACCTCAAGGCTCAAGGATAAACATATAAGATGGGCTGACTACATATTTATCAGTGGAATGGCACTGCAGAGGCGGTCAGCAAGGGAGGTAATTGATCGCTGTAAAATATTTAATAAAAAGATTGTTGCTGGTGGACCGCTATTTACAACCGAACCGGATATTTTTGATGATGTCGACCATCTGTTTATTGGTGAAGCTGAGGATACTATGCCGCAATTTATAAATGACTTAAAGAATAATAAGTTAAAACATATCTACCGTGCTGAATCCTATCCTGATATTACAAAAACCCCGGTTCCCCTCTGGAAATTGGTCAATAAGAAAAAGTATAGTTTGATGAATATTCAGTATTCCCGGGGCTGTCCATTCAACTGTGAATTCTGTAATGTTACGATTCTGAATGGACATCGACCCAGGACAAAAACCAGGGAACAGATTATTCGTGAACTTGAGGCATTATACAACTGGGGCTGGCGTGATGCAGTATTCTTTGTTGATGACAACTTTATCGGCAACAAGAAAAAGTTGAAGCAGGATATATTACCAGCGGTCCATCAATGGATGAAGGAACATAGGTATCCATTTACATTTTCAACCCAGCTCTCCATTGACCTTGCTGATGACGAAGAATTGATAGATTTGATGATAAAGTCAGGATTCCAGACCGTATTTGTTGGCATTGAATCACCCAATGAAGAGAGTCTTCAGGAGTGTGCCAAAAAACAAAATATTGCCCGGGATTTGATTGCCAGTATCAAAAAGATTCAGGGATTCGGAATTGAAGTTCAGGCCGGCTTTATCCTTGGATTTGACAGTGATCCGGAATCGATATTTGTTCGGCTTACTGATTTTATCCAGAATACAGGAATCGTCACCGCAATGGTCGGGCTCTTAAACGCCCCAAAAGGTTCAAAGCTCTATGCCCGGCTGCAGGCTGAAAAGCGTCTCATAAAAGAGACCAGCGGAGACAATACCGACTTCTCTCTAAACTTCATCCCCAGGATGGACTACAAAACCTTAATCCAGGGTTACAAGAATGTCCTGTCAAATATCTACTCACCCCGGCACTATTATAATCGGGTGAAAAAATTTCTCACTGAATTTGAACCCCCAAGGTTGAGACCAATCTATTTTCGCCCGGTGCATCTTAAGGCATTTCTAAAATCGATATGGTATCTTGGCATCATCGGCCGGGAAAAACTCTACTATTGGAGGCTGTTCTTCTGGTCTCTGGTAAAAAAGATAAATACATTTCCCTATGTAGTATCATTTGCAATTTATGGATACCATTTCCGAAGGATGTTTGTAGAACATACAAAAAATCTCGTTAAATAGACCGGTTCAATTCTCCTGCGCAGTGCAAATATCTTCATCCTTACCTTTTTGTTATCAGGGGTTATCTTAAAAACCCGTTCATAATCATTAAAGCGAAGATATCGAAAAGTATGGATTATCTATATTCTTTTCCGGGGAGGGGAATCGATAAGGATATTCCCCTTGCCAAATTTCTCCTCGAGATAAGAAATTACCTTAGATACATTTTCCGGGTTTCCGCCCCCCCCTTCAGCAAGATGGGGTTTACCCCCTCCTCCTCCTCCAAGAATTTTGCTTAATGATTTTATAAGTTTATCCGCAGGATTTTTTGCCTTCTCGTCTTCACCTGCAAAGACAAGGTAATCCACCCTCTTATCCACAACACGATAGAGCAGCCCGATACAATCCTTCTTTTCGGCGCGAATAATATCCGCAATCATTCTCATTGTATCACGGTCATAGTTAAACTTTTTGATGATTATCTTAATATTTTTCTCTTTAATTTCTTCAAGCATTTTTTCGGCATCGAGTCGGGCGAGATAATCACGGTTTTTCTGATTTTCCTGTTCCAATTCCTTGATTCTCTTCTGCCATTCCTTGAGCCTCTTAATCAACCCCTTATCCGTTCCCAGAATCTGCGCAAACTCTTTGGTAAGTTCTATATTCTTTTTTATCTCCTGATAAAGTCTCTTTCCCACCAGGACCTCAACCCTTCTAATCCCTGCGGCAGCAGATTCCTGATTAACAATCTTAAACATTCCTATCTCACCGGTGCGGTCTAAGTGTATACCGCCGCACAGCTCGATTGAGAAATCACCAATCTTTACCACCCTCACCCTCTCGCCGTATTTCTCACCGAATATCGCCATCGCACCGAGTTTCTTTGCCTCCGGTAATGTAGTATGGAATTTTTCTACAGGAAGGTCATTTAAAATCTGCTCAATTACCAGTTCTTCAACCGCCCCGATCTCATCATCGGTTAAAGGGTTAAAGTGTGTAAAATCAAATCTAAATCGACCCGGTTCAACAAACGAACCTTCCTGTCGGGCGTGTTCTCCTAAGACACGGCGCAGGGCAGCATGGAGAAGATGGGTGGAGGTATGGGCGCGGGCGCTCTCTTTTCGATGATTTATATCAACCCTTGCCTGAACCTTACCCGGGCTAAAGCTTCCTTCAACCACCTCACCATGACACACCCTCATCCCCTGGAACCAGTATGTATCAATAACCTTAATCTTAAAATCCTTTCCCAGAATCTCACCGGGTTCCCCAACCTGGCCTCCGGCCTCAGCATAAAATGGCGATTCTTTCAAAACGAGCTCAATCTTATTATCATACTTATTGAATCTCAAAATTTCCGTCTCAATCTCATTCGTTTCATAACCGATAAATTCTCCATTTCCCTCTTTAATTATCTGCCATTCACCCTTAGGAATAAACTTTGCCCTTGCCTTAGAGTGTTCTTTTGCCTGTTCTAAATGTTTCTTAAAACCCTGCTCATCCACTTTTATACCCTTTTCCCGGGCAATCTCCTTTGTAAGTTCAATAGGAAATCCATAGGTGTCATAAAGTTTAAATGCCAGTTCTCCGGATATCTCCCTGCCCTGTTTAAGCATTTCTTCAAATTGCAAAAGTCCCCTTTCCAATGTCGTAAGAAACCTCTCTTCTTCGGATTTTATAACCAGAGAGATCTCTTCCCTCCGTTCTAAAAGTTCCGGGTATGGTTCTTGATACCGGGCAACAACCCCGGGCACAAGTCGATAAAGAAACGGGCCGTCAATGCCGAGATTCCTGCAGAGTCTTACCGCCCTTCTCAGAATCCGGCGCACCACATAACCCCTTTCTTCATTTGAAGGAATAACCCCATCACCGATGGCAAAGACCAATGCCCTGATATGGTCGGCGATGACATTTATACTGACATCATTATCTTTATCACCGCCGTATTCAAGTTTTGCCATCTCTGTAATATCTTTGATAATCGGGAAGAATAGGTCGGTATGAAAATTTGAACTCTTTTTCTGAAGAATGGATAAGAGCCTTTCCAATCCCATCCCGGTATCAACCCCTCGATTCTTGAGCGGCAATCGTTCACCTTTAACGGTCTGGTTAAATTGTGGAAAGACCAGATTCCAGACTTCGGTATAACGGTCGCAATCACATCCCGGGGCACAGTCTTTTTTACCACAGGAAAATTCTGGTCCCAGGTCATAAAATATTTCCGAACAGGGACCACAAGGGCCTGAATTTCCTGCCGGTCCCCAGAAATTGTCTTCATCACCAAGTTTAAAAATTCTCTCCGGCTTCAGTCCAATCTTCTTTAACCAGATATCATAAGATGCATCATCGTCAATATAAACTGATACATATAATCTTGCTTTATCAATGCATAAAACTTCAGTCAGATATTCCCATGCCCATTCAATCGCCTCTTCCTTAAAATAGTCACCAAAGGAAAAATTGCCCAGCATCTCAAAGAAGGTATGGTGTCTTCGGGTTTTGCCAACCTGGTCCAGATCAGAAAGTCTAAGACATTTCTGAATACTTGCCGCTCTGGTATATGGTAAGGCAACCGCACCGGTCCACAACGGCTTGAATTGAACCATCCCCGCACTCGTAAATAAAAGACTGGGGTCATCCTTCGGAACCAATGACATCGAAGGAACAATCGTATGACCTCTTGCAGCAAAGAAATCGAGAAAACTCCTTCTTAAATCAATGCTCTTTATTAAGTGCTTCATAAATTTTTTTTAATTCAAATCCCCGATTTAATAGACGTTGTATAACTCTTTTCCGCTCCGGCGGATTATGGATATCAAATCGGGATAACTTCTGCTTTATAAAATTTTCTATCAGAGAAATCTCATCTCTCTTTTTTAAAACCCGGGTGATAATATCCTCTTTTACACCTTTTTTACGCAATTCCTGGATGATAAATCTATTTCCCCTTGGCTTAATGTTTGTATAATCACTCACAAAATCCCGGGCAAACTTTTCATCATCAACCGCCCCTTCATTAATCAATTCGTCAATCACCTCATCAACCAGAACCCGGTCATAACCGGCCCTTAGTAATCGTTCCCTCATCTCTTTCACGGCACGCTCCCGATAATTTAACAACCTGTATGCCCGCTGCTTAATCTTCTGCTTCTCCTCCGCCCTTAATACATTATTGAGTAAGGCTTCATCTATCTCATCCCCGGGTTTTAAATCATACTTGATGAGCAAATCATTCTGGATACCAAAGGCGAACCGGTCATCAATAAAGATAGAAGAACGCCCTCTATGCCTTTTTTGGGGTTCGATTTTGCTTATCTTCACCGTCTGAAGTTTTGCCGAATAGTATTGAGCGCAATTTTTTATTTATCTTCTGGGCAATGTCTTTATTTGTTTTAAGAAATTCAATCACCGCATCCCGTCCCTGGCCGATTCGCTCATCACCGAAAGAATACCAGGAGCCGGCTTTTTGCAGTATATTATGCTGGACACCAAGGTCAACCAGTTCTCCGTATCGTGAAATTCCTTCACCATAGATGATATCAAACTCCGCAGTCCTGAACGGCGGAGCAAGTTTATTCTTCACCACCTTCACCTTGGTTCGATTACCGATAATTGCATCACCCTTTTTTATTGAAGAAATTCTTCTGATATCACAGCGCACCGAGGAATGGAATTTCAATGCCAGGCCACCGGGAGTTGTTTCCGGAGAACCAAACATCACGCCGATCTTATGCCGAATCTGATTTATAAAGATTGCACAGGTCTTTGATTTACTAATGACGCCGGTCAGTTTTCTTAATGCCTGGGACATCAAACGGGCGATAAGACCAACCTGCATCTCGCCCATCTCCCCGGCAATTTCCGCCTTGGGAACCAATGCAGCAACCGAATCCACCACCACAATATCCACTCCTCCGGAACGGGTAAGTATCTCGGCAATCTCCAATGCCTGCTCTCCAGTATCAGGCTGGGAGATCAGAAGTTCATTCAGATTAATCCCCAATGCCTGGGCATAACTCGGGTCAAAGGCATGTTCTGCATCCACAAAGATTGCCGTGCCCCCTGCCCTCTGTGCCTGGGCGATCGCCTCAAGACCCAAGGTGGTTTTGCCGCTTGCTTCAGGCCCGTATATCTCAACCACCCGGCCCCGGGGAAATCCACCAATGCCCAGGGCATAATCAAGACCCAGGGACCCGGTTGGAATAACATCCACCTCAACCTTTGCCCCCTTATCACCCAGACGCATAATTGAACCCTTACCAAACTGTTTTTCAATCTGACTGATTGCGAGATTCAAGACCTTATCTTTATCATCCTTTGCCATACGCCTCCTTTTTCTTTAATCTTAATTAAAAATTTACTCAAGTCAAGGCTTCAGAAATCTGACTCCTCTCCACTTTTTTCATTGTGTCTCCTGGATTAATTGCAACGGTATTCTGGACAGAATAAACTTCCCTGAGATTAGTAAAATAAGACGAAAAATACTCAACAACTTTGTTTTACTTTTTTATATTATTTTATTGGTCATTTGAAAAATTTCTCTGCTATTTTCGCCCGGTTCAATTTTTACCAGCGCGGGTGGTATTTCCATTTTTCTCAGCGCAGGCGGCATCCCTTTTTTTCTCAGCGCGGGCGGCGTCCCTGCCTCGGGGCGAGACGCCCCCCGGCTATATTGTACTTACAAAAAACCGGGATAAAAAGTGGAGAGGAGTCGGTTCAGAAATTCATCTCATTCCCGGTAAATGCACGATAAAAACAAATGGAATCCCGGGCTTAAGAAACCAATTGTAATTTTATTGAAACTGGCTATTATATTGTAGATTATGGCAAATAATGATGATATTATAGATTTGATAAAAAGGGCAATGCAAGAAGATGAAGATGCTTATAACAGAATCCTCAATTTATACAAAGGGAGAATCTTCAGTTATGTATATCGGATGGTGCAAAATTATTACGATGCCGAAGATATTACATTTGATATTTTTATTAAATGTTTTAAAAATTTAAAACGGTTTGACATTTCCCGGCCTTTTACTCCCTGGTTGTTCTCCATTGCACATAATCAGATAATAGATTTTTTTAGAAGGCATCGGATAGAATATGAATACTTAGATGAGCATTATCCTTCTAAGGATAGTCCTGCAATGCGCTATGAAAAGAAGAAGAGCCTTGAGAAACTTGAGAAGGCTATCGCCCGATTATCTCCCGGAGACCGTGAAATCATTATCCTCTTTCATAAAGAAGAACATTCCTACAAAGAGATCAGCGAAATCCTCAACCTTCCGATAACCACAATAAAGACAAGATTGCACAGGGCGCGAAATCGGCTGAGGGAATTGCTCAAAATTGGGTGAAACCTTAAATCTTCTTTTTCGTATTACCTATGATGAGACATAATCATATTGAACAATTAATTGAAAAATCCTTTGACCAGGGATTAAATTCCGAGGAAAAGCAATTACTTAATACACACCTTTCAGGATGTCCTGAATGCCAGACATATTATAATGACCTGGTTGCCATAAATCAGGGACTGCTCAATCTAATTGAATTCTACCCGGGTCACGAATTTAACGAGCGGGTAGTCAGGGCACTGGGTATACGGCACGGATTCGCCCGATCACGGATTGGAATCGGTGCATTCGTCTTATGGCTGGTCTCTCTTATCTTTTGCCTGATTATACCCTGGCCCGGCCGATTACTAAACCAGCTATTAATAAAGTCGCCCGAAATCTTTTCTGTTTATGAAAATATATCATTGGCGATTAATGCAATGCTCAATCTTATTAAACCCTATATACACAGTCTATTCAACCCGGGATATTTTATTTCTGGAATAATAATGAGTATGCTATTATTTTATATCCTGAGCAAGATAATAAAAGAGGAGGCAGAATGTTCTCTTTAATAAAGGCAAGTTTCATTATTTTATCAACCATAATGCCGACAAACCCCTCTCTGGAAAGGGGTCCGGGATATGCCGTTTCTATCCCGGCGATTGTTTTCGATAAAGGATTTGATTCAAATACAATCCCCTGTTCCCGCACCTATAACAGTGATTTCAATCTTCCTGCAACCGATACGATTAAAGAAGATGTTGCAGTCCGTGACGGCAATGCCCGGATTGATGGAGTAATTGATGGTGACCTTGCCGTAATGGGTGGTGAGGTGGAAATCAACGGAAAGGTTCTGGGTGATGTTGCGATTGCCGGAGGCAATTTAACCATTCCCGGAATGATTGATGGTAATGCTGCGGTTATGGGTGGTAATGTTATAAACAGAGGAATGATAAATGGTGACCTCCTTGTGATGGGGGGAACCGTAAGACTCGATTCCGCTTCTGTAATCAGTGGTGATATTGCAATGATCGGGGGAAGTGTTGACCGTGATGATTATGCAAAGGTCGAGGGTGAAATAAAGTCTATTGAACTTGGAAGATTTAACCGATTATTACCGGATATCGCCCGGGCTTTTCGATTTCAGGAAAAACTACCCGGAAGAAGACTTTTTAAAGGACTCTTCTCAATCTCCGCAATCATTGTAATTTATATAATTAACCTTCTGCTCTTACTTATCTTCCCCAATGCAATCGGTCGTATTGAAGAGAGAATAAGAGAAAATGTCTGGGCGGTTCTTGGAATCGGTATCGGTTTAGAAATTCTTTATATTCCTTTAATACTACTCTTCACCCTTTCTATTATCGGTATCCCTCTAATTCCACTCTTTGTCCTTGCAGTATTTTTCGGACTGCTCTTCGGGTTAACTTCATTTTCACTTGTTATCGGCAAACAGATCTGTCAGGGTATTGAATGGTCAACCACCAATTTAATCGGACTCTTCAGCACAGGCTGGATAGCATTAATGATAATTCCGATTATCGGAATACTCCTGCGTGGATTTGGATTTTTCGGCTCTTTTATATTTATGCTGGGTATGGTAATCTTATATGTCGCCGGAACGATTGGAATCGGTGGTGTAATATACTCCCTGATAAAGATTAAACAAAAGACCGAAAAGGAGATATAGCATTCTGTTTTTGACCTCTCCGGCCATTCTAAATGTAGAATGGCCGGACTCCTTTAAATCGTCTATTTCATTTTTTTCTTCAAATCCTCTATCTCCTTCTTTACTTCTTTAAGTTCCTTTTTTATCGCCTCCATATCCTTCATCAACTCCCTGGTATCCCGCCCCAGGATGGCATTGAAATCCGGAATTCTGGGAAAGTTCATCTCCACTTTGATGGCTGCCTTCTCTATCGCACCAAGGGTAATCTTGAGCAGTTTTTTATGGTGATTCCGCAAGATTAAAAGTTTGACCTTTTTCCCCGGCTTATTTTCCACAAGCCCGGTCAATATTCTTTTATCGAAAATCTTCTCGGTATCAATTTCCATAATGACATCGCCTGTTTTCAATCCACCCTTTTCTGCAGGTGAGTCCTTTACCACCTTTTCAACCAGGACCCCATATTCAACCCCGATCGCCTTTTTCATCGCAGGACTCAACTCCTTTGTTCCAACCCCGAGATAACCAACCTGGTCCTGCGCAAAGCTCAAAACAGGGATAAATATCAAGAGCAGCAAGAAAAGTCTTCGCCCCATCATTCCTCCTTTCATCTTTAGATATTCAATTAAGTATATCATCAGCAGCTATAAAGTCAAGTCGCCCGGGGCGATTGGCCCGGGCGCAATGGATACATTTAACCCTCTAAATCAGCGGCGTCCAGGTCCTGCTGATTTTCAGATAACGCTTTTATCCACAATAATTTTATTGGTTCAGCCGATTTCTTTTTATCGTATCGTTATCCGTGATTTTAATATTTTCTATTCCTTAACCTCCGGGCTGCCATCTTTCTATTCCGATTATTTTGTAATATTTTTTATTTATCTCCACCTTCTCACCACAGGTCTTACCCAGAAGGGATTTTGCAACCGGTGCATTATATGCAATGATGCCCTTTTTTAAATCACTATCCCAGGGACCGAGGATTGTATAAACGATAATCTTATTTTCTTTAATATCTTTAAGGCTTACCCGGGTTCCGATGTTTACACAGTCGGTATTGATATTTTCCGGCTGTAGTATTTTTGCCTTTCTCAATTGTTCTTCTATTATACGAACCTTTTGATAAAGTTGATCCTGTTTTTCCTTTGCTGCCTTATATTCAAAGTTTTCACTTAAATCACCAAATTCCCGTGCCCGGCTTATATCTTTTTTATTTTCCGGAATCTCAACCTTGAGCAGATGCTGGAGTTCTTCTTCTTTTTTTATCAACGCCTGCTTTGTCGTCCAGATAAAATCTTCTTTCTTCTCAAAAAACTGTGGGAAATAATATTCAACAATTCTGAGCATATCCTGTTTCTGTGATTCAGGCAGAATACTATTCTTCTTTATTGTTTTAATAATAAGTTCCGCCTCATCCTCCGCGGCATTTTTTAATAACTGGTCAAATCTCTTTAAGTCCAAAATTTTGTTTACTATTGAGCGCACCCCGGTTATATATTCAAGACTTTCAAGGATACGCGGTATGACGCCCGGTTTTAAAAATCGTTCAAGTTCTCCGGACTGTATGCGCCGCAGAAACCATTGATATTGGACCGGATATTGACGGGGTATCGAGAAAACCGTAAAGTATATTTCATTGAATTTATCCATCTCCTTAATAAGTTGAAGACCAATTTCGTTGAGTAATTTTGTATTGTTTATCTTAAAAAAGAGTTGCTTTAAAATTTCATATCTTTCATCCGGATAATAGATATCAAGTAATTTTAGTAATCGTTTTTGATGAGCGAAATCAGATATTTTTATAAAAAGGTCAATAAAGCTATTATTTTTAATTATCTCTTCAATGGTGCATTGAAAATCACCCTGCTGTTTGAGTTCATCAAAGAGGAAAAGGATATTCAGGCTAAGCTCCGGTCTTTCTTTATAGAAGTTATCAGCAATTGCAACCAGTTCTTGTTTAATTTCCCGGAAGAATCGCGGCAGCTTTCTTGCAAATTCAAGGGCGAGTTCAATCTTTTCTTTGTTTTGTGCCGAGCGAAACCGTTTAATCAACTCATCGGTTCTGTCGGTTTTCAGTGCGGTATAGGTATAGGTCTTTGTTCCCCGACCGGATATCTGTATATTATCGTCTTTTTCCAGGGATTTACGCACTTTTTCCCACCAGCGGTTTAAATCTTCTTTTTTGATTATTCCTGAAAGGTTCTGTTTTATCTGGGAAGCGGATAAGGGCTGGTTAAAATTTTTTAAGATTAATTTAATCAGTTCTATCGGTTTACTTTGTGCCAGATTTTTTAAAGTCTCAGGTTCTTTATACTTTTTATAGAGAAAATCTCCTTGAACAACCGGGATCAGAAGGCCGTTGGCGACATCAATGGAAAGAAAATCCCGACCCTTCTTTTCAAAATCAATCACCACCTCCCGTTTTGCCGGATTTATATCCTTTACTTCACCCAGTCCATACCGTTCAAAATAGAAGTATTTCCCGACATCATACTTTATGAATTCTTCAAATTTATTTAACGCCTTCATAATCGGTGCACCCTGGGTAAGTCCCGAACATTTCAGGTATTCATCAAGATGTTCACTGTTTTTATATTGTTTTTTGAATAGATTAACAATTCTATTCTTTATTTCAGAATCCTCTTTCTTTATCTTCAACATCTCTTTATAAATAGTAAGGGCCTGATTATATCGACCTTCAGCTTCATAGTTGTTACCAAGGACATCAAGGAGCAGGAGTGCTTGTTCATCCTTTCTATTCAATTTTAAGGCATCGATTATCTTTAAAAAGTCTTTTAAATCTACATCTTTATCAAGCATCATCTCGGTCCAGATATCTTCTAATTTATCAAAGTCCTTCTTCTCAATCGCATCTAAGGCACGATTAATATATTCAATCATATACTAAGTATAATCAGATATGAAATAATTTCAATACCAGGAGATTCTATTAAAAAGGATTTTCCGGACAAAAGAGATACCGGCGCCTGCAGAAATCGGACTAACCGCTGCATCCCGGGTATTAAATGGACTGGGTTTTTCAGCATTATTCTAATCCTGCACTGTATGACTGAAGAATTTTAAATTTGATTTAATCTTTAATGATTTTGCTTGGTCATTAAAGTATTTTTTTACTGATGCAAATTTTATGCCGGGTAATTTTGGTGTAGATATACTTTTTTCTTGACTTTTGTTATTTTTTGAATAAACTTATGGCACATTTTATTTTTTATTCACAAATTTTTTTTTGGAATGATGAAAATGATTGAATTTCATAATATTTTAGTGAAAGGGATGTGGATAACTATGTGGATTATTGTGGAAAAATCGGGATGAGTGAAAAAGCAAAGACTACATGGGAAAATATTCTGGGCTATGTGAAGGAGAGGATAAATCCTCAATCCTTTACCACCTGGTTCAGCAGCAGTCAGGGTGTTGAACTGAAAGACGATGTTTTGCTTATTGAATTCCCCAACAGTTTTTTTATCGACTGGATTGAAGAACATTATTACAATATCCTTGAGGAGGCGGTCAATTCTCTTAATGGAAACAGACTCCGGCTTGCATTCAAGGCCCATCGTAAGCAATCGGATCGGCCCCTGCGCAGAAAAAAAAGGTTTATCATCACCCATGATTCTACAAAACTTCAGGAAAAATTCAGTTTTGAGAATTTTGTGGTCGGTAAAAATAATGAATTTGCCCATGCCGCTGCCCTGGCGGTTGCTGAAGCACCCGGGCAGGCTTATAACCCACTATTTCTTTACGGTGGAGTGGGTCTTGGTAAAACCCATCTGATGCAGGCAATAGGAAATTTTGTCCGGCATCAATATCAAAATCTTAATGTCTATTATACCCAGGCTGAAAATATTATGACCGAACTGATTGAGGCGATCCAGAAGAATCAACAGATGGCATTTAAGAAGAAGTATCGGACCAAAGATATCCTCTTGATTGACGATATACAGTTCCTTTATGGAAAGGAGCGGCTTCAGGAAGAGATCTTTCATACATTTAATTATCTATATATTCAGGGCAAACAGATTGTGATTACTTCGGACCGACCACCCAAGGAGATTCCCACATTAGAAGAAAGGCTGACATCAAGATTCCAGGGTGGGCTGGTTGTTGATATTCAGCCTCCAGACTTAGAAACCAGAATTGCTATTCTGCAAAAAAAAGCCGAGCAGGATAATGTGCGCATACCGAATAATGTTGCCTATTATATCGCATCAAGGGTAAAGTCCAATATTAGAGAATTAGAAGGATGTCTTACAAGACTTTTAGCAATGGCTTCACTCTCCGGTCAGGAGATAACCGAACAACTTGCTGAAGAGGTGCTCAAGGAGCTTCTGGGTTCCAGTGGAAGAATCACCAAGGATATGATTCTTAATGCAGTGATTGATGAGTTTGGTTTCAGTGAAAATGAACTGAAGGGCAAAAAGAGGACCCAGAAACTTGCCCTTGCCCGCCAGACATCAATGTATCTCATTCGCACCTTAATGAACCTTTCTCTTGCAGAAATCGGACAATTCTTCGGTGGCAAGGACCATACTACAGTTATCCATGCAATAGAAAAGATTGAAAACTTAAAAAAGACAGACCTTGAATACCGACAGAGATTAGAGAGGATAATTAATAGGATAAATGGTTGATAAGATGAGGATAAAAATTTTCAATAAAAAATTTTGCGAAATTATCAAGGTCAATCCACAAGATTATCAACCATTCAATAAGAATATACTCCTTAAATTTGAACGGCTTCAGGGTTTATCAACATTTCCACCAACCCAACAACAACAATATAATATTATTATTAATTATTATTTGTTGTTGTTATTATAAGGAGGCTATATGGAATTTAAAATTCAGAAAAATGTTTTAGAAAAAACAATGGGCAGCGTGGTAAAAATTATTCCACCTAAAAGCACCTATACCATTCTCCAGAATATTATACTAGAAGCAAAAGATAATACAATTGCAATACAGGGAACCGACCTTGATATCTTTGTAAAAAAAGTAGTTCCTGCTGAAGTTAAAGAACCAGGAAAGGTCTTGATTCCTGGAAAGAAAATTTTGGAAATCACCAGAGAATCAAATATTGAAGAGATAAAATTTAAACTGAAAGAACTTAATCTTCAAATTTCCGCGGGCAGTGCCCATTTTAATATACCTTCACTCGATCCTCAGGAATTTCCGGAGATTCCTGAATTTCCAGAAAAGAAATGGTTTGAATTAAGCATTGGTGAACTTGGTGAGATGGTGAACTCAACCATCTTTATGGTTGCTCGGGATATCAGCCGCCGGCCAATGAATGGTGTATTGATTCAGATAAAAGACGATGAATTGAGATTTGTCACCACCGATGGTGCCCGGCTTGCGCTCAATAAGAAAAAGAAGATTGAGAATCCCGGTGAATTGATTGTTGCAACAAAACTTTTTGATTTAATTACCGCCAACAAACCAGAAGAAAAGGTTGCACTCTACATTGAAGAGCGGATGATGGGTGTAAAGTTTATGGATACAACGATAATCGCCCGCTTGATTGAAGGTCCATACCCAAAATATGAAGAGGTTATACCGAAATCATTTACCGGCAACTGCACGATTGAAAAGGAACTTTTAACCGGTGCCTTAAAAAGGGTCTCTCTGGTTTCCAGTCCCCAGATTAAGAATGTAAAATTTGAATTCCAGGAATCAAGTGTAATGCTTTCTGCATCCTCTCCAGATTTTGGGGAGGCAAAAGAGAAGGTGCCCTGTGTATACGAAGGTGAAAAACTCGGGATATGGTTTAACGCCGGTTTTCTCCTGGAAATCTTAAGACACATCAGTGCCCAGGATGTTATAATGCAATTGACTTCACAATCAAGTGCTGCACTGGTTCGACCTAAAACTGAAGAGGAACTCATTTATCTTTTAATGCCTTTAAGAATTGATGGATGGGATTGATATGAAAAAATTATATATCTTAATATTTTTAATTACCACTTCTGTCTCGGCTCGAGGTCTGGGTATAGGAATTATTATTGGCAGTCCAACCGGACTCAGCAGCCGATATTTTTTTAGTCCACACTCAGCAATTGAAATAAATGCCGGATGGTCATTCTGGCATAGAATCGGTCTTCATATAACCGGAGATTATCAATTTATCTTTCCCCAGACCTTTGTTACTGAAGAAGGAAAAAGAGTAGAAGGGTTTGACCTTTATGCCGGGATCGGTACCAGATTCATAGTAATAGAAACTATAGATGGAGATGCCGACTTTCATATTGGATTGAGAATGGGTGGTGGTTTAGATTATCAGTTCAGTCGGTTTGATACATTTTTAGAACTATATCCGGTGGTTGACCTTATTCCCGGGACTGATTTTGATTTCGAAGGTGGATTGGGTCTCAGATTCTATTTCTAACTCTTGACAAATAATAAAATATCGATATAATCATAAGCTTATATTTAAAATGTTTGTTGCACCTTGACAATTGTTAAAATTTGATTATAATATATCAGCTCAAATTTGAATTAAATTTGATCTTTGAAAATTTATGAAGATTGGCGGAAGGTCTTAGATCCAAGTTACTAAGGGCACATGGTGGATGCCTTGGCATCTGGAGGCGATGAAGGGCGTGGTAGGCTGCGTTAAGCGTCGGGTAGGTGCGAACAACCTTTGACCCGGCGATACCCGAATGGGGGAACCCATCCTGCTTAAAGGCAGGATATCCAGTCTTTACGGCTGGAGGCGAACCAGGGGAAGTGAAACATCTCAGTACCCTGAGGAAAAGATATTTCGAAAGTAGCGGCGAGCGAAATCGAAACAGCCCAAACCGAACTGCATGTTCAAGCGGACAAGCGTTGTGCAGACGGTGTAGCGGGATTCAGTCGAATCCGATTTGTCCTGAGGATTGTGGAGTTACAAAATCTTGGGATAGCCGAAATGTCCTGGAAAGGCATACCATAGATTGTGATAGTCAAGTAGGCGAAATCTTCAAGATCTCCATTGACTGGATTCCCAAGTACCACGAGATAGGTTATCTCGTGGGAATCTGCCCAAACCACTGGGTAAGGCTAAATACTCCCGGATGACCGATAGTGCACCAGTACCGTGAGGGAAAGGTGAAAAGAACCCCTGGCGGGGAGTGAAATAGAACCTGAAACCATGTGTCTACAATCAGCAGGAGTTTTGATCTCCTGGAAGCAATTCCGGGAGGCAATCAAAATGACTGCGTGCCTTTTGCATAATGAGCCGGCGAGTTACCCTGACCTGCGAGCTTAATCCTGCTACGAAAGTATCAGGAGTAGGCATAGGGAAACCGAGTCTGAATAGGGCGATTTAGTAGGTTGGGATACGACCCGAAACCCGGTGAGCTACCCATGGTCAGGATGAAATTCCGGTGACACGGAATGGAGGTCCGAACCGTTGGATGTTGAAATATCCTCGGATGAACTGTGGGTAGGAGTGAAAGGCTAACCAAACCGGGTGATAGCTGGTTCTCCCCGAAATGCCTCTAGGGGCAGTCTTGGATGTTCAGTAGTAGTGGTAGAGCACTGAATAGAGGAGGACCCTTCGGGGTTCAAATCCACTCAAACTCCTAATGCTACTACTTCATAGTCCAGGAAAGAGGCAGTGAGGGATAAGCCCCATTGCCGAAAGGGGAATAACCCAGACCGCCAGCTAAGGTCCCTAAGAATTGGTTAAGTGGGAAAGGATGTAAGGTGACATAAACACCTGGGATGTTGGCTCAGAGGCAGCCATCATTTAAAGAGTGCGTAACAGCTCACCAGCCGAGCCATCTTGCGCCGAAAATATACCGGGGCTTAAATCAATCACCGAAGCTGCGGCCCAGCACCTATTTGTAGATTCTATTGTTATTATTGTAACCGTAAGATTGCCACTATTTTGTTGTTTACAAAATTAGAGCAGTCAAAATTGTCGGGTATGATAGGATCCACAAATAGGTGCTGGGGGTAGGGGAGCGTTCCATTGTAGGCCGAAGTCTCGTTGCGAAGCGGGATCGACGAAATGGAAGTGATTATGCCGGCATAAGTAGCGATAATCTCGGTGAAAAACCGGGACACCGTAAGCCCAAGGGTTCCTGGGGAAGGTTAATCCGCCCAGGGTTAGTCGGTGCCTTAGCCGAGGCCGAAAGGCGTAGGTGATGGGAAAGCCGTTAATATTCGGCTACCACCATAATTTCGTTATGAACTATGGGGGGACGCTGATGCTATGGGTGGGTCCTGTGTTGGAATACAGGATCTAAACATTTCAGGTGAGATTTCAGGCAAATCCGAAGTCTCTTAATCCTGAGATGTGATGGGGAGACCCAAAAGGGTCATAAACCCACCCTGAGAATCAGCCGAGAAAAGCCTCTATGTCAGAAATTATGGTGACCGTACCGTAAACGGACACACGTGGGCGAGGTGAATATCCTAAGGTGCTCGGGTGAACCCTCGTTAAGGAACTCGGCAAGTTAACCCCGTACCTTCGGTAGAAGGGGTCCCCACTTCGGTGGGGCGCAGTGAAAGGGCTCTAGCGACTGTTTAACAAAAACACAGGTCTCTGCTAAGCCGCAAGGCAAAGTATAGGGACTGACACCTGCCCGGTGCCAGAAGGTTAAGGAAGGATGTTATTCCCGGGATGAACTTCGGTTTAGCCCGGGAAGAAGCTTCTGACCGAAGCCCTGGCAAACGGCGGCCGTAACTCTAACGGTCCTAAGGTAGCGAAATTCCTTGGCGGGTAAGTTCCGTCCTGCACGAATGGTGTAACGACTAGAGCGCTGTCTCAACGAGGGGCCCGGCGAAATTGTAGTGGCGGTGAAGATGCCGCCTACCCGTGATTGGACAAAAAGACCCCGTGAACCTTTACTGCAGCTTGCTATTGGATCTTTGCTGAACATGTGTAGTATAGGTGGGAGGCTTTGAAACCTCGGCGCCAGCCGGGGTGGAGCCGCCAGTGAAATACCACCCTTGTTCTGTCAGGGATTCTAATCCGCTATGTGGAATAGCGGAGACAGTGGCAGGTGGGCAGTTTGACTGGGGCGGTCGCCTCCTAAAAGGTAACGGAGGCGCCCAAAGGTTCCCTCAGTCCGGTCGGTAATCGGACATTGAGTGTAAGGGCATAAGGGAGCCTGACTGTGAGGCCGACAGGCCGAGCAGACAGGAAACTGGGGCCTAATGATCCGGTGGTTCCGTGTGGAAGGGCCATCGCTCAGCGGATAAAAGGTACTCCGGGGATAACAGGCTGATCGGGCTCGAGAGTTCATATCGACGGCCCGGTTTGGCACCTCGATGTCGGCTCATCGCATCCTGGGGCTGGACAAGGTCCCAAGGGTTGGTCTGTTCGCCCATTAAAGCGGTACGTGAGCTGGGTTCAGAACGTCGTGAGACAGTTCGGACTCTATCCATCACGGGCGTAGGAGACTTGAGAGGAGCTGTCCTTAGTACGAGAGGACCAGGATGGACGGACCTCTGGTGTACGAGTTGTTGCGCCAGCAGCAGTGCTCGGTAGCTATGTCCGGAAGGGATAACCGCTGAAAGCATCTAAGTGGGAAACCCACCTCAAGATAAGGTCTCCCGTTCCTAAGGTGGCAACACTGATAGGACCTGAAGACTACCCGTAGATGACGGGTTATATAGGCCACAGGTGTAAGTGCAGTAATGCATTAAGCCGAGTGGTACTAATCAGTCGTGCGACTTGGATTTCCTTCCGCCATCTTCTTAAAATTTCAATATATTATTTCCCGGTGGCAATACCGATGGGGAAACACCTCTTCCCATTCCGAACAGAGAAGTTAAGCCCATCAGGGCCGATGGTACTGCACTGGTAACGGTGCGGGAGAGTAGGTCGCTGCCGGGTTTTTTATTTATAAACAAAGCTTGACAAAGTAATATTTTTAAGGATAATAAAAAATCTTAGAAGGAGGATTAAAATGTCAGCCAACGAAACATCACCGAAGAAAAATCTTTTTCAAACTGTCTTGAGACAATTCAATACCGCTGCAGATACAATAAATCTTGACCCGGATATAAGAAAAATTGTGGCAAAGCCGATGAATGAAATCAGTGTTAATTTTCCGGTCAAGATGGATGACGGCAGGATTGAAATCTTCAGTGGTTATCGTGTCCAGCATAATAATGTCCTGGGTCCATTTAAGGGTGGACTTCGTTACCACCCGGCGGTTGATTTAGATGAGGTAAGGGCACTTGCTGCCTGGATGACCTGGAAGACCGCAGTTGCAGATATCCCTCTGGGTGGAGCAAAAGGGGGTATCCAGATTGACCCATCAAAATATTCAATAAGAGAATTAGAAAGAATCACCCGACGATTTACCTTTGCCTTGGGAGATAATATCGGTCCGGATTATGATATTCCAGCTCCGGATGTAAATACAAACTCCCAGATTATGGCATGGATACTTGATACCTATCTCCAGATGAAATCACCGGGTGAAAGATACCGTTCCACCCATGTTGTAACCGGGAAGCCCATTGAATCTGGAGGCAGTGCAGGTCGGGACAAGGCAACCGGTCAGGGTGTGGTTTTTGTGATTGAACAGTGGGCAAAGGACAATAATTTTGACCTGACAAACGGCACATACTTTGTTCAGGGCTTTGGAAATGTCGGTTCCTGGGCAGCAAGACTGTTGAAAAAGTTCGGAACCCGACTGGTTGGGGTTGAGGATGCCTCAGGCGCAATTATAAATCCAGCCGGTATTGACCCTGATGACCTTTGTGAATATATTGAGAAAAATAATTATGCCATTGCCGGCTATCCTAAGGCAGAACCGATTGACCATAATGAATTCCTTCGTATCAAGGCGGATATTTTTATTCCTGCCGCCTTAGAAAATCAGATTACTGCCCGGACCGCACCCGATTTAAATGTCAGGCTGATTGCCGAAGGGGCAAATGGCCCGACCGATATTGAGGGTGATAGGATTGTTCAGGAAAAAGGGATTGATTTGATTCCGGACATCCTCTGCAATGCCGGCGGTGTCATTGTCAGTTATTTTGAATGGCTCCAGAATAAACGGAGTGAATTCTGGGAACTTGAAGAAATCGATAAAAAATTGCATCGCATTATTATCAACGGTTATAAAAAAGTCACTGCAGCGGCAGAAACATATAAAACAGACTGGCGCACGGCTGCCTATATAGTGGCACTCAGACGATTGGAAAGGGTTTTTAAGGAAAGGGGTATATTCCCATAGAATAAATTTCGCTTTTATTCTCTTTCCAAAGGGAGAAAATAGGTTTTAAACATTGATATTGTTAATGGCGGTTTTGTTCGAGCAGTCTTTTTCCCATCCAAAAGGACAAAAACAAAAAAATCTCGATAAGAAATAAATTATCTTCCGGGTAATTAATTTTTGAAAAGATAAATATTATTATTCAGATTCTTTGGATTCAAGACATCCGCGAATCTGATCGGCAAGGTCATCACGGCCGAGTTTTTTGAGGTAGTCCTTAACCGCCTCCTGAATTGCCTGCACACCAAGGTTTGAACAGTGCATCTTTACTGGCGGCAGACCATCCAGTTCCTCGGCAACCTCATTCCGGCTCAGGTTTTTTACATCCATTAATGTCTTACCCTTCACCATCTCACTGGCCATAGATGCCACGGCGATTGCTGCCGCACAACCAAAGGTCTTGAATCGAATATCAACAATACGGGCCGCATTCAAGTCATCGGTCTTCGGCTCTATTTTTATGTAAAAAGTCATCAAATCACCACACACCGGGTTTCCACAGGTGCCGACACCATCGGCGTCTTTTATCTCCCCAACATTCTTTGGATTCATAAAATGTTCCATCACCTTTTCAGAATATTCCATTATTGCTCCTTACAGATTTCAATAACCTCGGGAAGTTCCTGTTTGCCCCATAATATATCAACCAGTTTCACAATCAACAACCCGGCACCAAGCCCGATTATTGCACCGATAACGGTTCCTAAATCTCCATAGGGCTGGCCCATTAATATTCCAATGATGCCGAGTAATACCGGAAGTCCAAATACAAGAAAGGAAAGGGAAAGTCTTTTACCGGGATTGATCTTTAATTTTACCGTATCACCTATCTTTGCATCAATAATATTTCTTGCCCTGAGGCTGCGGTAATCTCTGCCTGATGCCGTGCAGACCCCGGACATTCCACAATGTGAACAGTGTCCTTTAATCGGGATGTGAACTACCACAATACCGTCTTCTTTTTCTGCAACCTTACCGATCTCTTCCATTATGCACCCCTTTGAATTTCAACCATCTTTTGCAGAGCCCTTTTTGCCTGATTCATTATTGCGGGCTCAATCTCTATCTTATACTCCATATTTTCCAATGCGTGTAATATATCAAAGAGCCGGGTCTTCTTCATATTTACACAGACCAGGGCATCTCCCGCAGAAAAGAACTCTTTTCCAGGATTCTCTTTTTTCAAACGATGGATTAACCCGGATTCTGTTCCGATAATAAATCTTCTTGCCCGGGATTTCTTAACCTGATTGACCATTCCATTTGTGGAGAGGACATAGTCGGCAAGTTCTAATGTCTCAGGGTCGGCTTCAGGATGAATCAGAACCTCAGCATCAGGATAGGCAGATTTTATCTTTGAGACCGTATCCCTCTTTATCTTCTTATGGACATAACAATAACCAGGATAAAGAATTATCTCTTTATCGGTCTGGGTCTTGACCCAGTGGCCGAGATTTCTATCCGGAACAAAAATAATCTTCTTCTCCGGTATGGACTGAACAACTGCCAGGGCATTGGCTGATGTGCAGCAGTAATCGCAGAGCGCCTTGGTTCGGGCAGTAGTATTAACATAACAGACAACCTTAGCATCAGGGTTTTTCTGTTTCAAGTCTTTAAGTTTATCTTCATCAACCATATCAGCCATTGCACATCCGGCATCCTGAACCGGTAATAAGACGGTCTTTTCCGGGGCAAGAATCTTGGCGCTCTCAGCCATAAACCTGACCCCACAAAAGACAATTATTGATGCCTCGGTCCGGGCACCCTTCTTTGCCAGGTCCAATGAATCACCGACAAAATCCGCAATATCCTGAACCTCAGGAGGTTGATAATTATGCGCTAAGATAATCGCATTCAACTCTTTTTTTAATCGATTTATCTCTTTAATCATTTTTTATAAAGCGGCGACATTGCGCGCAATTTTTCCACAATCCCGGGCAGGACCTCAATCACCTTATCAATATCTTCCTGCCCTGTCCATCTTCCCAGGGAAAACCTTAATGAACTATGCGCAACCTCGGCAGGAATACCCATTGCAAGCAGAACATAAGAAGGCTCCAACGAGCCGGATGAACAGGCCGACCCGGTAGAGGCATAGATGCCGGCGGCATTAAGATTTAAAATTAAGGATTCACCCTCAACATATTTTACACTGATATTTAATGTGTTGGCAAGCATTGTCTCAGGATGACCATTCAATTGGATTTCAGGAATCCGGGAATCTATTTCCCGCCATAATTTATCCCGCAGCTGCCTGAGTCTTTTTTCTTCTTGAGGAAATTCTTTCTGGGCAAGTTCACAGGCTTTTGCCAGGCCAACTATCCCGGGAACATTCTCAGTTCCTGCACGGTGGTTTTTTTCCTGATGTCCGCCGTGCAGGAGCGGGTCAAACCTTAACCCCTTTTTAACGATTAATGCCCCCACCCCTTTTGGTCCGTAGAACTTATGTCCGGATAAAGAAAGCATATCAATCCCTGATTCCTTAAAATCAATCCTGAGTTTGCCCACGGTTTGAACTGCATCGGTATGAAAGACCGCACCGTATTTATGTGCAATCTGCGCAATCTCTTTTATCGGTTCAATCGTGCCCACTTCATTATTGGCATGCATTATTGAGACAATCAGGGTATTATCATCGATCTTATCCCTGATAAAGTCAAGGTCAACCACACCGTATTTATCAACCGGCACCGCAATTACCTCATATCCAAATTTTGCCATATATTTACAGGTATTCATCACTGCATGGTGTTCAATGCTTGAATAGATAATCTTCTTTCTTTTGTTCCGGGAAAATGCCAATCCCTTAATTGCCAGGTTGTCAGCCTCGGTTCCACCTGAGGTGAAATAGACCTCATCAACCCGGGTATTCAAAAACTGCGCTAATATCGCTCTTGAATGTTCTACAGCCTGTTTTGCCTTTTGTCCAGGGGTATGAATGGAAGAAGGGTTTGCATAGAGTTCATTAAAATACGGCTTCATCGCCTCAATCACCTCCGGGTCGGCGGGTGCGGTTGCATTATAGTCAAGATAAATCATCATACCTCCTTTATAATATCCGCAATTGTTGTCTTGTCAAGAAATTGGCTTATATTTCTTCCCAGGCTTTGCCAGAAATTACCTGCCCGGCAATTGCCCAGTTTTGGACAGTCTGGAGTAAAACACCGGCTCAATGCCAATTCTCCTTCAAGTGCGGTAAGGAGTTTAAGCAGATTAATCTGGTCCGGGTCTGGAATAAGTCTATATCCGCCTTTTTTACCCCGGGTTGCTTCGATTATACCCTGCTCTTTTAAGATGCGGCTGATCTTTTCTAAATATTTCTTGGATACCCCGAGTTGTTTTGCAAGCGTATTCAAGGCAAGGGTCTTTTTCCGGGTCCGGGCAAGTGCCAGCACAAGCCTTAACCCATATCTTGCCCTGGTTGATGGTTTAAAAAAACCTACTGTTGTGGTAGACATTATAATATTTAGACCCCGGTGATTCATAAAGGTTTATTGTAAATAGATATTTCTGAAGTTATCCAGCCAGCAGGTTGTCCTACAATTTACATCGCTGGTGGCGTCCCCGGCGCCAGCCTCAGGGCGGGACGCCCCTGTGCTTACTCATTTCAGCCTGCAGGTCGTCCCGACCTGCGGTGCCTTGGGGCGAGACGCCCCTCAGCTGGAAGAAGGGCAATCAGGCTACAGAAAAAGCTTGCCGGGCGTCCTCGCCCGGCGGGTCGATGCGAGAGGATGCTCAGATGGAAATGTCAGGGCGGGATGCCCCTGTGCTTACAGCGCGAAGTGCGTTCAGTACAGCATCAGCGTTTTTCTGGTTTGTTTAGTTTATCTCGTTTATTTGGTGCTTTTAATTTGAAATTCCATTCGCGACAGCGAATAACTTCCAGGACGAAGTCCTCACTTCCATCGCGACAGCGATCCCTTCCAGAGCTCCGCTCTCTCTTGTAACTCATATAACTCTCAAAAATCAAGCCGAAGGTTGGAAAAAGTCAACCGGGGTTTGTCTTGACATCAGATATATTTAAAATATACTCAAGAGATGGAAAATCTCATAAAAAAGATCGGCCGGGAAGAACTTGAAATTCTATTTCAGATGTCAAGTTCTCTTTCATCCACATTAGAACTTCCAAAAATTCTTGAAATAATTATTGATAGCGCCAAAAATCTGCTTAAGGCCGAGGCAAGTTCTCTATTATTACTTGATGAAACCACAAATGAACTCTATTTTGCCAGTGCCACAGGCAGGGCAGCAGAAAGGGTAAAGAATCTCATAGTTCCGATTGATAAGGGGATTGCCGGTGCCTGTGTGCGCACCGGTAAGGTGAGGATTGTGAATAATACAAAAAACGAACAGGAGTTTTACCCAAATATTGATGAGAAGACCGGTTTTATCACCCGTTCAATAATTGCTGCGCCCCTTGTCATTGCCGGTAAGACAATCGGTGTGATTGAGGTCTTGAATAAAAAAATTCCAGACCAGGGCTGGACCGAAGAAGACCGGGAACTTTTGATAATCATTGCATTGCAGGCTGCCCGGGTAATCCAGAATGCCCGGGTCCATTTAGAGATTCAACAATTCCAGCGATTATTAAAGAATGAGGTAGATGCCCGATATGCAATTGTATCAAAGAGTGCAGAATTTCAAGAGGTGCTTAACCTTGCAGCCAGGGTTGCGCCCAGTAATACTACAGTTTTGCTCCAGGGTGAAAATGGCACGGGTAAGGAACTGGTCGCCCGCTATATCCATCGCTTAAGTAAAAGGCCCGGACCTTTTATTGCCGTCAGCTGCGCAGCACTGCCTACCACACTCTTAGAAAGCGAACTATTCGGTTATGAAAAAGGTGCATTTACCGGAGCGACCTCAACCCGTAAAGGTAGATTTGAACTTGCCCATAAAGGCACCATATTTCTTGATGAGATTGGAGATATCGCATTGGAGACCCAGATTAAACTTTTAAGGGTCTTGCAGGAAAGGGAGTTTGAACGGCTTGGTGGCACAAAGACGGTAAAGGTGGATGTAAGGATTATTGCTGCAACCAATCAAAATCTTCAGGACAAAATTAAAGAGAATGAATTTCGTGAGGACCTCTATTACCGACTGAATGTCTTTCCCATATCAATCCCGGCATTAAGGTATCGTAAAGATGATATTCCGGTCCTTGCCCGACATTTTCTTGAACTCTATTCCCGTGAGATGAATAAACCGATAAAAGGGATTAATAAAGAGGCAATGGAAAAGTTGATTGAATATTCCTGGCCCGGTAATGTGCGGGAACTTCAGAATGTAATTGAAAGGGCGGTTGTTCTGGCGACAACCGATAAAATCGGGCTTGACTGTTTGATGCTTCCCCAGCCCGGGCCTGAACCAAAGATAGAAATTGGGCTTGGACTGAAGGATGCAGTAAAGAGATTTAAGATAAACTATATCCTTGAAACAATCAAGCAGTGCGGAGGAAATCAGACCCGGGCAAGCAGGATACTCAAGATCCAGCCCTCATATCTTTCCCGGCTTCTGCACGAATATAAGAAAGAGACTACCAGTTGATATAATAAGAGATTCCAGCCCAGACCATCTCAATACCGAGTTGAGGTGAAATCTGATGGTATTGATAGTTGCAGTCGATGGATACCGCCCTTCCTAAGAAGAGGCTGAGTCCAGCGAAGCCAGCGCCCATCAATCTTGGATGCGAGGTTTCAATGTATTTTTTTAATCGACCGGCTGCTACCTGGTCTGCAAGATTCTCATTATTATAAAAAAGGATGTTTCCTTCAATCCCAAAGGACGGGGCAAGAAAGAAATTTCCTAAACGGGGTTGAATATTGAGTTTCAGTCCGACACCACCGGCTGAATTTCTGAGCACCGGATTATTGAAATAGAGGATATTCGGTTCTAAATAGACATTGGGCAGGGCCTGGGTTGATACTGAAAACTTTGCTCCGTAGAAGAGTTCAGCAGAACTTTCTAAGGTAATGGATTGGTAGTTCTCCTGATATTCACCACCTCCAGCAATGGTAAGACCCAATCTTCCTGCTGAAGCCGGGATAATAATGATTAATATGACCATTAAGTATTTCATCATTAACTCCACAATATCTATATGCAAAAACCGTGCCAGATAGACCTTATAAATTTAATGAAATTTCAGGTGTTAATTGAGAGGAAAAATTTCTTATTATACACAAATACAAGATGTTATACAAAAAGATAATAAAATTTAAGAAGCCGTTTTGATGGTTGTTTCAAACCCTTTCAAAATATCTTTCCAGCCTATCCGCATAAGGAAAAAATAATCAACTTGACATTTTGGTTTTTTGTTATATATTAATATATGTGGTTAACAACAATAAATCCTGATGAATTAAAAAGGAATTGAAAATAATGATTGTTGAGAAGACGGCAAAATACTTACCTGCACAGGCGGGCAAAATCTTTGCTGTAAAGGCTGAATCGGGAAGAAATAACAGGGTTATAATCCAGCTTCCTTTAGAAGCTGGAACAGATGTAAGATATATTCAGGAACTTTCAGGGCATAAGAGTTCAAAGACGACAGAGATTTATACGTATGTAAGTAAAGCAAGCCTTACAAAAATAAAAAATCCACTGGATAATATTATGGAGAAGGAAACATGATTTTAAACAGAGGGATAAATATACGAAATAGTTCGCATATAATCCTAATTTGGAGGTATATACGCAATGTTGTGTATATGGATGAGTTGGGCGTAAATTTGACGAACAACAAGAAAAATAGGAATGACAATGAGAATTAAAGGTAAATATAATTTTATTAAAATAGAAAAAGTCATTATTAGGAACTTTTCTCTATATACAAAAAATAATGTTGTTCAGATTATAGATGAAGATATTAATAATGGGGTTTATTGTCTTGCCGGTGCAAACGGATTGGGAAAAACAACTTTCTTAAATATAATCAATTATGCTTTAACTGGATTAGTTTTAGAACCTAACAAAGAAGTCTATTCACCAAGTGAAATCGTAAAGTTAAACAAGAGATATACCGAAAGGTATTTCGAAGGTAGAATAAAGGCAAGTGATAAAGAAAATGCAGAAGTAGAACTGTTTTTTACTGTAAATAACAATAAATATCGAATTATACGTGGATTTACTGATAGAGATTCTTTACGAAAACTTGAAATATATAAAATTGAGCAGAATAAAGCTATCTCTTTAATTGACACAAATAAAAAAAGTCCAAATGAATTAAATGTTCTCTATGAACAAAGAATAACTGCTGATATTGGAATTGGAAAATTTGAATATTTCGTATTCTTTCAATTGTACATATTAACTTTTGATGAGAATAGGCGAATGATTTTTTGGAATGACCGTGCTTCTACAAACGCTCTTTCTATTGCTTTTAATTATGACTTAAATGATACAAATCGGATTATAGAGTTAAAGAGAGGAATGGAAACATTAGAATCTTATGGTAGAAACGCCAGATGGCAAGCAACTCAAATTAAGAAAGAATACGAAAGACTTTTGGCAACTAAAAAAGAAAAAGAGCTAACAAATTTTGATGAACTAAAAAAAGAATATGATCAATTATCTATTAATGTTGATAATTTGGAAAAGTTATACCACAATATAGAAGTTGAATACGACACACTACTAAAAAGGCAAAACATAATTAGTTCTGAAATATTACAATTAAAAACAAAGTATAAAAAACTTTTTTCCCAATATTCAGAACCACGTTCTAAATTGCTGAATAACAAATATATAAGTTATTCAAAAAAAGAAAATAAATGTTTTTTATGTGGAGCAACCGGACATAAAGTTGTTGAAAACATTGAAAAAAAATTATATCAAGATAAATGCCCTGTTTGTGGCACCATAATCAACGATAAAAATAAAAAAACCAAAGAACAAAAAGAATTATTGTCCCAACTGGAAAATATAGACCGATTGATTGAGAAAAAGAATCAAGAGATTGAAAATCTTATTTTTGAAACTGACGCTAAAAAGGTAGAACTTGAAAAAGCTGAATACGATTATTTTTCCGCAAAAGAAAAGCTTGAAAAATTTGTAAAAATCAATTCACATATAGATTTTAAAAAAACCGGAGATATTATAACTGATGGTATCCTTGAATCATACATAGAACGCTTTAAAAAAGAAGATAAAAAAGCTAAGGATTATTATAAAAAGAGAGATAAAATTAAACCTGAATACGAGAATTTAATACAAAAAGTAAATAATGCTTATAAAGAAGCAGAAGGTATTTTTGTGCCATTATTTAAAAAATTTGCAAAAAGTTTTATCGGTTTAGATTTAAATATAAATTTCCAACAAAAAGGGAGTAAAGATATTGCACTTAATTTTGAGCTTTTAGGATCAGCAAGAACAGAATCGCATCAGGTGTCTGAAAGTCAAAGGTTTTTTCTTGATATTGCTTTAAGAATGGCATTAGCAGTATATTTATCGAAACCAGACAATGAGGCTACATTATTAATTGATACGCCGGAAGGTTCTCTGGATATTGCTTATGAAAGTAGAGTTGGAAAAATGTTTGCTGATTTTGTAATAGATTATGATCAAAACATAATAATGACTGCAAATATAAATGCTTCACAATTACTTATTTCATTGGCTGAGAAATGCGGTAAAGAAAAAATGAGATTTCGGCGAATGCTTAATTGGACTGATTTAACAGAGATTCAGAGGGAAGGAGAACATCTCTTTGAAAAGGTATATCATAACATTGAAAAAATTTTAAATAGGAAAGATAATGAATAAACAAATTTTACCAGAAGCCTATTTTGATAGTTTATCAATTGCTCATAAATTAGATAACTTTCTTGATGGATTTGAGCAAAGAGAAATACATCTTTTTGCTTATTTCTCGGCAATCCTTTTTCATTATGCTGGAAATCCTGTGAGTGATTGGAAATATAAATTTGTTATAGGATCAGATAAATATCCACATTCAAGAGAGCTAAATGATGCAATTGAACGAAACATAAAAAATGGATATTTTGAAGATACTGAAAACTTTATGATTATTACAGGTAGAGGAACCGACGAATTTTATAAGTTTAGAAGGCAAGTACGAAATAAAAAAAGAGAAGAGTTTATAGATGCTGCATGCTCTACAAGCGTATTAATTCCTTATAAAGAAACGATTAAGGCTCTACTTAATGACCCTAATTTAATTAAAGCATCAAAACTTAAAAATCAAGATTGGATTGAATTTTCCAATGTTAAACTAAAAGAAATTACTAAAGAATTAGGAGCTCCCGCTGATGAACTCTTACTGCCAGCTATTTCTTGGATTGATTATCTTTTAAAAAATGAATTAAAAGAAGATTAATAATTATGACAGATAGACTAGTTGAAAAAGTAAGAAAAGAAAATTATCTGCTCGAAATATTTGAGCTGACAAAAGATAGGAATTATACAGATAAAACTAAAAAAATAATCGAACTTGTAAAAGAAGTTTTTAGGCATATAGAACCTAGTCACTTTAATGGTCAACTTATTATATTTTTTGATTTTTCAAACTCCTTCGATTTCAAAAATATTGAAAAAGAAGAGCTATATGATAAAGCAATTCTTAGTGGTACTTCCTCAAATATTGTTATTAAGCTACAAGAAGATGAGCAAAATTTACCTTTATACTGGATGAATGTAATCGAGCAAGAAATTAAAGATTTATTAAATAAAGAAGATGGATTTATTGCTTATCTTTTTGATGGTAATAAACAAATAGAATATTTTATTGTGAATAGAAAAAAAATTGAAATTAAAAATAATTACAGTTGCCCAAGTATTTTTGCTTTACAATACCATTATCTGTATGAAGCTTTACAAGATTATAAAATAGAACGTGTAAGAAATGTCTCTTGTGAACACTTAAAAAAGTGTTGGGCTGACAAAAAATGGATTTATTTAAAAAATAAACCAGAAACTTGTATGCAAATATCACTTTCGGAATTTTTAAAAAGTAGAGTAAGAGGTATAAATGTTGACAGGGAATTTAATCTTGGCGCAAGTAAACCGGTTGATGTTAGGGTTTATTGGAGAGAAGCCAATAGAGCTGCCCTAATAGAATTAAAGTGGATGGGACAATCATTGAAGGAAGATGGAACGTTAGGCACGAAGTATTCTAATAAACGCGTGAATGATGGTATGAAACAAATTAAAGAATATATAGACTTGAATAGATCAGATAATCCAACAACAATTACTAAAGGATATCTTATTGTTATTGATGTTAGAAGAAGAAATATTTCATCTTTAAAAGTTACTTCGATTTCAAGAACTGATGGATACTTTTATCAAAACAAAGAATTGAATATTAAAGATGACAAAAAATATTGGGAAAGTTATCCAGAAATTGAAAAACCTATAAGAATGTTTGTTGAACCAATTTGTGATTAATTTATGAATTCAGTTATTAACAATAGTTTTAAATTAAAAGACAAAGATTTTTCTAATTTTATTGAGGCAAGCCAATTGCCACGACATCGCTGGTATTATTACAAAGAAGGATTTTCACCAAGTTTAGTTAAAGAAGCCATCGAAACATATGAAATAAAACCTAATCAATTAGTATTAGACCCTTTTAATGGCAGTGGAACAGTGACTCTCACAGCTTCCGAAAATAATATTAGATCAGTTGGAATCGAAGTAAATCCTTTTACAGCATTTGTTTCAAAAACGAAAGCCCTAAATACTAAGAAAAAAGTATTGTCTGAACTTTTTGAGAAAACCTATGAGAAAATAAATATAGGGAAGGAATTTCCAGAGTTAGAAAAATATTCAACATTTACAGAACTTTCGAATAAAAAGAAATGGCTTTTTAATCTTGAAGTTTTAAGAGCTTTTTATGGTGGTTACAGTTTTGTAGAAAAAATTAAATCAAATGCATCGGATTTAATTAAACTTGTATTGCTTACCTCAGTAATGGAAGTGGCAAATGCTAAAAAAGATGGTAAATGTTTGCGGTATAAAACGAAATGGCAAAAAATACAATATAATAAAAATGATTTTATTAAGGCATTTATTTCTAATTATATTAAGATTGAGCAAGATATAGAAAGTAGTAAAATTAAAAATCAACCTATAATATATAATTCAGATACACGAAATGCTTTAAATAATAACAAAAATGGCAAATTTGATTTAATTATTACGTCTCCACCTTATTTAAACACTTTTGATTATACAGATATTTATAGGCCAGAATTATTTCTTGGAAAATTCATTTTAAATTCAGAAGCTTTATCCCAATTACGATTGAAGACAATACGGTCTCACATACAAGTAAAATGGAAACTTCCAAATGTAAGTGAATTAGACAGTATTCTACTCAATGATGTTTTTAAACGTTTATCAAAAAATAAAGAATTATTAATGCATCCTAGAATCCCACAAATGATTTTAGCATATTTTGAGGATATGAAATTGATATTTGGTGCTTTAAGTAAACATTCAAACAAAAACGCTCATTTATGGATGATTGTATCTAACTCTGCATACGCAAATGAAGAAATACCGGTAGATTTAATTTTATCTGATATTGCTACAAAAAATGGCTGGTATTTAAAAGAAATAGGTGTTTTAAGAAACATACGTAAAAGAAAAACTAAATATAGCCCTGATATTAAAACATTAAGAGAAAGTGTAATAATACTTGAAAAAAAATAATCTACACCTAACATTGTGTATAAGTAATGGCGGGCAAAATGCTAAAAATGAACAATATGAGTAATATCAACAATAGTGCAATAATGGACAAAAGTGCGGGAAATCCCGCCACTACTCATACACGTAACCGTTATAAGGGAGGATATATGCGTTGGAATAATTTAAAAATCATAATATTTACTTTATTAATAGCTGGACTGAGAATGCCTTCCTTGAAAGAAAAAAATTTTTAAAAATCAACTTGACTTTTTGGTTTTTTATTATATATTAATATATGTGGTTAACAACAATAAATCCTGATGAATTAAAAAGGATTTAAAAATAATGATTGTTGAGAAGACGGCAAAATACTTACCTGCACAGGCGGGCAAAATCTTTGCTGTAAAGGCTGAACTGGGAAGAAATAACAGGGTTATAATCCAGATTTCTTTAGAAGCTGGAACAGATGTAAGATATATTCAGGAACTTTCAGGGCATAAAAGTTCAAAAACGACAGAAATTTATACGTATGGTAGCAAAACAAGCCTTACAAAAATAAAAAATCCACTGGATAATATTATGGAAAAGGAAACATGATTCCAAATAGAGGGATAAATATACTAAATAGTTCGCATATACTCCTATTAAGTGAAATCGTAGTCTGGACGGAAAATTTATATAAACTAATATCTTTTTCAACATTATGAAATTCAAAAAAATCATTAAACGTATTACAGGGATTAGCTCTCCAATTTTTGGAGTCTCTTGGAATCCCGAAAACACAGAGAGAGATTTTGCCAAAGAAGTGATTATATTTCTAGAAGATAGACGAGTATTATATAACCCTTCTGAAATGGAAGTGCCTCAGCATTGCGTAGATTCAGTCTTAAAAATAAGAAAATTTCTTACATCAACAATAGGAAAGATTTCAGAGGACACTGAATTGGCAAAATCTCTAAAAGCTATGCGTGCAGCTTGCAGAAAATTTCTCGATAAAACTGGAATGAGAAATGGAGATATAATCAGATATGGTGCAAATAGAGGGCATTGGGCAAGCTGGGAATTTAATGGTTCTGTAGGAGAATTACGAGGCGTTTTCGGGATTCATATAGCAAAAATTGCCGTTACTTATGGAATTGATGTCGAAAAAGATTTAGCGACTATTCTTCCAGTTGAAGATGAAGAATAATATCCAGACTACGACTCAAGCCACGCTGCGCTTTCGCTTCACTGCGTTCCGCTCGGGTCACTTAACAGTGGATATGAGGTTCGGCTCTTGCAGAGCCTTAACCTAAATTGCCTTTGGCGACTTCAGATACCCGCCAAACGTTAAGTGAAATCGTGGGCGATGTGTTAGGATGAGTAAGGTAAAAATAGAAAACAAAGATTTACTTTTTAGAATTTTCAAAACAATTTCTTGGTTGGATACACGGAGATGGGATACAGAAGATAACTATAACTTTGTAAACTTCTTTAGAAATGATTTAACTAACTGTGAAAAAATTCTCACACATTGGATTTGTTATATTACAGATAGACAAATGCCATTTGAAATTGTTTGGGATAAAGGAGGATATGTCTTTTCTGAGTTGGTATATGAATATTTAAGGAATAAAAAATCTCCGGAGGAAAGTCTTAAAGAACATTATGAAAAATATCAAGATAAGAAGGGCAAAGAACGATTCAGATTTAAATCTAAAACTAACAATATTACCTTTGCATCCAGATATGTAACCGATGATTATCAAAACATACTCCAAACTTTAGAAATTTTGGATAAGTACGAAATAGCCATAAATGGGAAAAAACATAAACGAAATATTATTGCTTTCATTTTGCATTTTATTCAAAGATTTGAGGGGAAAGGCGATCTTCTTATAAGAGTAGCATGTACTTTACATTTATTAACTTATCAACTTGACGGAAAGAAAAAGAAGGCGATTCCTGATAAAATTATACAAATTCTAAAAGACGATGCGGAATTTGAAGAAAAACTCAAGGAATTTAAAAGGACTTCTACAAACGGGAAAAAGAGATTATGGTGTTGCCTTAGAGATTATAAAAAAGGGTTATATCATGAGATATTTAACAACGCCATAAAGGAAGTGGTGCTCAATAATAATGTAAAAAAATTAATCAATATATGGAAGAAGCCACTTATGAATCAAATAGAACTACCTGGTGATGTCTGGAATAACAGCCCTTTATTCAGGAATAACTTATTTGCGGATGTGTTAGATCTTAATAGCATTTCCAAAACTTGGAATATGCCCAAAATTATTAGAGATGTTTATGAACAATTAAAAAGTGACAACGAAGTAAAGGACAGAGTTAAAGATTTTTATCCAGAACAATTTGATATTACCTTTGATTTTGTTCCTAGAATGTGCAATAAAAAATTATGTAATGTTTGTCTTTTCGGGAACAATGGCGTTGATTTTATTTGTATTCCGACAAAAAACAAATATTGTCCTGTAGCTTTATTAAGTTGTGGTTATATCGCCAAATGTAAAGAGGATGATTGTATTATTAAAGAAGGTGTTAGTAAGGGAATATGTAGAGGGGGACTAAGATGATTACAAGACTCCTCGCCCACGACTCTGCGGTGCTTCACACCTTGCCCCTAACGGGGTCACTTAACAAGCGGATAAACGACTCGCTTACGCTCGTCCAAAGTTTGCTTCGCAAACCTTCGTTTATCCGCAACACGTTAAACGAAATTTTATAAAGAGGATATATGTGCTGGAATAATTTAAAAATTATAATATTTACTTTGTTCATATTACTGTCTCACAATGCATTTTGTCAAACGTCCAGGATAGAGATGATTTCTTATAATATTAAGGTAAACCTGAGGATGTCTGATAACCGTTTAAGTGTATCAGCTTGCATAGAATTGCAGAAGGCGGATATGATTAAGGGCTTTGAGATGTTATTAACTTCTGATGCAGAGGTGCGTTCTGTAAGGTCTAAAATGAACCATAAATGGATTAATATCCCCTATGATTTTACCGGAAAGGATACTTTGCGTTTAACGATTCCCCCGGCATTGGCATCAAGCCAGGAGCTGACCATAGATTTTGAGTATACTTTGCCGGTCAGTGAATCAGAAGATTTGATGATTTTAGACCGGGGACACCGCTGGTATCCGCTCATCCTTGACCAGATTGCCAGATTCAAGCTTACCGCAGAAGTGCCCTGTGATTATGTTGTTTTTTCCGCTGGTAACTTGGTTGAAGAAAAGACATTCCCTGAGTATTCCCAATTTATCTGGGAAAGTAAAATCCCTGTGTTCAAAATACCATTGATTGTCACAAAAACCGGCATTTATAAAGAAACCGTTAAAGAGATAGACGGCAAAAAGATTTATCTCTATTCTTCTACAATTGATGAAAAAACAGGGAAAAAGATTGTCTCAGAAGCTTGCCGGATATTTAAATTCTTTAGCGGGTTTATCGGAGAATATCCTCATAACCGATTAACATTGATAGAAATACCTGGACTGAAGGGAATTAACATAGCAACTGCCCTTTTAATGCTCGGGTCAACCAGTATCGATGAATTCAAAAAAGGTTATTATAGGGGGCTTCATTTTTCTATCGCAGCCCAGTGGTTTGCTGCGGGAGTGTTTTTTAAGTTTTTTGGTAAAGGCTTCTGGTTTCTCGAGGTATCTTTACCGCACTATCTGCGCCTTATGTATCTTGAACAAACCGGGGGAAGGGATGCGTTTGATAAGGGATTGCAAAGAGGGCTGGATGCATATAAAAAGATTGCCGGTACAGATAAAGATGTGCCCATAATCGAGGTTGATTTCCCGAATACAAGGGAAAAAGGTATGGTTATTTACGGAAAAGGACCCTGGGTGTTAGACCGGGTGCGCAACCTTATCGGTGATGAGAACTGGGAGAAATTTCTTAAAGATATCTATAAAGATTTCAGGGGCGGAATTCTTACCTACGATGAGTTTAAAAAACATCTTTCTAAATATGATAAAGATGGCAGTTGCATCATAAGGTTAGAGAGGTGGCTGACAGAAACGAATGTCCCGGGAGATTAATCAGATTGAAGGTGAAATACGAAAAACGATGCGGTAAAAGGTGAGGAGCGGCTGAACCTTTTAAATTCTGGTTATCGGCTTAAAATCGAAGATTCAAAATGATTGACATTTATCTATTTTTTGTTATAATCACCTATGGCAAAGATTGATAAACTGCTCTGTCCGGTCTGTATCTTTACTGCTCGATATGTTGACCTCATCTTTAATGAAGATGGTCTATACATCTGCCCGCACTGCAATGCCCGCTTCACCTATGAAGAGATTATGCAGGTTTTCACACTGAGCCAGTATAATTTTGATATTGATAAGACCATCCCGAAATCCGATATCAGATAAAATCTATTTTATTTTAAAGATATCTTCTATTTCTGGAATAGATGGATAGCGGTTATATTTATAGAAAAATATTTCTTTATAATCATCATATTGGGGGGTATAGAGTTCTTTGTTTATTATCTCAAAAGAGAGAAATCCTTTTTTAAAGATATAGTTACCGATAAGAAATTCACCGATAAAGATTATTATTGCCAGACCGACCCAGAGGGGTAAAGTAAGAAATTTTAAGGAAATCTGCCTTTTCGGCTTTATCTTTTTAACCGCCGGCTTGGCATAGGCAAGTTCAATCTGCCCGGTAGATAAGAGGTGATAAAGGGCGGAATAGGTATGAAACTTTCCGAACCCGGAAAGTTCTACTATATCATCAACACTCCGATGGCCGTCAATCAGAGAAAGAACCCGTGCCTCATCCTCCCGGGGTTCCAGTTTAAGCTCGGGCCTTTCAACTTTTTTATAAACAAGGTCCCCGGAGGGGATTGCCTTTGTAATTCTGGGCCATTCGTCCATCCTGCGCGCCGCTTCAAGAATCAGCCCTTCAGTATGCATTCTGATTTTAATGATACTCTTTGGATATATTACCGCACCCTCTTCAAATTTGAATGAACCTTCTTTCCAGGTGAAGAGTTCATCGATTACTTCCTGAATCTTAAATTTTATTATCCTTTCAACTTCTTTGATATTTAAATATTTATCTTCAAGGATTATATTCATTATTGGGCGTTTTGTCTCGCGATGGATATCTTCAATAAGCTCATATACATTCTTGCCCAGCAAACCGGAACGCACAAGATAAGATTCTAACCGCTCAACATTTTCCCCCCGTTCATAAAAGGCCCCGGTTATCTGCCCATCAATAAATCCAACATCAACAATCTCATTATTTCTTTTAACCTTAAGCACCCCGCTGAGTTGTTCCTGGGCAATTAATTGCAGCACACTGGCAAGATTAAGACTTTTTATATCACCTTCAATCGGCATAGCTTCCCTTTATTAAGAGAAAAGATAAAATATATGAAATGATTGCAATCATGACAGCAGTGAAAACAAAGATTGGCCGGGACGACAAGGCAACCCATCCTGAGGGTTTGATAAAGTAATGCGAGAAAAGAAGCGGAACATATCCAATCATTGTAAATGTAGTAAAGATAAGTCCGAGAAAATTTTTATTCATATAAATCAAACCGGCACCCGGGATAATTAAATTAATAAAATAGGTTAAAAATCTCTTTATCCGACGTGCCCCCCGACCTACTGATTCCCGTAGAGAAGCCTCGAGCTCTGTTGACTTTGTGGACTTGAATTTTGTAAAGCAATCCTGGCAGAGCACCTCATCTTCAATTTCCTCAAAACAATCGGCACATAAAGGTCGGCTGCAGGTTGTGCAATAATATGGAGGCGCCATTCGAATGGGAATAAAGCTGAGGATCAGGATTAATAAAAGAGGAATAAGATAGTAAAAATTAATGATACCTGTAAGTTTCATTTTTTCAGCAAGGAGTAAATTATAAAATTCTTTATTACCGGGTTTGATATCCACGGGCTCCTTCAGCAGACGGGAGAAATTTCTTTTTCGTGCCTCTTCCATATATCTTGATGATGCAGAATATTCAATTGCTTTTAATTTTAATAACCCCATATTAAAATAAGGCTCACCACGGGGTTGATTATAAATAATCGATTTATAAAGTTCCTCAGCCCGGGGTAGGTCATCATAGAATAAATATATATTTGCCAGATTGTTGACTACGGCGATATCCCGGACCCCTTTATTATAATATAAATCTTCATATAATGACATCGCCTTATCGAGTCTTCCCTGCTGTTTCAGTCCGTATGCAATAAGATATTTTTCTTCTTCGTTTTTCGGTTTCAGGTTCAGCCTGGTGTCAAAGTTAGTAAGCTTATAGAGTTTATAGGTGCGGCATTTATTATTCAAAAATTTTATAAAGTTATTAATCGGCAGGGTACAAACAAAGATAACTAAGATTAATATAAATAGTAATCTTAGCCAGTTTTTTTCGCGAAGGATGAGAATAAACATCAATAAAATTGCATAGCAGAGCAGGGCAAGATATGGTTGCCGAAGGATGAGCAGGGGGGCAAGAAGAAACATAAACCCCAGCAGACCCTTGGTTCGATTATGCCCTTGCGGGTCTAATCGGTGGCTCAGAACCGGAAAATAGTAGATGGTTTTTACCGCTATATAGATGATTGTTGTCATCAGGATTGTCAGAAAAAGATAGACAACAAAATTTGTTATTAAAAAAAGTTGATTCCGAAAATCTTTTAGTATTGGGAGATTAAAAGCCTGAAGAATGGGTTTATACCGATGATATTTTAATCCTAAGGATAACAGGGAGACAAAATTTTCTATAGATAACGAGTCAAAGTGGACGGCAAGATTTAATTTACTCAAAATATTATTATAGTCTTTCTTTTGCCCTGCCTCCCATCTTAAAACTGCAGCGAGATAGAAGTTTCTTCGCATCGATATACGCTTAAGCAGGGAATCAACCAGGGGGTTATTTGAGTTATTATGCCAGAACCAGAGGACAACAGGATTGTCAGAAAATTGGGTTATCTTATAATCGCCCCGGGTTAAGCCGTTGAATATGGAATCACTTGCCGGAGAGTTTACAAACTGGCTATACCGGAAACAGAATTGGGCACAGATGAAGATAAAAATAGCCATAGATAGATTATATAAAGAAAAATCAGAGATGTCAATAGAATTTACATCTGACTCCTCTCCATTTTTTTCATTATGCCTCCTGGATTAATTGCAACGGTATTCTGGATAGAATAAACTTCCCTGAGATTATTAAACCAGGACGGAAAATATTCAACAACTTCGTTTTACTTTGTATTTATTTGTCATTTGAAAAATTTCTCTACCATCTTCGCCCGGTTCAATTTTTCTCAGCGTGGGCGGCGTCCCCGCCGCCCGCTGGAGGTTTATCATTCTTAACTCGTTTCAGAAACTCCTGCAGCTCGCCAGGCGCCCTGCCTCGGGGCGAGACGCCCCTCGGCTATATTGTAACATAGTTTACAAAAAACCGGGACAAAAATCAGAGATGTCAATAGAATTTACATTGATTAATATTCACTTTTTAATGTTTATGGATTTGAGATTCTTTATCCGCCACATAGGTTGTGGCTAATCGGTTACAACCGTAAAAACATAAAAATTACGAAAAACGATGCCGTAAAACGAGACAGGCTTCGATGCCCAACAGCGTATAGCGATGTTTATTCGGTGTTTTTAATTTAAAATTTCCGCCTTGGGGTTGCCTTGACTTTCATTAAGGAATGGATATAATAATAATCAGGATATCTTTTTAGAACTGTTTAATATAATGCGCAATTTAATTTTATGAAGAGAATTTATCTATAAAATTTGAAAGGAGGATTAGATGCCAGAGGTCAAGATCCTGGAAGATGTCTGCAAGGGCTGCGGTCTATGTTGTGATGGTATCTGTCCGGTCAATATTCTTATCCTATCTCCGAATCGGATAAATTCGAGTGGTTATCATCCAGCAACGGTGACGGATATGGAAAAATGCACTGGCTGCGGTTATTGCTATATTACCTGTCCAGAACCCGCAATCGAGGTCTATAAATAGGAGGTATAATGGTGGAAAAGAGATTGATGTACGGAAATCACGCCTTAGTGGAAGGGATTATCTATGCGGGATGCAGATTTTTTGCCGGTTATCCAATTACCCCACAGAATGAGGTCCCGGAATATATGTCAATCCGAATGAATGAAGAGGGCGGTGTGTTCCTCCAGACCGAGAGTGAGATTGCTGCGATAAATATGCTGTTTGGAGCCGGCGCTGCCGGGGTAAGGGCAACAACTTCATCATCCTCCCCGGGAATAAGTCTGATGCAGGAAGGTATCTCTTATATTGCCGGTGCTGATATTCCGGTGCTGATAATCAATGTGGTGCGGGGTGGTCCGGGTCTGGGCAATATTGCTCCAGCACAATCTGACTATTATCAGGCAACAAGGGGTGGTGGACATGGTGACTATTTTACAATCACCCTGGCACCAAATTCCGTTCAGGAATTATTCGAATTTCCCCGGCTGGCATTTGAACTGGCGGAAAAGTATCGAAATCCTGCATTAATCCTTGCTGATGGCCTGTTAGGTCAGATGATGGAACCCGTGGAATTCACATTTGAACCGATTGACCCCAAGACATTACCGGAAAAGAACTATGCCCTCACCGGTTGTAAGGGAAGAGAGCGCAGGGTGGTGCGGTCTTATGATTTGCGTTCTGGTAAATTAGAGGAACTTAACTGGAAACGGTATAAAAAATATCAAGAAATTATAAAGAATGAACAGCGGTATGAGGTAATTAATGATAATGATGCCGACTTGATGATTGTCGCCTACGGAACCTGTGCCCGGGTTGCGGCTGCAACAATGAAGATGGCACGGGATAAGGGCTTAAAGGTTGGACTTTTAAGGCCGATTACGCTCTGGCCATTTCCCAAAGATAAGCTTGCGGAACTCGGTGCACGCATAAACAATTTTTTGGTCGTAGAGATGAATTGTGGTCAGATGATTGATGATGTCAGGGCAGCAACCAGATTCCGTCCCCAAATTCATTTCCACGGCAGACCCGGAGGAGGAGTGCCTAATCCACCTGAGGTCTTAAAAAAGATTGAGGAGATTCTTGGAGGTGCACAGTGAAACTCATATTTGGCCGTCCTGCAGGATTGACCGAGGTCAACCAGCGCTATTGTCCGGGTTGTGGTCATGGTATTGTCCATCGCCTTATCGCCGAGTTGCTTGTCGAGCTTGATATTCGAGAAAGGGCTGTGGGTATTGCGCCGGTCGGCTGCGCAGTATTTGCCGATGAATACTTCAACTGTGATATGATTCAACCTCCCCATGGTCGGGGCCCGGCCGTGGCGACCGGGATTAAAAGGGCAAGGCCTGATTGTATCCTTTTCAGTTATCAGGGTGATGGTGACCTTGCCGCAATTGGAACCGCAGAAACGGTTCACGCTGCGGCACGCAATGAGAATATAACCGTAATATTCATCAATAATGCAATCTATGGAATGACCGGAGGCCAGCTTGCGCCAACAACACTCCCGGGAATGAGGTCCACAACCTCGGTTCAGGGCCGGGATACAGGTAAACAGGGTTATCCTATAAAGGTTTGTGAACTGCTCGCCGGACTTGATGGACCATACTACTTGGAACGTTGTGCACTGGATACTCCAAAAAATATTATCAGAACAAAGAAGGTGCTGAAGACCGCATTCCAGAATCAGATAAATAATAAAGGATTTTCCCTGGTGGAGATATTGTCAATGTGTCCGACCGGGTGGGGTATGACTCCGGTGCAGTCGAAAAAATGGATCAGTGAGGTGATGAGTAAATACTATCCCTTAGGTGAATTCAGAAATCGTGCCAAGGAGGAAAAATGACCAGGGAACTTATCATTGCGGGGTTTGGTGGTCAGGGCGTGGTCTCTTCAGGGATTATACTGGCGCATGCCGGGATGCTGGAAGACCAACATGTTACATTTTTTCCATCATACGGTGCTGAGATGCGGGGCGGCACTGCAAACTGTTCAGTGGTGATTTCATCCGAACCGGTTGCATCACCGATTGTCGCCGAACCCGATATCCTGATAATAATGAATGAACCTTCACTTATTCGATTTGAACCCCAGTTAAAACCTCAGGGGTTGTTACTCTACAACAAAACACTTATTAAATCGGAACCGAAGAGAACAGATATTACAATCATTCCGGTGCCGGCAAACGCAATTGCTGAAGAGCTCGGTCAGGGCAGGATTGCAAATATGGTGATGCTTGGAGTAATGGCGAAGAAGACGACATTGCTTAAACTTGATACCTTGAAAAAGGCGCAGCGTGTTCGTTATAAAAAGGCATCTGAGGAACAACTGAATCTTAATGATCAAGCCCTGGAAAGAGGCTACAATTTTCTGTAGCCAAAAAATTTATTGTTAATTTTCGAAGCAGTTTGAATAATACTACAAACAAAACACTTGGAGAGATTCTGCCGCTGGTAAAGAAGCCGATACGATATACCGGTGGAGAATACAATATTACTATTAAAACCAAACCTCAAATCTATGCGGGGATTATTTTCCCGGAAATCTATGAACTGGGGATGTCGAATCTGGGGATAAAAATCATCTACCACCTGCTGAATCAATTTCCGGAAATACAGTGTGAAAGGATTTTCGCACCCTGGCCGGATTTTGGTGAAAAATTGAAAGAAAAAAATATCCCCCTTTACAGTTTAGAGACAAAACGACCACTCTCTGATTTTGACCTGCTCGGTTTCTCCTTACAGAGTGAACTTTCTTATACTACTGTATTGTATATGCTGGACCTTGCCGGGATTCCGATTCGGACTGAGGCGAGGGATAATCGCCATCCCATTATAATGGCGGGCGGCCCGGCAACTCTTAACCCGACACCGGTCGCCCCGGTATTTGACCTCTTTGTGATTGGTGATGGTGAGTATCCGATAATGAAAATTGCCCAGATTCTAAAAGAAATCCCCCGGGATAAAAAAGAAGAGAGGCTTTCCGCGATTGCCAGGATTGAAGGTGTCTGGGTTCCTGTACGACATCACTATGATAAGAAAATAAAAAAGGCGGTGCTGGATAAACTTACTGAAGAACAGATTCCCTTTCCACCAATTCTGCCCATCTGTGATATTACCCATGACCGACTGGCAATTGAGGTTATGCGGGGCTGCACCTGGGGCTGTCGGTTCTGTCAGGGTGGATATACAAACCGTCCTTTAAGAGTTCGCTCCCAATCTGACATATTGAGGGCGGTGGAAAAAGGGATTAGAAAGACCGGCTGGGAAGAGATTTCTCTTTTATCATTCTCTATCCTGGATTATCCTGATTTATTAAATCTTATCCGGCGTCTGAATGAGATATTGAAAAAAAGGATGGTGAGTGTTTCTCTGCCGGCGATGAGGGGAGAGCTTTTTACTGAAGAACTCGCCCTGCTCTTGAAAGAGATAAAAAAGACCGGTATTACATTTGCCCCGGAAACTGCTACTGAACAACTGCGCAATCGTCTGAATAAGTCATTCTCTAATCAGCGGCTCATCCAGTCTATTAATACCGCCTACCGCCTGGGCTGGCGTCAGGTGAAATTATACTTTATGATCGGCCTGCCCTTTGAGACCGAAAATGATATAACCGAGATGGAACGATTAATTAACGAGATCACCCGGGCCTGTCCTAAGGGTTCAATAAAGATGGCAGTCAGTCCTTTTATACCAAAGCCCCATACACCATTTGAGGTTGTTCCCTTTGCACCCATTGATGAGTTGTATCATAAAATTTCGATTATTAAGAAATTCCGCCAGCGTCGGGTTGAGGTGAAGTATCAGACTCCGGAGGTTTCGTATATTGAAGCGGTTCTTTCCCGGGGTGATGAAAGACTGTTTCCAGTTATTGAAGAGGTCTATAAAAGCGGCGGCGTATTCGAGCAGTGGCGTGAATCCTTTGATTTTACGCGCTGGAAATCGGCATTGGAAAAGAAGGGTGTTAACCCGGATGAATATCTCAAACCGAGGGATGACTATCCCTGGGACTTTATTGATATCGGTGTAACGCGTGAATTTTTGCAAAAAGAATTCCAGCGGGCGCAGGCAGGAATCACCACCGACAACTGCTTCTATAAAAAGTGCACAAAATGTGGTGCCTGTGATGGTTCGCAAATTAAATACTACACTAAAGAAGAAAAATATCTTGCATCTCAACCTGTCGCAAGGAAAAAAACCAAAGGTGTAGTATATAGAATTAAATATTCTATCGGTGAACCGTTCCGTTATGCATCACACAGAGATATTACACGCACTATATACCGTGCCTTGAGAAGGTCGAATTTGCCGATCAAATATACCCAGGGCTATTCACCGATACCTAAGGTTTCATTCTGCCCGCCCAAGAGCGTGGGGCAGATATGTAAGGGTGACTATTTTGATTGCTACTTAGAAAGTGAATATTTTGGAAACATCTCCCGGGAATTGAATGCCTGTTTTCCTCCCGGTATAAGGATATTAGAAACCAGGTCTATTGCACCGGGTATGCCTTCACTTTCCAGTTCAATCAATCTTATATTCTATGAGGTGGAAATTCCTGATGCTGAGATAAAATCGTCGCTGAAAATTTCCCCGGATGACCCGGTCTATATCCCGACGCGGAGCGGTATGAAGAATCTCAGTGCGGGAATTGAATCAATTTCAAAATCAGATGGTAAATTAAATTGCGGATTATATTTTGGTGCGGGTGGAATAAATATCTATGACCTTCTTGCCTATCTCACCGAATTACCCACTGAACAGGCAAAACGATATCCGGTAACCAGGACTACAATGTTTATAAAGAAAAAAGGGGTATTATATAGCCCGATGGAAATAAGATGAAGAAGAAAGAGATTTTAGTGAATGTTTCTGAAACCGAAACAAGGATTGCAGTTACTGACAACGGCAAACTCATTGAATTCTATTTAGAACGGGCAGAACAATCAAGCCGGGTCGGTAATATCTATAAGGCGAAGGTGCTCAATTTGATTTCTGGTTTAAAGGCAGCATTTGTTGATATCGGGGTGGAAAAGAATGGATTTTTACCCTTAAATGAGATTCCTTTTGAAGATTTTTCTGAGTTATTTGAGAGTGAAGTTGAGATGGAGCAGGAGTGTCGACCGGAGGAGATAAAACTTAAAGAGAATCAAGAAATTATTGTCCAGGTGACCAAGGATTCCTACGGGATAAAGGGTCCAAGGGTGACTTCTTATATCTCAATACCGGGAAGATATGTGGTTCTGCTTATCAATGCAAAAAATATCGGGGTTTCTCGTAAGATTCGACACCGGCGCGAACGTGATACGCTCTTCAAGATTGCCAAGCAGATAAAACCTCAGGGGATGGGATTAATCATAAGAACCGCTGCCGCCCGTGCCCGACCCGAGGAGATTAAAAAAGAGGTTGAAGTCCTGAAACGGGAATGGGCAAGAGATTTAGAAAAGGCAAAAACCCCGGCTCCCACCCTTATCTATCAGGAACCCGATGCCCTTATCAAGACCGTGCGCGACCTTTTTAACAGTGAAATTCGAAATCTCTATGTGGATTCTGAAGAAGAATACCGTAAGATTATCCGGTATCTGGGCAGGGTTTCACCCCGAATGAGGTCAAGGGTAAAATTGTATAATGACCCGATTCCCATATTCCAGCGGTATAATATTGAAGATCAACTGATGAATATTCTGGAAAGAAAAATCTGGTTACCAAGCGGTGGTTATATCGTTATTGACCAGACCGAGGCCCTTGTCTCAATTGATGTAAATACCGGAAAGTCATCCAAGGAAAAGCAGGCAGAGAAACTCGCCTTTGCCACCAATCTTGAGGCATTAAGGGAAATCGTCCGTCAGCTGCGTCTCAGGGATATCGGAGGTCTGGTTGTGATTGACCTTATTGATTTGGAGAAGAAGGAAAATAATGATAAGTTATTAAGAGAATTTCGCAGTTTAATAAAAGAGGACCGAGCCAAATATAAGATTGGAGGAATAAGTGAATTTGGCCTTCTGGAATTCACCCGGGAACGCTCACGGGCAAGTGTTACCTATGTCCTCAGTGAATCCTGTCCGATGTGTCGGGGTCGGGGCAGAACGATTTCGCGACAGAGTGCGGTTGGTTATATTGAACGCTGGTTTAAGAAGAATGGTAAGACCCTTCGGGGAAAGATGGTTGAGCTCCAGACCTCACCGCGACTTGCCGATTTTCTCAGTATGCATTATGCTGATACCTTAGCCAATATCGCAAAGAAATTTAACATTATTTTAAGAATTCGAGGTGATTATGCAATCGCCGAGGGTGATTTTAAGGTTGTTGTAGTGTAATATCTTAATGATTATGAAATATTTTGATAAAGAACTTACAGATAACGAGATAAAAAAGCTAAAAGAACTTGCCCGGCACTGCCGGGGGGATATTTTAAAGATGACGACGCTTGCTGGTTCTGGACATCCTGGCGGCTCGATGTCCTCGATCGATATCTATCTTACCCTTTATTCATTTGCCAATATCTCTAAGGAAAATTATGATGATCCGGCCCGGGATAGAATTGTGATCAGTCATGGTCATACCTCACCCGGGGTATATGCCTGCCTTGCCCGATTAAACTTCTTTGAACCCGAAGAGGTGATTTTAGGATTTCGTAAGATTGACAGCATTTTTGAGGGGCATATTGAGAGGAATATTCCGGGTATTGAATGGTCAAGCGGTAATCTGGGCCAGGGACTTTCTGCCGGATGCGGGTTTGCCCTCGGCTCAAGGGTAAATAATACTCCATATAATGTCTTTGTTGTTATGAGTGATGCAGAGCAGGCAAAGGGACAGGTTGCTGAGGCGAGAAGATTTGCCGTTAAGTATAACTTAAACAATTTAACCGTAATAATCGATTTCAACCACTTTCAGATTTCGGGTCGGGTTGAAAAGATTATGCCGGTTAATATTAAAGAAAACTACCTTGCTGATGGCTGGAAGGTGCAGGAAATTTCCGGCCATAACTTTTCTGAGATATATAATGCCCTGAAAACAGCGGTTAATGATGATAAATATCCCTATGTAATAATTGCTGAAACGACGATTGGTAAGGGTATATCATTTATGGAGGGAGAAAGGAGATATCACGGTAAATCACTGAAGATTGATGAATGTCGAAAGGCACTCAAGGAGTTACACATAGAAGATGATCTTGAGCGACTTTTCAGTCTGCGGGATAAAAAGGGTTTCAAGAAGAAAAAAAGAAAAGATGTTTTACCACCCAGAATTAAAATCGGCAAAATCCCTGTCTATACCGATACGACACACCCCAGAAATGTATTTGGTGATATATTAGAAGAGGTTGCAAAACTTAATCCCTCGGCGCCGATTGCGGTTTTTGATTGCGACCTTACTGAATCGGTCAGAACCCACCGCTTTGCCCGGGTGATGCCCGACAACTTTTTTGAGACCGGGGTGAGTGAACATAATACCGCCACCATTGCCGGCGCCCTATCAATCAATGGGATTCTTACAATCTGGGGTGATTTCGGTGTCTTCGGTATTGATGAGGTCTATAATCAACTGCGGCTCAATGACATCAATCGGACAAACTTGAAGATATTTGCCACCCATTTAGGATTGAATGTCGGCCCGGACGGGAAAACCCATCATTGTATCGATTATATCGGGCTTTTGAGAAATCTTTTAGGATTTAAATTGCTTATTCCCGGAGACCCGAATCAGACCGGGCATATTATGAGATATGTGCTCAATCAACCGGGTAATTTTGTGGTTGGTGTGGGTAGAACAAAACTGCCGATTATAAAGACAGAAGACAATAAAATCTTTTTTAGTCGGAACTACCGGTTTGAATATGGCAGGGTCGACCTTGTAAGACCGGGAAAGGATTGTGCGATATTTACCTTCGGACCGATGCTTCCCAGGGCTGTAGCGGTCCGGGATGGTTTGCGTAAACAGGGGATTGTGCCCGCCGTCTATAATGTAAGTGCGCCGTTTGATATTGATAAGGATTGTATCACTGAGGCATCAAAGACCGGTCTAATAATCACCTATGAGGACCATATTACCGAATCGGGTCTGGGCAGTATTATCGGCCAGATGATTGCTGAAATGGGATTGGGGACGAAACTGTTTAAGCTCGGCATCTCTAAATATGGGGGTTCAGATAGACCCGAGGTTCTTTATAAAAGGTATGCCCTGGATGTTGACTCGGTGATGTCTTTGATAAAGAAATTGTGCTGAGCGGGGTTATTCACCGTAGCGCTGATTTATCATCTTGATAAATTCCTGCTGTTCTTCCGGGGTCAGGTCATAGACCTCTTCATAGGTATCACCTTCATAACCAGGTGATACCTTTTTGACCGTCTGTTCCGGGCCGGGTCGAAACAGTAGAAAATAACCCAATCCGATTGCAGCCAATGCTGAGGCTGCAATGGGCAGAATAATTTTTATTGGAAATCCTGGTCCGGGCTTTTCCTGACTGACTTTTTTATGAATCGTATAGACAAATTCATCCCAGTATGTTTCCTGAAACTGGCATACGCAGGTGTCAGCCTTTTCTGAAATACAGATTTGCATACAATCATACAGAAAATTGAATTCTTCTTTACAAACCGGACAATGTTCAAGATGCTCCTGCACCTGTTGTCTTTCTTCGGGTGATATCTCACCAAGAATCAGATCAATAATTTTATCCTGTGCCTCTAAACAGTTCATACCTTCTTCCTGAGATAATTTCTCAAATTTTTAATTGCCAGATGATGATTCACCTTTATGGTGCTGATCGGTTTTTTCATAATCTCACCGATTTCTTTATAAGGCATATCCTCAAGGGTTCTTAAAGTAAAGACCGCCCTCTGCACTGCAGGTAATTTCGCCACGGCTTCGTATATCATATTTTTCAACTTCTTCGCCCGATAACGTTCCACCGGGTCATCCTTACCCAGACTTGTTATTTCTTCATATATCTGTTCGGTCGGCCTGCGCCTCTTCAAGAAATTCAGACAGTTATTCACCGCAATTCGATAGAGCCAGGTGGAAAACTTTGACTTGCCGTCAAATTTTTTGATCTTCCGATATGCCTTGATGAATGTCTCCTGTGCCATATCCCTGGCATCATCATAATTCCTGAGCATCTTGTAACATAAATCATGAATCCGCACCTCGTTTCGACGCACCAATTCGTCAAATGGTTGTAACTCTCCAGCCTGAACCAATTTGACGAGCTCTTCATCGCTCAGTGCCCGATATTTAGACAAATCCCGGGTAAATTGGTTTAGCTCTTTTTCTTTGATATTCATTCTGTTTTGTTAAGATAGGCGGTCAGTTTCTGTCGCAATTCTTTCAGGGAAATATCTTTTTTTTCGCTGATACGCTTCAAATCCCGGTATTCAAAGAAGAGATGTTTTTTATTTTTGTAGAATGTCGTTTTAACCTGGACTTTCCCAAACGGCGTGGATATCTTTTTGATTTCCCTTTTTAACTTCAATCGCTTTGTCTTCCTTATACGCATTCCAATCGTGGTGGAATGTTTAAATATGATATCTGCGATATTGTTGTAGCCATTCTGAACAAGCACCGTGAGTAAAATTCCGGGACGGGAATGCTTCATAATTGTTGGGGTGAGGAATACATCCAGGGCACCGGCATTATACAATTTTTCAAACAGCAGTTCATAATCCTGGGGGTTCATATCATCAATATTGGTTTCGATTACCCAGGATTCATCGGTCAATGATTCTTCCACTTCACCAAGAAATACCCGCAAAAAATTTGGGTAGCCCTTAATCTGCAAAGAACCAGCACCCAGACCGATACCAAGCACCTTATTGAGTAGAAGCTCTTCAGCAGGCGTTGCCAGGGAGCTGATGATTGCCGCACCGGTAGGAGTGGTTAATTCTGCCGGGATGGGAAGAAATTGAACCGGAAATTTTTCCAGGAGATGGGCGGTGGCAAAATTGAACGCCGGCATATTACCTTCCCTTGTTTTGATAAATCCGATTCCTGCCTTTGCAGATTTTGCAAAAACCCTATCCACCCCAAGTTCGGCAATAGCCAGGACCGCACCGGTAATGTCGAGCAGGGTATCAGTATCACCGAGTTCATGGAGATGGAGATGCCGGGTATGATGAACCTTCTTTTCCGCATCAAATATTTTTTCAATTATGGTTATTACCTGTTTCTTTAAAGGTGCAGCCAGATTGCTTTTTTTGATAAGCGGAATGAATTTCTTTTCACCGATCTTTTCTTTTATGATAAATTCCACCTGTTTTGCCCGAACCCCGGAGCGCATAACGGTTTTTACCTTCATCTGAAAACCCGGAATAAATCCGAGATTTTTTATTAGATTTTCCTTTTTGACTCCTAAGTCAATAAGTGCGGCAAGGATCATATCACCGCTTAAACCAGGGATGGGGTCGAAATATAAGACCTTCATAAACGATTGATTGTTGAGGCGATATATCCAGCACCAAACCCATTGTCAATATTGACTACAGCAACACCCGGTGCGCAGGAGTTGAGCATAGTTAAGAGGGGGGTGATACCATTCAGACTGAGCCCATAGCCGATACTTGTCGGAACCGCAATAATCGGTTTTGCAAAGAGTCCTCCACAGACCGATGCCAGGACACCATCCATACCTGCGACCACAATGAGCACCCGCGCCTTCTGTATCTTTTTGCGAAATGCCAGAATCCGGTGCAACCCGGCAACTCCAACATCATAGAAACGCTCCACCCTGCTTCCCATAATCTCGGCAGTAATTGCAGCCTCTTCTGCCACAGGAATGTCTGCAGTGCCGCCGGTCAGGATTGCAATCAGGCCCCGGGCTCTTTTTTTCTGACCGATAAAGAATATGCGCGCCGCTTTATAATATTTTCCTTTTTTACAGCTGTTTTTAAGAACCTGGCCAAGCCCGGGTTCAACCCGGGTAAACATCACCCTTTTGCTTATTTGAGAAAATCGGTGGGCGATTTTAAGAATCTGGGCTTCGGTTTTACCTTTGCAGAATACTACTTCAGGAAAGCCCTTTCTCTTTTCACGATGTAGATCAATCTTTGCATAACCTAAATCATCATAGGGGTCAATAAATATTTTCTCTTTTTTCATTCCCGGGCATTAAAAGACCTCGGCAGAGAATTTATAGATCTCGGCCTCTTTTGATTTGTAAGCGTCAGAAGGTAATCCGGCTTTATGACAGGTATGTTCAAGAAATTCCTGAACATTCCAGCCATATTCCACCGCAACCTGGGGTAATAGAAGTCCACTGTAAAGTCCCTTGCGAATTAAAAGACCATCCCGGCCAATCTTTATTTCATTAAAGTCATAAACCCTTTGCAAAGGGGTAAGGACAGAAATCTCAATTTCCAGTTCAGGAAGTTCCTTTTCTGTAATCGGTGGAAACCTCGGGTCTTCAAGGGCCGCTGCCTCTGCCATCCGGGCGCAGGAAATATATAAAGGCTGATCACCAATAATATGGCCGATACAGCCGCGCAGTTGTCCACGGCGGTTTATGGTGACAAAGACTCCGTAATGTTCCTGCAATTTTTTCGGAATGTCCTTAAACACCGGTCGGGGTTTACCTTTGACTGCAGCCTCAATGGACTTCCTTGCAATCTCTTTGAGCAGCTTCTTCTCTTCAGCACTGAGTCCCAGCTCCACGCCAACATTCATCTTCTCTTCTTTATAGAATGCGCCGGCAAGATAACCTACAACCTGAGAATAATCACCGCTTATATCACCGCTTGTTGCATAGGTGAGCACCTTGCCTTTGTCAGCACCAAGTTTTTTTGTTACCAGCATTGTGGTAATAATGGGCCCGCCACCGCAGGCCTCGCAACTATCCTCTCTCAATCTTTTAAATAATAGTTCCGCATCATATTTATTCACTGCATCGGCGACAAGATTGTCCAGTTTTTCTGCAATCTTCTGCGGATGGTAATGGGAAAGGTCGGAACTTGCAACAATAAGAACTTTCTTATTATTTTCCTTTACCGCCTTGAGGATCGCCTTGCTGAGGAGCTCACAGGTTGCATAGTCCTGGGAACCCATTACAATTTCAACCAGTTTAAATTTCTTCAGCACGGTCTGCAAAAATGGAATTTGAATCTCGGTTGAATGTTCCTGCTGATGTGCGGCAGGTAGATAACGGATATTTTCATTCTCTTTTATAATGTTACGGGCAAGCTCTAAATCATAATCAATCTTTCCTAAGGGGGTTATCCTTCCTGCCATTATATCTACTGATGCACCATAAAAACTGTAATGATGGGATGGTCCTATTACAATGACATTGTCGTATTCCTGGTTCTTGATTAATTTATAAGAAAAGGCAGCAACCGGGCCTGAATAGATATATCCGGCATGGGGACAAACCAGACCGATAATCTTGCCCTGGGCGTTTACCCGTGCATTCTTTAAGAATGTCTGGATCATCTTTTCAAGTTCAGCCTTTTCCCCAGGATACCAGGTTCCGGCATGGATTGATTCCCGATACTCCTTTGCTTCACAATTTTGAGCCATAATTATAACTCCCAATAAAAAAAATTTTAAAAACCAAATCATCAACAGGTTAAATGGAGACAGGCAACAACCTTTTTTTGAGAATAAATTCTATTATATTCCTGGCAGGCCTCGGCTGTAGGCAGAATAATCATCTGGATATTCATCTTGCTCAATTTTTCTAAGGTTTTTTTTTCTACCTGCATCATACCAAGATTGCCAGTACCGATAATAATTACATCAGGTTTTATTTTAACTACATCTTTGATATCCTCCAGTTCAAGACGGTGTCCCTGTTTACGCCACCAGTTGTCATCAATGTGGTCGGGATATATAATCACATCGTTCTGATAGCGCTGGCCAGAAACCTTAATCTCACCAAAACGGTAATCCTCAATCATATAATTAATTTTACCGATTATTTGATGGGTGTCAAGATTTTCTCTGTTCGGGTAATAAGGGTCCAGCAATCAATACAACAATAAGGGCTTTGAACAGGTCAACCGGGATAAACGGTAGTACTGCTAAATTGAGGGTGGATTTGAAATCAAGTTTCATAAATAAGGCAAGATAGGTTGCCCCGGATAGATAGATAATAAAGACTGCCGGAAATATGACCATTAAAAGGCTTAAGAGGTTGGGTCTTTTTGTAAATCTTTCCGTTAAAAGGCCGATATAGAGTGCGGCCGGGATAAAACCGATGATATATCCGGTTGTCAGGCCAAAGCCAGCTTTAGCACCGGCAAACCAGGGCAGACCGGCACAGCCTAAGATAAAGTAGATTGCCATACTTAATCCGCCGTAGATATTATTTAAGATCAAACCGCTGAGCAGCACAACAAAAACCTGGCCGGTTACCGGCACCGGTGTAAAGGGTAAGGGGATTCTTATCTGGGCGGCAATTCCACAAACTCCTGCCATACCCAAACAGATTAATAATTTTTTTGTTAGAGAAAGACGGTCATACCAGGTATAAAAATTATCCCTTTGATATTGCCAATAATTCAGGGTTTTGGTAAGTTCCATTATGCCTCCTTCAATGGGTTAAATTTTAATAAGGTCTTACTTCATCATCATAGAGGGTGGTGGCAACCGATTGTCCCATTAATTCTATGGAGACCACCAGCCTCCTCCGTCTATGGTCTTCCTTTAATAAAATTCCAATTGCTCCGGTTAAAGGTCCGGAAATGACCTGAACCCTTGACCCCACGGTTAAGAATGGTAATGGATATAGATTTCTTTCACTGTTAACAAAGATTCGGATTGATTTGATATCCTCATCAGGAATGGGCATAGGTTTTCCATTACCACAAATCTTTGTCAATCCGGGGGTCCGATAGAGTTTTATCCAGTTTTCCTGGACCTGGTCAACCTCAACAAATAGATAGTTTCTAAACAGTGGTCTCTTGATTAAAATCTTTCGGTCTCGGCGTCGACTCGGCACAATGATCTGAGGTAAGAATGTTTTGATGCCTTTATCCCTTAGTAATTTATCGACCACACGTTCGTGGTTGCATTTAGTATAGGCTGCATACCAGCTCATCTCAACTCCACGCTAATTATATTTAAATAATGATTTTTGTCAAGAAAATTGATTTTGTCTTTCTGGATTTAAATTATCTTTATACAGAATCGTTATTCGTTATACGGTGTCGATGCCGGTTTGGTTATAGGTTGTGGTTAATCGGCTGAAGACAAAAAACCACTGACAATGAAACCGTCCGACGAGACGGGCTTCGATGCCCAACAACTTACAACGATCTGCATTCTGGTTTGTCAGTTTATACAGAATCGTTATTCATTATACGGTGTCGATGCCGGTCTGGTTATAGGTTGTGGTTAATCGGCTGAAGACAAAAAACCACTGACAACGAAACCGTCCGACGAGACGGGCTTCGATGCCCAACAACTTACAACGATCTGCATTCTGGTTTGTCAGTTTATACAGAATCGTTATTCGTTATACGGTGTCGATGCCGGTTTGGTTATAGGTTGTGGTTAATCGGCTGAAGACAAAAAACCACTGACAACGAAACCGTCCGACGAGACGGGCTTCGATGCCCAACAACTTACAACGATCTGCATTCTGGTTTGTCTGGTGCGTAACATCCCGACCTGCAGTACCTCGGGGCGGGACGCCCCTCAGCTGGGAGAAGCACGCCAGGCTACAGAAAAAGCTTGCCGGGCGTCCTCGCCCGGCGGGTCGGGACGGGACGCCCCTGTGTTTACTCATTTTACAGCGCGCAGCGTGTTTATTACAGCGAAGCGGTTTTATCTGGTTTATTTTGATTATTGCAAAGAAGCCACAAGGAATCACTACTGAGATCATCTAAAATTACCAGCAAAATTTTTTACACAGGTTATATTCTCTTGTATCTTCGTATCTCAGCGATTGCAAAGATACCATAGGTTGTGAACGAACCTGCATACTATTCAATTATCTCTTCTCTAAATTAAAAATATGGAAATCCAGGCTAATAAAAATTTACATTAATGTTTGCATTTTATCTTCTTGACTTTTTTTAAAAAATATACATAATAACTTATTATGACGAGAGAAGAAGGGTTAAAATTATTGGGCGAGCACCTGAAGAATAAAAATCTCTTCAAACATTGCCTGGCAGTCGAGTCCTGTATGCAGGAACTTGCCCGCCATTTTGGCGAAGATGAAGAAATCTGGGCGCGGGCAGGACTTCTGCATGACATAGATTATGAAGCGACAAAGGACCAGCCTGAAAGGCATGGGATTGCAGGAAGTGAAATACTTGCAAAGAAGGGTATTGAAGATTCCATCCTCTACGCAATTAAGGTGCATGCCGGGCATCTTCCACCAAAATCCCGATTGGATTGGGCGCTGTTTGCGGTTGACCCGCTGACCGGACTTATCGTCGCCAGTGCCTTGATGCATCCGGAAAAGAAACTTTCCGGTTTGGATACAAATTTTATCCTGCGCCGATATAAAGAAAAGAGGTTTGCAGCCGGTGCGAATCGTGAACAGATCGCATCCTGCACAAATATCGGCCTTAACCTTGAAGAGTTTATTGAATTATGCCTAAAAGGAATGCAAAAAATATCCGAAGACCTCGGTCTATGAAAAAGGTTAAAACCTTTGAAAAAGCCATTATTGACCTTAAGACCTTTTGGCAGAACCAGGGCTGTCTTATATTCGAGCCTTATAATTCTGAGGTTGGAGCCGGGACATTTAACCCGGCGACATTTTTGAGAATCCTGGGGTCGAAGCGGTGGAATGTCTGCTATGTAGAAATCTCGAAGCGTCCTAGGGATGGAAGATATGCAGAAAATCCCTTAAGGTTTCAGCAGTATTATCAGTTCCAGGTAATTATGAAACCCTCTCCTGCTGATATTCAAAAAATATATCTTCGCTCCTTGGAGGCACTGGGGATTAAACTGGATGAGCATGAAATCAAATTTGTTGAAGATGACTGGGAATCACCCACCCTTGGTGCCTGGGGATTGGGCTGGGAGGTCTGGCTCGATGGTCTGGAGATCACCCAGTTCACATATTTCCAGCAGGCTGGAGGAATCGACCTTGAGGTCATACCGGTTGAAATCACCTATGGTTTAGAAAGGATTGTAATGGTATTGCAGAATGTAGATTCAGTGCTTGATATAAAGTGGAATAATGAGATGACCTGGGCTGATGTCTATAAAGAGAATGAGATTCAATTTTCCCGATATAATTTTGAATATGCAACCCCGGCTTTTTTAAATAGGTTATTTAACGGTTATGAAAAAGAGGCACAGCGATTATTTAAAGCCGGTCTTGTCTTTCCGGGTTATGATTGTGCAATAAAATGTTCCCATATCTTTAATATGTTAGAGGCACGCGGGTCAATAAGTATCTCGGAGCGGGCGAATCTAATCGCCCGGGTAAGGGCATTAACGAATCAGGCGGCACAATTATATGTAAAGAGTATCAGCACAGAGGAGAAGAAGGGATGATTGATTTTCTCTTAGAAATCGGAGTTGAAGATTTTCCACCGGGAATTCTCGGCCGGACCGGTCATTTCCTGTCTTCCCAGCTTGAAAATCTATTTAAGACAAAAAAGATATTTTATCGCAGTATCAGAACAATCTATACCCCACGAAGAATTGGAACAATAATCCTTGGGGTTGCCCGGAGACAAAAACCCCAGGTTTTAGAGATTCAGGGGCCGCCAAAAAAAATGGCTTACGATGAAAATGGTGAACCCAGTTTAACCCTGAAGAGTTTTATGAAATCCCGAAATTTTAAAGCGAATGAAATTGTTGTGAAGCGGTTAAAAAAGGGCGAGTATATCTTTGGCCAGAAAGAACAACCTGGAGAATTAACGGAAGATATTCTCTATCAGGAATTGCCAAAGATTGTGAAGGGTCTGGAATTTCCCAGGACAATGGTCTGGAATGAATCACGGGTGAGATTTCCCAGACCAATCCGCTGGATTGTTGCGCTCTTAGACCGTCGACCAATCAGATTTGAATATGCCGGGGTAAAGGCGGACCGCTACACAATGCCCAATTTTCACTTCTCATTTAAACCCATCCGTTTAGAAAAACCCAGAGAATATATAAATTTCTTAAGACACGGCGGTGTCGTAGTTGATCCGAACGAAAGACGCAAGTTGATTCTCTCAAGGATAAAACAGACCGCGGCTAAACTGGGTGGAACGCCGGTTTTTGGTGATGAAATGATTGATGAACTGAATGCGACAACTGAGTATCCTGAAGTTGTGGGTGATGAGTTTGACCCGGACTATTTAGAACTTCCGGGTGAGGTCTTAAATACCGTTTTAAAGGCGCACGGAAATCTCATCTGGATAAAAGACTCAAATAAATTCATCTGTGTATTCAGTGCCAAGAAAAAGGCGATTCAGAATGTTCAGCAGGGATATAAAAGGGTTATGCAGGCAAGACTGTTTGACGCCCTTTTCTACTATAAAAAAGATATCAAGCAGGGGCTTAACAAAATGCAGGAGCAGACCAAAGGGATGATGTGGCTTAAGGATTTAGGTAGTATTTATGAAAAAACCCGGCGTCTGGTAAAACTTGCTGCCCAATTTGATAGTATCCCGAATTTAAATATTGATGCCTTAACCCGGGCTGCAGAATTATGTAAGGCAGACCTCTGTTCAATGATAGTAAGGGAAAAGGAATTTACTTCTCTCCAGGGGATTATGGGTGGTTATTATGCAAAATTCCAGGGAGAAGATGACCTGGTTGCCCGGATTATTCAGGAACACTATCGACCGATAACAATTGGCGATGGACTTCCTGAGACCGATGAGGCTAAGGTGCTTTCACTCTGTGATAAACTGGATAATGTGACCGGTGCCTTTATCAGCGGTAACCTGCCTACCGGCTCTTATGACCCACTTGCCGTGCGGAGAAATGGTTATGGTGTAATAAATCTGCTTGACCACATCGATTCCGGACTTTCTCTCTTCAAATTGATTGAGCGGTTAGAAAAACTTTATAATCGACCCGTGCCGGTTTCTACTATCAAGGATTTCTTTCGGGAACGGCTGACCCGATATCTCCAGAACCGGGGTTTTCGCTATGATGAGATTAATGCCGTGCTGGAAACCTGGTCGGGTGATGTCGCTGATGTCCATAAGCGCTGTGAAGCCCTGAAAGGTTTTCGCAATCACAGGGATTTCACACAATTGATCATTGGCCAGAAAAGGCTGCGGAATATTCTCAAGGACATCACAGCATTTAAGGAAATTGATAAAACCCTGTTTAAGGAGTCTGCAGAAAAACTACTCTATGAGAAGGGGCAAGAGATAAGCGCTGCGCTTGAACCGCTTTATCAGACCGGTAATTATACCGAAATCCTGAAACTGCTCCTTTCGCTCCGTCCTCAGATTGATAAATTCTTTGACGATGTATTGGTGATGTGTGAAGAAGAGGATTTGAAAAATAATCGGCTTGCCCTGATTAATTTTATAAATAAGATTTTTCTTCAATTTGCCGATCTTTCAAAGATTGTGATTGAAGGATAGTAACGGGGGTAGAAGATTAAAAGATTTTTTCTCGAAGAAATAGATAAGAACGAGATTGGAAAAAATCATTGTGTCTTTGGCTGGGTGGATAGAATCCGAAATCTCGGCGGTCTGGTCTTTTTAAATCTGCGCGACCGTTCAGGAATACTACAGCTTGTTATCGACCCGAATAAGATTCCCGTCGCAAAGGAACTGTCCCTTCAGGATTGCATAATGGCTGAGGGTGAGGTAAGGGAAAGACCGGAAAAGCAAAAAAATCCTCATCTCAAGACCGGGGATGTTGAACTTACCGTAAAACGGCTTGAAATTCTGGGAAAGTCAAAGGTGCCGCCGTTTGTAGTTGAGGATGATGTAAAGGCGAATGAGGAATTGAGGCTTCATTATCGTTATCTCGACCTGCGCCGCAAGGTGATGCAGGACCACATTATTTTTCGGCATAAGATTGTAACCGCAATCCGTGAATATTTAAATAGCTATAACTTTATTGAAATTGAAACTCCAATTCTCACCCGGAGTATGCCTGAAGGAGCCCGGGATTATCTTGTTCCTTCAAGGCTCTATCCCGGAAAGTTCTATGCCCTGGCACAATCACCCCAGATGTATAAACAACTTCTTATGGTTGCAGGATTTGAACGCTATTATCAGATCGCCCGTTGCCTGCGCGATGAAGACCCCAGGCATGACCGACAGCCTGAACATACCCAGCTCGACATTGAAATGTCCTTTGTTGATGAAGAAGATATTTTTAAACTCATTGAGGGGATGTTTCTTCATATTTTTAAGAAGGTCTTAAACAGAGATTTATCCATACCGTTTCCCAGAATTACATTTAATCAATCAATTGAAAGATTCGGCACGGATAAACCGGACCTGCGTTTTGGAATGGAAATAATGGATATGAAGCCGTTCTTTTCAGAAAAGGATTTCCCTCCATTCCAGGGAAAACCAGAGATAAGAGGACTTGTGGTGAAAGATGGAAAACAGATTTCCCGTAAAACTCTGGACCAATTGAATCAGGAAGCAAAGAAAAAGGGGCTGGAAGGGATTTTCTGGGCAAAAAAGGACGGCCCGGTAAGCGGAAGTATAGCCAGAATTATTGATGAAAATATTATACACGGTCTGAATTTAGAGGATGGTGACCTCCTGGTGGTGATGGCGGGAAAGCGTGATATCCTCTATTTCCTGGGTCGGTTAAGAAATGAATTCGCCCAGAAATTGAATCTTATATCTGAAGGATTTAAGTTTTTATGGGTCTATGACTTTCCCCTGTTTGAAAAAGAACCAAAGACCGGGAGAATTATTGCCAGCCATCATATATTCACCCAGCCCAAAAAAGAGGATATCCCTTATCTTGATAAAGACCCTCTTCAGGTAAAAGGCAGACTGTATGACCTGGTATGTAATGGCAACGAACTTGCATCCGGCAGTATCAGAAATCATAAACGGGAATTACAGGAGAAACTTTTTTCGATTGCGGGAATAGATGCAGATAAATATACAATGCTCTTACAGGCACTCGATTTTGGTGCTCCACCCCATGGCGGTATCGCCCCGGGTATCGATAGAATTGTAATGCTTCTGGCCGGGCTCAATTCAATCCGGGAGGTGATTGCCTTTCCCAAGACCACCCAGGCACAGGGGCTCTTAGAAGGAATCCCTGACTTTGTTGAGCCCGAACAACTGAAAGAACTCCATATAAAACTGGAACCCACTTAAAAATTTGAAACTTTTTTTACTCGATTTCGTAATACATAGTAGAAGTTATTAAAAAGGAGGCCAGATGAAATACTTTAAACTGCTTTTGAGCATTATTATATTGTTCTCGATTGTTGCACCGGCTTATGGAATCGTCGTTAAAAAGGGAAATACCATAGAATTAACCAGAGAACAGGTGATTGATGATGACCTTATTGCCCTGGGCAGAACCGTCATTATTCACGGTAAGGTCAATGGAGACCTTTATGCCTTTGCCCAGAAGATTGAAGTGAGTGGTGATGTTAAAGGAACCATATTCTGTGGTGCATCTCAGGTAAAAATATCATCGCCTATGGTAAATTCAGTCTGGGCAGGAGCCGGTGATATCACAATATCCGCAACCGCCGAAAAGAATGTTATGCTCTTTGGGGGAAACCTTCTGATTACCAGGGATGCCTGGATAAAGAAGGACCTTCGCTGCTACGGCGGCGAGGTGAATATTCTGGGCGAGATCACCGGAACCATAAAAGGGAGTAGCGGAAGGTTTCTTATGTCCGGCAGGAGTGGAACCATAAATATCAAATCGGATGAGGTTAAGATTGAAAAAGATGCCCGGGTTAACGGCGACCTTATTGTGCGGGGTGATAAAAGACCAGTAATTGAATCCGGGGCAGCGGTTAGCGGTCAACAGAAAGTTATAAAAGAGACAAAAAAGACAAAGGGTGAATTCTTAAAGAAATTGGCGCCGGCCTTAGGTTTTTTTATTTCCCTGTTTAAGACAATTACCTTCATCGCTATGATTATTGTCGGGATTGTGCTCATTACGTTTTCCAAAAGATTCCCCCGACGCATTATGGATATATGCATTTCCAGACCCTGGGTATCATTGGGCTGGGGATTTCTCGGTATTATTGTCATCCCGGTAGTAATAATCATTCTTCTTGTTACTTTAATCGGCTATCCATTCGCCCTATTCGGAATATATTTCTATACCGTGCTCCTCTATCTTGCCTCAATCTTTGTCGCCCTTGTGCTGGGTGAGAAAATTATTCAACTTTTTAAAAAGGAAGGTGATATCTCCCTGTATCTTTCATTCATCGTCGGGGTCATAGTTCTTACCCTTTTATACCTCATTCCGGTATTGGGATTTATCATCAAAATTATTGTAACTATTCTGGGCAGCGGAGTATTACTCCTTGGTGGCTACAGTTTATGCAAAGATATGCGCAGTAAAGAATTGATTTGATTCTATGAACATCCTGGTTGTCGATGACGAACCAGCCCAGCGCAATCTCTTAGCAGGATTTTTACAAAAACAGGGGCATAGTGTAAAGACCGCAGGGTCAGGCAGGGATGCGATTGAGTTAAACAAACATAACACATTTGACCTGGTGATACTCGACCTGAAGATGCCCGAACTTGATGGTGTGGAAACAATGGCACAAATGAAAAAGATTGACCCAATGACATATTTTATAATCCTGACCGGTTACGGAACCGTCGAATCAGCGGTTCAGGCGATGAAAATCGGTGCTTATGATTATCTTAATAAACCGATCAATCTTGATGAATTGGAAATTATTATTGCCCGTATCAATGAAGAGAAGGGGCTTCATCAGGAATTAAATCTTTTAAGGGATGAAATAAAAGAAATCTTTCCGACTGATTCATTTATTGCTCAGAGTAAAAAGATGAAAGAGATACTCAAGATTGTAAATCGTGTTGCAAAATCTGATGCTGCGGTTTTAATCCTTGGTGAATCAGGAACCGGTAAGGAGATGATTGCAAGATTAATTCATCAAATGAGTCCAAGAAAGGACCGTCAATTTGTTCCTATCTCCTGTGCCGCACTGCCCGAGACCCTGCTTGAGAGTGAACTCTTTGGTTATGAGAAGGGTGCCTTTACCGGAGCGGAAAAAAGGCGCTACGGCAAATTTGAACTCGCCCATCAGGGCACCCTGTTTCTTGATGAGATTGGCGACCTGCCCCTGAGCACCCAGGTGAAGTTGTTAAGGGTATTACAGGAATTCACATTTGAAAGGCTCGGTTCCAATACCCCCATAAAGGTAAATGTTCGGCTTATCAGTGCAACGAATCAGGATTTAAAAAAGAAGATTGCCCGGGGAAAGTTTCGTGAAGACCTTTATTATCGTCTCAATGTAATCAATATCAATATTCCACCGCTGCGCCAGAGGCGTGAGGATATTCCAGTCCTTGCTGAATACTTCTTAAAAAAATTCTCTCAGCGCAGTCATAAAGAGATTAAGGGTATCACCCCTGACGCCCTTAAGAGACTGGTTCGTTATGATTGGCCCGGGAATATCAGAGAGCTGGAGAATGTAATAGAGCGTGCGGTTGTCCTCTGCCCGGGAGACTATATTACAATAAAAGAGATTCCCCTTGAATGGCATACTGAAGAAGAATCCGGTTCACTTGCTGAGATGGAGAAGGTCCATATTAAAAAGATTTTAGAAAAGACCGGGTGGAATCTATCCGAGGCAGCAAAGATTCTTGGCATCCACCGCAACACCCTCAGGGCGAAGATAAAAGAATATGATATAAAGTGAGTATTCCGAATCTTCCGGGGTCAAATCTTCACAATTCACAATTGATGAAATCGATTATTTGTTTGTTCTGTTTCAGTTTGACATACGTTCTGATAACGGGATTATACGCGAAATCGTTGCAAAATATTTTATCAGTATAATGGTATTACCAACTTACGATTGGTGAAATAATAGTATGCCACATATATAAACTTGTGAATTGTGAAGATTTGACCCCATTTGCATTTGCCGCGGCTTTGAATACGGTTGACATTAATAATTTTTTCACTATACTTAAAATGCATGGAGACAAAATATATTTTCGTTACCGGCGGAGTTGTTTCTTCTCTGGGTAAAGGGGTAGCAACCGCCTCAATTGGTCTGCTACTGAAATCCTATGGACTCAAGGTGACCCTACAGAAGATTGATCCCTATATTAATGTTGACCCGGGGACAATGAATCCGTATCAGCATGGGGAAGTATTTGTGACTGCAGACGGTGCAGAATGTGATTTAGACCTTGGCCATTATGAGCGCTTCCTGAATGGCTCCCTGACCAGGGATAACAATATTACCACCGGGCAGATCTATTATTCAGTTATCAATAAAGAAAGAAAGGGTGAGTATCTGGGGAAGACCGTTCAGGTTGTCCCCCATATAACCGATGAAATAAAATCACGGATTACAAAACTCGCCGATCAAAATCATGTTGATGTTGTAATTGCGGAAATCGGCGGAACCGTGGGTGATATTGAAGGTCAACCATTTCTTGAGGCGGTAAGACAGATGAGGCTTGATTATGGTAAGGAAAATACCCTCTATATTCATCTCACCCTTGTTCCATATATAAAGGCCGCCCGTGAATTTAAGACCAAACCTACCCAGCATTCGGTTAGAGAATTGAGGGCAATTGGTATTCAACCTGATATCCTCTTATGCCGCAGTGATTCCTGGCTCACTTCAGATGAGAGAAAAAAGATTTCCCTGTTTTGTAATATCCCGCAGGAGGCAGTAATTGATGCGATTGATGTTGAATGTATCTATGAAATTCCTTTGATCTTTCATCGTCAGAAACTGGATCAGTTAATCATTAAAAACTTAAACCTTGATGTGAGGGAGCCTGATTTAGAGGAGTGGCGGTTATTTGTGGAAAGGGCAAAATCCCCATCAAAGAGTGTGGAGATTGCAATCTGCGGCAAATATGTTGAGTTGAGGGATTCCTATAAGAGTATTATTGAGGCGCTCTATCATGCCGCAGTTGCCAATGATGCAAGGCTGAAATTAAAATGGATTGACACCGAAAGGATGGAAGATGATATAAAACTGGGTAATGCCCTTGCCTATGCAGATGGTATTTTGATCCCTGGCGGATTTGGGATGAGGGGTGTTGAGGGAAAGATAAAGGTGATAAAATATGCCCGGGAGATGAAAAAACCATTTTTGGGAATCTGTCTGGGAATGCAGTGTATGGTGATTGAATATGCCCGGAATGTTTGTGGTATGAAAAAGGCGAACTCTACAGAATTTGATGATCATACCCCATATCCGGTAATTGATCTTTTACCAGAGCAGAAAAAGATAAAGAATATGGGCGGCACAATGAGACTTGGTAACTGGCCCTGCAAACTGGAACCAAAAACCCTGGCGCGAAAGATTTATGGCAGAGATCAGATAGTGGAAAGACACCGACATCGTTATGAGGTCAACCCAAAATATATCAACACCCTCAGTGAAAAGGGATTCATATTTTCCGGACATTCTCCCAATGGTAAATTAATGGAAATTGCCGAGGTTGGCGGCCTGCCATTCTTTTTGGGAACCCAGTTCCATCCCGAGTTCACATCAAGACCCCTGTCACCAAACCCGGTCTTTTATCACTTTATCAGTGTATCTTTAAAAGGCTCTTAATGAGTGTCATAACCCAGGGATTTATATTAATCCTGGTTTTCGGCCTATACTGGCTTTGTCCAGAGCGCCGGCGTTATATAAAAAAAAGAATCGGTAATAATGCGATACCCAATCTATATCAAGTTGCCCGAAATCTCTATTTTATGCTTTCTAAAAAAGACCTCAAGGTCAGGGGCAACCTGGATGTTTTATCCCGGGGTGGGATACTCTACTCCTTCCATTTCGGGGTCTGGGAATTGATGCCGCGAAGACTGAGTCAGCTCGGTTTCCGACTTGGTATTCTTGTTAACACCTATAAGGACCAGGGACTCCGGGGAAGGATACTCGATTATTTACTGAAGAGATTCCGTTCAAATAAAGGGGTTAAAATATTCTATCCTGATGATGTTTTCAGGATTGTTGAATTTATAAAGTCCGGTGGTATCTTTGGAGTTTTGATCGACGGTAATACATTTTATGCAAAGTTTGAAAAGATTAAGAGATTGGCAGGGTTATGCAATGTCCCTTTAATTCCCTTTGCCGCATATCAAAAGCATAATCGCGGTATACTGGAAATCGGTGCCGACCTCAATCAGATTATTACCCGGTATCCCCTTCACTATCTCTGGTTCTACAGGTCGAGGCAGGGATGAAGTATCTTTTGTTCCTGACAGCAATATTTTTTTTGTTTAGTGGATGTCGAGAAAAAGATATTGAAGAGAAGCTGCCCCAACAATTTCCCAGCATCATATTAGAAAATTTCTCAATCACCGAGACCAAACAGGGTAAGAAGTTATGGACCCTGAATGCCGCCCGGGCCAGGGTCTTTGATAAAATAATAAAAGTGGATACCATAAAGATAAAATTTTATGATGAAAATGAAGCGGTATTTTCTCTGCTTAATGCACCCCGTGGTGTGCTGGACACAAAATCCCATAATATTCAGGCACTGGATTCGGTTACGGTCTATACAGACGATTCTACAAAACTATTTACAAAATCGCTTTTCTGGAATAATGATTCAGCCCGAATCCTGACCAATGACCACATTAGGATTGTAAAAAAGGACGGCACGGTCATTGAAGGTGAGGGCTTGAAGACCGACCCCGGATTGAAAAAGATTGAAATCATCGGTTCAACAAAAGGCATTTCACCAATTGAATTACCGAACATCAATCGATAATGTTTTTAATTTTTTTAGTATATCTTACGCCATTTTCTGCTGATAAGGTGGCAATAATAAAACAAGGAAATACCCGTCTTATTCACCTGATAAAAAATGTTGTAATAGAAAATGACAGGGTTGAAATCAGGTGCAATGAGGCAGTAATGAATGAAGCCGAGGCCTGGGTGAGGTTAAAGGGTGATGTAAAAATCATTGAGGTAAATGCCAGGATTAGTGCCCGGAACGCCCTTTATTATTTTAAAAAAAAGACTGGTTATTTAAACAAAGATGTGATGTTGGAAAAAGGGGATAAAACAATAACCGCAGATTCCCTTTTCTATGATGGACAACAAGAGATTGTTGAAATGTTTTCCAATGTAATAATTAATGACAAAAAAAATAATTTAAAGGCATATGGTGCTTATGGATATTATAATCTAAGGGATGATACCGGCTACCTAAATGAAAATCCCCATCTTGAGGTCCTGAGAGAAAATGCTCCACCGATTTTTGTTTCGGCCCGGGCGTTTCATATTGTGGCAGACAGCAGTCTCTTTTATGGATATGATTCTGTGTTTGCGAATATCGACAGTATTACGATTTCGTGTGATACATTTTCTTATTTTCTTAAAAGAGAGATCGGCGCGATGATTAATCCAGTCGTAACTGAAAAGGATAATTTCCTTAAAGGAGTTAGAGGCCGGTTTAAACTTTTCCATAAAAAACTTGACTATTTTGAGGTTGAAGACGGCAGGTCCCGCTACTATAATGAGGCAGGCTCAAAGAATATTGTGGAAGGCGAAAGTATTACCATAAGATTCAAAAACGGCAAGGCGTCAATAATCGAGGTGAAGGGTTCACCCCATGGGGTTTTGACATTAAAGAAAAAATCCGAAGATGCTGGCGACTAAAAATTTAACAAAGGCCTTTGGTAAGAGAAGGGTTGTGGAGGATGTAAATCTGGAAATTAACCGGGGTGAAATCATCGGTCTGCTCGGGCCCAATGGTGCGGGTAAGACAACCACCTTTAATATGATTGTCGGACTTTTAAGACCCGATAAGGGCGATGTTATTCTGGATGATAAGATTATCACAAAACTACCGATGTATCAAAGGGCACGATTGGGTATCTCGTTCCTCTGCCAGGAACCCAGTGTCTTTAAAAAATTGAAGGTGGAGGAGAATCTGATTGCTATTTATGAAATCCTCGGCGTCAACAAAAAAGAGGCGCGGCAAAAAATTGAAAAATTCTTAGACGATTTCAAACTTCAAAAGATAAGAAAACAGCCGGCATATACCCTTTCCGGAGGTGAGCGTAGAAGATTAGAGATCGCCCGGGCATTGATAAGCAGTCCAAAAATTTTGCTTCTGGATGAGCCGTTTACCGGAATCGACCCTATTGCCCGGGCCGAACTTCAGGAATTGATTCTCAACTTAAAAAAGAGGAATATCGGAATATTGATCTCAGACCATAATGTCCGTGAAACACTCGAAATTACCGACCGTGCATACCTTATTTATGAAGCAAGGGTAATCCTTTCCGGTGATGCCCAGACTCTGATAAACGATAAAAAGGCAAGGGAAATCTATTTAGGGGCCAATTTCAGAATATAATGAAAAAAAAGGGCATTAAAAATATCAATGATCGACAAATACGATTAATCTTTTTATTAATCTATCTTGTTTTATCTCTATTGCTCTTTGACCCGAAACTTTTCACCGGTGGAGATAATGCAGTCTATATAACCCTTGCCCAATCCATTATTTCAGGCAGGGGTTATAAGAATATCCATCTTCCGGATGAACCTGCTCATACCCAGTATCCATTCGGATTTCCCCTGATTTTATCCCTGCCGTTTTTTATATCAAAAAATATTATTCTTCTCAAACTCATAATCGTACTGCTCGGACTGGGGGCATTCTTCTTTTTCAATCGCATCATCGAATATCTTTTTGAAAAAGAGAAGATATTTATCATCCCCTTTTATATTTCCGTCCCCATCTTTATCGTTTATAACCACTGGATTCTGTCAGAAATACCCTTTCTGTTTTTCTCCCTGGCAGCAATATTCTTTATATTAAAAGCCGAACGCGAGAAGAAAAATCTATATCTTTTTGCCTCCGTATTTGCGGTCTATGCCTTCTTTATAAGAACCGCCGGGATATCCTTAATCATCGGAATTATTATCTATCTTCTCATAAAAAAGAGATATCGAGAATTAGTCGTTTTTCTGATTATATTCGGCGCCATCTTCATTCCCTGGCAGATCAGGAATATGAGCATTGCAGAGAGGAATGGTTATCTTACACAACTCTTTGCCAGAAACCCCTATCAACCGGAATTGGGTAGTGTAACATTCACCGATTTGATTATTCGGGTCTGGAACAACCTTATATTCTATGCATTTACAATATTACCACAGACCCTGATACCCTTACTCCGCACCAAATTTTTGTTAACCATATTCGGGCTATTTTTCACCGGGATAAGCCTTTTCGGCTTTCTTACGCATTTGAAAAAATTAACCATACTTGAATTATATTTTATCTGGGCAATAATTGTGCTTCTGGGCTGGCCTGTGGTCTGGTCATCAGACCGATTCCTGCTGCCGATTCTGCCCATCATAATCATCTATTTCTTTTTTGGATTAAAAGATTTGGCAAATCGAATTCACTCTCGATATCTGCTTCATTTTCTGCTCGGCATTTTTATCCTCTTAAATATTATCCATCTAATTCCAGAGATTACTGAAACCGCAGCTAATAATATTGAATACCTTAAAGGCGACAGATATGCAGGCTATACCCGGGACTGGAAAAATTATTTTAAGGTAATTGAATGGATAAAGAAGCAGATTCCTGAGGATAAGGTTATAATGGCAAGAAAACCTGAATTTGTCTACATCTTATCCCGGCATAAATCCCTGCTCTATCCATTTACCCGGGACCACCAGAAGATAAAATCTGCAATAGATGATTGTGATTACATTATCTATGATAACTTTTATTGGACCCAGACCACAAGGCGATATCTTGCACCAGTGCTTCAGGAAACCATCAGTCAATATAAGGTTGTTTATAAGACATCCCGACCCGAGTTCTATCTATTGAAAATTCAAAAATCGAAAAATTAATATCTCAAAATCCTGGCGGAATTTAATATCGCCAGTAATGCCACACCGGCATCGGCAAATACGGCTTCCCACATCGTTGCCATTCCCGCAGCACCGATGATGAGAAATATCCCTTTTATCCCGAGGGCGAAACCGATATTCTGACCGACGATGTTGCGCGTTTTCCGGGCGATCTTTACCGCCTCGGGCAGTCTCTTCAACTCATCGGTCATAAGCACAATATCAGCGGCTTCAATGGCGGCATCTGAACCCAGGGCGCCCATTGCAATGCCGATATCAGAACGAATCAATACCGGGGCATCATTAATTCCATCACCCACAAAGGCGATAAGCTCTTTCTGGCTTTTTTTCCTTTTTATCAATTCCTCGATCTTTGCCACCTTATCCTGGGGGAGCAGTTCAGAAAAATATTCTTCTAAGTCTAATCTTCCTGCAACTGCCTTTGCTACATCCTGACTATCTCCAGTGAATATAATCTGACGCCTGATACCAAGTGCCTTAAGCTGCTGAATCGACTCAAGGGCGTCTGCCTTTATCTCATCGGCGATAATGATATAACCTTCATATTTCCGGTCAACTGCAATATGGACAACCGTGCCCTCGACATTACAGGTATTATGTTCAATATTCTCTTTATGCAGTAATTTATCACTTCCAATCATAATATTATGTCCTTCTACCCTTGCCTTTATACCAAAACCCGAAATCTCCTCGTAACTCTCAATCCTCTTTTCATCAATCTCTTTATTATATGATTCAATTATCGATTGGGCAATCGGGTGATTGGAATGGACCTCAGCCTCAGCAGCAAGTCTTAAAAGTTCGTCCCGGGAAAGATTGCCGACCGAAACAATCTTTGTAACCCGGAAAACACCCTTAGTCAGGGTCCCGGTCTTATCCCAGACTATGGTGTGGAGATTATTCAACCCTTCTAAATAGTTTGACCCCTTCACCAGGATTCCCCGTCTTGATGCAGAACCGATGCCTCCGAAAAATCCTAAGGGGATAGAAATCACCAGGGCACAGGGGCAGGAGATGACGAGAAATATAAGCGCCTTATAGATCCATTCTGAAAATGTTTCGGGGTGGTGAAACAGGGGTTTGAACGCCGGGATATTGTACAGTAGAACCGGCACCGTGGCAAGGAGAACCGCCCCAATCACAACCGCCGGGGTGTAGTATTTTGCAAATTTTGTAATAAACTTTTCAGTCGGCGCCTTTTTGATACGGGCATTTTCAACAAGGTCTAAAATTCTGGATACCGTTGACTCGGAAAACCTCTTTGTCGTCTGAACCGTCAAAAGTCCAGAACGATTAATCATTCCGGAAAGTATCCGGTCGCCCGGCCCAATCTTTCTCGGCACAGATTCACCGGTCAATGTTGAGGTATCTACCAGAGATACCCCATCCTGCACAATTCCGTCAAGCGGAACCTTTTCCCCGGGTTTTACTACAATTATATCTCCCGGATTGATGTTATTGGGGTCGACCCTTTTTATCGTATCTTTAACCTTGAGATTTGCATAGTCCGGCCGGATCCTGAGAAGTGATTCAATGGAGCGGCGGGAATGCTCCAGGGCTGCCTCTTGAAGAAGTTCTCCAATCTTAAAGAACAGCATCACCGCCACCGCTTCAGGAAACTGTCCGATTGCAAATGCCCCGACAGTGGCTACAGTCAAGAGAAAATTTTCGTCAAAGACCCGACCGCGCACGACATTGCGTGCGGCATTTAAAACTATATCCCGGGCAATGATAAAATAACTCAGAAGAAATATAAAAAACCGCACCTCAAATTGCAGATTGAGGAAGAGGGCGATCAGATATGCGACAATACCGATTATAAGATTTATAACTGTCTGTTTCGTCATAGGGCAGCCGGTTTTTTAGTTAATTCTTTAATCATAAAAGATATTATCCAGCAAAAGGGATGTGTCAATAATATATAGATTGAGGGTCAAATCTCGACATTGGACAAATTAACCAAAATACGTCTTCCCTGCCTTTCTGATTACCCCCTTGAAATTTTCAATTTACCAGCGCGGGCGGCGTCCCCGCCGCCCGCTGGAGGTTTGTCATTCTTAACTCGTTTCAGAAACTCCTGCAGCTCGCCAGGCGCTCTGTCTCGGGGCGAGACGCCCCCCGGCTATATTGTAACATAGTTTACAAAAAACCGGGACAAAAAGTGGAGAGGAATCAGCTGATTACCCCCTTGAAATTTTCAATTATTTAGTTAGAATAAACTAACAAGGAGGTTTTAAATGAGAAGAATTGCTATGCTGATTCTATTGAGTGGTCTGATAATCTCCGCCCAGGCAGGCATTCATAGAAGCCGGACATCCTTATTTGAGATTGGACCCAAGGGTTCACTCTATATCGGTAACGATGTGGAATTTGGCCTGGGTGCGGATCTGGTGTTCAATCCGATCAGAAATCTTGGCTTGAGGATCGATTTTACCGAAATCCGTTTTGGCAGTGTAATCTTCAATTTTAATTATCAGAGTTCATTGGATGCCCTTATCTATATTCCAATGCGTGGAGTTTCGCCCTATATCCATACCGGATTTGGTTTTTATATAATAAATCAGGAGAATATGAATACGCTGAATTTATTTACAATTCGTGCCGGGATGGGATTTTATTATCCGATGAGTCAGAGTGGTAAACTCTTTATCGAACCCGGTATCATTATTTCAGGTAACGGCAGTACTCAGGTGACATTCCGGGGTTCATTCGGTGCACGATTCGGGATTTTCCCATGATTGAAGAGACGGTAATTTCCCACGCCATCATTGAATCCTATCTTAAGGAATTAAATGATGTAGTGGAGAGCGATGTAATCATCGGCGGGGCGGGGCCTTCGGGATTATGTGCGGGTTATTATCTTGCCCGAGAAGGATTCAAGACCGTCCTCTTTGAAAGGGGCCTGAAACCCGGGGGTGGAATGCCCGGGGGCGGGATGATGTTCAACCGCATTGTTGTTCAGGATGAAGGTAAAGAAATTCTTGATGAATTCGGCATCCAGTATGAAAAATATAAATCCGGATACTATGTCGCTCATTCCTTGGAGGCAACCGCCTGTCTTGTGGATAAGGCACTCAAGGCCGGATTGAAAATTTTCAATCTCATTACAATTGAGGATGTGATAATACATAAGGATGTGGTCAGCGGTGTGGTGATAAACTGGTCCAGTGTTGAGATGGCAAAACTGCATATCGACCCGCTCTCATTCCGATGCAAAACAGTAATCGATGCGACAGGCCATCCCTGTGAAATTGCCCATATTGTGGAGCGTAAAAGCGGTGGTAAACTCCTTACCCCGGATGGTAAAATTTCAGGTGAACATTCAATGTGGGCTGAGATTGCAGAAAAACTGACCCTGGAAAATACAAGGGAGGTCTATCCCAATCTTTATGTCTGCGGAATGGCAGCCAATGCAGTATTTGGCGGTCCGAGAATGGGACCAATCTTTGGCGGTATGCTATTATCCGGCAAAAAGGTTGCCGAGATAGTTAAAAAGAAATTATCTCAATAAAAAGCCACAAAATTGTAGTAAAAAAAGGGATCGCCGGGTATCTTGATAACCTGAGCCTTTTTACCAGGAATGCCCGACTCTTTCTATTCGGGACATTCTTTATGGGAATGGGTTTTTCCGGCTTTATGCTTCTGTTCAACCTCTATCTCAAATCCCTAAACTTTCCTGAAGGCAGAATTGGTAATATCATCTCTGCAACCACCTTAGGGACATTTGTGATGGCACTGCCTGCCTCAATAATCATCCGAAGATTTTCCATAAAAAGGATTCTCCTGATTGCTACACCAATAGCTACATTTTCATATCTTATGCAGGTTTCTGTAACACAATACCACTTAATCCTCGGCGCGGGTTTTTCTGCAGGTCTCGCTGCAGTCTTTTTCCGGGTCTCAGCCGCACCCTTTTTTATGCGCAACAGCACCCCAAAGGAAAGGCCGTATCTTTTCAGTATGCAGTTTGCCCTGATGCTCATTGCCGGAATTATCGGTAATCTTCTGGCTGGATTTCTGCCCGGGATAATCAAAAAAACAGATATTCCAACTGTCATCTCATATCGCTGGACCCTCTATATATTTGGATGTCTGGTGCTTGTCGCCATAATCCCATATTTTTTGATTAAGGAAAAACCCGCCGGTAAAATTCAGAAATTTAAGATTCATTCCCGCAGACTTATTCTAAGACTATTTCTACCCAATCTCGTTGTTGGTGTCGGTGCGGGACTGAGTATCCCTTTTTTGAATCTCTATTTTAAGGATATCTTCCATACCCCAACCCGGTTGATTGGTATCTTTTACAGCGGTCAGCAGTTATTAATGATAACCGGTTTACTTGTCGCCCCGGTAATCGCCGAGCGGATTGGTAAAATTAAAACTGTAGTATTCTCACAATTATTCAGTATACCGTTTCTTATTATCCTGGGTATCTCCAGGAATATTTCTCTTTCGGTAGGTGCATTCTTTATTCGAGCCGCCTTAATGAATATGGCACAACCCCTCTTCACAAACTTTGCAATGGAATCGGTCACGCCTGATGAGCAGCCCTTTACCAATGCACTGCTTGTCATTGCCTGGACCGCAGGCTGGGGGGTGAGCGCAAGTATTGGGGGCTACCTTATTGAACACCTTTCTTATACAATCCCCTTTTTCAGCACCAGTGCCTGTTATTTGGCTTCTACAATATTGATATTTATCTTTTTCCGCAGGGTAAAAGATAAAATTCCCGGGAAATTATAAACAATTTTGTCCGGGCGAAACGGCTCGGGGCGGGACGCCCCCGGGCTTATTCATTCCACAAATTATAAACTATTTTGTCCGGGCAAAACCTTTCATCTTTGATGCGTATTCCTGCAGTTTCTTTTCCACAAGATAATTTATACTGCCCTTTTCAAAGCCTGTCCTGGTTCGTTTTCCTGCCTTCATACCGGTCAGTATCTCAATGCCCTGGTCAATCGTCTTCACCGCATAAATATGGAATTTACCTTTGGCAACCATATCAACAATCTCCTGTTTAAGCATCAGATTGGAAACATTGGCTTCAGGAATGATAACGCCCTGTTTACCGGTCAGCCCCTTTGCCTTGCAGACTTCATAAAACCCTTCAATCTTTTCATTCACTCCACCGATCGCCTGAATCTCTCCATTCTGATTGACCGAACCGGTGACTGCAATCTCCTGATTCAAAGGCACCCCGGATAAAGAAGAGAGGATTGCATAGACTTCGGCACTGGATGCAGAATCTCCATCCACCTCACTGTATGACTGCTCAAATCCCAGGGTTGCATCAATAGACATCGGCTGGTTCTGGGCATAGCGGGATTTTAAAAATCCGCTCAGAATCAGAACACCCTTATTGTATGTTCTGCCTCCAAGATTTGCCTCACGCTCAATATTGATAATGCCGGCCCGGCCCATTGCAGTCTTGGCAGTTATCCTGATCGGTCTGCCAAAAGCATATCCGCTCACCTGATAGACCGAAAGTCCATTCAACTGACCGACCGCCTTACCCCTGGTGCTGATCATCAGGATATTCTTTTCCATCATCTCCTGAATCTTGTCCTCAATCATATTCAATCTTCTTCGTCTTGATTCAATCGCCTTTTCAACCTCGATGGGGCCAATCTGTTTTTTATTCCTCTGTCGCGCCTGGTAATCAGCTTCACGCACCAGATCAGCGATTACATTAAATCGGGTTGAAAGTTTATCCTTGGTTCCTGCAATCCTTACGCTGTATTCAATCACATCGGCGACGGCTTCCTTGCTCAGCGGACACAGGGATTCCCGCTCACAGATCGATTTTATGAAGGAAGCATATTGATTAATATTCTGAGTATTATTCTCCATCACCGTATCAAAATCTGCCTTTACCTTGAAAATCTTTTTAAAATCTTCATCTTTATAAAAGAGTAAATAGTACAGCCAATGAGAACCGATCATTACAACCTTGACATTGATCGTAATCGGTTCCGGCTTCATTGCAGTAGTAGTTAAAATATAGAAGGGGTCAAATGATTGAATGTCAATGAGACCATTACGCAGGGTCCGTTTCAGGGTTTGCCATACCCCGGGTTCACTCAGGGCGTCAAGTGCATTCAGCACAAGATATCCACCATTAGCACGAAGCAGGGAACCCGCCTTGATATTGAGAAAATCACTTGCATAGACACCCGGTCCTACCGGACGGCGTTCAATAGTGCCGAAGAGATTTTTGTAGGAAGGGGTGGTTTCAAAGATTACCGGTGCACCATCGGTTTCTGAATTGTCAACAATGACATTTACCTTAAATTCGCGGAATTCATCCTTTGTATCTTTTTTCAGAAACCGTCCAAGATTTTTTATAATGGCATCAAGCACATCATCAAGATACTGCTGGGCCCTGGGCTCAGGAAATTTTTTCTTTAAGTCGTTGATCAGATGGGTAACAACAGGTTTGACCATCCATTCATTCAACTTTTCCAGTTCTTCATTCGCCGATTCCTGGATTTCCCGAACCTGAGTATATATCTTTGCCATATCAGCTTCTAAATCACGGATTTTTTTCTTAATCTTTTCAAATTCCTGCTTTGTCAGTTTGCCTTCTTTGATTAAATTTTCAATCTCCTCCTGATTTCTCGGTTTTCCATTAATAATGGGCAGAATTGCCGGTCGGACAAACGGTCCCATCTGAATCTGCACAAGTTTGAAGCCCTGGTTTTCAACCTCTTTTTCAAAATGGTTTAGAAGGGTTTGATGCTGTTGACCATACTTATCCAGAATTCTCTTTCTTCGATTCTGATACTCTTCACTCTGGAATATTTCCGGGATATGTGCCTTCAACCCATCCACCAGTTTATCCATTGCAACCTGGAATTTTTTACCGCTGCCCCCAGGTAATTCAATCAATCGGGGCATATCAGGATTCTTGAAGTTATTGACATATAAAAGGTCCTTTAATTTACTCTTGACCTTAAATTCTTCAAGCAGACGGGTGATTGTTGTTGTTCGGCCGGTTCCAACCGGTCCGGTAATGAAGATATTGTAGCCAGGATATTTAACCCTGAGCCCTAATTTTATTGCCTCAATAGCCCGGGGCTGACCAATAATCCATTCACAGGCCTCAACATCCTTGATATACCTGAATTTTAGTAATTTTGGATTGCATTGCCAACGCAATTCCGCGGGTTTTAACTCGCGTGCCCTTTTCATAAAACCTCCTTCTTTCGATATACCTTAGCTGTATATAGAGTATAATAAATTTTCCCTGATTGTCAATGTTAACGACCCCTTTTCAGCTTTCTTTACAACCATCAAATTTTTTGTATAATCTAATTGTGAAGGTTTCAGTCATTATGCCGGTTTTCAATGAAAACCAGAATATTGAAAAAATCATCAATGCAGTAGAAGCGGTCGATATCGATAAAGAAATAATTGTTGTGGACGACTTTTCCCGTGACGGAACCAGACAATATTTAGAGAAGAGAAAGGGCATAAAAAAGGTATTTCACCCCTGTAATCTGGGTAAGGGTGCAGCAATTCGTTCCGGAATTAATCTCGCCCGGGGTGATTATATTATTATCCAGGATGCCGACCTTGAATATTCGCCTGAACAATATCCTGAACTTTTAAGACCTATTATTGAAGGTAAGGCGATGGTAGTTTACGGCTCAAGGATTCTTGGTAAAGGTGAATTTTTAAAAAAGAGTTATTATGCCAATCGTATTCTGACGATGTTGACAAACCTGGTTTATCATAGCCACATCACCGATATGGAGACCTGTTATAAAGTAATCCAGACAGAACTTTTAAGAACATTGAATCTTATCTCTTCAAGGTTTGAGATTGAGCCTGAGATTACCTGTAAGCTTCTGCGTCAGGGGATAAAAATATTCGAGGTTCCGATTCAGTATCGGGGGAGAAAAAAGGGCAAGAAGATTGGTATTAAAGACGGCATCCAGGCGGTCTGGAATATACTGAAATGGCGTTTTAAAAGATGAAGGTGTTGTTCGTCGTTACCGCCTATCCCCGTTATAGGGGTGATGTAATTACACCCTGGTTGGTTCAACTCATAAATAGATTAAGAGAGAAGGGGATTGATGTCTCAGTCTTCACTTCAGCATATAAGGGCCTTGGATTTCAGGAATTAGACGGCACGAAAATATATCGGTTCCGCTATTTTTTTAAGCGCTTTGAGCGGTTAACCCATGAGGAGACTGCTGCAGATCGGGTGAGCAGGGGGCTACATAATATTTTTTTGACCATCGCCTATCTGATTGCTGGTGCCCGGGCGATTATAAGATTGGTGAGAATCGAGAAATTTGAGATTGTCCATATTCACTGGCCATTTCCCCATATCATATTCGGGGTTCTGGCAAAGAGATTCGGCAGGACAAGACTCTTTTCATCATTTTATGGTGCTGAGATACGTTTTCTTAAAAGGAAACTGGGTTTTTTGACCGGGCCTTTTTCATTATTGCTCAATAAATCAGATGTAATTACTGCAATATCAATGCATACTGCAAAAGAACTGCAAAATATTGTCCATAAAAAGGTTCATATCATTCCCTTCAGCAGTGCAGTAACCGAGACCGATGTCGCTTCTCAGGATAAAGGGCAAATTATCTTTGTCGGCAGACTGGTGGAAAGGAAAGGGGTTAAATATCTAATTAAGGCATTTGATAAAATTAAGGAGAAGATTACCCATCGACTTGTTATTATCGGTGATGGTCCGGAAAGGAAAGGATTGGAAGATATCGCCCGGGAACTCGGTATCAATAATAGGGTAATCTTTCCAGGCAGGGTATCGGATGATCAATTGAGCCGATATTATAAAGATTGTAGTTTCTTGGTGCTCCCTGCAGTCTATGATAAGAAGGGAGATACTGAAGGTCTTGGTGTAGTATTGCTTGAAGCGATGTCCTATGCAAAACCGGTAATTGCGTCAGAGGTCGGCGGGATCACCGATATTGTCAAACATAAGTTTAACGGTCTGCTTGTTCCACCCGGTGATGTGGCATCCCTTGCCCGGGCGATAGAAGAACTTATTCAGGATAAATCCCGATATCAGATAATGGCAAGGAATGCAAAGAAGACGGTTGACGAACGCTTTAATTGGGATAAAATTGTTAATAGTTTAATTACCTTATACCGAGATTATGAATGATAACTTTGCTGAGAATTTAGATAACGAGAAGGCGTCAGTCCAGCCTGATGCCCAGAGGATTATTGAAGCCCTGATGATTGCCACAAATGAACCCCTGCCTTTGAAAAAGATCGCCGAAATTCTAAAAATTCCCCAGTCTGAAATTGTGCATTATATTGAAGCATTAAATAATGAATATAAAGAAACGAATCGGGCATTTGAGATAAAGGAGGTTGCCGGGGGTTATCAAATCTATACCCTGCCGGAATTTGCAGAATGGGTTGGTCTTCTACAAAAACGCCGGGAGCGTCTTTCCCGGGCAGCACTTGAAACCCTGGCGATTATTGCCTATCATCAACCTATCACCCGGCCCGAGATTGAAAAGGCCCGGGGTGTAGATTCCTCCTGGATCCTGGAGAGCCTTTTGCAGAAGGGGCTCATAAGAACCTGCGGTCGATTACAGGTTCCAGGAAGACCTATAAAATATGCTACAACCAAGGAATTTTTGAGATACTTTGGAATTAAGAATTTGAGTGAACTTCCCCGGGAAGAGGATTTTGCGGAAAAGGGGATTGAGAGTGAAGCTCAGGTTAAGAGGGATGGACCACAGGAGACTGAGGCTGAAAATGTCAAAGATAAAGAGTGAAATTAAATCATTCCTTTCAGGATATGGGGTTGATATTGTAGGATTTACTGATATCCCCAGAGGGTTGGGCATAGCCGAGATTACTGAAGAATTTCCCGGGGCAATTGTGTTTGGTTATCCTTTATCAGGGGCGGTGCTTAATACCGTTATCGACCGACCTACTTTAATTTATAAGCATCATTATAAAACAGTAAACTGGCTTCTTGATCAAACCGCATTCCACTTAGTCCGTTTTATCACCGAAAAGAAGAAAAAGGCGATTGCAATTCCGGCGTCCCAGACCGTAGATTGGGAGAATCAAAGGGGTCATCTGCCTCATAAGCTTCTTGCCCGTGAGGCGGGCCTGGGCTTTATCGGCAAGAACGGATTGGTGATCCATCCTCAATACGGCGCCCGGGTGCGCTATGCATCGGTTCTTACCGACCTTGAATTTGAACCGGATACCCGAATTGAACAGAGCTGTGGAGACTGCAAAAAGTGTATTGAAGTATGCCCGGCTCAGGCGATTACAGAAAATGGACTTGACCTGAAAAGGTGTCTGGAGAAATTGAAAGAGTTCTCGAAAATCAGAGGCATTGGGCAGTATATCTGCGGGGTCTGTCTGAGGGTATGCAATGGGCGCGGTTAAATCACCACCTTATGTCCTGCCTATTACCGGATTAATATACCACAAAGATTTTGATATTATCCCGGTCATCAAAAGATTAGAAAAATTTTTGGGTGAAGAGGTTCTTGTTTCACCGGTTATCAATTTTAATCATACAAAATACTATAATAAAGAGATGGGCCAGACCCTTCTAAGGCAGTGGTATGTATTTGAAAAATTGATTCGGCCCGATGAGATTGTAGAAATAAAATTGAAGACAAATGAGTTGGAAAAGGAGTATCTGAATGAAACCGGAGGAAGAAGGGTTAATATCGATCCCGGAATCATCTCTTTAAATAACCTCATCCTTGCCTCAACAAAGAATTATTCCCATCGCATCTATTTAAATAAAGGGATTTTTGCTGAGGTGACATTGATCTATCAGGACGGAATGTTTCAACCATTAAAATGGACCTATCCAGATTATCAAGCAGAAGGGAGCAGAAAATTCTTTACCCGGGCGAGAGAGATATTAAAAGAAAGAACCTTAAGGAGCGGGGATGTTTGAATTATCGGTCCAATCAACATTTTCTGCAGCACACCAGGTTAAGGGATATCCTGGAGATTGTGCCGGGCTTCATGGTCATACCTATCGGGTCGAAATCAGGATAAGATTAAAAAAACTCAATAAACTCGGTATGGCACAGGACTTCCGTAAGATAAAAAAAATTCTTGATAAGACCCTTAAAACCCTGGACCATAATAATCTGAACACACTTCAATTCTTCAAAAAATATAATACTACAGCCGAATGGATTGCAATCTATATATACAATGAGATTAAAAAATATTTTAAGGGGTTATATTCCATCACGGTCTGGGAAGGTAATGATTATTCAGTAACATATAGACCAGAAGATTTATGAAGAAGAGTATTATACTCCTTTCCGGAGGACTCGATTCAACGGTCAGTGCAGCCGTCGCCAAAAAAAGGACCAAACCGCTATTTTCCCTTACCTTTGATTATGGCCAGCGTGCTGCAAGGATGGAGATTCTCGCCTCAAAAAAGATTTCACGGATTCTCGGGATGAAACATAAGGTGGTAAAATTAAATTTTTTTAAAGAATTTAAAGGCCTGACCCTGCTCCGTAATCAAAAGATAAAGAACTTCAGGTATTTTAATAGATTGAAGAATCTCTGGGTGCCAAATCGGAATGCCCTCTTTATAAATATCGCCGCCTGTTTTGCCGAATACTATGGTGCAGAACTGATTGTCACCGGATTCAATCAGGAAGAGGCCCGGGAATTTCCTGATAATCGCCCTCAATTTATAGATGCAATCAATAAGACATTAAGATATAGCACCCTTACCAGGACAAAAGTAGTAAGTTATCTCACCCGTTATTCAAAACTTGAAATATATAAGATTGGATTAAGGTATCAAGCCCCACTGCAGTTTATCTACTCCTGTTATCTCGGTGATAAAAGGATGTGCGGCAGATGCGCTTCCTGCAAAAGGTTAAAAAAAGTTGAACAGACATTGGGATTGGATACAAAGAGATTTGAATAGCAGGATGAATCCGGTTTTACTTATTCGCAAAAAGAGAAATGGGGAAAAACTGACGCATGCAGAGATAGATTATCTTATCCGGGGTTACAAAGATGGCGAGATTCCGGATTATCAATTTGCCGCATTTTTGATGGCGGTCTATTTTCAGGGATTTGATTTTGAAGAGACAAAAGATTTTATGGAAGCGATGCTGCACTCAGGAAAGGTTTTTAATCTCAAAGATATTAATAAACCGAAGATTGACAAACATTCCACCGGTGGAGTTGGGGATAAGGTCTCGCTTGTGCTTGCGCCCCTTGTCGCCAGCTGCGGGATATGTGTTCCAATGATTTCGGGCCGCGGTCTGGGTCATACCGGAGGAACCCTTGATAAATTATCAGCGATTCCTGGATTTCGGACCGACCTTGGTATTCGGCAGTTTAAACGGCAATTGAAAAAAATCGGTATTGCAATGGCCGGCCAGACCCCGGAACTTGCCCCAGCCGATAGAAAGATTTATGCGCTCCGCGATGTCACTGCAACGGTCGAATCCATACCTCTGATTGCCGCCAGTATAATATCCAAGAAATTGGCTGAGGATCTGGACGGTCTGGTCCTTGATGTGAAAATCGGCAGCGGTGCCTTTATGCAGGAATTCAAAAGGGCAAAAAAACTTGCCAGACTGATGATCTATCTCGGCAACCAGGCCGGCACCAGGGTTATTGCAGTATTGTCAGATATGGATAACCCCTTAGGCGATTATATTGGAAATTCCTTAGAGGTTATTGAGGCGATTGAGGCATTAAAAGGCCGGGGTCCTGATGATTTAATGGAACTTACCTATACCCTCGGCACCCAGATGCTTAAACTTGCCGGAATAAAAAAAGGGAAAAGGTTTTTAAAAGAGAAGATCAAATCCGGTTCAGCACTGAAAAAATTCCAGGAGCTGATTCAGTATCAGGGGGGTGATATCAGGATAATTGATGACTATACACATCTGCCCCGGGGCCGTTATCAGATAAAGTTTCGGGCTGATAATTCCGGTTATATCAAAAAAATTGATAATTTTCAGCTTGGTATGCTCCTTACAAAATTGGGTGGAGGAAGAATCCATAAAGAGGATGCAATTGACCCCGGCTGTGGATTTCAGGTTTTTAAAAAGATCGGCGATTTTGTAAAGAAAGGAGAATGTTTGGTTAAAATTATTACCGATGAAAAGACTAAGGCATTAATAATTAAAAAAGAGTTAAGACAGATTTTTTCAATCAGTAATAGACCCTGCCGGCATAAGCGATTGGTCCGTGCGGTAGTCAGATAGTCTATTTCAGTAATGACACCTTTTTCATAACTGTTTTTTGTCCGTAGAAAGCTGATGGAAAAAGACGCCAGAATCTGCACTTCTTCAGGGGGTTAATCGGATTGTTGAGATTGACTGAAACAGACTGAAGTCTGCGAAGGGTCGATGTCCTTAATGAAAAAATATTTTATAAAACAACAATATTATCACAACCATTATAATAATACCGACTCCCACATAACGCAGGGGTCGGGGATATTCCCTTCTGGGAATAAGCTGTCTCTTTTTAAAGAGCGATTTTTTCATTTGAACGCCCGGGCTTTGTCATTTTTTTTCTTCTTTTTTAAATAATTAACCACCGCGCTTAAAATTTTCTGTTCAATCTGTCGAATCACTTTATTGGGGCAGGTAAAGTGATTGAAGATTATTGAAAAACCGTATCGGGTTGTATCAATCTTAAAATAGCCGCTCAAGGCAGATACCGCATAAAGGGTGCCGGTCTTCGCCCGGAGTGAACCGCTGAAATTTTTGAATCGGTATTCTAATGTTCCCTCACCGGGCTGCGGAAGCAGGTTATAGAAGTCATCGAATATGCGTGAATGGTAGATGTAACGGAGGAGAAGAACAAGTTGATAGGGTGATAATAGGTTGTGACGCGAAAGCCCTGAACCATCCCAGAGAGAAACATTGGCGGTATCAACACCGCAGCGCACAAGCAGATTTTTCAGCATCTTCAATCCCGATTCAAAACTGCCGTTCTGATAATAAACTGCACCGAGCGATTTTACCAGTGCCTCGGCATAGAGATTTACACTCTCGGTATCCATCTTATGGAGAATTTCAATGAGCGGTTGGGATAAAACCGAGTCAATAATCTGATAGGTTGTATCAATATTAAAATATGAATATCCATCCTTTCTCATAATTTGACCTTCAACTTTAATCTTTTCCCGGATTAATCGTTCTTTAAAATATGTACCAAAAAACATTGCCGGGTCCTTTACGGCAATATCGATGTTTCTTTGATGTCCCCGGCCAATAAGCCCATCAACGAATATAATATTTGCCTCAGGCTTTCGATAAATAATCACGCTATCCTTTCCCGCCGCAGTTTTGATTCGATTTATCAACTTTACATACTTTGTTTCGGGTGTAATCGTGACCCGGGCATAATTATTAAGGGTTGTCGCTTTGATGGTTACATTAACAACATTCCGATTTAAACAGATTGAAGAAATCTCCGGGGCGTATCGGGCATCAAGGTAATGCCAGGCCCAGCCGATTGGCAGTCTTTCCGGAGTGAAGCAGTCATCCACAATCACAATATCCCCGGATATATCTTTAATCTTCATTCTTTTTATGGTTGTAATAAACTGTTCAAGATTATCAAGGCTAAAATCAGCATCGCCTCCACCGATGATGACAATGTCGCCATATAGCTTATTATTTATGATTTTTCCTTTAATTGCGAGCCGCGTCTTGAATTGATAATCAGAGCCAAGAAAATATAGTCCCGCTGCACTGGTCAGCAGTTTAAGATTGGATGCCGGCATAAAGAGTTTATTACTATTATATCCGTAGATGACGCTATCATTTTCAAGGTTGAGGATATAGATTCCATAATGGGCAGATTTCAGCTCAGGTTGGTCTAAGGGGTTATTTAAAGATAAGATGGTGAAAATGTAAAGGAGAATCATCTGTTCTTCGGCGTAAACAATCCTATCTTTTCCGGCTTACAATTACATCGTCCTTTTTTTAGATTTTTTCCACAGATTGGGCAGAGTCCCGGGCAGTCGCTGTGACAGATCGGGGCAATCGGGAGTGATAAGATAACCGCCTCCCTGATACCGATATTCAAATCAATTTCATTACCGTAATAGAAGACATTATCGGCATCTGTAGATTTCAATTCTACATGTTCATTTTTCAAAAATGGGTCGCAGCCTTCAATATAATTAAGGTGAAGTTCACCCGAAAATTCTTTTTCAAATTTTTCCAAGCAGCGGACACAGATTAACACCGCAGTAAAATTTACCAGAAATTGTGTTGAGATGCTGTCTGTCATTCTTTTTAGTTTTATCCGGGCGTCAATTTTTTTAAACCCCTGTGCCCGATTTGTATTCAAATCCAGTTCTTTGGCTTTAAGATTTTTATAATGCAGTTCAAGTCTGTCTTCTAATTTTCGGGTTGAAAAGAGAAATTTTTTCTGCTTTATGTCTTTAACTCCTTCTTGCGTGCGGCCGGGAATAATACATTATTGAGTATCAAACGGTAGCCGGGTGAATTTTTATGGAGACTCAAATCAGTGGGGGGATCATTTATAAAATGTTGATAATCCTCAGGGTCATGACCTCCAAGATAGGTGAAGGTGCCTTTACCGTAATTCCCGTGCAGATATTTTATCTCTTCAGTGCCTTTGACCTCACCCAGGATTACAACCGATGGTTTCACAAATTCCCTTCTAAATCCGGTGCACTGACCTAAAAATTCCTTTACGATACCTGTATGGTCCTGCACCAGCATACAGGGGACAGGGTCAAATTTTGCCGAAAAGTCGAACAGAGAAAAATAGGTATTCGGACCGCGCTGATATGCCGTCTTATTGACATCAATATTTGAGTGTGCGTGCTGAAATGGATTGAGCACAACCTGAAAGTTTCTAAATGCCAAGCACTCAGAATAGTCAAGTTTTCGATTCGCCTGCGGATCAGAGCGGTCACCATCAAAGACATTTACACAGATATCGGTATTTTGCGCGGCTAATGCAATTTCATATGTATCACAGGCTGAGCACATAGAAAAGACAAATCCGCCTTTTTTTATGTAATCCTTGATCGCCTGTGCCACGGCGAGTTTCATCTTCGAGACTTTTTTAAAACCCAATTTCTCCGCCATAGCTCTGTTTATACGCACACTCTCTTTATACCAATCAGTATTGTGATAATAACTATACCACTTACCGAACCTTCCGGTAAAATCTTCATGATGAAGATGGAGCCAATCATATTTGTACAGCCTGCCAGCCAGGACATCATCATCCCAGACCTGGTCGTATGGTATCTCTGCATATTCCAGAGCCAGGGTGACGGCGTCATCCCAGGGTTCAAAATTTTCCGGGATATAAACGGCAATCTTCGGCGCCTTTTCCAGAAGGACGGTCTCCATATTATTCTTTTCAATCGTTTTGTATATATCAATCACCTTATCGCCCGGCACGATTTCCCAGGTTACACCCTTGAAGGCACATTCCTTTTCAATATCGCTGTGAAAGTCCATCATAAATGAACCACCGCGATAATTCAATAACCATTCAACATCAATCTTTCTCTGCAGGGCATGGTATGCTATACCATAGGCACGAAGGTGATCGGTCTGGGTGAGGTCCATCGGGATGAGAATCTTATCGGCAAAAAGGGGCAGGAAAATGAAAAAAATAAGAAAAAAATACTTAATGATACTTTTCATCAATCTTCGTTTTCCTGAATAATCTTCAAAATTTCTTCAGGACTTTGTGCATCCATCAACATCTTACGAACCGCTTCCCGGCGCAGAAGTCGGGATAGTTTGGCTAATGCCATTATATATTCGGATTTTTTATGTTCGGGTGAAGCAATAAGAAAGATAAGGTGTGAGGGTTTGCCATCAATTGCCGAAAAATCAACTCCTTCAGGTGAACGGGCAAATGCCAGAATCAGATTATCAACCGCATTGGTCCGGGCATGGGGGATTGCAATACCATTACCGATACCGGTTGATTCAAGATTCTCTCTTTTTGCTAAGGCATTGATAAATTCATCTCCGTCCTTAACAAGTTTATTTTCCACTAAATATTCGGCAAGTTCCTTAAGCACGGCAATCTTTTCCTGCTGCTTCAATTGCATCATAATTACCTCGGGTTTAAGGTAATCTGAAATTCTTAATTGCATTAGACCTCCTTATAATCCAATGACCATAACTGGAGAGGCGACAAAGACCTTCTTTGTCGCCTCTTTTTTTCTCAAAATCAAGGCATCGATTGTATAATTCTCAACAAAATTTTTAATCAATTTTATCATATTACCTTCTTCATGGTGAAGTGAGGTTCTTATATCATTTTCTGTTGCTTCATCCTCAACCAAGTATAATAATTTCCAGCCCTGTTCTTCAATGGTCTTATGTAATTCATTCGTCTTTTTATGGGTAAGACTGGCCAGTCGGGAAATTCTAAATGGTTCCATAATAAAGAGGACGAAGAGTCTGCAGCGGAATATTTTGCAGAACTGAATACAGGGACTGATTATCTCCTCATCGGTATCATCGGTTAACAGAAGTAGTAGATTTTTAAATTCCATTTTTTTGCTGGATATCAAAGGTTATCATCAAAAAATGTTTTACAGGATATAACGGGAAACATCAACATCTTTAACGATATCAGCCAATTTTTGATTTACATACCGACTTGTAATCTTGATTTTTCTGGTAATACTGGGTGCACTATATAGAAGTTCTTCTAAGAGTTTCGTCATTACTGTATGGAGTCGACGTGCTCCGATATTCTCGGTTGATTCATTCACCCGGGCTGCAATCTCAGCAATCTTGGTAATCGCATCCCTGGTAAATTCAAGTTTTACGCCCTCGGTTTCCAGTAGTGCGATATACTGTTTTATTAATGAGTTTTCCGGCTCAACCAGGATTCTTTTAAAATCTTCTTTACTTAAAGAAAAGAGCTCAACCCGAATGGGAAATCGGCCCTGTAATTCCGGGATTAAATCCGAGGGTTTTTTGTTATGAAAGGCACCGGCGGCAATAAAAAGAATATGATTTGTTTTTATCATACCGTATTTGGTCATAACATTTGACCCTTCAACAATGGGTAAAAGGTCCCTCTGGACACCTTCCCTTGAGACATCAGGTCCACTCGTTGCTCCGGTGCCGGCAATTTTGTCAATTTCATCAATAAATATTATGCCGGATAATGCGGCACGTTTACGCGCCTCATTTATCACCTCATCCATATCAATCAGTTTTTCCGCCTCTTCATTCTGCAGATACCTTAATGCCTCTTTAACCGGCATCTTCCGTTTCTTTTTTCGTTTGGGAAATCTTCCCCCAAATGCCTCTTCTAAGGCAACGCTTAACTCTTCAATCCCGGTCTGGCTGAATATTTCGATGAAGGGCATAGATTGGCGGGCGACCTCTAATTCCACAATGCGATTGTCGAGTTTGCCCTGATGGAGTAAATTACGCATTTTCTCTTTGGTTGTTTTATTGGTCTCTGTGGTCTCCGTTATTTTAGACCCCCCGATTGATTGGGGTGCTGGCGGAAGCAGTATATCCAGGATTCGCTCTTCGGCATACTGTTTTGCCTTTTCTGCTACGAGCAGGGTTTTTTCCTGACGCACCATATTGACTGATATCTCGACAAGGTCGCGCACCATCGATTCAACATCCCTGCCCACATATCCGACTTCAGTAAAACGCGAGGCTTCAACCTTAATAAATGGGGCATGGGCAATCCTTGCCAGACGTCGGGCGATCTCGGTCTTTCCAACTCCAGTGGGACCAATAAGAATGATATTGTTGGGGTAAATTTCTTCTTTTATCCTTCCCTTAACCTGCTGCCTGCGCCAGCGGTTCCGTAATGCAATTGCCACTGCCTTTTTTGCCTCAGTCTGTCCGATGATATAGCGATCAAGATGGGCAACTATCTGCTCAGGCGTCAGGAAGGATTCAGATTTTACCCCCTTTTTCAGGGTTTTTTCCTCCATCGTCATAATTATACAGAATTCTTTTTGAATGTCAATAATGCGAATTCCATCCCTGGAACTGAAATACAGGGTTGACAAATGACTATGAATAGGTATAATTGCATAATTAAAATTAAGTGGGCCTATAGCTCAGTTGGTTAGAGCGCACGCCTGATAAGCGTGAGGTGAGTGGTTCGATTCCACTTAGGCCCAGTAAGGTTTTCTTAAAAAGGAGGAAATATGAAGAAGATAGCTACATTCCTGATTATCGTCTTTGCGTTGACGATAGTCGGCTGTCAGCCACCAGAACAAGCGGGTGGTGTAACTCAGACGCAGCTGGATTCTTTAAAGACGCAGATTCAGACGCTCCAATCAAAGGTGGATAATATTCAGACTGCACTTGATTCACTGACCACACTATACAATGCCCATATTGGGAAATTTCATAAACGCGGTGGAACCAGGGCGCCGGCACCTGCAAAGGGCAGACGCACCATAAAACCACCTGAAAAAGGATAAACCTTAAGGAGGAAATTATGAAGAGACTATTAACCTTAACAGTTTCCATAGCAGCCCTTTTAATCCTGGTGGGTTGTGAAGGGGAAGTAACACTTGAAACCCCATCAGTGACCTATACTGTAACTGATAATGGTGCAACTTTAAGAATAAGCTGGATAGAGATTTCTGATGCCGATGGTTATTATATCTATGCTGATGGAGTTGTTATTGATACAATCGATGACCCGTCAGTAACCACCTATGACGCAACCCAGCCGGCAGCAACCTATGGAGTTTCTGCCTATGCCGGTGATAATGAAAGTTCAACCGAACCAATTGATTGCACACCGGTTACTACAAAAAATCTCACCGTGTACGGACTAAATGATCCAGATACCACCCATCCCAGTGGTCTGGCGTTCAACTCAAGTGGCACAGCCTATGGGATTTCAGCAAAAGACGCAAATCCTGATATCGACTATGTCTTTGACGACAAAAATTATCAGACAATGACATTAGCCTCCCCAAATGCATATAGTCCGGTCTACAATGATGAAAAGAATATGGGGTTGGATGCTAAAGTTACCGATTTTGATAGCGTCGCTATTGCTGATGCTCCGGGTAATTATAGCACGGTTACCACCCTTGCATCAAATGCGGTATACTACCTGTTTATGGACCAGGACCATGATGGCTGGGATAAAGATAATGACCATTTTGGTAAATTAAAGATCGAAAGCATCAACGGTTCTACGGTAAGTATTACAGTCGCCTATCAAAGAATTGCCGGTCTGCGCTGGCTGGTAACAAAATAACACTGATTAGAATAATTAAAGGGACGGGTTATGCCCGTCCCTTTTTTATTTCCACAAAATATGATTAAATCCCGATACAGCACAATCAGAAATTCATTACAGGTGTATAGAATGAGATAATAATACATATTTGAGATTTTTCTCCGGGATAAAACACAGGGAATTCAGAAACTGCCTGTGCAGGATGTTTTTTGAAGAAAGACTTTTGACTCCTCTCCACTTTTTTCATTATGCCTCCCGGATTAATTGCAACGGTATTCTGAACAGAATAAACTTCTTTGAGATTAGTAAAATAAGACGAAAAATACTCAACAACTTCGTTTTACTTTTTTATATTATTTTACTGGTCATTTGAAAAATTTCTCTGCTATTTTCGCCCGGTTCAATTTTTTTTAGGGCGGGCGGTGTTTCCATTTTTCTCAGCGCGGGCGGCGTCCCCGCCTCGGAGCGAGACGCCCCCCGGCTATATTGTAACATAGTTTACAAAAAACCGAGACAAAAAGTGGAGAGGAATCAGGAAAGACTTACCTTGACAAAAGCAAAATTTTTATTATAATTTGCTATAATATTTTAAAAAATGTTATTTAATTGAACCAGGGAATAAAAATAGTTGAAAAAAGAAGGTGAATATTATGAAAGGGAACATTGATGAGGGTATTGAAGAGATGATAAAGATAGAATCTGGTGAAGCGATTTGTGAACCGGGTGGTTGCAAAGAAGGTTTCTTTGCAAGAGGCCTTGATTGTTCGGATAAGATAGGGGTAGATTTAATTAATGCCGTCGTCAAGGTGACAAAAAAACCGATAGACAGAGTAATGATTAAATATGGTAAGTTTATGAACTACAACACTTTAAGGAAATATTACAGGACACATTTTGAATCGGTCGGAAAAACCGCTATAAGTAAAAATGACCCGGATTGCATAATGGAGGGAAAATTTTTATGAAGCAAGACAGAAAAGTTGAAATCGAACTTTCATCGCTTTCTTTTCTTGTCCCTTTTATCCTGGAGGTTGACCGACAATTTTCTGTGGTGTGGGCAAGCAACTCTTTTCTCAGATACCATAAGTATATCCCCGGAAAAAATATTAAGGAAGTTCTCAAAATATATATCGAGAAAAAGGAACTGCCTTTTCACAAATTGCCGGAGTTAATCAATACTACCTGTAATGTAGTCTTTAAGGTCAATGATAAAAAAATTCTTTTGCGCGGCCGATGGCTGAAAATAGAATCGGGATTTCTGTTACTGGCATTCCCCGAGGTGACGATGACTGATAAACTGGCTGATTTTTTGATGTCTGAGGAAGAGGCAAAAATTTCACTTCAGGATGCGGCCCGCATTACGGAAATCTTTAAAAAGAGAAATCAAGAATTGCAATTGACCAGGAAAGAACTTGAGCAGGAAATTTCCCGGAGAAAAGAGATTCAAGAATCACTCGTTGAAAGTGAAGAAAGGTATCGCGATTTATTCGAAAATGCGACCGATTTAATACAGATAGTTGATGCCGAGGGTAAGTTTATTTATGTGAACAAAAGATGGTCAGAAGTGCTGGGATATACAAGGGAAGAGGCTAAAGAAATATGTATCTTTGATATTATACATCCTAAACATCGTAAACATTGTCGACAGGTCTTCCAGCGCGTTTTGCAGGGAGAAAGAATGGACAATGTGGAAACTATATTTGTAAGCAAGAATGGCAAGCAGATTTTTGTGGAGGGGAATGTAAATGCACGATTCAAAGACGGCAAATTTTATACTACCCGGGCGATATTCCACGATATTACGGAAAGAAAAAAGATGGAAGATGAGTTGATAAAGGCGCGTCAACAAGCCCTTCTTGCTTCAAAATCAAAATCAGAATTTCTTGCCAGTATGAGTCATGAAATAAGAACACCGATGAATGCAATTGTTGGTATGGCTGAATTGCTCGCCGAGACTCCACTCAATGATGAACAGCGATACTATGTGCAGATATTTAAGAATGCCGGCGAAAATCTTTTGAATATTATTAACGACATTCTTGATATATCGAAGATTGAAGCCGGACAGATAGAACTCGAAAAGATTGAATTTGATTTGAATGACCTTCTGGACCGCACCTGTGAGATAATGGCGATACGCGCCCATAAGAAAAATCTGGAGCTGGCATGCCATATCACCCCGGATGTCCCGACACATTTAATTGGAGACCCGGTTAGACTCCGACAGATTCTGGTAAATTTAGTGGGAAACGCAATTAAATTTACCGAACAGGGAGAGGTTGTTGTAGAGGTAAAAAAAGAGATGACAGAGGGGAATACTGTAATTATTAAGTTTGCCGTCAGAGATACCGGAATTGGTATTCCCAACGATACAAAGGATAAGATATTTGAAAGTTTTACCCAGGCAGATTCTTCTCACACAAGAAAATATGGCGGCACCGGACTCGGCCTGGCAATCTCAAAGCAACTTGTTGAATTAATGGAAGGCAGAATCTGGGTTGAAAGTGAGGTGAACAAAGGGAGTACATTCTATTTCACGGCTCAATTTCAGATTGCGCCGAAGGTAAAAGAGCCTGAGGTGCTGTCAGAGGTTAATCTTAAAGGTATGAAGGCTCTGGTGGTTGATGATAATGCAACAAATCGACTTATACTGAAAGATATTTTATCGAATTGGGGCGTCTCTGTAAGTGAAGCTGAAAGTGGTGAAAAGGCGATTGCCTCTTTATTGCGTGCCAGTAAAAAATCGGAGAATTATGATTTTGTTATTCTTGATTGCCGGATGCCTGGAATGGGTGGATTTGATGTTGCGCGTGAAATAAAAAAATATCCTGAGTTAAAGACTACGACGATAATGATGCTCACTTCAGATCGGAGAAAGGGTGATATTCAGCGCTGTCAGGAAATGAATATTGCGAGTTATTTAGTTAAACCTATTAAAAAGAACGATTTAAAAAGAGCAATTGAACTTGCCCTGGGTAAGGTTGTGGTATTTAAAACAATGCAGCCGTCGACATCTGCTTCCGCTCCCCGGATTAAAAAATCATCAAATTTACTTGTGGTTGAAGATACTGAAGACAATCGTTTTTTGATTAAGGCATACCTGAAAGGAATGCCTATTAATCTTGATTTTGCAGAAAACGGTGCTATAGCAGTAGAAAAGTTTAAGCAGAAATCATACGATTTGGTGCTTATGGATGTGCAGATGCCGGTAATGGATGGATATACTGCAACAAAAGAAATACGTAAATTTGAAAAAGAGAATGGAACAGGGCATACACCGATTATTGCCCTTTCTGCCTATGCATTGAAAGAAGAGATGGAAAAAAGCATTAAAGCAGGATGTGACGCCCATCTTACCAAGCCAATCAAGAAAAAAGTTTTATTGAATGAGATAGCAAAATTTATAGGAGGTGATAAGAATGGCAGATGAAGAAAAAATTGTTGTTCACATCGATGCCGACCTGAAAGAATTAATTCCTGGTTATATTGAAAAGAGATATACAGATATAGAGACTATACGTTCGGCGCTTCAAAATGGTGAATATGTTATAATTGAACGACTCGGACATGGTATGAAAGGTTCTGGAGGGGGATACGGATTTGAAAAAATCACTGAAATAGGAAAAACCATTGAACTTGCTGCCAAAGATAGAAATGCTGAGCAGATTATAAGTATGCTTGAAGAACTGAAAAATTATTTGGATAGGCTGCAGATTGTATATGAATAATTCACCGCCTCTAATAATGGTTGTTGATGATGACCCGGATACGCGAAATTTAATTGAACATATTTTAAGGAAAAATGGTTATGATGTAATTTCTGCTGCAGATGGTCTGGAAACATTCACAATTCTAAAAAACAGTAAACCGGATTTAATACTCCTCGATGTATCAATGCCCGGTATGAATGGTTATGAGGTATGTAGAAAATTACAGGCAGACCAGCATTTCGCTTACATCCCGGTAATTTTTATAACGGCATTTGACCAGGAACAGAACAGGGAAAGGATTTTTTCTTCCGGGGGTGTCGATTATCTGATTAAACCAATAAATCGGGAAGAGCTGATTAAAAAAATTGATTCCTATATAAAAACAAAAAGCCGGTGGCAGAAAATAGAAGAGCGCAAGCCGAGCAGGGAGATTAAATCAGAAATTCCGGATTTTGTTAAATTTAAGAAATTTCTTATTAATCAGTTGAAGCTTGATGATAATCAGCAGTATCTGGTGGGAAAGGCTTCAATCCATAATATTTATTCCATCTGTAAGAAAATTGATATTACGACTAAACAATTAGCTCAATATCTTGCTGATTTCACGCATCTTCCCTTTATAAGTTATATAGACCATAATTTAATAGAATTGGATGTTTTGCCTCCTGCCTTCTGCCGGGCGAATTATGTTCTTCCGGTGATAGATGAGAAAGACAAAATCTGTTATATTATTTGTAATCCTTTCGATGTTGAATTGGTGGATCTTTTAACCAGATTAGGGAGCAGTGCTGAAAACAGACCCTGTTTAAAAATCACAAGTCCTGAGGTTATTGATGCTTTTCTCAGGTCAGGTATGTCTGATGAAACCGCGGAGGAGATTGCAGAAGTGGCCGTCCGTAGCGACCCGGATAAAACAAGCGGTATTGAAGCGACAAAAACAATTAAAACTGACTTAAGTACGGCTGACATCACGAAATATCCAGTAATGCATATCGCCAATAATATTTTGATTACCGCTGTTTCCGAAAGGGCAAGTGATATTCACATCGAGCCCAAAAAAAATGAAACGGTTGTGCGATTCCGTGTCGATGGTGATATGCACGAAATGTTTACTTTAAAAAAGAGAACAGGTTTGATGTTGATAAATAGATTAAAGGTTTTAGCCGATATGGATATTACAGAAAAGAGACGACCTCAAGACGGCACATTGGAGGCGGTTATTAACAAAAGGATATTCAAACTGCGACTTGCGACGACATCCACTCCGGAAGGGGAGAGTCTTATTATCAGATTGTTGGAACCCCATGCAAAGCCAAAATCTCTTGGAGAACTCGGGATGACATCCGAACAGGTGGAAATCTTACTTGATATTATTAACCGCAGCCATGGCTTAATTCTTATCGTCGGACCAACCGGTTCCGGTAAAACTACTACGATTTACAGTCTTCTTTCCCAGGTTGATTGCAGATCACGCAGTCTTGTTTCAATTGAAGACCCTGTAGAATACCGCATCCCGTTTGCCAATCAACAACAGGTAAATGAAAAGGCGGGAGTAACATTTGAGGCGTTGTTAAAATCTGTTGTGCGTCAGGACCCGGATATAATTTTCCTCGGTGAAATCAGGGACCAATATTCGGCAAAAATGGCTATGAATTTTTCAAGCACCGGTCACCTAACAATTTCTACTCTCCATACTTCAAATACAACGACCGCAATATTCCGTCTTGAAAGACTCGGTATTACGCGGGAGGTAATGGCGGAAGCACTTATTTGTATCATCGCCCAACGTCTGGTAAAAAAACTCTGTCCCTTCTGCAAAAAGATAACCGAACCTTCGGACTATGATTTGAAGATACTGCGGCCATTTGTTGATAAAGAAATTACAAAGGTTGCAAAACCCGTGGGTTGTCCACGCTGTAATAATAGCGGTTATAAAGGACGTGAAGGAATTTATGAAATCTTGAAATTCGACTACGAAATTACCGAAATGGTTCGACAGGGCACACCCATTGCGGAAATAAGAGAATTAATTCGAAAAAAAGGACACTATTTAATCAGTAATCATGCGGTTGAGAAGGTGCAAAACCTGATATTCAGTCCGGAAGATGTTTACAAGGCTGTTCTGGCTGAAGATATGAAGTCTGTTTCATTAAAAAAAGAAGAATCAAAAAAGGCTGCAAAAGAAGAAAAAACAACGGCTCCCTCAATCCTTATCGTTGATGATGACCCGGAGATTGGACTATTGTTGAAGCAGATATTAAAGAAGAATAACTATGATATCACCTATGTTGAGGATGGAGTTGATGCCCTTATGCAAATTGGCAGTAAAAAATTCGACCTGGTTATATCGGATGTCAATATGCCGAATCTTGATGGGTTTAAACTCTTAGAGATTATTAAGCAAAAAGGTATAGATGTTCCGGTTGTATTTTTAACGGCAAGAACCGAGGCAGAAGATGAGATTAAGGGATTAGAACTTGGCGCTGTAGACTATATCAAAAAGCCGATAAAAAAGCAATTACTACTTTTAAAGATATCCAGATTACTCGGGAAGGGAGGTAATAATGAGTGAAAATACAAAAAAAAGATGTCTCAGATGTGGCCAGTTATTTGACGAAGAACATTCCGGAGATTACTGTTCCAGGTGTCAGATAGAAATGGCAGAAGAAAAAATGGAAAAAGCGCCTGATGCCACTGTCACCCCGGCAAAATCCAGGAAGCACCGTTTTCCTTCAATCTTTAAATGGTTAATACTTGCTGTATGTATTGGTATTATTGCATACAATTTATTTATTCTTTCAAGATTATTTATTTTTAAAGAAGAGACATTTAAGGAACCGACTGTGGATAAAGATGCGGTGCTTTGTATGGCGAATCTCGAGGAAATTAAAGAATTGTTAAAAAAAGGTGAATCACCCGGTGATACATTTGTTTGTCCGGTTAGTGGATTGGCATATAAAATCGAAATTAGTGGTAATGATACGATTATTTTCTGTCCGAATCCTGAAAAACATGGTTTTAAACAATTAAAAATATCGTTAAAAGATTCCCTGGCGGAGGTGATAAAATGAAGACTGAAGGATTTTCAATGGTTGAAATGCTGGTAGTGCTTGTAATAATATCAATATTAAGTTCAATCGCAACAGTTAATCTTGTAAGTGCAAAAAAAAGGGCTGATGAAGCAAGTCTAAAAGCGATGGTGCATAATCTCTCGACCGACCTTTTTTATTACCTGCCCAATTTTGATGTTAAACATAGATGGAAACGGAGATACAACCCAAAATATCTTAATCATCAACTGGAAAAAATCTGGGAGAAAGGGAGGTACGATAATGTTTTCGGCCATAAAAATCCCCTTTCGCGCAGTAAGGCAGTTTTAAACTGGCGAAGGATTCCCCGGAGATTACGCCGACCAGCAATTTTTATTACGCCTCGCCGACGATTTTCCTATGAACGTATCAGACCCCGATTTACGCGAAAACGACTGGAAGGTTCGGTTATTGTATGGATGCACAATCGCGTCGCAAAGGTTGAAATATTTTATGTGAATGTCGATGGATACAAGTCGGCGATAAAAATCACTGCCGATTAAATTTTAATTTGTATTTAATTTCTAATTGACAATTGAAATTAACCGGGTATAATCATCTGGTTCTGAATAAACCATTTTTATCGGATGCGGGCGCCTGTAGCTCAACAGGATAGAGCAACGGATTTCTAATCCGTAGGTTGGGGGTTCGATTCCCTCCAGGCGCGGACTAATAAAATTGCCCCGCTAGCTCAATGGTAGAGCAACGGATTCTTAATCCGTGGGTTGCAGGTTCAAGTCCTGTGCGGGGTATTTATGGTGAGTGTAGCTCAACTGGCAGAGCATTGGACTGTGGCTCCAATGGTTGGGGGTTCAAGTCCCCTCACTCACCCTGAGTAGATAATTATCGGGCAATCAGATCCTGAGCAAACGATTCAAGGGGTGCAGAAATTCTCCAGATTCTGAGTTTTAATTTTTTATAATTCTTAAGCAGATAAAACATATCTTTATTCAATTCTTCAAGTTCTTTGTCATCAATGGTTATCGGCCGATGGACAAGTTTAATGTTTTTAACTGGTAAACCCGGGAATCTGCTCAAAAGTCGTGGGGTCAGGATTAAAAGTCTGATTGTTGTATTACCTGAATTGGTGTTTGTTATCCTTAAAGGGAAGAATAGATTTTTTGTCTTAAATTGATACTGGATCGGGACACGGGACTGGAGTTCTTTCTGTAAAGAGATAATATCAAAGACAAACCATTCAAAACCGTCTTTTATGTATTGTCCGACCAGGTTTTTCATCTTATCAGAAATCTCAATCTTTTCATAACCAGCTTTCTTTAAATAATCTTCAACCCATTCAATAAATTTTTCAGCATTAATCAGATGAATCACCGAAATGTTATGACTGCCGATCTTTTTGTGAAACCTCAATTCCCCGCCGGGTAGGGGTATCCCTTTTTCACCCCGGGCGATTACCCTGTGGGTCTTTCGATTTATCAATTGAATCGCCTTTTCCAGGGTCTTAAACTCTCCTTTCTTTACTGTCGGTTCTGAAGGAAGGGGGAGAATTTCTAAAACCTTACTGGTATCTGATGCCCTTAAATCGGTAGTCAAAAGAAGAATCTCCTCATCACCGTTCCAGGCAATCATTGCCCTCTGGATGGGTTCATATATCTGAACCCCGGACATTATCGGTATCATTCCCCGATCTGCATAAATGACGGCGATGATAAAGAGTAAAATAATTAACCGCTTCATAATGTATTATAACCAATCTCTGTGTCAGGTCAATGGGTCATAAATTCTTATTGACTTTTTGCCGGTGTGGAATATAATCAGACTATGAAAAAGATAACTCTAATTATCGGGTTTATAGGCATCTCGCTATTATGGGCGAATAATACCCGAATGGAGGTCCTTGCTGTCGGAGATTATATTGATGATATTGTCAATACCGCGCTCTATCCTGAACAGCTGCCCATATACCAGAATCAACTCTATGGTGATATAACCGGCTCCACCAGTGCCTTTGGAATTACAATCGCTCCGGTGCCGCGCTATGGATGTCTGGGCATCTGGCAGAAACCTGATAGGGGTAATAATGAATTTACAATCGGTTATGGTGTCAGATTCTTCAGGTTCAGATTCGGGGCTTTATTTGTTCCGGTTAAAGACCATCTTCAATATGGATTCAGTATCGGCCGACGATTCTTCAATCGGGGGTTTGATCTTTCATTTTTGATTAATGGGCAGGCTGATGATGAGTGGTATAATCTCAATCTCCGCTTCTTCAAACAGATGGATGATTATACAGTTATTCCGCGCTACAGATTACACTATTATAAAGCGCCCTTTGATTATCAGCACCATCAGATTGGTTTGATGCTTCAGCGCTTTATTCTTAATGAAGGATTTGTCTTTATCGCCTATGAATATGATTTTTGTCGGGGCGACATCGAAAATGATTCCACCCATTTCTATGCGGGTCTGGATTTACCCCTGAACCGCAGATTTGTTTTACTCCTTGGGTTTAATGAAAATTTCGTTAACAGCTTTGAAACACCGCAATGGCATATTGAAGCAGGTATCGGATTTAGAATTCGGGAATTCCATATCGATTTTAAGTTAAATCAAGACAGGTTTTTTAATAAGGACCTTACATTTATCAGTGGGGCTGGAATCGACTTAGATTTCGGTCGGTTTTAAAGATACCTGTTTGGGATAAAAATTTTGGGGGTGTAGCTCAGTTGGGAGAGCAGTGCGTTTGCAACGCACAGGTCAGCGGTTCGAATCCGCTCACCTCCATTTTTATTTAATTTCCGAAAAGACCCTTAAAAAATTACCGTAAAAAATCTTTTTAATATCCGATATTTTATAGCCGTTTCCAGAAAGCGCTTCAGCAAGTTGTTCTATCCCTGAGGGGTCCGGTATCACCGGATCATTAATCCCATCAAAATCGCTGCCGATGGCGGCAATATCAATACCGAATTTGTTAACTAAATAATCGATATGTTCAAACACTGAATGTTTACCCAGATGATATCGGGAAAAATTTATTCCCACCACACCACCGCATTCTGCAACCGCCTTGATTGCGCGGTCGTCGATATTCCTCAAATATGATGGGTTCAAATCCCGCACACAGGAATGAGATGCGATTACCCCATTTTCGGCTATTTCGCAGACATCAAGGGCGGTTCTTGTTGAGGCATGGGAAAGATCAATAACAATTCCAAGATCCCCCATTTTTTTGACAAAAGACCTCCCTTTTTTTGTTAACCCTTTTTTATCATTATCCAGCGCCGAACCGGCAAGTTTATTTGAATTGTTCCAGGTAATCGTGAAGACCCTCACCCCTAAATCATATAATACCTCTATCTGCTTGATTGTGTTGTCAAAGATATGCCCTCCTTCAACTCCCAGAATGATATTGGTTTTGTGCTTGTCTATCTCACCGGGCGACCTTATCACCCGGAGGTTTTTACTTTTTTCAATATAATGGATTGTTGACGATAAAAGTTTGACGGCACCGACAAACGGAAATTTTCTTTCGGGATGGATAAAATGGGCGAAGACCGCACCAAGATAATGCTGCGTAGATAAGTATTCAGGTTTAATATGAGCGAATTTTTTTTGGTAAATATTTATTGGTGTATCACAATGGAGGTCAAAAACAGAATAAGTTTTATTTTTCAATTTTTATAGTTTTCCTTATTTTGTAAATATTCTGCATAAATTATTAATCATTATAATCACATTGCTCTGTCTTTCAAGACAGTTTATTCTGGCCTGCATTATGATAGAGCTTGATACCGATCCTTTCGTAAACTTCATCCATTGTCTTGTGGGCAATCTTTTTAGCCCGGATTGTACCGTCGTGTAAAACCTCATAAATATAATCTTTTTTCTTTAGAAGTTCCTGTCTTCGCGCCTGAATTGGTTTAAGCTCTGCAACTATATTATCAAGGAGAATCTTTTTACAATCCAGACAGCCGATACCGGCATGCCGACATTCCCGGGCACAATAATCAATATCCTCTTTCTTTGAAAACGCCTTGTGCATGGTAAAGATATTACAGTCTTCAGGATTACCCGGGTCAGCGCGCCGTTTTCGTCTTGTATCGGTAACCGCAGTGGAAAGTTTTTTCCAGATTTCTTCTTTTGTTTCGTCGAGATAAATGCAGTTATCAAGACTTTTGCTCATCTTATTAACACCGTCCAGACCAAGAATTTTTTTCACCGCACCAAGTTTTTCTTTGGGTTCGGGAAATGTTTCACCAAAATAAGAGTTAAAACGCCGCACAATCTCCCGGGTCAATTCTAAATGCGGTAATTGGTCCTCACCCACAGGAACAACTTCAGCCTTGTAAAGAATGATATCTGCAGCCATCAGCACCGGATAATCGAGCAGACCCATATTAAGATAATTGGGATTATCCTGCTGTTTTTCTTTAAATGTAGGAACCCGGGTAAGCCAGGCGATCGGGGTGATGGTATTTAGAACCCAGGCCAGTTCAGTATGTTCAGATACGGTTGATTGAAGCATAAGGATACTCTTCTCCGGGTCAATACCAGCCGCAAGATAGTCGATGGTGCAGTTAAAGATGCTCTTTGTCATCTCTTCGGGGTCAAAGCGGACTGTCATTGCATGGTAATCAACAATCCCGTAGATACAAAAATATTCATCCTGCAGGTCAATCATATTACGCATTGCACCCACATAATTACCGATGTGAAGTCGCCCCGACGGTTGAATTCCGCTAAAGACATTTTTCTTTTTCATCCTTTAATAATAACCAAAATGTAATTTGAGTCAAGATGATACAATTATATCCAGCACAGGTTTTACTGATTAATGCCGTCTGATTTGTTCGGTGTAAATTCTCCGGGAAATCCCGGTTTTTTGATTTTCAAGAGAGATGGTCGTATCCGGATTGTTCAATGGGTGTAATCTTATTCTGATAAGATAGCCAGACCCCTTTTCCCTTTTCAATCCGACCAATCCTGAATATCTTTAATTTTAATCTTTTCGGTAGGTCATCGGCAGTAAAGAGGAGTTCAAAATCTTCACCTGCAGAAAGGATAAAATCTATTGGTTCAATTTTTTTCAGGGCACACAGCATGCCGACCTCAGGATGGATAGGGATATGGGTGCCTTCAAGCACAATCTTCACCTTACTCTCTTTAGCAAGATGATGGGCATCAGTAGAAAGACCATCGGATGTATCAATACATCCGGTGGCGAATTTTTTGATTATTCGGGCATCCTTGAAATTGGGTTCGGGAAACAGATGTTTGTTTACGCTGTCAGGATATCTTTTTTTGGTCAGCCCCTGGTCCAAGACAATCCTGCCGGTTTCAGCCAGACCAAGAAAGTTTGTGATATATAGATTTTGTCCCGGTCGCGCACCTGACCGCATCATCGGTTTTTTTGCCTGGCCAATAACCGTAATTGTCAGGCCGAAGCCCGGACCCTGCACGATATCGCCGCCGGCGATATCAAAATTAAATCTCTGGACCAGAGTTTGAAACCCCCGGTATAACTCCTTGATGTCCGGGGTCATAATCCTTTGAGTAAGACACAGCGAAATTAAAGCCGCAATCGGCCGTGCCCCCATTGCTGCCAGGTCAGATAGACTTGCGCTGAGACAATGATAGCCTACGGCATACATATCAAAATATTTAAATTTAAAATGGATATGTTCGTAAAAAGAATCGGTCGATATTATCAAACCGTTTTTTAAAACTGCAGCATCATCACCGATTCCCTTTGAGATTTCTTTATTTCTCTTCGGAAATCTCTTTTTTATATAATCAATAATTTTTTCTTCACCGATTTCTGACATATCAAATTCAGATATGAAACTCAATCACATCACCGTCGGCCAGCGTATAATTTTTTTCCACCCTTTGACCGTTATATCCTGACTCATTCCAGAGCCGGGCAAATTTCAAGTTTTTCTTGAAGTCTTTATGGATATATTCTGCGGCTTCAATAACCGTGGTTCCATTTTTAAAGACCACCGGGTCTTCCTTGACAATCGGTTTACCAATCTTTTTGGTGTAAATCCTGATAATATTCAACGCTTCAAATATTGTCCTTTTCAAAATCAAAAGTTGTGAAGATTCATTTACCGGATTTGGAAAAATTTTATAATCAGATTGATACTTTTTGATAAAAGAGTTGATATGTTCCTGACTGCCTTCGGTTTCGATTTTATTAAGGACAATTATTGCATCCTTGATATCTCCGAATTCACCTTTCTTAAGAAAGATATTATGCCCATTTATCAGCTCATTTATCTTCTGAAAATCAGCCGGCAAGTCACTGCGGCAGTCGAGCACGACAAGCAATAAGTCACTGTTTCTATAGAGTCCGAATAACCAGGCCGGTGCCTCCGGATGCAAAGGCGGTGTATCAACAATCTGAATCTTTATATCCTCATATTCAAGCATCCCGACCTTGGGCAGATTGGTTGTGAAGGGATATATGCCGACTTCGGCATGGGCGTTTGTCAGGGTATTGAGCAAGGTTGATTTTCCTGAATTGGGCAGACCCATAATTACCACCTGTCCCGCCCCCTGTTTTTCCACCTGAAACCAGGAGCCTCCTGAACCGGCTGACCTTTTCCTCTTCTTTATCTGCTCCCTCAACTTTGACATCTTGGTCTTGAGTTCAGCCTGAAGTTTTTCAGTTCCTTTATGCTTGGGCACAGCCGCAAGTAATTGCTGAAGATAGACAAGTTTCTCTCTTAATTCCTTTGCTTCCCGATATTTCTTTTCTATTTCAAAATACTGGGGCGGAAGGTTTGCCGGCATTACTGCTCCGGTTTCTTAAGAATCTGCATCATCATCTGTGCATTCTCCAGCATATGGTGATTATTATTGAAGAAGATATAGATACGGTCGGGAGTTTCCTCTAAAATTCGGCGGGCAATCTCGGTTAATTCGCTTTTTGAATAGTTGTGCCGATACCAGGCCGTTCGGCCGTGAATCCGAAGATAGACAGTTTTTGTTGTTCGGTAAATTTTTTGACTGAACCGGGGTGCATCAATTGAGACCCAGGTAATGCCCTGTCTCCGTGCCCAATCAATTATTTCTTCCTTAAACCAGGTTTCGTTTCTCGGTTCTAAGGCAAACCTATTTATTGAATCGGCCTTTTTTATAAATTCCTCAAGGCGCTCTCTTTTTTCGGCAGAAAAGTTCGGTGGTAATTGAAAAAGATAGTAATCAATTAATAAATCGAGCGGAGAAAATAACCGCTGGAATTTCTCCCAGGTATTTAGTGCCCGGACGGTAAATCTAAATTGATGGGTAATCAGCCGATTCACCTTTATTACCCAATGCAGACTTTCACCCTTTTCCGCCCAGGACTTTACCGAATTGGGAAATGGGAATCTATAGAATGATGCGTTCAACTCAATGGCGTTAAGATTGGAATTTTTTATATACCAATCCAGACTGTGATCGTGGTTCCATTCATAATACCATCCTGAAGTACCGACAAAGACCTTCATACCTCAATTCTATATAAATTTTCAAAGGGGTCAATAATTTATTATAAATCAGCAAAAATTATTTTAAAACAAACCCATAATCCTGCCGTTGCTGTCAAATCCGATGTTTACTGCATTGGGTTGTCGGGGTAAACCGGGCATCAGCATTACCTCACGGGTTAAGGGCACGAGAAATCCTGCCCCGGATGAGATATTTATTCCCCGGATTGTAATTTTAAAATTTCTTGGTCGACCCAGAAGTTTGGGATTATCAGAAAGAGAGCTGTATGTTTTGGCAATGCAGATTGGCAACTTATCCAGCCCCAGTTTATTTATCCGCCTGATAGATTTTTCTGCACCCGGGGTATAGACAACCCTTTCTGCACCGTATATTTCAAATGCTACTTTTTCAATCTTTTTTTCAATCGAATCATCAAGTTCATAGATTTGGCGGATAACGGACTCTTCTCTTTTTTCTGCCGCTTCAACAACAAACTTTGCAAGTTCTGCAGCACCGGCTGAGCCCTTTTCAAAAACCTCAACCGGGGCAAGCAGAATATTTTTTGAAGAAAAATAGTCCTGGACGAACTTTATCTCATCCTCGCCGTCGTCTTTAAAAATATTCAGGGCGATGACTATCGGGATATTAAATTTTTTCATATTTTCAATATGTTTCTCTAAATTATCAATTCCCTTTTCTATATAACCGAGGGAATTTCCAGAATCATCCCTGGGCGCGCCTCCATGCACCTTCAATGCCCTGATTGTTGCCACCACCACAGCGGCATCGACCTGAAGCCGGGCATTACGACATACAATATCAACAAATTTTTCCGCCCCCAGGTCTGAACCAAAGCCCGCCTCAACCACAGTATAATCGCATAATCTTTGTGCCAGTTTTATGGATACTACACTACAGGTGCCGTGGGCGATATTGGCAAAAGGACCACAATGGATAAATGCCGGGGTGTGTTCGATGGTCTGAACAAGGTTCGGTTTAATTGCATCTTTTAAAAGCACCGCCATTGCTCCGGTAATACCAAAGTTCTTTGCAAATACCGGACCGCCTGCCATATCATAGGCAACAAAGATTTTATCAAGACGTTCTTTCAGTTCATCGGGCGATTCTGATAATGCCAGAATCGCCATCACCTCGCTCGCGGCAGTAATCATAAAACTATCTTCCCGTGCCGGACCGTTCTTCTTACCGCCCAGCCCAACAACGATATTGCGCAGGCTGCGGTCGTTCATATCCATAACCCGCGTAAAGACGATTTCGCGTTCATCAACATTAAGTTTATTACCAAAATGGATATGGTTATCAAGGACTGTCGCCAGCAGGTTATGGGCCGAACCAACCGCATGGATATCACCGGTAAAATGGAGATTTATATCCTCCATAGGCAACACCTGGGAATATCCACCGCCGGCAGCGCCGCCTTTAATCCCGAAGACCGGGCCCAGGGAGGGCTCACGCAGGGCAACAATGGATGACTTACCGATTCGGTTCAATGCCATACTCAGACCGATTGAGACCGTAGTCTTTCCCTCACCCCTTGGGGTTGGTGTCATTGCGGTAACCAGAATTAATCTTTTTCTATTTCGTGCCCTGATTTGATTAAAAACCCTTAATGAAATTTTCGCCTTGTATCGACCACAGGGGATAACAAAGTCTTCAGGAATATTTAATTGCCGGGCCAATTCAGTTACTGGTAATAATTTTGCTTCCTGGGCAATCTCCAAATCTGTCTTCATAATGACTGATTATAGATTAATATCAAACGATGTCAAGATATTAGTTTTCTGATTCCTCTCCACTTTTTTCATTATGCCTCCTGGATTAATTGCAACGGTATTCCGGACAGAATAAACTTCCCTGAAATCATTAAACTAAGACGAAAAATACTCAACAACTTCGTTTTACTTTTTTTATATTATTTTATTGGTCATTTGAAAAATTTCTCTGCTATTTTCGTCCGGTTCAATTTTTTTCAGCGTGGGCGGCGTTTCCATTTTTTTTCAGTGCGGGCGGCGTTTCCATTTTTTTCAGCGTGGGCGGCGTTCCCGCCGCCCGCTGGAGGTTTGTCATTCTCAACTCGTTGCATACTCGCCAGGCGCCCTGCCTCGGGGCGAGACGCCCCCCGGCTATATTATAACATAGTTTACAAAAAACCGGGACAAAAAGTGGATATGTATTATATTTTATCTAATCAGAGATAAACCCTGAATGGGGATTGAATTTCCAGTCTTTATCAAAAAATCCCAGGGCCTTTACTCCAGCCCGGCCATATTTTAAAACCGATTCATCATAGATAATATAGTCGGGCAAACCCGAACCTGAATAGAGTGGTGAGAATATACCCATAAATTTTTCTGCCGGCCTGGAGATTGGTGAATAGACCAGAACCAGATGTCGGGGGTTTAAGGGGTTGGGATAGACCTCTACAAATACAAGATTTTTGTCCTTTAACTTTTTATTATCAAAGACGATATACTCTTCACCCATATGAATGGGCAGTTGATAATTGATCCACTTTAAGATAAAATTTGTTTCTGTATTTCCGAAGAGAATCAGATTGTAGTCTTTGATAATTTGATCGGTAACTTCAGTATCCGGAATGATTTCAACAAATCCATTACCCCGATAATACCAGAGATATGATTGCCAGCGTGCCTGGGCAAGATTCTCTTCAGTTGACGAAGAATCTCCAATTGTTCCATAAATAAGAATAAATGGAGTGAAGTATGCCTTTTTTATCGGACCATACAGCCCTTTTTTCTTATGCAGCCCCTTGTTTTTTTCTTTATTGATAACAAAGCCTTTTTCTTCTTTGATAAAACCAATTTCACATTTAGCACGATACAAATACTTGATTTTCCGTCCGTTAATCTTAAACATTACATTTCCCGGGGAAACAATCCGGTCATTCAGGAATACGGTAAAACTATGGATATTATTCAGTTCCGCCTCTATAAAATTTTTCTTTTTTACCTGAATATCCACCCGGGCAATACGATATAGATGTTCAAGTTGGTCAATCCTTATCCAGTAGGCGGCATTGGAATAGTCAATATCCGCCGTCTTGAATACAATCCTTTTGGGATAGGGGGTACGCCGGGATGATTTCAGAAAATCCATCAGTTCCTTTTGGTCCACACAATCAATCCCGGGTGTAGAATCGATATCCCACCAGTGTCCTTTTCCTTCAATCTCCTTGTAGATAAAGTTTCTGTGAAAATCACTGAGATACTTGTTGAAGAATCTCGCCTGAATAGGGGGAACATTGTTATCTACACCACCCTGAAGAATGTATATGGATAGATTATAACCATTCTCTAAGAGGATTAAAGGGTTGTCCTGCACCAATGCCATATCCCGAATTTTTAATAACCCGGGATCGCCGAAGAGTTCCGCCTTCTGAAGAAACCAGGGGATATAGAGTCGAAATGAAGTCCACCCCGCTGATGGCGCAATTACGGAGAACCGATCCGGAAAGGAAAGGCCGATATGCCAGACCCCATGGCCACCCATTGAATGGCCGGTTAAATAGATTCGATTTGGGTCAATTTTAAAACGGGCCTTTACATCCTCGAGCACCTCAAAGAAATCGAGCATTCCCCAGTCCTGCCAGTCAAAACCAAATCTTCCCCGATTGGTGGGTGCCGCGATAAATGCCCAATCTTTCCGGGTATATGATTTGACCATGTTCCCGGCTCTTACCCCGGCACCATGGCAGGTCATAATCAGACCGTAAGATGAATCTCTGTTAAACCGGGCTGGAACACGCAGTGCATAATACTGGCAGGAATTGTCAATCTTAGAGCGGAATGTTTTTATCTGAATATCACCCATATCCTTTATCGCAATTTGAATCTTATCTTTAATTGTATAATCATTCCATTTAAGAGTGATATTAATATCTGTAGTCTCACCTTGCAAAATATTATTATTTTTTTCAATCATAATCGGCAATTTGATGACTGATAATGGGACGATACTTTTAATGGTCTTTTCTGTCTCTGAAATCGCCTCGCCATTCAGTTCTATTTTTATATTGTATAGCCTTTTTGATGTAGTATTCAAAATGGGTATACCAAGCCAATACTGTTTTTCCCCATTCCTTATAAAATCGGGTTTGGTTATGTTATTCTTTAAAATCAATATCGGCTGCGCTACCGGAACCAATCTGAATCGAAAATTGTGTTCTTTAAAGCCGGTATCCTTGATGATGATTCTATTCTTGCCCTTATGCAGAACCACCGGCACCATAAAATTTTTCTGACGATACAGGTCCCCTAAATAGCGTCGGCCATTAAGCATAAATGAACCGATACCCTTTGCGTATACTAAGGCACGGCAATGCTTCTGAGTAGAAAATTCTCCATAGAAATATGTAGCACATATTATGCCCGGGATACCATAATAATCCTGGATAGAATCCCATTCAACCTCATTGTATGCAAGTTTGACTTCTTCTTTATCGGTCTGTAGCTGTTTCCACCGGATATCTCCACCCGGCATCAACAGACCGGGATATACTTTTTCCATTGATGGAGAAAAATTTTTATTATAAAGGATTTCTTTATCAAATCCGGTTATCCCTTCTCGCGGTCCAATCGAGAATGGTCCTAAATAGGACCAGCGGTCAATGACTATCGTGTCAGATATTGTGGGCAGGAAATGGGAATTACTGAAGATGATTAAGATAAATAGAAGTTCCACATTTAAATTATAATAAATTCATCTGTAATGTCAATGAATTAAATAGAAATATTTAAGATATCTTCAAAACAGTTTTCTATACCCTCAGGACTTTCTATCTTACAAGCACCACCTTTTTAACTGCCTGATAATTACCCGCCTTAAAACGCACAAAATAGACACCAGCAGAAAAACCTTCCGGCCTTATCAAAACCTCATTCAACCCAACCTTTGCCCTCTCTATCTTTTTCTGACATACATACACCGATCGCAAACACCCGTATTTGGGGTCAAATCTTCACAATTCACAAGTTTATATATGTGACATACTATTAACTCACCAATCGTAAGTTGGTAATACCATTATACTGATAAAATATCTTGAAACAACGCCGCAATATAACCTCGTCATCAGAACGTATGTTAAACCGAAACAAAATCAAACAAATATTCGGCTCTATCAATTGTGAATTGTGAAGATTTGACCCCAAGTGAGGCCGTCTTTTACAGAATAAGAATAAGCTCCCGTAAAATCTCCGCCACCGCGGTTCCTGAGGCATAGGGGTTTCCAGCCAGGGGATTAAATTCGACAATATCCAGAGATATGATTTCTCTATTCTTAAATAACAGAATAGAATCAATCATCTCCTGAAATGATATACCCCCGGATGCCGGGGTGGAAACTGCAGGCAGCACTGCAGGATTGACAACATCAACATCAATGCTTAGATATACAGGCCCGGGGATTTTATCAATGATTTTCCGTAAAGGTTGATATACCTCAAATTTATATAAATTTTTATGCAATTTAAATTCCTGCCCGGTTCCGGAGCGGATACCGAATTGGTAGATATTTTCTAAACCGATTATATCTCCGGCCCGGCGCATAACTGTAGCATGGCAGATTTTATTACCCAGATACTCATCCCTTAAGTCGGCATGTGCGTCAAGATGGATAATAGAAAATTTTTTGTAGTATTTTCTTAAAACTTCGATTATGGGCAGGGTAATCGTATGCTCGCCGCCGAGAAAGATAAATTTTTTATCAGGATTAAAATGCTTCTCAACAAACTTTCTGGTTTCCGCATACCAGTCCTGGTCTTCAAGTTTCAAGTCTTCAAGGTCACAGATTTTTAATTTTTGAAGGTCATTTTCCTGATATGGGGAAAATGATTCAATGTTTTCAGTGCAGTATCTTATGTACATTGGACCAAATTTTGTTCCGGGTAAAAATGAAGATGTTTTATCAACCGGTAGTCCACATACGACAATCCGGGCGTCTTCTAATGATGCCCGGGCATAGAACAACTTCATCTGTTTTGTGTAATCAATAAAAAACTTCTGGAATCCGACAACTATGCGGCCTCAGCATAACCGAGTGCACCGGCCATTGTAATAACCTTAATCGGACAGACTTCAAAACATCTGCCGCACCCGATACATTTATCCTTTATTACGGTATGCCTTTTGCCGGGTTCACCTTCAATCGCCTTGAACTGGCAGACCTTAACACATTCGCCGCAGCCGTTGCACTGAGGTGATATGATTGCATAAGGTCGGGCTGGAGCACGGTCAATAAATGATTTTGCCGGACACTTATTAAAACAGATACCACAGGATGTGCACTTTTCATAGTCCATCCGGGGCAGGTTTCCCTTCATCTCAATTGCACCTTCATAAGGACAAACCTTTACACAGAGGGTGCAGCCTATACAGCCCACCTTGCAGACCTGTTTAACATCCTTACCTTTATCAAGGGACTTACAGGCGAGATAGATTAACTGGGAGCGGGGAATGAGTTCAAGCACCTGACGCGGGCACTCCCTGACACAGATGCCACAGCCGGTGCATTTATCCGGGTCAATTATGGGAAGATGGTTTTCACCCATCCGAATTGCCCTGAATGGACAGACCGTAACACAATGGCCTCCTCCAAGACAACCATAATTACAGGCCTTGTTTCCACCCAGTAGAATATAATTACTGCGGCAATCGCCCGGTCCGATATAGTCGAACTTTTCTGCTGATTCCTCTTTACCGCCTTTGCATCGAAGCACACTGATCATCGGTTCCATCTCTGCAACCTCAACTCCCAAAATTTCACCAATCTTCTTTGCAGTATTCGAGCCACCCACGGTGCAGAGATTGGGCGGTGTCCTGCCGGTCTTTTCAGCCAGGGCATGGGCATAGGCATCACACCCGGGAAAACCACAGGCACCACAGTTCGCCCCGGGTAAAATCTCCCGAATCCCCAGTTCAATTTCGCTCATCTTCACGGCGAGTTTTTTGAAGGCAAGAGCAAGGATAACTCCAAAGACCAGACTCAGTCCGCCCAGGCCAAGAATCGATTTGAGTAGTGCGGTAATCTGCATAGGGTTCTATTATATCTAATTATCGGGTACTGTCAACTGCCTGATTTTCAGCCTTCAAAAGAGGAAAAAATCAATAAACTATTAGCAAAAAAAATTGTCTAAATGGCAAAAGGGGAAGAAAGGAGGTGATGTAATATGGGTAAGACATTAACAACCTGGAGACCATTTACAGATTTAGCCGATATGGTGGATGATATGGGGCAGTTATTCAAAGATTTCTTTGAATATCCAAAATGGAACGACGATTTCTTCAGACCGGTACTTGATATTGAAGAAGATGATGAAAATATTATCGTAAAGACTGAAGTACCGGGTCTGAAAAAAGAGGATATCAAGGTCTCGGTAAGGGGAAATCTGCTGACCATCTCCGGCGAGAAGAAGCGGGAGAAGGAGACTAACAATAAAACATACCACAGGATCGAACGCACCTACGGCAAATTCCAGCGGGCAATTACTCTTCCATCGGATATTGAACCGAATAAGGTGAAGGCGAACTATAAAGACGGTGTGCTTACGATAACCCTGACAAAACCTGAGATTCTTAAACCCAAAGAGATTGAAGTTGAAGTGAAATAATACCTCCTAATCATCCACCCAGGATTTGCCCGGCTCAGTCCGGGCAAATCCTTTTATTAAATAGTAAAGCAGCACCCATGATCCCGGCATAATCACCCAGGGCTGAAGCCACAATCCTGTAGTTACGGTATTGCTCACCCAGGAGTTTTTGTCGAACCGTCTTTCTTATCGGGTCAAATAATACCTTTCCTGCCCTTGAGATTCCACCTGATATGATAATCAATTCCGGGTCAAACAGGGCGATAATATTTGTTATCCCCACCCCGAGATAGAAGCCGACCCGGGTGAAGACATCCTTGGCTACGCTATCACCATTTTTTGCTTCCCGGGCGATGATTGCCGGAGTAAGTTTTTTATACTGAGACAATCGACTGGGATGCTTTTTTAATAACCTTCTGGCGTAGCGTATAATATATCGCGCCCCAACATATCTTTCCAGACATCCGTGATTTCCGCAGGAGCATTTCGGTCCGTTAAAATTTATGACAGTATGGCCCAGCTCTCCAGCAAAACCATTGGCACCAAGAACCAATTTTCCTTCACAAATTACTGCACCACCGACCCCGGTGCCAACCGTGAATAAGAAGACATTCCTGTATCCACGGGCTCGCCCGTAATACCATTCACCAAGGCAGATTGCATCTACATCATTGATAATCTTCACCGGTTTTTTGAATCTTTGTTTTAAGGTTGCTGCCAGAGGGATATCATCCCAGCCCTTTAAATTTGGTGATGTCTTTACCACACCCGCCCGGGCATCGGTAATCCCGGCGATACCAATCCCAATCCCCTGAGTGTCTTTAACCAAAACATCAATTGCTCTGATTATCTGATTGATTGAGTATTCCGGTCCCTTGCTTGCCAGACTCGGAATAACCTGAAATTTTTTAACCCTGCCGTTGATAACCAGCGCCGATTTTATAAATGTTCCTCCGACATCAAGACCGACAAATTTCATTCTAAATAATAACTAATAAAGGTGGATAAGTCAAGGCTGTGTCCGGGGAACCGGGATGTTAATAAAAAAGGAGGAGGCAGATGCCTGCCCCCTCCTTTAGAACGGAGAGTAGTTTTGTGTAAGGATGTCTATTTCAAAAGAACAACCTTCTCTATCTTTTCATACTTTGCATCGGGAACAGAAAACTTCAAGAAGTAGATGCCTGTAGAAATCTGCCTATGTTTTTCATCAAGACGATTCCAGGTTATCTGATATTCACCAGGGGCTATTTTTTTATTGAATATTGTTTTCACCTTTCTGCCGGTTACATCATAGACTGCCAGATTGACCTTATTCTTCTCCGGAATGCTGAATCTGATCTTTACCGGACCCCGCGTAGGATTGGTGATTATCGGCATAAACTGAATTCTGCCCGCCTGACCTTCATTGATTCCGATCTTCAGATTGAATGAGTAATATCCACGATCCGGTGCACCAATCGGGTCACATCCCGCATTCGGAGTAAGCCACTTATCCCGGGCCCATAAATAATAGTCAATCTTATCACCCGAGGACTGGGCAGGAATGCTTGCTGAATAGATATTATTGCTCCCCGCTGACATTGTCAGTTCCTGCCAGGAACCTGAATTAACCCGATAATAGAGTTTTGCCTGGTCGACACCACTTTTATCGGTAATCTTTGACTGCACAGGAAATGGGCCAGTATAATTAGTATCCGGCCAGACCGTAGTATTTGTAAAATAAGGCGGCTCATTGTCGGTTGGAGTAAATAACATAAAATCATCGATGAACCAATCAGTACGGTCCTGGAACATTGTATTGGCGTCAATCATAAATCTAACCTTGACATTGTTGCTGATATAGGAAGAAAGAGGCAGGGCAAATTCAGTCCAGGGAATGGTTTCACCGTTATTCCAGTTAAAGGTCCAGAGGTCTCCCCAGGAAGAACCGCCGTTAGTAGAGATCTGAACTGCACAGCCATCCATAAACATTGCTGAAGCAAAATCATAACGGTGCCAGAAACTGAGTCGGGGGTCACTGAATGGGGTCAGGTCAACTCCATTTTTCATGGTTAAGGTTGTTGCATTATCAAGAGGTGCACCACTATATGCAGAATGGCTTGAAGAATGGGAATTCTGGGTTGAGCGCGCCCAGTTTCCAGTTGCATTCCAGTAATGTGGAAAACTATCAACTCCACCACTGTATTCAAAGTCGTCTCCAAAGATGATTGTGGGGTCTGGGGGAGTGCCGATTGTAATTGTATAGTATAGTGTATCATCAAAGTCTACGGTATCATTTTTACCATCCGCATGGAGCACTAACCCAATCTTTGCACCATGTCCCTGAGGGGTTAAATCGTGAACCACGAGTGAAAACGGACTGCCTGAATTCGATGTGGTATCACCCGGAGCCAGGTCACCAAAGTTATAGGTTGTATTCTGCACTGTAACATAGTTATCATAGGATACCAAGGTCCCGGTTGTATTATAGGCACCTGCACCACCAATATTTTTTATGTTTACCACCATTTTCCCGGTCTCACCAGGTTCTAATATACCATTACCATTTCCACCTTGTGGAGGATCAGTAATATTATAGCTGAGTGCCTTTATCCAGGGTTCATGTATTGGTTTATGCAATCTCAGGGTGTCAAATACAGTGCCGTCCCGTTTGATTGCTTTCAAAAGCAGATCATCATCTCTTATTTCAATCAAACAAAAATGATAAGTGCCTTCTGAATATGCTGTCCACCAGCTTGAGTCTCCATTATAAAGGGGTGCACCACCACCACCGGTTACAATATAGACTGTTCCATTGATATCAATACTTCGCTCATAGAGGTGGTCATGACCATTAAAAACAATATCCACTCCATATTCTTCTAATACCGGACACCATTTTGCTCTTATATCCGAAGCACTTCCGTGTGGACCTGATGAATAAGGTGGACGGTGAAAATTTGCAAATTTCCAGACAATATTCGAATTGTTATTTGCTGCCTGAAGGTCGTTTACAAGCCAGGTACTCTCAGCCGAGATACCGCTCGAATTCATCTCAGTATTGAGGACTACAAAATGGGCGTTTCCATAATCTAATGAATAGTAGTTGTTATTACTCCCCTCAGGGAGTTTGAAAAGACTGTCAAATTGTGTAAAGGGGGATTCATGATTACCCACCGCTGGTAAAAACTGCTTATAGCTGATTACAGTATCTTCGATATTAAAGAATGTGGTCCAATCTGACCAGCTGCTGCCACTACCTACCAAATCTCCAGAATGGGTAACAAGCACAAAATCATAACTCCACATTCGATTCATTATCTGCTCGTGGGGATTATCACCATCACGGGTATCGCCAAAAGCAATGAAGTTGAAGCTGTCAGCACTATTGGGAAAAGTTCGGAAATATTTGACATTGCCGCTGGGGAGAACTTTGTAGTAGTATACTGTTCCTGGATTGAGATTATCCAGTAATACATGATGAAATTCAGTTGTTCCTGAACTGCTTGCAGTGTCGTTTAGTGCAGAAGAACTGGTTCCATAAGCGACTCTGCTCTGGGCTGCGTTATTGGTATTCCAGTTAACCCAGACAGAGGTCCTGGGATTACTTCCTGGAGTCAGGTAGGGTCCGGTGTTAATACCTCCATATAGATACCCTGTTAATATAAACCCCAGGAGCCATACTTGTATTAATCCTTTTTTCATTTTTCACCTCACTTTCTTAAAGGATTTAACTTGTTTCACATCATTAAAAAATTCACCGTCCTGCTTTACCCACCCATACGCTGTTTCTTTACCAATCTGGTCGAGAATTGGTATTAATTATATAATTAATAGTTAAAATAATGTTAAGCTGAGGTGATGCAGTCAAAATTTTTCCTTTATTTTTCATATAGTTGCGGCAATATTTAGATGGTGTTGCATTATCCATCAATTTATATTCAATTTTTTCCACGAATTGAAACAAATGCTTGACAATGTTTTGACAATGGTTATAATCTCTTAATATTCATATCATAAACCCTGGAATCGATTTGGTGTGGATATAGAAGAAAGGGTTATGTTTTTAAAAGAGAATAGGCCCTGGCTTATTCTCAGGCAGACAAAAGAAATTTTAAAAAACAAAAGATAAAAATTTCATTAAAAGGTGACGAAATCACTCGGATTATTATTGAACAGAGATATGCAATGCAGCGTCCCTGTAAGGTATATGTCTATACACTTAAAAATCAAATAATGAGGGTAACATTTGGAGGTCAGGGAGTTGTTACTTTTGAAGACAGAACCATAATGCCGGATGGATAGGAAACTATTTTTGTGGTTACGAAGAATGAGAGTGATTCCACTTAATACAGTCTGCAGGGCAAAATGCCCCGCAGACTGTATTAAGTAATAATGGCTGTTACCTTTTTATGACTATTACCTTACGTAGTGTTTTGTGAGTATCAGTCTGGAAAGATAAGAAGTAGATACCGTTTGATACCTTTCTACCTCTATTATCATTGCCTTCCCATTTGACTGTGTAGTAACCTGGTTTACAGTCGGGAGAGTCTATTATCGTTCGCACCAGACGACCCATGGCATCATAGATTTTTAATGATAATGGAGTATTATGGTTAATCTGGAATTTAATCGTAGTTTTGCTGTTTGTCGGGTTGGGATAGAGTTGGGTCAGCTGGGTTTTTGCTGGTTTCATTGAAAGGTCTTTTTGCTCTTTAACCCCTGGATTGATAGAGATTCCAAAGAAATGCATTATCGAATCCAACAGCGCAGCACGGGTTGAAGGTGGAGACCCATCCACCAGACCACCTAACTCAAATGAAGTCCCAACCGTCCTATAATCCCCTGCATCATGCGCAACACCACAATCATAATTATTATCACCGTCAACAAAGATTAAAAATCCATTACCCGTAGGTGAGATATGATCCATATAATTATTCTCACCATTATAGTTGAAGTTCATTCCCGCAGTAAATCTCCCAGACTGGCCAACCACCGGACCCATATCGTTAGTACCTTCGTCAGTCGGATTAATGGCAAATAACGGATTAAAATTATAACCACCATGGTTTGGGTCCCAGTACCAGACATCAGCACCCTCTAAATACATCCTGCCGTGCTGATTCTGGAGATAATCTGCAAGGGCTGATGCTTCAGGACTGTTCTCTCTTATCATGTAACTGTTGCTGTATACTCCAACGCATACAAAGACAGATTTGTATTTGGTTAAATCTGATGCCAGAGATGTGCCGTAATCACCAGAATATCCCAGGGCAGTCAGGATTGAATCAATTTGCTGTCCTGGTGATGGAGTAGGGTCAGGGTTCCAGACATAATAATCTTTGGTGCCGACCATAATATCAAAGTTAAGGGTATCATTATAATCATTAGCAGTAACAATAAGTTCAAATTGAACTGTATGACCCGTTGGGGTTGAATCTGATGCTGTAATGTTAAATGGATCCGCGTTATTTGTTTTCTGGGAATCAGGTGCTATATTACCGAACGTTGTAGTTGAATCATTTATTGTGATATAAGGATCACTGGTGCGTAATAGCCCATTAGTATTTGTTGCTTGGACACCACCCTGGTTTTTCAGGGTTATTAGAAGGTTGGCTGTTTCCCCTGGTTCTAATTGGTTATTGCCATTTCCACCAGGAGATGGATCATTAATATCAGTATTGGTGATTGTAATCCAGGGTTCATGTGCCGCTTTATGCAATCTCAGAGTGTCGAATACAGTGCCGTCCCGTTTGATTGCTTTCAAAAGCAGATCATCGTCTCTTATTTCAATCAAACAAAAATGATAAGTGCCTTCTACATGTGCTGTCCACCAGTTTGAGTCCGGATTATAAAGGGGTGCACCACCACCACCGGTTACAATATAGACTGTTCCATTGATATCAATACTTCGCTCATAGTCGTGGTCATGACCATTAAAAACAATATCCACTCCATATTCTTCTAATACCGGACACCATTTTGCTCTTATATCCGAAGCACTTCCGTGTGGACCTGACGAATAAGGTGGACGGTGAAAATTTGCAAATTTCCAGACAATATTCGGATTGTTATTTGCTGCCTGAAGGTCGTTTACAAGCCAGGTACTCTCAGCCGAGATATCGCTCTGAGTATTAAGGACTACAAAATGGGCGTTTCCATAATCTAATGAATAGTAGTTGTTATTATTTCCCTCAGGGAGTTTGAAAAGACTGTCAAATTGTGTGTAGGGGTATTCATGATTACCCACCGCTGGTAAAAACTGCTTATAGCTGATTACAGTATCTTCGATATCAAAGAATGTGGTCCAATCCGACCACCTATTGCCCCTACCTACTAAATCTCCAGAATGGGTAACAAGCACAAAATCATAATCCCACATTCGATTCATTATCTGCTGGTGGGGATTATCACCATCACGGGTATCGCCAAAAGCAATGAAGTTGAAGCTGTCAGCACTATTGGGAAAAGTTCGGAAATGTTTGACATCGCCACTGGGGAGAACTTTGTAGTAGTATACTGTTCCTGGATTGAGATTATCCAGTAATACATGATGGAATTCAGTTGTTCCTGAACTGCTTGCAGTGTCGTTTAGTGCAGAAGAACTGGTTCCATAAGCAACTCTGCTCTGGGCTGCGTTGGTGGTATTCCAGTTAACCCAGACAGAGGTCTTGGGATTATCCCCTGGAGTCAGGTAGGGTCCGGTGTTAATAGCCCCATATAGACACCCTGTTAATATAAACCCCAGGAGCCATACTTGTATTAATCCTTTTTTCATTTTTCACCTCACTTTCTTTTAAAGGATTTAGTTTGTTTCACATCATTAAAAAATTCACCGTCCTGCTTTACCCACCCATACGCTGTTTCTTTACCAATCTGGTCAGGGATTGGTATCAATTGTAAAATAATATTAGTTGAAACGATGTTAAGTTGAGGCGGTGCAGTCAAAATTTTTCCTTTATTTTTCATATAGTTGCGGCAATATTTAAATGGTGTCGCATTATCCATCAATTTATATTCAATTTTTTCCACGAATTGAAACAAATGCTTGACAATGTTTTGACAATGGTTATAATCTCTTATGAGGCGAAAAGAGAATACAGAAATAGAGACGGAGGCGATTTCAGCTTATGCTGAAGATGGTTCTTTAAGAAGGACGGCTGAGAGATTTAATATATCCCATGTGACATTATGGCGATTCGTGAAGAGATATAATAATTTAAAATATTCATATCATAAACCCTGGAATCGATTTGGTGTGGATATAGAAGAAAGGGTTATGTTTTTAAAAGAGAATAGACCCTGGCTTACCCTCAGGCAGACAAAAGAAATTTTAAAAAAACAAAATATAAAAATTTCATTAAAAGGGATTCATTCTATATGGAAACGATACGGTTTGATTAATCATCCTTTAGAAAATATTTTTTCACCGATGGCGAATTCAACTCCGGAGTCAAAAGAGATTATTGAAAAGGTAAAATTTATTCTTTTAAAGAACTCTGATCATAAAACCCTGAAAAATGCTGCAGAAATTTTGAATAAACTACCTGCTTTTCCTATTGAATATTCAGATATTCTGAAGAAGATTCCCGAACGTTATCTGTCTCTACGGCGAAGATTGGATAAACTTGATGCGGAGTTTATGGAAACTTTCAAAGTGGTTGTTTACCAGAAGGCAAGACGTTTGAGAAAGATGTTTGAGAAAAGCGGCTTTTTATATTCTTCGGTTTGGGCAGGTATTATTGAACTTCTCGCTCTTCACTGGCTGCGTATGCCGAAAAAAGAGCTACAGTTAAATAGATTGTTGAGGAAACGGGTGAAAAATATAAGAGAGCCGGCGTTAAATATGGCATTGACATTTTTAAGTGGGGCAGCCAGTGCAGAACTTCTGGATGTGGAGAATGCAATTGTCTGTGCAAGAAAGTGCAGAAGATTACTTACCTCTCTAAGACATCCAAATACATACATAATGGTTGGTGATTTAATGACATTTATTACTGATTATGGAGAGGCATTAAAATATTACAATAAGGCATTAGAGCTTGAAAAGGAAGATTATGATATAGACCTCTGTTTGAGGATAGCGCTTGTTTTGGTTCTCGGCGGTGAATACAAAAAAGCACAGAATTTTCTTAAAAATAGGTCAAATATAGCATCGGATAGTGAGGATTATACCCTTTATCTTTTGATTAAGGCGCTTCTTAACCTGGGCCTGGGAAGTTTGGAAAAAGCGGTTTTCTATCTTAAAGAGTGTCTTGAAAAATCAAAAAAAATACAATTCCGTAATTACATTTATATGGCAAATTTCTGTTTGGCAGTTATTGAGCAGGCATTGGGAAATGAAAAGAGAGCGCAAGTTTTACTGCAGGAGAGTCTGGTCTTTCTTAAAAAATATCATATGATGAAACATCGGGCAACGATTGAATCTCTTTTAGGAAAGACGGATGTTGGTTCAATTAGACTTCCTGTATTATATTTAATATCTCTTCTTAGAAGTGCCCAGACATCATTAAAGATAAAAGATTTTAATAAAGCCTTGAATTATGCAAAGAAGAAAGGTTTGATGGGATTTTTTGAACGGGTCATTGTTTTTTTCCCAGAACTTATTACAGGTATACTTACAAAGAAACAGAACCCCGGAGTTTCCAAAAGGTTATTGCGACTACCAATTTTTATGCGTGAAATTCCGGTCTATCAGATAAAATTTCTCGGGAAGATGATTATCTATCGCAATCATAAATATTTTAGAGTTTTATTGACTCCCAAGGAAAAGGCATTTCTCATTCATCTTGCACTCAGGGTGGGTGAACCCGGGAAATCAATCTTCGTTGATCAGCTCTATAAAAACTTTTGGCCTAAAAGTAAAAATCCTTCAAGCCAGCTTTCGCATCTGCTGGTAAGGCTCAAGAAAAGAATGCATCTGCCAAGCCATCTTTTTGTAGTATCCCATAACCAGGTCAATAAACTATTGATAAATAAGGGGGTTTATTTCACCACCGATTATAAGGATTTTGAACTCAACTTAGTCCAGGCAAAGGCATTAATGAATTCTGGTGAATGGTGTTATGTCTGCAAAAAATATATGTCTGCATTCAAACTATTTCGCGCCAGACCATTTGAACATATGTATGATCCCTGGTCTGAGCAGATGAGGCAGGCGGTTATAAATCGTTTAGAAAATGGACTTCAGGAATTTCTCGAACAGTGTTTGATACACAAAAACCGGGCCGATGTCAAAAGGATTTTGAATCGGAAAGCACTAAGAGATTTTATCCCTGCGGAAATTAAGGCCCAGGGACTGCGGTAACTTTTCGACTTTTGCCCGATTTTCTAAAAGGTGCTGTGACTTTTTTCTCTTCAACTGAATCAGGAAGTTTTTTGAAATAATGGTTTTTTAATTTCACAAAAATGGTATTGGATGGGTCGTATGCGAACGAAGGGATTTTTGATATTTGCGAGAGGGTATCAATTATAAATGGCAGGGCAGACATTTTGATTATCCTCCTCGGAAAAATCATTTTATCAACAGTTTCCCGGATAAATATAGAAAATTTTACAAATTGACTCGTCAGAGCCGATAAAAAATACTTGCAATTGCAGATAAATTGGTTAAAATTGGATATGCTTTATAAGGAAGCCGGAGTTGATATCAATTTTTTAAATCAGGTTAAAAAAAGTATAGGCAAGAAGGTGACCTCCACATTTAAAGGCAGTAGCGGCGCGGTCTTTGGCCTGTTTGGCGGCATCTATGCCTGGAAAGAGCATTATTTGATCAGCAGCTGTGATTCGGTGGGGACCAAGATCCTTGTTGCCTGTGCCCTTGATAAACATAATACCGTGGGTATCGATTTAGTAAACCATTGTGTAAATGATATCCTTACCACCGGTGCCCAGCCAGCCTTTTTTATGGATTATATCGGATTCTCAAAACTCGAGCCCCGGGTTCTAACCCAGGCTGTTTCCGGCGTGGTAAAGGCCTGTAAAAAAGAGAAGATTGTGCTGGTTGGAGGTGAAACCGCTCAACTCACAAGGTTTTATCCTGCGGGTGTATATGACCTTGTCGGATTCATCGTCGGTATAGTCAAAAAAAGTAATTATATCGACGGTTCAAAAATCAGGCCCGGTGATATTGTTCTGGGATTAAAATCCTCAGGCCTCCATACCAATGGCTATTCCTTGGCACGTAAGATATTATTCAGAAATTACGGCTTCTCTACTTATGTACCCGAATTGAAATGCACCATTGGCGCAGAGTTGTTAAAGGTTCATCGCTCGTATCGAAAGATGCTTGAGCCGAGGATGGAATATATAAAAGGTCTTGCCCACATTACTGGAGGAGGATTCTATGATAATATCAAAAGAATCCTTCCCGGGAAATGTTCAGTAATAATTCATAAAAATGCCTGGAAACCCCTGCCAATTTTTTCTTTGATTCAGAAACTGGGTAAGGTTCCAGAAAATGAGATGTATCGGGTTTTTAATATGGGTATCGGAATGGTTTGTATCATTGATAAGAAAGATATAAAACAGTTTCGTCCGATAAAGCCGATTGTTATCGGTGAGGTGGTAAAGGGAGATTTCGGGGTGGATTTAGTTTAATCCCCGGGATGAATCAGCATTCTTTTTTTGCCGGTCAAGGATTTCGCTAATGGCGAGGATCAGTCGTTCATTAAATACAATCTTCTGATTTTCGTTCAATTGATAAATTTTCAGGTCTTTAAATTTTTCCGGTGTTTTGTTTATATAAAGGGCGAAATCGATATCCTTCTCCACTACCTCGGCAAAGAATTTAAGAAAATCTTCCCGGCGCAGGATATTACAGACATGCGGAGCAATGATACTTTCCTCAATTGCCCGTTCGGTTTTGCCTTTATCTTCATCAATCTTAAAGGCGATTGCATCCGCCTCAATATCTGAATTGGAACTTTTGATTATAAAGATAATGGGGTAGTTAAATGTTTTGCTAAATTTAAATTCTGAATCGATCTCCAGATAGCCTACATCAATCTTCTTCCCTTTTATAATCTGGATTGTGCCAAAAAGGTCCTGTCCACTGCTGAGCCAATCCGGTAAGGTACTCTTACCACGGTTGTTTGTCCTTTCAAACATCTTTATTTCCGGGAAGATATTTTATATCTCCCTTAACAATCAATCCGACCACCTTACCCTTTAATTCCCGGTTCAAGAGTGGACTATTTTTAGAGCGCGATTGAATCCTGTTCTCGGTATAGCGCCATCTCTTTTCTGGATCAATCATCGCTATATCTGCAGGTAACCCGGGTTGAAGTACACCCAGTTTTTCATTAAGAATTCGGGCTGGATTAAGGGTCAGTTTTTTTATAAGTTCAAGCCAGCTGAATTGATGATGATTGATCAGCTCCATAATACATAAAGAAAGTGCGGTTTCCAGACCGATCATCCCCGATGGCGCCCGGGTAAACTCCAATTCCTTTTCAGCCCGGGTATGTGGGGCATGGTCGGTTGCGATGCAATCAATCGTGCCGTCGCGCAGGCCCTCAATAATCGCCTTCCTGTCCTCTTCACTGCGTAAGGGCGGATTGACCTTATAATTGGTGTCAAATGTCTCCAGAACCTCGTCATTGAAATAAAAATAATGGGGACAGGTTTCACAGGTTATGTGAACTCCTTCCTGTTTTGCCTTTTTTATCAACTCAACTGCACCCTTTGATGAAATATGGCAAAGGTGCAGCCTTGCTCCAGTAAATTTTGCTAACAATAGGTCGCGGGCGACGATGACATCCTCAGCAATCGTTGGTGCTCCTTTAAGACCCAACCGGGTTGATGAAAATCCTTCATTCATTACTCCATCCTGGGCAAGATTATTATCAATCGGATGTTCAAATATGGGAACATTAAATATCTTTGAATATTCCAATGCATGTCTTAAGACATTGGCATTGGCAACAGTATCTCCATCATCAGAAAATCCTTTTGCCCCGGCCTTGATTAATTCACCGAATTCAGTAATCTCCTTTCCCTGCCTTTTTTTGGTTATTGCTGCAATGGGTAATACCCGACACAATCCTACCCGTGATGCTTCTTTTATAATATAATTGACAATGCCTTCATTATCAATGACCGGCTCGGTATTGGGCATACAGCAGAGGGTTGTAAAGCCGCCAGCAATCCCGGCCCGGGAACCGGATTCTACGGTCTCTTTATCTGGACGCCCCGGGTCGCGCAGATGGCAATGGAGGTCGATAAATCCCGGGGTAATGATTAGACCCCGGGCATCGATTACCTTTGCCCCTTTCGGGGTTATCTTTTTGTCAATCTGAGTAATCTTATTTTCGGTGATCAGAATATCAAACCGGCCGTCACGATTTGTCCCGGGGTCAATTACCCTGCCGCCTTTAATCAATATTCTATTCAATCTTTCCTCCTGCATGGATAAATAGAACCGCCATTCTTAATGCTACACCATTCTTAACCTGTCTGAGAATGAGTGATTTATTCCCATCGGCAACCTCAGGGTCAATTTCAATTCCCCGGTTTGTCGGTCCGGGATGCATAATCACACCATGCGGTTTTATCTTTTTAATCCTTTCTCTGGTTAAGCCGTAGAAATTACGATATTCACGGATTGAAGGGAATAAACCAGATTTCTGTCGTTCCAGTTGAATTCTTAATGCCATTATCACATCGAACTCTTTAATTACTTCATCAAGGCTGCAAAATACCTGAACCCCGAGTTTTTCTATCTCCCGGGGGATAAGTGTAGGCGGTCCGCAGATCCCGACCTCAGCTCCCAATGTCTTTAATCCAAAGATATTAGAACGGGCAACCCGGGAATGGGCAATATCACCGACAATTAAAACCTTCAAACCCTTAATCCTGCCAAAGTGTTGACGAATTGTCATCAGATCAAGCAGTGCCTGGGTTGGATGCTCATGTCCACCATCTCCGGCATTTATTACAAAGGCGTCAAGATGGTCAGCAAGAATCTTGGCAGCGCCAGGAACCGAATGCCGGATAATAACACCATCGATTTTCATCGCTTCAATATTTTTTGCTGTATCAAGCAGGGTCTCTCCCTTTACCACACTTGAGGTCGCCCGGGAAAAATTCACCACATCCGCAGAAAGTCTCTTGGCGGCAATACTGAATGATATCTGGGTTCGGGTTGAGGGCTCAAAAAAAAGGGTGATGATTGTCTTACCACGCAGGGCAGGGACAATGGGGATAGGACGTTCCAGGACACCGAGAAAGTTATCGGCCTGATCTAAATATCTATTTAAATCTTCGGCACCGAGCGGTTCAATTCCTAAGAGATTCTTCTCAGGCATTATTCTTTTCACCGGTAATAAACAGCTGTTTTACTTTGGTCTTTCTCGGAGTTTTCCCTTGACCGCTTTTTGTATCCTTTTGCTTTTTCCGGTAACTATGTATTACCACACTATCCGCACCGTCGGTCTCTTTTATAAAGACATCCACAATTTCTTTTTTTGATGTAGGAACCTTTCGGCCAGCAAAATCGGCCTGGATCGGTAATTCCCGGTGGCCCCGGTCAATTAAAACGGCAAGTTGAATTTTCTTTGGTCTTCCAAAATCAAGGATTTCTTCAATCGCCGCCCGGATGGTGCGGCCAGTGTATAAAACATCATCGACCAGAACAATTATCTTATTATTGATGTCAAAATTTATTTCTGTGCCTTCGATAATCGGGGCTTCAGACACAAGCTGCAGGTCATCACGATAAAGGGTAATATCCAGGGCGCCGATGGGGATTTTTTTGCCTTCGGTCTTTTTAATAATATCGGCGATACGCTGGGCAATAAAATCACCCCGCCTCTTTATGCCAACCAGGGCAAGATTTCGGATTCCTTTATTTGCTTCAATGATTTCGTGGACGATACGACGCAGTGCCCTCCTGATGTCCGATTCCTTCATTATGGTTTTCATTAAAATCAATTATAAATAAAAATTATGATAAGTCAAGGAAGTTAATGGTTGATTCTTCTCCACTTTTTGTCTTGGATTTTGTAAGCTATGTTACAATATAGCCGAGGGGCGTCTCGCCCCGAGGCGGGGACGCCTGGCGAGTATGCAACGAGTTGAGAATGACAAACCTCCAGCGGGCGGCGGGGACGCCGCCCACGCTGAGAAAAAAGGGGACGCCGCCCGCGCTGAGAAAAAAGGGGACGCCGCCCGCGCTGAGAAAAACAGGGACGCCGCCCGCGCTGAGAAAAATGGAAGCGCCACCAGCCCTGGTAAAAATTGAACCGGGCGAAAATAGCAGAGAAATTTTTCAAATGACCAGTAAAATAATATAAAAAAAGTAAAACGAAGTTGTTGAATATTTTTCGTCTTAGTTTAATAATCTCAGGGAAGTTTATTCTGTTCAGAATACCGTTGCAATTAATCCAGGAGGCATAATGAAAAAAGTGGAGAGGAGTCAGAGTTAATGGTTGAGCACAAACAGGATAAATTCAGCTGATAATGATAATTTTTATGATATAGTCTAATATGATAAAAAATTTAATAATTCTATTAATACCCTGCTTTTTTATCGGTTCAGCACTGTTGAATCAGGATACGACAGTCTACAACTTTAAATTTTTACCCGGGAAAAAAGGTGATTAATCAACCCTCTTAAATCGGGCAATCACAAAGTCTCCGGAATAGGCCCGGGAAATCTTTTCAAAAACCGGCTCATGGAAAAGGATATGGATGACAATATCATTCTGGTCAAGGAGGTTGTTACCATTATCCCTGCCAAGTATTGCGGCATGTCTGGACCATAAAACTAAATCCCCGGGCATCACCATCCCGGTGTCAAACTTTATCCTTTTACCTTTAATTATATAAAAACCTTGATTATCAATACTATCCGGTTTTACTATTACCCGGGCATAGTTGAGTAGTAATTGACTGCCGGTATATGGAATATTATAACCTGCCTTTCTAAATGCCCCGACAACAAAATCTGCACAATCCGCTCCAATATACTTTTCGGTCTGATGTGCCGACGACTGGCCGGTTCTGCTCGCACTCCCCCAGATGAAAGGAAGATTAAAAAAAGAGTATGCCCAATCAATAATTTTATTACCGGTATTACCTCGAACACTGATACGATGGGCATCAATCTCACCGTCTTTTTCAACCGACTCAATACCCGGTGATGAAATCTTTTTACCTTTATATTCTATCTCAACCTTATACCTCATTGTGCCGAAATTATGATGGTCCAATCTCACCGGTGTAACATCAGCCTTTATAATCCAGGTATTTGAACTATCCCAGACAAATTCCTGATATTCAATTTTGTCCCAGTGCCATATCTTTTTATAACCACCGTCTTCTTCAATCCAATCTTCATTACTGTAATATTTATATCCTGTCTTTTTGCTTCCCCGCACCGGTTCTATCTTATACCAGGTGATTTTTATATGTTCAAGGTTGAAATCTTCAGGCCGTCTGGTTATTATCGTTTGACCATCAATTATAACCTTTTTCCAGTAAGAGATAAAGATATTTTTATTATTACTTTCAATCTCTAAAACCAGACCGAGAATCGCATCTTCGCTGTTCAATACCGGATATTTAGGTTCTAAAGAGGCGAGCCCCGTATCAAATTTGGCATCCGCCTTGATAACCCGGGATGCGATATAGAGATTTTTGATATTTATGTTATTAGACCCCTGACCTGCCAAGCAGGTAGATAATCCTAAAAAGAGAAAGATGAGTTTCAATTTTAAAAGATTGCCTCCATCCATAGATTAATGATATATATTTCTTGAGAATAATCAATAGATTTTCCGGTATGCACATTATCGGGCCTCGATGTCCAACAACTTACAACGGTCTGCATTCTGGATTGTTTGATTTGTCTCGTGCGTAACATCCCGACCTGCGGTTCCTCGGGGCGGGACGCCCCTCAGCTGGGAGAAGCCCGCCAGGCTACAGAAAAAGCTTGCCGGGCGTCCTCGCCCGGCGTGTCGGGGTGGGACGCTCAGCTGGAAAGGTCGGGGCGGGACGCCCCTCAGCTTACTTATTAATCTCAAATATAAATATGGGGAAATAAAAAGCCAGAGATTGACAAATTTTTAAAATTAGTTATAATACAGATACGAGATATTGAGTGCACAAGAA
>JALVOT010000004.1:0-35474 GCA_027026255.1 Caldifarciminota bacterium | reverse complement strand
TCGGGGCGGGACGCCCCTCAGCTTACTTATTAATCTCAAATATAAATATGGGGAAATAAAAAGCCAGAGATTGACAAATTTTTAAAATTAGTTATAATACAGATACGAGATATTGAGTGCACAAGAATAATTTTTCAGCCGTTCTGGCTTTAAATCTTGGACCGGGAAGGGCTCAGAATTTCGGAGGGCTAGTCCTAACTGGTAAGGCAGCGGACTTGAAATCCGCCGGGAGCAATCCCTTGGGGGTTCGAATCCCTCGCCCTCCGTTTTTTAAAAACAGGATTTCGCGTCTTGTTTACCGGAAATCCGCTTTCCAGAATTTTGGAGAGGTGGCCGAGTGGTCGAAGGCGCCCGCTTGCTAAGCGGTTGTTCGTGTAAAAACGGACCGGGAGTTCGAATCTCCCCCTCTCCGGTTTTATTTTTGCATTGACTATAATTTTATGAAAAAAGATAGTGAAATAAGGGTGAGAATGGCGCCGAGCCCGACCGGATTTTTCCATCTCGGCAGTGCCCGAACCGCCCTTTATAACTGGCTCTTTGCCCGACACAATCAAGGTAAATTTATCTTAAGGGTTGAGGATACTGATGTGCAGCGCTCCTCAAAGGAGATGATTCAAACAATCCTTGATGGTTTAGGCTGGCTTGGACTAAACTGGGATGAAGGACCGTATTTCCAATCTGAACGATTAGCCATCTATAAAAAATATGTTCAGCAACTTATTGATAAAGGCTACGCATATTATTGCTATTGCCGGCCCGAGGACTTAGCAAGGGAGCGGGAAGCCGCATTGAAAAATAAACAGTCCTGGAAATATGACCGCAGATGCCTTAATCTCACACCCGAGCAAAAAAAAGAAAAGGAACGGGCAAACCATCCAAAGGCGGTAAGATTTCTCGTCCCTGACCATCCGGTAGTATTTTATGATTTAATCCATAAAGAGATAAAACGGGATTTTGCCGATATCGAAGATTTTATCATCCTGAGGCAGAATGGTATACCCACCTATAACCTCGCCTGTGCGGTCGATGATTATGAAATGGGCATAACCCATGTAATCAGGGCGGTCGAGCATATCACAAATACACCAAAACAGATACTTTTATATGAAGCACTCAATTTTTCAAAACCAGAATTTGCACACCTGCCCCTGATTCTTGGTGAAGACCGTAAAAAATTATCAAAGCGCCACGGTGCGGTATCATTAATGGCATATAAAGAAAAGGGGTTTATTCCTGAGGCGATGGTCAATTTTCTCGCCCTCTTAGGCTGGTCCCCGGGTAATGATAAAGAGATTATGTCAATCAAAGAAATCATTCAGAGATTTTCTTTGAAGAGGATAAATCCGGCCAATGCCATTTTTGATATTCAGAAACTCGAATGGATGAACGGCCAGTATATCTATCGAATGAGTGATGGAGAATTATTAGAAAGCCTCAAGCCATTTCTCATTAAATTCAAATTCATCACTCCGGCAGAACTCGATAAAAAGCGGGAATGGATTTTAAGGGTATGTGGTGCGATAAAAAAGCGATTAAAGGTTCTTGCCGATATCGATAAAGCAGGAAGATATTTCTTTGTTGAGGATTTTGAATACGAACCCCGGGCTTTAGAAAAGCATCTACACAAAGAGACGATTGAAATAGTTAAAGAATTTTCCCGGATTATGGAGACGATAACCGATTTTGATGGCGCGCATATAGAAGAATCGCTGAGAGGATTCGTTAAGGAAAAAAATATTCCGGCACGCAACCTTATCCATCCGCTGAGGGTTTTTACTACTGGAAAGGAAGGCGGTCCAGGATTATTTCTCACCCTGGAATTGATTGGTAAGGAACGCTGTCTGAAAAGAATCAAAAAAATTATAAAAAACTATGAGGAGAAAAATGGCTGAAGATAAACCTCTGGTGGAAGCATTTTTGAGTCTGCCTGCATTCCTCACCATCGTCTCTTCTTCGGTTGAGGTTTTTCGTAAAGAGACGATCGGGTATCTGATTGGAATTAAGGGCGAAAATAAATTTATGGTGGAGTATGCAATTCCCTATCAGACTGCAGAAAGCGGATTTGCCCATGCAACCCTGAATTTAGAAAAGGTGCAGCGGATAAATGAAATCCTCCAGCGATTATCAGAAGGGTTTGAGTATATCGGTGATTTCCATTCCCATACTGTGTTTGGCAATAGTCCGGCAACGGTCATCCCTTCCAATGCAGATTTGATGTCTTCTATCCCGGGTGAACTGAATATCATCTGTGCAGTGAATCTAAAAGGAAGGTCTGTAAACTGGTATGAAAATCGTCGCGGCATCCTCACCGGCACGATAGCTGAATATCGTATTGAGATTGGTGGTTATTATATAGGTAAACCAGGGGTGGGCAGAAAATACCAGAGGGTGGTTGTTAAATGCCCTTCAATAACCGGCATCGTTGAGGAAAAAAAATAGGTGGTTATCGGTATCGGTATTGATATAATCGAGGTGTCCAGGATTAAATCGGCGATAACGCGCAGAAAAAAATTTCTGGAAAATATCTATTCCCCGGATGAGATTAAGTTATCGGCACGGGGAGAGCTTCGCTTTGAAGAACTGGCTGGACGATTTGCCGCAAAGGAGGCATTCTTCAAGGCGATTAAAACCGGATGGCGTCAGGGTGTTAAATTTAATGAGGTGATTGTCCTGAATGAAAAATCCGGGGCACCATATATTAAATTAAAAGGGAGAACTGCAGAGATTGCAGATTCATTATCCATAAAAAATATATTTATAAGCATCAGCCATACAAAGGAACTTGCCGTCGGTGTGGTTGTTATTACAAAATAAAGGATAGGAGGATTGATGAAAAAGATTGCCTTTCTTTTTGATGGCCAGGGTGCATTCCGACCTGGCGTAGGTAAGCAATTATGCAGCACATATCCTCAGGCAAAGGAGATTATTGAAAAGGGAAGTCAAATTCTGGGTTATGATATCACCCCATTTTTATGGGGTGATAAGGCAGCAGATACTGCAGCCCGGACTTCAATCGCCCAGCCGGCGATAAGCCTTATCTCCTTAGCCTATGCAAAGGTCCTGGAGGATATCGGGATTACTGGCGAGGTTGCACTGGGTCATAGTCTCGGTGAGGTGACCGCTATAATCTATTGTGAGATTGTCAAATTTGAAGACGGGATTCGAATTATCCAGAAGCGGGGTGAGGTAATGGAAAGGGCTGGTGGTAAAGGGGCAATGATGGCAATCATAAAATTTGACCAGGAAAAACTGGCAAAGATATGTGATGAAGTCTCTAAGGAAATTTCCGAACCGGTGGTGATTGCCAATATCAACGGACCGAACCAGATAGTAATCTCCGGTTCAAAACAGGGTATAAAGAAGGTGGCGCAGATTGTTGTTCAACATCAGGGTCGGGGTATTCCCTTAAAAGTGGGTGGTGCCTGGCACAGCCCCTATCTTGAGGATGCTTCAAAGGAGTTCAACCAATTTTTGGAGACCATAGAATTTAAACAGCCTGCTCATAAATTCTATTCGATCACCGAACAGAAGATGCTCACTGACCCTGAGCAGATAAAACAGGCATTAAAAAAACAGATGCTTTCCCAGGTGAATTGGGTTCAGGCGATAGAAAATCTAAAAGCAAACGGCTATAAAAATCTGCTTGAAATCGGTCCCTCAAAAATTCTTAAAGACCTTACCGCAAAGATCGATCCGGGCCTCAAATTGGCCTCAACCGCCCTTTATACGGACCTTAATGAATTAAAGTCATATCTTGACACCCTATAAGTTCTGATTATGCTTGATAAGATGAATGTTATAATTCCGGTCGCCGGAGAGGGGACAAGGCTGAGACCCCATACCCATATTCTACCAAAGAGTCTATTATATGTTGCCGGTAAACCTATCCTGGGGCATATCCTCGATAAATTTCAGGATATTAAGGTTGATAAACTCGTCCTTGTTCTGGGTACCAGGGGTGAGGCAATTGCGCAATTTTCCAAATCATATCCATATAACTTTAAGTTTGCCGCTCAGAAAAAAAGGCTTGGCTTAGGCCATGCAGTATACACCGGAGCGGTCGGATTAAAGGGTGCTGCAGTAGTATGGCTTGGTGATACAATCATCGATTTTGATATAAAAGACTTTCACAATTATGACTGCAGTGTTCTTGCGGTTAAAGAGGTTGAAGACCCTGAACGGTTTGGTATCGTAGAGACCAAAGGCGATGAGGTTATTGACCTTGAGGAAAAGCCTAAGGCACCGCGTTCCAATCTTGCTATTATCGGACTATACTATTTTCGCAGGATTGAACTTGTCTATAATGCGGTTCGATATATTATGAAAAAGGGGATAAAGACAAAGAATGAATACCAGCTTACCGACGCCTTAAAATATCTGCTCAATAAGGGAGAGAAATTTCGGGTTGTGAAGATAAAAAAATGGTATGACTGCGGAACCCCGGATTCCCTGCTGGAGACTAATCGCCATCTCCTCAAAAAAAACCATCACTATAAAAAAAGAAAAACCTGTGTCATATTTTCTCCGGTCTATATCGCAGATTCAGCAGTAATAAAGAATTCTATTATCGGACCCAATGTATCAATCGCTGAAAAGGCGGTAATTGAAGGAACAATGATTACCGATTCTATCGTCAACAGTTCAGCGATATTAAAAAATGTCCGATTAAAGGAGTCAATTATTGGCGAAAACGCCCTGGTTAAAGGTGGATTCAAAAAATTGAATGTCGGCAATTCCTCAGTAATTGTATTCCCCTGATGATTGCTCTCTTTTTATCATATTATCTTTTTCAGGTGGAAGATTTAAATACTTTAGAGATTCAAAAAATAATTTTATCCGGACTGCAGTATGCCTATGTTGAAAAGTTCGATTCCGCACGAGCAAAATTTGATATTGTAATAAATCAGTATCCGGAAAATCCGGCTGGCTATTTTTTTAAAGCTGCACTATTACAATTTCAGATGTTAGATGAATGCCAGTTTACCCGGGAAAAAGAGTATCGAGAATTGATTAAAAAAACCCGGTACCGGGCTGAAGCAATTTTACAAAAAGAAGAAAATCTCTGGGCAGAATTTTATTTAGGAAGTGCCTATGCATATCAGGCGGTACTTGAGGGCTACAAAAAGAATTATTTTAAGACCTTTAAACTCGGGGTGAAAGGCGGCAGGATTATGGAAGGGATAATCAAAAATGATTCGACATTCTATGATGCATATCTTGTTGCCGGCACCTATGAATACTTCTGGGCGAGGGCATCTAAATATTTGCCGATTTTAAAACTGGCTGGCGGTGATGTCAATGAGGCAATCAGGAAGCTACATATTGCCGCAGAAAAGAGTATCTATTGCGGTCCTACCGCCCGAAATTCTCTGGCATTCATCTATGGAGAAGAAGGTAAGTATGATACTGCAACCGCCTATATTGATAGTCTGCTGCAGGAGTATCCATCAAGAATATTCTTATGGAGTAAGGCCTATCTGAAATTTAATGAAAAAAAATATAAGGTTGCCCTGGAAATATATGAAAAATTATATAATATATACGAAAAACTGAATGATAAAAACTATGCAAACCTTGCCCAGTGTAAACTATTTATCGGTAAATGTCTCTATAAATTGAATGATAATACCGGGGCCAGGCAGGCATTAAAACAGGTAATCGGCTATAGAAAATATTCAAAAAAATATCCCCAGATAAAAGAATACTGCCGTGAGGCGTATGGTCTTTTGAGTCGGATATTTTGATTGATGGCCGATGAGATTAATTTATTAATCATAAGTTATTATTGGCCACCACTTGGTGGTCCTGGTTCAATAAGGCCGGTAAAATTCGCCAAATACCTTCCCCGATTTGGGATTAATCCGATTATCTTGACCAGAAAGAATATCGCCTATCACAGTCTGGATAAAGAGCTGGGTAATGACTTGAAAAATCTTAAGGTCTTGAGAACCGAAACCTTTGACCCGGCACGGGTTTTATATCTTCTGGGTAAAACTGAATTTCGGCATAAAGACTGGCAAAAACCGATAAGACAGTTAATAAACTTTCCCGATAATAAAGTGGGCTGGATACCGTTTGCCTGCGCTTCAGTAAAGGATATAAGATTTGATGCAATCCTTGTTACCGGACCGCCGTTCAGCTCATTCATCCTTGGTTACTACATCGCAAGGAAGAGGCAGGTGCCTTTAATCCTTGATTTTCGTGATGCCTGGCTTGAATTTCCATTTATTAAATATCTTAAGATACAGCGTCGGTTCGTCTCATCCTGGGAGACAAAGGTAACCCGATATGCTGCAAAGATTGTTGTTGTTGATGAAAATATAAAAGCTGAGTTGTTAGAAAAGTTCCCGGAACTTTTTAAAAAGATTACAGTAATACCGAACGGCTATGACCCGGATGATTTTAAAATAAGAGAAAAAGAAGAAAAATTTACGCTCGCATATCTGGGCACGGTGCGTGAGGAGCGCAACCCGGATACCGTGCTCCAGGCAACCGCCCGATTTTTGTCTGAGACAGGGATAAGCTCAGCTCGGGTCCAGTTTAAATTCATCGGTAATATTGAAAAGGCGTATATTAAAATGATTAAACAGTACGGCTTTACCCGTATCTTCGGCCATCTTTCCTATACCCGGGCGCTAAAAGAATTCTGTGAATCCCATCTTGCGATAATGATAACCACAGGAAGTGAATTCTTCTTTCCTTCAAGGCAGAATGAATATCTTGCTTCAGGGTTACCAATAATTGTCTGCGGCCGATCAAAAGGCATTCATCTTTTGGAGAGTGCATTTAAAAAAGGTTATCCCGGATGGGTTTATGATTTCAATGACATTAATGGTATGAAAAATCAGATTTTAAGGGTGTATCAGGATTTTCAAGAGGGAAGGATTATGCAGGGTAAGAACCCTTATAAAGAATATACAAGAGAGAAACTTACTCAAAAACTTGCCGGGTTGATAAAATCGACCATCGCCGGAAAATAAAAATGGGCAGGGAAGGATTCGAACCTCCGAAGGCCTTCGCCAGCAGATTTACAGTCTGCCCCCGTTGACCACTTGGGTACCTGCCCAATAACTTTTTCTGAGCCGGGAAAGGGATTCGAACCCCCGACCTGAGGTTTACAAAACCCCTGCTCTACCACTGAGCTATCCCGGCGAAACCTGGATAAATAATATCCAACTAAACTGAAAAGTCAAGAATATAAATGCAAACGTTAACAGACATCGTTACCAGTTTAGATATAATTTGGTCATAAAAAATCTTAATCCATCAGTGAACTGGAAACGCATTCGAGGATTGCTCAATTGCACCGTTGAGCAATTTTGAGACCGGGGAATTTTGTTTATGAATAAAGATTCAGGGATAAATCTGACAGGATGAATTTAAAATTTAAAAAACTTAAACCCTTGACTCCTCTCCACTTTTTTCATTGTGTTTCCTGAAATAATTGCAATGGTATTCTGGACAGAATAAACTTCCATGAAATTGTTAAACCAGGATGAAAAATACTCAACAACTTCGTTTTACTTTTTTTATATTATTTTATTGGTCATTTGAAAAATTTCTCTAACATCTTCGCCCGGTTCAATTCTTACCAGTGCTGGTGACGCCTCCATTTTTTTCAGTGCGGGCGGCGTCCCTGCCGCCCGCTGGAGGTTTGTCATTCTTAACTCGTTTCAGAATCTCCTGCAGCTCGCCAGGCGTCCTGCCTCGGGGCGAGACGCCCCCCGGCTATATTGTGATATAGTTTACAAAAATCCGGGACAAAAAGTGGAGAGGAATCAGACCCCATTCAAACCAGGAATTAGAACGTAGAGAAAGAGATAATCGGGGCAGAGGATTGAGAAATAGAATTCAATAATTTCGAGATTGATAAGCCGAAAACCCTTGATTCCAATTATAAGCGTAATAATTGATAGTAACAAAATTAGTAGAGTATTTTTCTCTTCTTCCCCAGAACAATCTTGATTGGTGTTTGAGCGTTATATACTTCAATTTTTTTTGAGAGAATTATAAATATAAATAGTAGCTGCATTGTGGCTAAATTAAAAATTGTTCTTTATATAATTTTTGATACTCTATAGAAGTCTTAACCAGTCTTTCATGATGCCCCTGGGCTACAATCTTTCCATTATCAAGAACCAGGATTCGATCACAATTTTTGATTGTAGAAAGGCGATGAGCGATAGTAATTATTGTTTTTCCTTTGAAGTTTTTTTGTATTGCTTGATTAATGATTTCTTCAGTATAGGAATCAATCTGGGAAAGGGCCTCGTCCATTATCAAGATATCAGGATTTTTCAATATTGCCCGGGCGATACCGATTCTCTGTTTTTCACCACCAGATAAATCTGTTCCCATTGCGCTGATTTTGGTATCAAGGCCGTTTGGAAGCCGATTAAATACTTCTCTTAAACCCGCAGTGTCTATTATATGTTCAAGTTTTTCATCAGAAGCCGAGGGGTTGCCGATTTTTAAGTTATCTCTAAGTGATAAATTGAATATATAAACATTCTGTGGTACAATTGCAATACAAGAACGAAGATGATTGGTATCAATATCATTTAGATTTTTATTGTTTATATAAATATTGCCTTTAGTAGGTTGTAAAAATTTCAGAATCAGATTCACTAATGTTGTTTTGCCGGCTCCGGTCCTTCCAACAATCGCAACCTTTTCACCACTTTTAATCTCTGCTGTTATGTCTTTAAGTACTGGTTTTTTGTCATAAGAGAAAGCTATATTTTCCAGGACTATATTCCCGGTTATCCTGACTATTTTACCCATTTCAGGATGAGCCGTTTTTTCTTCCCAGATTGATAAAATCCTCTTTACCGAGGCCATTGCTGACTGAAAGTTGACATTTATATTGATTATTCCCCGTAAGGGACCAATGATATTAAGTAAAATCATTTGAAATGCAAATAATCCACCGATAGTAAATTCTTTTCTTATGATAAGATAAATACCCAGGAATTCGAATCCGACAAATACTATCAATCCGAGCAAAACCGCAGAACAGTAAAATGAATAGAATTGCGAATAGATATTACGATTCAAGAGTGCGTATATATACTTTTTTAAAGTTTTACCTATCCAAATAAATGAAAAAGGTTGAAAGTTATAAGATTTTATTTCGTAAATACCGGCAAAATTATCTTGTAATTGTTTTGCTAAGACCGGTTTTGCTTCCTGTAAATCAGCTGAATAACGCTGCAATTTTTTAGAACCCTTATGAATAAAGAACAGATAAATCGGTTGACATATAATTATAAATAGCGTAATCTTCCAGCTTAAATTTAGACCAATGAGAATTGCAATCAGTAAAGTAAGAAGGCTGGCGATGAACTCGAAAATTCTCGCCGAGATTGTATCTGTTAATGTATCGATATCGGTTATAATACGATTTGAAAGGTAGACACTATTCATTTTTCTGAAATATTTAAGGGGTAGATTCTGAATATGTCTTGAAATATTCAGATAAAGATTAAATCTCAGTTTGTTACAAAAAATTTCAATAAGATAGTGATAATAAAACGGTGCAATTAAACGGATGCTATTTGTTAAGATAAGCAGTAATAAGATTTTTAAAAAAAGTTGTGTCTGACCATTTATTGCTATTTCATCAATCAGGAATACATATAAGACAGCTCTAACTCCTGTAAAGGTTGTATATAGAACAAGAAAAAAGAAGATCAGTGGTATAAAAGACCATGACGGTTTGGAAATTTGAAATACCTTTTTAAGTTGACTAAACTTCAAAATATCGCCCTTTTAAAAGATTTCTCGATTATCCAGGAGATAAGTAATTTATCAGATGAGACTAATATTTTATAGCTAAATAGCAGATTTTCTGCCGGTGATAAACCGTCAACTGTGCCGGTAACTTTAAAACCATCTCCTTTTTTTTCTATAGTTCTCGGGGTAATTGTAATCTTTCTGTTTTTGATATTTAATATATATTCATTGTTAATGATATTCTCTATTGAAGAAAATCCTTTATCTTTTATACTGCCGATAAAATTATTACCGATTGCATAGCCTTCAATTTTATAATATATTGAAACCTTTGTTGCCAATGAAATCCAGAGAAATATTCCGAAGATAATGAGAATGATAATATAAGAGTAACGGATAATCTTTACCTTAAACATAGTAAATTATATCTATTATAACAAATAGTTCAAGCTGTTTTTCATCAAAAATAATCTTACCGAAAGGGGGTGGTTTAATCAAAATTAGATGGTTGAAATCAGGTCTTGAAAAAATAGGTGCACCTATGACAATAGAAATACCAGAAGGAATATACACGATGAAGGCTAAAAAGTCAATAGTTGATTGCAAACGTTAACAGACATCGTTACCAGTTTAGATATAATTTGGTCATAAAAAATCTTAATTCATCAGTGAACTGGAAACGCATTCGAGGATTGCTCAATGGTGCAATTGAGCAATTTTGAGACCGGGGAATTTTGTTTATGAATAAAGATTCAGGGATAAATCTGACAGGATGAATTTAAAATTTAAAAAACTTAAACCCCTGACTCATCTCCACTTTTTTCATTGTGTTTCCTGAAATAATTGCAATGGTATTCTGGACAGAATAAACTTCCATGAAATTGTTAAACCAGGATGAAAAATACTCAACAACTTCGTTTTACTTTTTTTATATTATTTTATTGGTCATCGGTTCAATTTTCACCAGTGCTGGTAATGCCTCCATTTTTTTCCGTGCGGGCGGCGTTCCCTTTTTTCTCAGCGCGGGCGGCGTCCCCGCCGCCCGCTGGAGGTTTGTCATTCTTAACTCGTTTCAGAATCTCCTGCAGCTCGCCAGGCGTCCTGCCTCGGGGCGGGACGCCCCCCGGCTATATTGTAATATAGTTTACAAAAATCCGGGACAAAAAGTGGAGAGGAGTCAGCTTAAACCCCAATTGACATAACCTGTTAAATTCGTATAATTGGGCGATGGCTATCAAGGAAAATATTGAAATACTGAAGAAGCGGATTACTGATGCAGCTGCCCGGGCCGGACGCAGACCTGAAGAGATTACGATCGTGGCGGTTGCCAAGACATTCCCTGCGGAGAAGATTCTTGAGGCGGCGAAATCCGGAATAAAGATTATCGGTGAGAATCGGGTTCAGGAGGCAAAAGAGAAGTTCGCCCAACTGGGCAACATAGTGGAATGGCATATGATCGGACACCTCCAGACCAACAAGGTTAAGGATGCCCTCAAGATTTTTAAATTGATTCACAGCCTCGATTCTGTAAAGCTCGCCCGGGAGATTGAAAGACGGGCGGAAAAACCCGTAGACTGCCTTATTGAGGTCAATACTTCAAAGGAACCATCAAAATTTGGTATCAGTCCGGATGAACTTTTCCAGTTTTATGATAATATAAAGCAATTTAAAAAGATAAATATCTTAGGGCTTATGACCATCGGGCCGGGCTGGGCGATTCAGGACCCTGAGGCGTCAAGACCCTGTTTTAAAATTCTACGCGAGCTCCGTGATGAACTTGCCCAGGCCTGTGACCAGCCGTTTCCTATCCTTTCAATGGGGATGACCTCAGATTTTGAGATTGCCATTGAAGAGGGTTCCAATATGATAAGGGTGGGAACTGCAATATTCGGAACCCGGGATTATAAATGTTTGAGCAGGACATAAAAGGACTTGAAGATTTAGAAAAACTGAACCGGTGGCGCAGTTATCAGTCCACCCTTTCTTTTATTCTTTATGTGGCGATAAAAAAACTTTATCCCAAAGCAAATCTGCGTATTGAGCATTCAATAAGCCAGGGGTATTATTGTCTTCTGCATAGAAGGGTAAAACCGATAGATATCCAGCGCATCGATAAAAAGATGCGTGAAATCATAGCAGAAAATATTCCGATAAAGTCTCAGAAAATGAGCCGGCCAAAGGCGATAAAACTCTTTGAGCGATTGGGTCTCAAGGATAAGGTTGTTCTTTTGAAGAATATTCGGGTTTCCAGGATTATGGTCTATTCACTCCTTGATTTCTATGACCTTTTTCTTGTTCCACCCTTTAATAATACAGGAAAGGCGGATAAATTCTATCTCAGATATTTTTTCCCGGGATTTATTATGGTCTTTCCAGTCTGGCAGGATTTATCAATCTTACCTGAATATGTTCCCCAACCCCGGCTTGCCCGAATCTTTTCTGAACATGAGGAATGGGCACAGATTCTGGGTATCAGTGACCTGGGTCAGTTGAATCACAAGATAAAAAATGGTCTGGGTTCGGAAATCATTAAGGTGAGTGAGGCACTGCATGAAAAGAAGATTGTCTATATTGCGGATCAGATTACAAAGAAGAAGAGTAAATTGGTTTTGATTGCCGGGCCCAGTAGTGCTGGTAAAACAACATTTACAAAACGACTTGCGATTCAGTTGTTGGTCAATGGCATCAGGCCGGTTTCCATATCTACCGACGACTATTTTCTTCCCCATTCCAGGACACCGAGGGATAAATTCGGCAGGCTTGACTTTGAATCGATAAATGCTGTAGATATAAAATTGTTGAATCAGCATCTTTGCCGGCTTTTACAGGGGAAGGTGATTGAAATGCCCCGATTCAATTTTATCACCGGCCGCAGGAATAAGGGACGTATGATATATCTGCAAGACAATGGTGTAATATTACTTGAAGGGATTCATTGCCTTAATGACAGGTTAACCTATCGTATCCTTGCTTCTTTAAGATTCAAAATCTATATAAGTGCCCTGACTCAGCTCAACATTGACGACCATAACAGGGTTTCCACCACGGATACAAGGATGTTGAGAAGGATTGTGCGCGATACCCATTATCGTGGTTATCATATCAAAGGGGTGTTAAGACACTGGAGTTCGGTGCGCCGGGGTGAAGAGAAGAATATCTATCCATTCCAGGAACAGGCCGATGAGATGTTCAATTCCGCCTTAATCTATGAGCCTGCGGTGCTGAAAAAACTCTGTCTGCCGATTCTTCGTCGAATAAAGCCGGATGCCCCGGAATATGAAGAGGCAAAAAGATTAATAAATTTTTTGAATCTATTCTATGATTTGAAGGAAAGGGATGTGCCGTCAAACAGTATTTTACGAGAATTTATCGGAGGCAGTTCATTTGTCTATTAAATCCAGATAAAAAATTGTTTTGTAATCCTGCATTACTTTTAATTTCTTAAACCTTTTCTTCCTGAATTGCCAGCACAAGATGTTATAAATTTATAGCGATGTGTATTACAGAAATTCTCTGATTTCTGTTCGTTTTTTGCTATATCCACTTAATTAATCCGGCCCAGGTCATCGTGAACAGGGAAGGTGGTGGATTCAGAATGACAGAGAGAGGAAGAGATAAGTTTATTTACCCCGAACCCGCGAGGGACTTTTCCCTTATTTTTTAACTTGATATATTAAATATTCAGGGTGTAATGTGTCCGGAGAATAAGATGAAGTTTATCGAAAGAATGCTTGCAAAGACGATTATCAGGGCAGCAAAGACCTTTCCGGCGGTGACGATTACTGGTCCGCGTCAGTCAGGTAAAACAACCTTCAAGAATGGGGAGGAATTCCAGGATAGCAAAAAATATCGGAGTAAAGGCGATAATTTCTATCACTGAAGATAACTTTTTACTCAGGGACGACATTATGAACTACTCCTGGAAAACTTTGCAAATATAATTATTATTCTTTTATCCGGTATCCTGTAGGTTCGCAATTTTTAGTTATCCGCGCCAATCCTGATGACTGATGATTTCCCAACCTTGCAATTTCGTAACTTCTCAACATCGATTCTTTTCTAATGGATTCCTGAAAAATTTCCCTGCCTTGGTGTCAGTCCGATATTTATGCCCTCTGTTATTCAGAGGGCCCGGAGCGCCGCCTGCCCGACCTCTTTTTGTCGGGGAGAATCTCGTTATACAGAATCGTTATTCGCTATACGATGTCGATGCCGGTCTGGTTATAGGTTGTGGTTAATCGGCTGAAGACCAAAAACCACGAATAACGAAACCGTCCGACGAGACGGGCTTTGATGCCCAACAGCGTATAACGATCTGCGTTTTCGTTTATTTAGTTTGTCTGGTGCGTAACATCCCGACCTGCAGTGCCTCGGGGCGGGACGCCCCTCAGCTGGGAGAAGCACGCCAGGCTACAGAAAAAGCTTGCCGGGCGTCCTCGCCCGGCGGGTCGGGGCGCCCCTGGGCTTACTCATTTTACAGCGCGCAGCGTGTTTATTACAGCGAAGCATTTTTTTATTCTGGGACAGTCTTTCTTTTATCCATTTATATTCAAAAAAGTAAATTCGAAAATCAAGCCGCTAAATAATCTTAACTTCTGTATCTTTTTTTATCTGCCAGAGGGAACCTTTCTGGATAAAATTTTTAATCTCAATGAAATCTCCGGATTTGACCGCATCGAATCGGGAATTTTTCTGGCTCCGGTCGCGATTCAATCGCATCAATTCAATCCTGTCCTGACCGGTGCAGATAAAGACCTTTTTCTTTCCTTTCTCAGTCAGCAATCGGCTGATGACTGTATACCCTGATATTTTTTGTCCGGACCGGGAAATTATAAGATAAGAAAATTTTAATCGATCAATTTCCCGATTCAACCCTTTATTAAGAAGTTGCATAAAATCCGGTGGTTCCCAGGGAATCACAAAATGGCACCACTCCCTTTTTATCTTGAGCAGGGGGCAGGTATTCTGGTGCAGACAGGGGAGTATAATATTACCGGAGTTATGTTTAATAATCAATTCCCGCAGCTGCATCAATCGTCGGGAGTGCTTTTTTAATGCCGGTTCAATGATTATTATAAAACCGTTTTTACTAAGCAATCTGAAGGCAGATTTAATAAAATCGAGCCCGATTTTATCAGCCGGGATAATTTCGGCAAGTGCATTGATAAAAAGAACAAAATCATACCTGTTTTTCTGCTCCTTCAACAGTTTAGAACCGAGTCTTCGTCTGGTATAACTGATATGCAGATTGGGGTCTTTTTTCTGCAGGGCACGGGCGAATCGATGACTCTGTTTCAGGGCATCTGATGAAGCATCAATCCCTTTAAGATAGAATTTTTTATGTCCGATTCCAAGATATACACCAAACATACCAGCACCTTCACCACATCCGATATCAATTACCCGAATGGTATCAGCCGGGAGTGATTCCGGATAGAATTTTGTAAGTCTTTTGATTAAAAATATTGTCTTCATCAGGTTCATCGGAAAGTTATACACGGTATAGGCATCACGGTATGGTGATTTTGTCTTTTTAAATCGGGAAAATTCATCAGAGAGTTTAATAAGTTTTAATCTCAGTTCTTTATATCGTGATGCGAACTCTGTTGAGTTTAAGATTTCTGATTCGATTATTTCAGGCAATCTCATTATATCAACATTCGATTTTTGACTTCGCTATAGAGAACCTTTTGAAGATATTGCTGATTCGGGGAGATAAATACCGGCACATCCCGGTTATTAAAATAGAGGTTGGCAAGATTATACTCTTTTATCCTTAAAAATTTTTTAAAGATGTAGTAATCAAGAGGCGATGCGCGGTAAAAAAATATCTGCGGTATGGACATCAATCCGGCTTCGAGTGATGCAGTTCCTGAACTGATAATGAGCAGGTCACAGTTTTTCATCGCCTGATAGCGATTTTCTGTAACAACCCTTAGATATTCTGGAATCTGGATATCCTGTATAATCTCTTTATCATAAAGGATTAGATAAAATTGAATTTCCTGATTCTGCTGATTGATTTTTTTTATCAATTCAATTACCACATTAAAATTTTTCTTTATCTGTTGGGGTCGGGAACCCGGCATAAAGCCGATCCGGGTTTGAAAATCATTCCTTTTGTAATCCTTTACAGAATTAACCAGCGGATTTTTTAAATATATGACCCTTATTCCCAGGTTCTTATAAAAATTGTATTCAAAGGGAAAGACGGAAATCACTTCATCAACCCACTTTTTTATAAGATATTTTCTGAAATTCGCCCAGGCCCATATCTGGGGAGGTAAAAAGTAGTATACCTTGAGCCCGAGTTTTTTTGCATAGCTGCAGAGCAAAAGGTTCATACCTGGATAGGCAACCGCAATAAAAACTTCCGGTCGGAATCGATATATCGCCCGGGCAATTTTATGATGGAGATAGTAATTTTTTTTTAAAGTAAAAATTGCTGAATCAAGCCCGAATGTCTTTACCTGATTAAGTCCAGGAATTAATTTTACTCCGGCCTCGTGCAGTTCTTTGCCGCCAAATCCGTAGATAATCTGATCGGGATGATTTTTTTTTAATTCTCTTACCAGGAATTGGGCATAGTGGTCTCCGGATGGCTCCCCTGAACTGATAAATATACGATTGCCAGTAAGCTGGTTGAGCATCTATTTATGAAAAAACAGGTTAAGCAGTATCGTCAATATGATTGATATAATTATGCTTGTTACAAGTGGAAACATTATTACAAAAGGGCCGTGTTTTATTACAATATCACCGGGCAGCTTGAACAACCCGATACGGGGTGCAAATAGAAGCAGAACACCGATGATTATGAAGATTAACCCGGAGATGATGAGGAGTCGACCAAAATTATGCATAACCAATTTTAATAGAAAGGGAAAGGAAGTCAAGGATTATTTCACACTGAATCCAAGGGTTCCGATCCCTTCAATCCCGGCCTCAACAATATCCCCTGGTTTCATCGGACCTACACCTTCAGGTGTGCCGGTGGCGATAAGATCCATCGGTTCCAGGGTCATTATTGAAGAGATAAACGAGATAAGAAAAGGAATTGAGAATATCATATTTTTTGTATTGCTTTTCTGTTTGTATACACCATTTAACTTCAACCAGATATCAAGGGCTTCAGGATTAATCTCTTCTGCAGGAATAATCCTGGGTCCAACCGGGGCGAATGTATCAAAGCCCTTGGCTATGGTCCAGGGCATTCCGGACCTTTTCGCCTCGGCCTGAAGATCACGCGCGGTAACATCCACAATTACTGTATAGCCCATTATAAATTTTTCAGCAGCTGATTCATCGATATCTTTACACCGTCTCTTTATAATCACGCCGAGTTCAACTTCATAATCCACGCGTTGAGAAGAATCCGGGATAACCACCGGTTCCTGGTTACCAATCAGTGCAGAACAGGGTTTGAGAAATATCCCCGGCCGGGTCGGCACCTTAGCATTCATCTCTTCTGCATGTGCCTTATAATTTCTCGCCACCCCGATAATCTTGGTCGGTTTAAACTCAATATCTTTATCCTTAAATGGTATAATCATTATATCTCCTTATAATCACGCCGGGTAAAATATCTAATATCCGGATGGTGAATATAACCAAGCCGTGTAAAAAATTTTATTGAGTCGGTATTCCAGTCTTCAATCAGGCAGGCGATTATACCGATGCCCTGTTTGTGCAATTCCTTTTCGATTGTCTTAACCAGTCTTTTTCCAATCCCCTGATTGCGATATTCAGGATGAACCGCAAGGCGATTGATCCAGCCTTTTCGACCATCATGTGTTCCCAGAACCGAGCCGACCATTTGCTTATTATGCCAGGCGATTAAAAAGATGCAGTTCTTTTTATTTTTTATCTCCCGGGCAATATGTGTTTTTCTATCCCGCCCTTCTGGTTTATGGGGCAGACCGGCTTCATTCCACAGTTTAATGAGGGCGTCATAGTCCTTAATCTGAAACCGTTTGATTTCAATCTTCATTTTCATCATCCCTATTCTATTCTTTTAATCAAATAATTCAAGGGAGAATTGATTTCTTTATAAACTTCACATTTCAGGCAGGGCGGGAATTGTAAGGTTCAGCAGGATGATTCAGTCTGACTTCACCCGGTTCCATTTTTCTCAGCGCGGGCGGCGTCCCCGCCGCCCGCTGGAGGTTTGTCATTCTTACAGCCCGCCAGGCGCCCTGCCTCGGGGCGAGACGCCCCCCGGCTATATTGTACTTACAAAAAACCGGGATAAAAAATGGAGAGGAGTCAGTGATTCAGTTTATTGACAAGTGCTTAGACTTTTGTATAATAGTTTATATTGGAAAGGGGTTATTTATGGGGTATGTGAATTATCTTAAGTGTTCCTATTGTGGAAAGAGGTTGGAGCCGAACCTTATCTGGAATCTATGTCCGGTATGTGGTAAGCCCATTATTGTTATCTACAATCTGAAACAGCTGCGTAAGGTTTTGAGACGCGATGACCTTTTGTCCCGGGCACCAAATATCTGGCGATATCAAGAACTTCTACCCATTGATGACCCGGACAATATCTTGAGTCTGGGTGAAGGATATACTCCGCTTATCTATACCCGGGAGTTGGGCAGGCAATTCGGGTTTTATAATCTGTTTATCAAGGATGAGGCGCAGAACCCTACCGGTTCATTCAAGGCACGCGGCCTCTCAGTTGCAGTATCAAAGGCGAAGGAACTGGGTATTAATGAATTGTCAATGCCCTCGGCGGGTAATGCCGGTGTTGCATTAAGTGCCTATGCATCTATGGGTGGATTAAAATCATATATATATATGTCCAGGGATGTACCCAAGACATTTGTGGTTGAATGTATTGCCCGGGGAGCTAATGTTCAACTGGTTGATGGTGTAATTACAGACTGCGCCCGGGTTGCACACGAGGATAATATAAAGTATGAGCGATTTGACATCTCGACCCTGAAAGAGCCATATCGGATTGAAGGTAAAAAAACTATGGGATTAGAACTGGCTGAGCAGTTGGGCTGGGAACTGCCTGATGTTATAATCTATCCCACCGGCGGTGGAACCGGCTTGGTCGGTATGTGGAAGGCTTTTGAGGAACTGCAAAAGCTGGGCTGGGTAAATTCTAAACTTCCCAGAATGGTTGCGGTTCAATCCCGGGGTTGTGCCCCGATTGTTCGGGCATTTAATAATAAAAAGAAGTTTGCAGAACCCTGGCCTGAGCCGGTAACGATTGCCGAAGGTCTGAGGGTGCCTTCAGCGATCGGAGATTTTCTTATCTTAAATTCGCTGCGAGAGAGTAAGGGAACCGCAGTCGCCGTTTCTGATCAGGAGATATTAAGGGCGATTCAAACCATTGCACAGACCCAGGGGATTTTCTTATGTCCTGAAGGTGCCGCAACATTTGTTGCCTTTCGCCATCTTCGCGACCAGGGCTGGATCGGTGATGATGAAAGGGTTGTCCTCTTTAATACCGCATCCGGGCTGAAATATATGCATCTGTGGTTGGGTAAAGACCTGCTCTTAAATATAAACAAAAAATCTTGACTTTGTCCCAATTTTCTGTATATTATCAACTATGAAACCTTACGGCATCCATATCGTCGCAGAATTTATTTATTGTGCGAAAAAAATTCTTAATGATAAAAAGAGGATCGAACAGGCGCTGCGCGCCGGATTAAAAAAGTCCGGTATCGGCGTAGTAACTATCAGCAGCCATAAATTTAATCCGGTGGGTGTTACGACAATTGCAATTGTTACTGAATCCCATATTGCGATTCATACCTATCCTGAGGCGAGCCATATTTCATTGGATATCTTCACCTGCTCAGCAGAAAGGGAAAAACCGTTTGCATTATTAAAGTTCTTAAGGGAAAGATTCAAACCCAGAATCGTAAGAACGGTTGAATTGCAAAGGGGGAATCCTATTGAGATAAAAGAGAAAGATTGGATTACCTCTTTTACATCAAGCGGTTTTGAGATTAAATACCACATAAAAAAGAAATTACTGAGTAAGACTACAAAGTATCAGAAGATTGATATAATCGAGAATGAAAATTTTGGAAGAATAATGTTTTTGGATAAAGATATCCAGATTGCTGAATATGATGCTGACCTCTATAATAAAGCAATGATTTTACCCCTGGCTAAGGCAAAAAGGAAATTGAATAATGTGGCAATACTCGGCGGAGGTGACGGCGGCACTTTATATGAGGTTCTAAAATATAAACCTAAAAAGGCGGTTCTGATTGATATTGATAAAGAGGTTATCTCCGCAGCAAAAAAGTATCTGCCCAGTATTTGTAAGGACGCCTTTTCCCAGCCGAATGTTGAGATTATAAATGAAGATGCCAATAAATACCTTTCCACCGTCCATAATTTTGATGCAATCGTTTATGATCTAACAATGCATCCAGAAGCGATGACCAAAATGCACCGTTTTGATTTTCTTGACCAGCTCTTCAGTAAGATTAAAAGTAGTTTGAACAAAAACGGCGTAATTTCGGTTCAATGCTGCTCAGTTTTTGATACCGATACAATGGAACTGCTTAAAAAACTCTTTTCTAAACATTTTCGTGATATAAAATTTACCCAGACATTTATCCCTTCATTCTGTGAATACTGGGTTTTTGCCACCGCCCGGGTAAAGAAATAGTTCATTAGAACAAAGGTTATAATACACATCGTTGTAAGTTGTTGGGTATCGAAGCCCGTCTCGTCGGACGGTATCGTTGTTCGTAGAAAAAACCGATTCTTGATGCGCAATCCAGTGATAATGAAATATCAGATTTACGCACCAAACAAACTAAATAAACGAAAATACACATCGTTGTAAGTTGTTGGGTATCGAAGCCCGTCTCGTCGGACGGTATCGTTGTTCGTAGAAAAAACCGAACTTTGATGCACGATCCATGACGAAGTGAGAGTTTTGCCCTGGAAGTTATTCGCTGTCGCGAATGGAATTTCAAATTAAAGCACTAAACAAACCAGAAAAAACGCTTCGCTGTAATAAACACACTGCGCGCTGTAAAATGAGTAAGCCCAGGGGCGTCCCGCCCCGAGGCACTGCAAGTCGGGATGTTACGCACCAGACAAACTAAATAAACGAAAATACAGATCGTTGTAAGCTGTTGGGCATCGAAGCCCGTATCGTCGGACGGTTTCGTTGTTCGTAAATTTTAATGTTTTAAGGTTCTAACCGATTAACCACAACCTATAACCAGACCGGCATCGACAACATATAACGATATGTAAAGAGGTGTGGGTGTAAACCCTGGCACGATTATTGTCTGGATAAATTTACAGAATCTACTCAGACTTCACCCACACCACTTATTATCTTATATGCAAAATTTATGCCTGAATTGGTTGTAATAATGTCCTGAAATTTCATCTGTTCTGGGTATATTTGATTTTTAAAGTTTGCCAACCTGTTGCAACTACGCAACAATTTAGATGAGGAGATAGGCAGGGTGGTCTAAATCCTGATATAATAAGGGTTCAGGCTTAATCAGTGATTACATCAATTGTTGCAAAACTGCGACAACAAGTGCAATTTTGCAACAACTATTTGAAAAGTCTCTTTGCCAGCCGGGCAATCTTTTGGCCGTACTTTATACAGTGTTCCGCTGCATCCGGGTTCGGTTTTCCAATTGCGACCGGACCATAATGGGAAAGATGGGCGTCACCTTTGATAATCATTCCGTGAATCATCATCGCTTCAAGGATACTGAATATTGTTGTCTCACCGCCACCTGCCATCATTCCGCTTGAGGTAAATGCACCACCGAGTTTTCCTTCAAGTTTTCCATGGTGTCGGACACTGTCATCAAAGAGTTTTTTCAATTCTCCCGCCATTGTTCCATAATATGTGGGTGAACCAAAGATAAGGACATCATAATTTAACAACTCATCCGGTTCAATATCCTTTACCTCTTTCAGAGCAACCGTATCAATCTCTTTTTTTATTCCCTTTACAATCGACTCAGCCATCTTTTTTGTATTGCCGGTTCTTGAATAATAGCCAACCAAAATTTTCATTACTGCCTCCTTGTTTAAAATAAAATTAATAGAACAATACTTAATATCAGACAATAGAAGCCAAAGAGATGAAATTTGCGGTTTACAAGGCCGCGCAGAATTTTCAGGGCAATCAATCCGGACAAAAAACTGCAAGCCAATCCGATAATTACAGCAAAGGGATTTTCGATATGCGAAATATTTTTCAGTTCTAAGAGATTGGCGCCGAAAACCGCAGGCAGGGATAGAAGGAACGAAAATTTGAATGCATTATCCGGACTGACCTTTGAGAATAAACCGGCAGAGATTGTAAAACCAGACCGGGAAATTCCTGGCAGCACTGCAAACATCTGGCTGATACCGATGAGTATTGCATTTAGAAATGAAACCCTGTTTTTTTCTTTTTTTACCAGGGAGGTCAGGAGTAATACCACACCGGTAATCCCCAGAAATAGTGTAATTACCTTAATGTCTTTGAATGATGCCTCAATTTCGCTCCGGAACAAGATGCCAACAATGGCGATGGGTATTGACCCGAGGATAATTTTAAATAGATAATAGAGCTGTTCTTTATCACCCTTAAAAATTCCTGTAATTATTTTTAGAATTGGTCGGTAAAAGAAGACAAGCACTGCAAGGAATGTGCCAAAATGTAAAAATGCGGTGATGGTCACTACTTCACCGATACCGAATAATTTTTCTAAGATTGCCAGATGACCGGAGCTTGATATGGGTAAAAATTCAGTAAGCCCTTGAACAATGCCCAGAATAATTATCTTAATCATGATAATGATATAGCAACAAGGCCGATCGCCATTGAGAGTTTTAATAGATTACTGATTCGCTTGAGTTCAGCCTGTGCCATCTCTTTTCTTAAGTGAAAAATAATAAATATAATAATCGGAAATGTTCCAATCACAGCAATTAATATATAAGTCAGGGAGAACAGGTTTAATAAAAACGGGATGGGTATTATCATCAATAATAAAATCAAAGAGATGATTGTGATACCCTGTGCCTTTAATGGGTTCAGGATGATTGGTAATGACCGGACCCGGGCCGCCCTATCTCCTTTTATGTCGATGATATCCTTAACAATTTCCCTGGGGAAATGGATAAATATTGAAAATAAGAAGGGGAAGATTGATAACGGATTTTCCACGATAATACCGCCCAGGATAAAACTTAACCCGGCAATAAATGCAATAACAAAGTTTGCAACCGGTTTCTTTTTTAGATTAACTGCATAAAGATAAAGAAGAACAATGACTATGAGCACAAGGATAAGGGGTTTCATCCCTAAAGCCAGACTGAGCAACAAGCCCAGACCCGCTGAGATGATGGACATAACAGATGCGGTTCTTTTATTCGCCTTGCCGGTGATAAGTGGTCTTTCAGGATTATTGATGCGGTCGATATCAATGTCATTAAGGTCATTAATCATATTACCGAATGCGCTGATAAGAAAACCGATAATTCCTGCAGTGATTAGTGATGTGGTGATAGAGATTCCCTTTCCGGCCCAGGCGCCGATCAGTACGGAAATAAATGCGAGCAGACAATTTACTGGACGAATAAGGGTGAGATAGGCCATAGTAGATTCTATGGATATTGGAGTTGATGTCAATGCCTGGTTTACCTGAATTCTCTCTACTTTTTTTATTGTGCCTGCTGGATTAGTTATAAGTGGTATTTCAGTCATTCAGGAGATTGTTGAATCAGAACGAGAAATACTCAATAACTTTTTAATAATTTTTTTTGCTTTTCTAAATTGATATGCTGGGTGAAGATAAACCCTTGATTTTTTCGCAGGTGGATCCTTCTTTTTCTACTATGATAATACATACCACAAGTATTACAAAAGTGGAAAGGAGTCAGAAATTTTAGTGGTTGACTTCCGGGAGATTTCAGATAAAATGTAAAGAAATTTTTTATGAAAAGCAAAAAATTAAAGTTCTGAATGTAAGCGACAGGGGTGGTAGTCTGCCCGGATTGATACGGTAATAAGGATTATAGTAAAGAAAGGAGTTGTGATGAATTTGAAAAGTAAGGCAGTTATGGGCTTGAGGGTTTTTGCTGTAATGCTTCCTGGTCCTCTTTGCTGCCCTGTCCAGATACTGATGGAGAGGGTTGTTAACCGGTTTGGATTCTGTCAGGATTCAACCGGATACGGAGTAATTACTACATTCCAGACCGCAGGATTTTGTGTCATTCCATTAAAGGATTTTTCATATAACACAAGCAATTATAATCCCGGGATTTTGGTTGAAGGAGGTTGTGATGGAGTCTGCACCTTATACCTTTGATGATATCGTAGGTTTAGAGGAAATAAAAGTATTTGCCCGGCGGCTTGCTTTACAGGATATAGATATATTATTATTGGGCGAGACCGGAACTGGAAAAGAACTCTTTGCCTCAGCGATTCATAATGCCAGTTCCCGGCGATTATCTCCATTTATTGTGGTTAACTGTTTGGCTGTACCTGCACCATTATTTGAATCTGAATTATTTGGTTATAAAAAGGGTGCATTTACTGATGCCTGTAAGGACTATAATGGTAAGATTATTGAGGCTTCTAAGGGCACACTTTTTTTGGATGAGATTGGTGATTTGCCGCTTGAGGTGCAGGGTAAATTTTTGCGGGTTTTAGAGACAAAGAAGGTTTGTCCACTGGGTACCAACAGGGAGAGAAAGGTTGATGTTAGGTTTATCTTTGCGACGAATCGAAATCTCAAGGAGATGGTCAGGAATGGCCAGTTTCGGGAGGATCTATATCACAGGATAAGTGCCCCGGTAATTACGATTCCTCCGTTACGGGAGCGCAGGGGTGAGATACCAGGCCTTATTAAGCATTTATTTACCAGAATAAAAAAGAGATATCCTGGAAATGTTGATGGATTAACGAGTTCTGCGATGGAGCGGATGATATCGTATGATTATCCTGGTAATGTGCGGGAACTGGAGAAAATTCTCATTCAGGCTTATTTAACCTGTGAAAAAGAATATATTGATGTAGAAGGATTATGTATTAAAAACAGAAAAATTGGTTCAATTAATGAGATGACCAAGCAGTATAAGGCACGATTGATTTATGAGCATTTTTTGATGAATAATCGGAATATCAGATCGACCTGTCAGATGCTTAAGATTTCTCGGGCGCAGCTTTATCGGTATCTTAAGATTGCAAATAAAGAGCGAAGCTCTGTGTAAACAGGATTTGTCTTATTTATTGAGATGTCCGTCTCACTGAGTGAGAATTAAATAAATATATACTTGGATTGTATTTACTTCGATTTGAAGGTAAGATTATAAAAGCTGTCTCACGGAATGAGACTCTTAAGTACAAAAAACTTGAAATTTCAAACCTTTAATCTGGCACGGGTTTTGCATATAGAATAGGCAGAGGGGTCGTGCTCTGCTTATAATGGATTCGGATTCGACCCTGATCCCTGAGCCGTGTTGGGCAACTGAGGTCTTCTTTCTCCGGGGTCGATTCTTGATAAATAAAAAAAGTCTATAATATTATAATATTAAGGAGATAATCATGAAAGGGATATGGCTTGGATTGATTGCAGTATTCTTGTTCAGCACTCTGGTATGGGCTAATGGTGGGCCCTATGGAGATGTTAAACGCTATAATAGTAATAATGGTGAGTACCATGCCAAGGTTCAATGGTGGGGTCCAGATACAGGTTATGTTTATACCACGAAAAGCGGTGGATACTGGGTACCCTGGTTACCAAATGGCAGGTACATCATGGTAGCATCCAAGGTAATCAATGGTAAATTGTGGCAGTCGTTAGATAAATATGTGACAATAAATAACGGTATGAAACGTGTGAATTTCGTTCTCTATCGCTATCGTCCATACAGTCCAAAGAAATAAAGACAATTCCGGGTGGTGGACTTTAACCACCACCCGGAAAAAGGAGATAGGATATGTCAATCATTCTTCTAATAATTCTTCTTCAGATAAATGGTAATTTAGTGCTAAAACACATTGGCAGTTATTTTGTTCATAGAAAACTAATAAATTCTCAATATCCCGCTCTAAACACCTGACCGCCTTAGGCACCTTATCACACCAGCGCCGACACCATACCTTAAACCACTTCACCGCCACCCGATAACTACCCGCTAAATAAATACCTTTAACCTTCCCTAAATACTCCACCTGATAACGCCGTGTCTTCGAATAATCAACTACCTCAGCCTTCATCGCATCCTCTAATACCTCCTTCAAACCATTTGTCCCTCAACACCTCCTTAATATTATATTATCCCGAGAACGCACCTTGACATCACGAAAGATTTCATTAAAGTTGGTCTCAGATAATCCAGATGGGTTGTTCACGGTGTATCCTTTTTTCAAGGTCATTTAACCCATATTATCCGACCATAAGGAAGGATACACCATTTTTTTATCTTTTCCAGGAAAAGTTTATACACAGTCCCAAATATTACCCGGTACAGCAGAATATTGACAGGGGGGATATAATTGTTATAATTATTTGATTAAAATCAAGGGTTTATACTGGAAAGGCTTGACCCTATGAGCAGAGAGGAGGCGTGATGAAGAGGTTATTGTTGATTATATTTTGTTTTTTTATTCTCGGCGTTGCCCAGGATAAAATTGTGAGGGTGTATTGTCATTCCTGGAAGGACCTGATGCGTATTTCCAAAAAACCGATGGATATTGCTGCGGGCAGGTATGGTGAATGGTATGACCTGGTGGTTGATGAGCAGGGTTTACAAAGGGTAATTGCTTCAGGATTTCCTTATGAGGTAACAGTGCACAGCCTTGAATATGAAAAGAAAAAAATGCGTGGTTCTTATCTTTCTTATGCAGAAATAAATGATTCACTCCGGCGTCTTGCCCACAGATACCCAGAAATATGTATGCTCGATTCATTGCCCCTGACCACCTATGAAGGAAGAAGAATTTATGGAATTAAAATTTCGGATAATGTCGGGGTTGAAGAAGATGAGCCAGGATTTACCATTGATGGTTGCCATCATTCAAGGGAATGGGCAACACCCCAGGCGGTGCTCTTTTTCGCCGATTCAATGCTCAAATCTTACGGCGTTGTTCCAGAAATTACAGAAATCATAAATACTACACAGATTTATTGTTTTCCGCTGATTAATGTGGATGGTTATGTCTATGATTATCCAGGTCAGAGACGGTGGCGTAAAAACAGAGAACCTTTTGGTGGTGCTGTCGGCACTGATCCGAATCGTAATTACGGCGGTGCGGTCAACGGTGAAATTGATGGTTATTGGGGTGCTGCAGATGAACGCCAGGTTTCCCATTATCCTTCCCAACAAACATTCTGCGGCGCTTATGCATTCAGCGGTGATGAGGTGCGTGGTTATGCCGCATATATTCGTAAGCATAAGATTACTACTGGATTTTCTCTACATAGTTATGGGGAACAGGTGATGTACCCCTGGGGTTATAAGGGTGAAGGCACACCGGATTCAATACTGTATGATAATAAGGGTGCATATATGGCAGGAATGATGCATCGGCTTGGTGGTGGAACCTATCATCCGGGTCGATCCTATAATAATCCCTATCCAACCTGCGGTAATACCCGGGATTGGGTGTATGGATACAATAAATGGGTGGCGGGTTTATCTGCTTTATTCTATGGGGCAGAGATTGGAACATCATTTTATCAATCCCAGAGCGACCTGGATAATATCTCAAGACAGGTATTCAAGGCGGCAAAGTATCTGGCCGGATTTGCGGATTCTCTGATTCTGGTTGCCGAGGGATTTGTGCCGCCGCCGATAATCTATCCCTTAGGTGCGGTCAATGCCGATTTTACTATTTACTGGCATGCAAAGAACAGTTATGATAACCATCCGGTTAAATGGGCGTTGGTTGAGCTTTCAAACCCTTCAGTAATTGAGGATGATTTAGAATCTGGAACCTCAAGATGGATTCTTGAAGGCTTTACACTTACGAACACCCGCTCACATTCCGGGTCTTATTCATTTTTCTCAGGCAACAGCAATAATATGAACCATGCAGTCAGAACCGCATATCCATATATTGTTCAGCCCGGAGATTCTCTGATTTTCTGGTGCTGGTATGATTTAGAATTGAACTGTGATGTTGCAGTAGTTGAGGTTTCAGAAAATACAAAGGAGTGGTTTTGTATCGATACAATGCGCTATACAGGGAATTCCGGTGGGTGGATTAGAAAGGCTTTATCCCTTTCTTCCCGGGAAGGAAAATCGGTCTATTTCAGATTTCGTTCAATGACCGACGGTAACACCTTAAGAACCGGTTTTTATGTTGATGATATCTCACCAGTCTGTCAGTTTATGAAAGTCGATACGATTTCTTTAAGTATTACTGATACCTCTTATAGATTTACCAATCATCCAGAAGGTGAATACTACTATTATGTAAAGGGTTATAATACCACTTATGGCTGGGGTGACTATTCGCAGCTGGAAAAGGCGGATGTAGTTGTTGGAATTACTGAAGATACAAAGCAGAAGCCTGAATCCATTAGATTTAAACTTTCGATACACCCCAATCCATTCTACCATTCATCGGTGATTAAATACGATGGACCATCAGCCGAACTCAAAATCTATGATACTACCGGAAGGTTGTTGAAAGTATTCAAGAATTTGCACCATTCGCAAATAACCTGGGGCCGAGAGAATGATATAGCCCCGGGCATTTACTTCCTCAAGCTGGATACCGGAAATGATACCTGTATCAGAAAGATTGTTTGCTTAAAATAAATTAAGGAGAATCTATGAAGCGTTTGATGCTGTTGTTGTTTTTAATCGGAGTTATTCCGGCATTCGCCCTTTTAAGTCCGGACCTTAAAAAGGTTATCTCAAAGACACGCTCGGGCGAGCTGATACCGATTGATATCGTCTTTAAGGAGCAGGTAGATGCCCGGCTTATTGAGGCACAGGTCAGGGGATTATTCAGACCCGAAAGAAGGGTTAAGGTCGCCCGGATGCTGAAGGATTTTTCCCGAATTCGCCAGGCAGAGATGCTTGCATTTTTACGCCAGGCGGAAAAAGAGAACAAGGTGAAAAATATAAAGTCATTCTGGATTGTTAATGCGATATACTGTGAGGCAGTCGAAGAGATAATTAGAGAGGTGGAGAAGCGTAATTATATCTTTTATATTGATTATGACCTCAGACCGTTTGAGATTGAGAAGCTTAAGATGGCAAGTGTGCCTCAGGACAAAACCCGTGAGATTGCCTGGGGGGTTTTAAAGATTCGTGCCAATCGGGTTTGGGCTTTAGGCTATACCGGTGCCGGGATTGTGGTTGGTCTTATTGATACAGGCGTTAATTACAGGCACAGGGACCTTGCTGATCATATGTGGACCGATTCAAATTATCCAAATCACGGCTGGAACTTTGAAAATAATAATAACGACCCGATGGATGTTCGGGGGCACGGCACCCATTGTGCGGGTTCGATTGCTTCGGACGGCACAGCCGGTTCGCAGTGTGGTGTGGCACCGGATGCCCAGATTATGGCTTTGCGGGTACGGTCGGTAGCCGATACTACCGGGGAGAATCAGATCTGGGATGCAATGCAATTTGTTGTTTCACCCCCGCTTTCACCTTCCAATGGCGGTGATTTGATTTCAATGTCCTCGGGCTGGAGCTATTCCTGGAGTCCGAGGCGTTCTACCTGGCGGACGGCTTGTAATAATGTTGGTTCAGCAGGGATAATAATGATTGTTGCGGCCGGTAATGAGGGTAATAATGCAGGCCCGCCCAATAATCTTCGCTGTCCCGGTGATGTGCCGCCGCCGTGGCGGAATCCGGGTAATGGGGCAACCGGTGCGCTGTCCAATGTGGTGAGTATCGGAGCAACTGATGTTAACGATACAATTGCTTCATTTTCCAGTCGGGGTCCGGTGAGCTGGGATACGGTGAGTAATTTTAATGATTATCGTTATCCGCCGGGTCTTACCGCACCTGATGTTTCAGCTCCCGGGGTGGATATCAAGTCCTGCGCTTACAATAACAATAATGGTTATTTAAATGGCAGCGGCACCTCAATGGCGACTCCCCATACTGCGGGGACTGTTGCCCTGATGCTTCAGAAGAATTATAATCTCACACGTGCCCAGATTGATTCTATCCTTGAGACGACCGCGGTTGACCTTGGTCCGAGCGGTAAGGATAATGCTTTTGGTGCCGGCAGGATTGATGCTTTGGCAGCAATTAATGCCACACCAGAATCGACGGTGCCGTCCACCCCGACTATTATCAGTCCATTTAACTTTGCTGAATTGCCTGATTTGACCCCGACTTTTAAATTTACTACAGTTGATCCCCAAAATGATGATGTAATATACAGGATATACTGGGATACGGATATATTGTTTTCTCATCCGGAAAGTATTACTACTTCTCCTTATGCCAGCGGTGCGGTTGCACAGTTTAAATTTCCATCAGCGTTAACCAATGGAAAGACCTATTGGTGGAAAGTGCGGGCAAGTGATACAACGAGTTCTGGATACTGGTCAAGGGATACTGATTCTCGTTCCTTTACGGTTAATACTGCACTTTCGGGAAACACCTGTGCCTGGTTTCAGACAACCGGTGAGCAATTTGTTGTAGATACCTTTAATATGACCCGGATCCAGGGTGACAGCATTGTGCTTCAATCTTCGGGTTTTGTTGAAGATACACTCTTATTTGAAGACTTTGAATCAGGTATTCCGGCAGGCTGGGTCGTGATTGATGGGAACGGGGATGGTATTAAATGGCAGGGCGGAACCACTCAGGATATCGGTGATTATGCTCCACCTGATTACGGAACAAGATATGCCTTTTATTCAGACGATGATGCAGGTTATGGGACAGTTAATAATAATGAAGAACTTATTTCACCGGCGGTCCATATTCCTTCTGCAGCGGCGAATTTACGATTACGATACGGTTGTGGTTTTCGTCAAAACGAGACCGGTGAGGTTCTTGATGTGAAAGTTAGATTCTTCAGCGGTAATTCCTGGGGTGGCTGGAATACGGTCGCCTCCTATACATCAAGTATAAGTAGAACGGTGACGATTGATCTCACCTCTCACCTTCCTGCAGATTCGATTCAGGCTGAATGGATGTATCATGACAGAGCATCCACATTCAATTGGGGAAAGGCAAGCGCCTGTGATAATATCCTTTTCTCTTTTTCTTATACATACCAGAATAACTCTGGAGATGTGGTTAGTTCACCGGTTATCTATAATGACCTCTCCACCACCTACCCGCGTAGGTATTGGGGAAATGTTGTCTGGCATAAGGCTAATGCCGGCGATTCAATCGGTATACAGATTGAATACTTTGACAGCACGACCTGGCGATTAGTGCCGGATGCATTAATTCCCAATAATTCAACCGGTAATTTTACAAACTTTGTCACTGATACGGTTTCTTTGGCGAATATTACTGATACAGTTACTTATAATACACTCAGGTTAAGGGCACTCCTTTATCGGATTACAAAGTCTCCGGGTGAACCGGCACTTCTTGACTGGGAGGTTGGTAATCTAACAAACTTCAGTGGGGCGGCAGAGAAAAAACCGGGTGCTGGAACCAATGTGCTTTATTTGAATGTCAACCCTACGATATCTTCAAAGTTATTCATAATCAATTATACAATAAGCCCGGACGCTCTGGATAAGGCTGAGTTGAGAGTCTTTGATGCTGCCGGTCGCCTGATTCGAAAATTTGATAGATTATCTGCCGGGCCTTTAAATCAGATTATCTGGGACGGAATGGATGATAACGATCGAGAGGTATCTTCCGGTGTTTATTTCATTCAGGTCTACACTGAGAATCAGCAGCAGGTTGAAAAAACGATACTCCTGAGATGATGATAACAATTAAGGTGGGCAGACAAAATGTCTTTTCACCTATAACCTGATTATCAATAAAAAATAATGAAGAAATATATATTTATATTATTAGTGGCTATAATAGCCCGTGCCTTTTCTGATAATGATACAATAAGACTGGTTAAGATTCCATTAATCAGGCACAATGAGGTTTACAAGTTGAACAGATTCAAAATCACAATTATTGATGCCGGCAGGGATTATGTAAAGGCTTTGGTCACTGATAAAGAGATTAAAATATTAAAAGATGCTGGTTACCGGGTTGAAATAATGATTCCGGATTATAAAAGATACAAAAAAGAGATATTTGAACGGGGATTTTACCACACCTATGCTCAGGTCTATGCCGTGCTCGATTCATTTGCTGCAAATTATCCAGATATCTGTCGATTGGATACAATCGGTTTCAGTGTTCAGGGCAGGGCGATCTGGGCGATGAGGGTTACTGATAATCCAAAAATTGAGGAATCGGAACCCGAGATCCGACTTGCTGGAAATATACATGGTGATGAGCATATCGGGACTGAGATAACCTTATATTTTTTAAGATATCTTTTGACCAATTACTCTGGCAATCCTCAGGTGCGGAATCTGGTGGATAATCGTGAATTCTGGATTTTACCTGTTTTGAACCCTGATGGAAAGGAGGCGGGAACAAGAAAGAATGCCAATGGTGTGGACCTGAATCGTGATTACGGATATTTCTGGAACGGCTGGGGCGGCAGCCCCGGTCCATCGTCGCAGATTGAAAATAAGGTTTTTATAGCCCACCTTGAAGAAAATAATATCAGCATTGAATTCAATTATCATTCAGTTGCCCAGTATGTCAACTATCCCTGGGATTATCACCCGGCTGATCCAGCGGATAGCGGTTATATTATTACAATTTCCCAGATTTATGCAGATTCGGCAAATCTGAATATTATTAATGGCTATGACTGGTATCAGGTTACCGGTTCTTTGCAGGATTATACGACCGGCGTGAGTGGTGCCCTGGCCTGGACCATAGAGACTAAGGAACCTTCAGGTTCAGCGGCTATTGATCAGATCTGCTATAATAATCGTGATGCCCTGATGGATGTCTGTGAAAGGGCGGGCTGGGGTATTGAAGGAGTAGTAAAGGATTCAACGACCGGCAATCCTTTATATGCACGCATAGAGTTTTTAAATCCCGAGAGGATTGATATCTATACCGACCCCAATCTCGGTGACTTTCATAAGATGATTGCACCGGGAACCTATGATGTGCGGGTTTCGGCAAACAACTATGCCCCAAAGGTTATCAGGGGTGTGAATGTTCCGGCAACCGGAAGTATCAATCTTGGAGATATCCTGCTCAGCAGTGATTCTACATATCTTTACGCATTTCGGGTTGTGCTTTGTGGATATTCAAGGCATGCTGAAGACAGCAATAAAACAAGGCCAAGATTTGCATTGGGGCTGGCGGACAATCGTTTCTTCTCTCTGGGCCGGGAAGGTTTTATTGTTCTGGATATGGGGCGTAATACTCCAATCAGAAATTCGTCAGGTTATGATTTTACGGTTTATGAGGGTGATGATGGTAATGATGAAGGCTATGAGGTATTTGTAAGTGATACCTGGGATGGCACCTGGCATTCCTGCGGTCACGCAACCGGAACTTCAAATTTTGACCTTTCAGCAGCAGGGCTGAGTGAGGCACGATATGTAAAGATTGTTGATGATGGAAATTCAACCAGCGGCCAATATGCAGGATTTGACCTTGATGCAGTTAAGAGTGTTCATTCGGCCAATTCGCCGAATCTTGATATCGCAGATTATCAGATATTAGATGGTAATAATGGTATTTTAGAGCCGGGCGAAACTGCCGACCTTGTGGTAACACTTCATAATAGTGGAGCTCGTGAGGCGACAAACACCCATAGTATACTGCGCACCGATGATACTTATATCGTGATTAATGATTCAATCGGAACATTTGGCAATATAATGCCGGATTCTGAGCGGACAAACAGCTCAGATCATTTTAATATCTCTGCATCTTCATCAACTCCAAATGGTCATACGGCCCATTTTGAACTTTTTGTTTCTTCGGATAATTATGATGATACAGTTGAGCTTGATATTGCGGTGGGCAGGAAACATTATTATGTCTGGAACCCCGACCCGACACCCGTTCCTGGCCAGCAGATAGATTCCTTGCTTACTGAGTTGGGTTATGCTGGTGATTACGGCACAACCCTCGCCCAGGATTTGAGTAAGTATCAGACAGTATTTGTATGTGCGGGAATTTATCCGGATAATTATCTGCTGCGAAACAATAGTCCTGAAGCTCGGGCATTGGTTAATTTTCTCCAGAATCAGGATGGCAGGTTATATTTAGAGGGTGGGAATGTCTGGTATTATGATCCATCCCATGGTGGTTATGATTTTGGTCCATTATTCGGTATCAGCCCGACCTCTGACGGTTCAAATGATTTGGGCCCGGTTCTTGGTCAGGACAGCACATTTACGGTGGGAATGAATTTCTCTTATGGTGGTGAAAATTCCCGGATCGACCATATCTCTTCCCGGGGTTCAGATGCCTTTTTGATCTTTAAAGACGGTGATGATAATTATGATTGCGGTGTTGCCCGGGATGCAGGAGCATATCGAACTGTAGGGACATCCTTTGAACTTGGTGGATTGATTGATGGAAGCGGAGTTTCTACCCGTTCTGCACTGCTCGATTCAATTATGCACTTCTTTGGAATCTTCGTCAATCCGGGAATTGAAGAAGAGTTGAGGTTATTAAAAAATTCAGACAGGACAGAGATTGTCAGTCTTTATCCCAATCCGGCAATTAAGGATATGGCGATTCGATATCAGGTCGGTCATAATACAAAATTATCTATAAAGATATATGATATTGCTGGGAGGCTGGTGCGCACGATTGTTAATTCTTCTCGGATTAGAGCAGGATGCTACGTAGATGATTGGGATATAAGAAATAATGCAGGTCAAAAAGTTGGTGCCGGTATCTATTTTGTGTGCCTTCAAACCGATGACTATAATGGTGTAAAAAAGGTTGTGGTGCTGCAATAGCAATTGCTGTTTTTACATAGTTAATAAACTTTCTTATTTCTCCAATCCCAAAAACCTTACCGGGGTGGATACCATCTGATTCCTCTCCACTTTTTGTCCCGGTTTTTTGTAAATACAATATAGCCGGGGGCGTTTCGCCCCGAGACAGGGCGTCTGGCGAGTATGAAACGAGTTGAGAATGACAAACCTCCAGCCGGCGGCGGGGACGCCGCCCGCACTGAAAAAAATGGAAATACCGCCCGCGCTGAGAAAAATGGAACCGGGCGAAGATGGTAGAGAAATTTTTTAAATGACCAATAAAATAATATAAAAAAAAGTAAAACGAAGTTGTTGAATATTTTTCGTCTTAGTTTAATGATTTCAGGGAAGTTCATTCTGTCCAGAATACCATTGCAATTATTTCAGGAAACACAATGAAAAAAGTGGAGAGGAGTCAGGGGTTTAAGTTTTTTAAATTTTAAATTCATTCTGTCAGATTTATCCCTGAATCTTTATTCATAAACAAAATTCCCCGGTCTCAAAATTGCTCAATTGCACCATTGAGCAATCCTCGAATGCGTTTCCAGTTCACTGATGAATTAAGATTTTTTATGACCAAATTATATCTAAACTGGTAACGATGTCTGTTAACGTTTGCATTGATGTAATGTGCACACACATCCTTACCACCTTTCCAGAAAGAGCTACTACTGAGATTATCTAAAATTACCGGTGGAAATAAGGCAATGTCTCGATTAAGTTCGGGCATCACCTCTTTAGCATACTCAA
>JALVOT010000003.1 GCA_027026255.1 Caldifarciminota bacterium | reverse complement strand
TGATAATCATCAAGCATCAGGCGTTGACCAAATGTTCCGGTTGTGGGGATGTCCCAGCAGGTCATACCAATAGAATCACCCGGCGCCTGCCGGATTACAGGGTATGCAGTAACAGCGTTTACCCCTGTATAGCCGCATACTACCAATAATAACTTGATAAACTTCATCACTGCCTCCTATTATATTTTATAATAATCGTTTTTTTTTCTCTGTCAAGTCCTGCATTATCTGATTCCTTTCTTTTTTGATTTTTTGTGAAATTTGTGTTACAATGGAGTTCGAGTGGATTTTTACTGCAGCCTCAGGTCGATACGACCTGCAAGCTAACAGAACGCCAGAGGCGTCTCGCTCCAATCCGAACAAGATTGATGTCTGATGGGGAGAGAATTCAGGTGTATAATCATTACAACCGCCCAGCGATTTAAAATGATGTTTAAGAGGTTAAACCAGATAAAAGAGATTTTACTCCGTAATGGATATCGAAAACCTTTTGCAATTATTAATTATTAAACGAAAACAGGTATAAAGAATCTCTCAAAATCTCGCTTGCGCTTAAAAAGTTCAGGCAGCGCAAAAAAACAAGGTAATAGAAAATCAATCTTGCTTGATATATTGACATATTACTCCTTTTAGATAAAATTTATTATGGAAAAGATTGAAATCCGACGCCGTATTCTGGAGATGCTGTATGAGAAATTTACCGAACATCCGTATTACCGTATTACCCCGAAAGAATTCAAAAATAAGTTGAAGATAAATATCCGGGAGTTGAATTTTAATGTAATATATCTTGAAGAGAAAGGGTTGATAGAATTGCAAAAGCCCCTTGAAGGCACTCTCTTTGTCGGAGCAAGGATTACTACAAAGGGGGTTGATCTGGTTGAGGATGAATATAGATTTAATATGATGTTTCCCCTTGCCTCAACCAGGTCTGTTTCGGAAAATATTCTGGCAAAATTTAATCTACTCCGTGAAGGCATTGAAACCGATAAAAATTTGAGTCCAGAATTGAGAGAGATAATTGTTGAAGAAGTCAGGAGTATTGAAGATGAGCTGAAGAAAGCTGAACCAAGTTATGGTGTAGTAAAGAAGATGCTTGATAAAATTAAAGATAGAAATTTTGAAATCTATGAACGACTCTCGGCAATAATGAAAGACCCTACCATTATTCGCATCCTGACTGAATCAGCAAAACGGGAACTTTAATTTAATATCTAATATCCTGCTTTTCTCAATGCTTCCTCTCCAAATCCAAAATAATGGCCGATTTCATGAATTAAGACCCGATTTACCCATTCCTTGAGTTCTTCATCATTATGGCTCAATGCCTCAATATTATTCTTGAACAGAATAATACGGTCGGGCATAACATTTCCATACCAGATGCCCCGGTGCCGGAATGGCACACCCTGATATAGACCGAGGAGGGATTTCTGTTCAATCGGTTCATCTTCGATTATGATTTCGATATTTTCCAACCGCTCCCGAAAAATTTTGGGGAGTTTCTTAACCTCTTCTTCGACAATTTTTTCAAATGCTTTTCTTTCCATTTAGGGATTTAAATATCACTTCGGCAATATTTAATGCGGAATTTCTTTTTCCGAGCCGCTTTAAATTTTTTCTCATTTTATTCATTTTTTGTGGATTATTTAATAATTCACCTAAAACTTCTCGGGCATTTTTTTGGGTTAATTTCCGTGCGGCTTGATGGCGAATAAAAAATTCTTCATTTTTGTCTTCCAGCCCGACAATGGAGTTAGCAAACAGAAGACAGGGGCCAACCTTTGTCGCCTCGGTTGTGGTTATACCCCCGGCTTTGGTTATCAGAATATCACAGATACTCATCAGGTCATAGATATTTTGTATCATACCATAGGTTTTTAGATTTGCCTTTCCATTTAGTTTATTTATTTTGTTGCGGGCAGAATGATTTTCACCGCATAAAATCAGAAGGTCATAGTCAAAATCAGCAATTTCACGCACTAAACCATACCATTCGCCCCCAAATATCCTGCTTCCCATTACTACAGTAGATATTCTGTCTTTTTTTAAGCCGAAGATGTTGCGTGCCCTTTCTTTATCAATATTGCCCTCTAATTTCTGACCCACCGGAATACCGAATGGATAGACCTGATTTTTCCCTACACCATAAGATAGGATCTGAGCAGTTAATGATTCATGGGGGATGAAATAGTGGTCAATTTCTTTATTCACCCAGTGAGGATGGATATAATAGTCGGTTATCACAGTTCCAATTTTATAATGGAACCTTTTTTTGTATAGGGCAGAAAAATATCCGGGTGAAAAGTGGGTGCAGAAGATATAGTCGGGCTTGAATTCCTCAAGAAGAATTCTGAAACGATCTGCAGTTGCGCGATGAAATTTATATAATAAATCAGAGGAACCGGTATCTACACCAAAGCCGCGATAAAAAAATTTAAGCAGGGGGCGTGCTTTTTTCTGAGCAAAATCGTAGATTGATTTATAGGTACGACCATATAATGGATACACCCAGTTAAAACAGTTTTCCCATTTAATCCGGGCATCAGGGTTTATTTTTCTCAGGGCTTGTTCGATTGCGCCTGCTGCCTTTATATGACCTGAACCGATAGGCACTGATAAGATGAGAATTCTCATTGGGCAAATTATACTCATTTCCCTTGACTTTTCAAGGATAATCTTTATAATTCATTGAGGTGAATATGAAAAGGTTATTAGCAATAATAATACTCTTCCTGGTATTTCTTTTCAACTGCACCTGGAAACAGGGTGAGCCGTATTTCTGCCATCTTTATGGTTATATGAAGGATGTAGAGGATTCAATCGGGGTAAATAATATTTTCTTATACATAAAGGATTTGGACCCCAATAATGCAGATAAAAGGCGCATTCGCGAAACAAAGACCGCAATGTCATCAGATTCTATGCCGGGTTTTTTTGAAATGGATAGTGTTTGTTACGGCACAACCACAAGGGAAGGAAACTTTGTTGAGATATATGTTGACAGCATAAAAAATCCCGGTTGGGCGACCCAGCTCTGGGTGCCAATAATACATTCTGAGGTCGAGACATTGATCCTGTATCTTTATAAATAGTATGACATCAGAAAAAAGAAGTGCCTGGTTGAGCAGGAATATTATCATCCTTGGTTTGGTCAGTATGTTCACCGACCTTTCCACGGAGATGGCATATCCGGTAATTCCGCTATTTTTGAGGAATATACTCCATGCCCAGCCTTTTTTTATTGGATTGATTGAGGCGATTGCTGAATCAACCGCAAGTATTTTAAAATCGCTCTCTGGATACATTTCAGACCGTTTCAAAAAGAGAAAGTTATTTATCTTTATCGGCTACACATTTTCGGCGTTTGTCAAACCCCTGCTTGCCTTAGCAACCGCGGGCTGGCAGGTGCTGCTTGTGCGGTTTGCCGATCGTTTTGGTAAGGGGATAAGGACGGCACCCCGGGACGCATTGATTTCAGATTCTGCTCCTCAAGAATACTGGGGTCGAACTTATGGATTCCATCGGGCGGCTGATACCCTTGGTGCAGTGCTGGGACCATTTCTGGCTTTTTTGATCCTCGGTATTCTTAAACAGAATTATCGTTTTCTGTTCGGTATTGCCTTTATACCCGGTTTTATCGCAGTTCTTTTAATCATCTTCGGTATTAAAGAGATTGTTCCAAAGACCAGGATGGCATTCAAATTTTCTTTTAATAAACTGAGCCGTAAATTTAAGATTTTTCTTCTTGTGATGGTTATCTTTACCCTGGGAAATTCTTCAGATGCCTTTTTATTATTAAGGGCAAAGGAGATCGGGGTCAGTTCGCAGGCTATTCCCTTGCTCTGGCTTGTTTTTAATGCCGCATATTTTATCTGGTCTTATCCAGCGGGAGTTATATCAGACCGCATTGGTCGTATCAAGACAATCTTTCTCGGCCTTTTTATATTTGCCGGTACTTACACCGGCCTTGCCCTGGCGCATAAACCGATTTATGTCTGGTTGCTATTTGGTATCTATGGTTTGTATTATGGCTTTACCGTTGGTAATCAGCGTGCCTTTGTTGCTGACCTCACAGATCGAGAAATCAGGGCGACCGCATTCGGTTTTTATTACGCAGCTTTAGGTGTGACACTACTTCCGGCAAATCTCTTGATGGGGTTTCTCTGGCAGCAGTTTGGTTTTCAAATTGCACTATATTTCGGTTCTGGTCTGGCATTATTTTCAGGGATACTTCTATTGTCTCTTAGCAACTTTTTTAGCATTAATAAGAATTTGAGGGGTGCGGAATGAAGATATCTTCAAGATTCCGTTATGGTTTGAGGTTGTTGATTGACCTTGCAATGAAATATGATAAGGGCCCTTTTTTGCTCCGGGATATTGCCAGCTGTGAAAAGATTTCAAAGAAGTATTTAGAACAGATTGTTATTTCTTTGAAAAATGCCGGTTTAATCAGGGCAACAAGGGGTTCTAAGGGGGGATATTATCTTACCAAATCACCCAAGGATATAAAGATTGTTGATGTCTATAAAATTCTTGAGGGAAGTTTTGCCCCGGTTGACTGTTTAGATGACCCGAATATCTGTTCTTTGATTGAAGATTGTTCAGCCCGTCTTCTCTGGATGAAACTCAGGGATGCGATTAAGAAGACATTTGAAGGTATTACCCTGGAAGATTTGAGAAAGAAACATTCGTGTAAAGATGAAGAATTGTGGTCAAGGGGTTAGGATTTTTGTTAAGTAGTCATATTCGATATTGACATCCATTCCTGCTTTCAGATTAGCGAGTGTGGTGTGTTTAAGGGTATAAGGGATTAAACTGACTGAAAATGTATTATTCTGGAAATCAGATATGGTCAGGCTCACACCGTCAATGGCAATGGAACCTTTGGGTATTAAATATCGTGTATTATCCTTTTTAATCTGAAAACGGTATTCATTTGTCCGGATGCGTATTAGTTTACCGACTTCATCAATATGGCCTAAGATGATATGGCCTCCAATACGGTCTGTGAGCCTCAGGGCGCGTTCTAAGTTTACATAGTCTCCGGTTTTCCATTGATTCAGGGTAGTATTGCCCGCGGTCTGTGTCATCGCCTCAACAATAAAGCCTTCTTTCTTTTTTTGAACCACCGTAAGACAGATTCCCTGCACTGCAATACTATCACCTTCCTGGACATCAAGTTTTGAGACTATCTGAATACGCTGCACCCTGCCTTTTTTGATTGCGTAGATGCGCGCCTTCTCTTCAATTATTCCGGTAAACATGATAGAGTTTATCACCTCCTATTTTTTCAGGGACAATATTTTTTATTAAGGTGTTTTCAAGTTTTAATTCAAGACCTTTATTTACAGTGACCGGTGCGACAAAAAGCAGGATTTCGTCGTAGAGTTCTGATTTGAGAAATTGATTGAATACTAAGGCACCACCCTCTATCATCACCGCACCGATTCCGGATTGTGCCAGGGCATTTAGAATTTTTTGCGGTGGATAATCGGTGCCATCTAAGAGGATAAATTCCACACCCCTTTCTGATAATTTTTTTATTTTTTCTGATGGGTTGTTTTTATCAGTAATGATAATCCGATGTGCATCAGGGATAAGGAAATGGGTATTTAGAGGGATTTTTAAGTGGGGATCGATTACAATCCGGGTCGGGTTGTGCCTGCCAACTAAGCGATCGGTCAGATATGGATTGTCAACAAGCAGGGTATTAATACCAATCATTACTGCGCCGATCTGACTGCGCAGGGAATGGACATAACGACGCGATTGTAATGATGTTATATATTTTTGTGGATATCCGGAGAGGCGCATATCTTCTGAAGCCGCAATCTTCAATATGACATAGGGGAGATTTTCTTTGATGAATTTGTAATACCAGCGGTTCAGGTTATCAGTCCAGTGCTTTAATATATCCTGAACAACTTCAATCCCGGCATCGGTTAAATATTTTATGCCCCGACCGTTTACCTCGGGATTGGGGTCGATTGCACCGATTACCACCCGATTTACACCGGCCCGGATAATGGCATTTACACAGGGCGGGGTATGACCATAAGTGGTGCAGGGTTCTAAATTGACATAGAGGGTTGATTCACGAGCCCTTTCTCCGGCCTGGGCAAGGGCACATATTTCGGCATGGGCTTCACCTATTTTGCGGTGGAATCCCTCACCGACAATCTCATCATCTTTGACGATTACCGCACCGACAAGGGGATTGGTTCCGGTTTTTGCCCAGCCTTTTTGAGCCAGCAGATTTGCATAAGCCATAAACATTTCATCATATGCCCGGGTGATATTCATTATTGATTTTATTATACCCGTGGCTGATTATAAGTCAAGCACGGTTGTTTTTTAACAGATTCGGGGCAGGCCTTCGGCTTCTAATTGAAGTAAGGGATGGAATCCACCGATAAAAGTTTTGAGCCATACACCTGAGGGTTTTTTTACCACCTTGCCGATTATTGCGGCATTTTTACCCAGGGGATGGCTCTTAATCATTCTGAGAATTTTCTCTGCCGCATTTTGTTTTACAATTGCAATAAATTTCCCTTCATTGGCGATATAGAGGGGGTCTAAACCCAGAATCTCACTTGCCCCTCGCACCTCTTTCTTTATCGGCAGGTTTATTTCATCGATGATAATCCCCAATTTTTTCCCGGTGATTGCCTCATTAAGTACTGATGCTACCCCACCGCGGGTTGGATCGCGCATAAAATGTATTTCCGCATTATGTTGAAAAAGTCGATTGGTTATCAGACTCACCGGTGCGGTATCACTTTTTATATTGGAGTGAAGACCCAGCTTCAGCCTTTCGTTCATAATCGCGATACCATGATCACCGATTGTGCCGCTGATTAAAATTTTATCACCGGGCCTGATCTGATTCCGGCTGAGGTTCTTTTTTATGATACCGATGCCAGAGGTCGTAATGAAAATCTTATCTGCTTTTCCTTTTTCCACAACTTTTGTATCACCACAGACAATTAATACCCTGGCGCGTTTTGCCGCACATGCCGCAGATTTCAGAATTTTTTCTAAAAGTGTAAATTCAAGACCTTCTTCAATAATCAGTGAAAAAGAGATAAATTTTGGTATTGCCCCTTTCATCGCAAGGTCGTTTATGGTGCCATTTATTGCCAATTCTCCAATATCACCACCAGGGAAGATGATGGGATTAATGACATAGGAATCAGTGGTAAAGGCAAGGCGGTTTGAAGTGATATTTAGCTCCGCCGCATCTTCAAGTTTTTTTATAACCTGATTCCTGAAATATTTTAGTATTGTTTCATTTATTAATCTTGAGGTCAAAAGTCCGCCGGAACCATATCCCAATTTAATGAATTTGTCTTTTTTATATCTCTTCATTAAAGGTTTAATATATAGGTATCCCGGAGAAATCCCCGGGCGTTATGATTCTCTTTGAATCTGCCCAGTCCCCAATTCGGTTCCATATTCAGGGTAAAGGTTCCCAGGTCAAGATATTTGAATCCCTGCAATTTACCCCATTTGATGATTTCATGGAACAGCAGGTTTACCGGCCGATACTGCTGATATTTGATATTATGGCTGATATAAAAGGCAAGTATCACATCTGGATTTGCCACAAATATTACAATTCCCCCAAGCATAAGATTATTACGATATGCGGCAAAGAGGATGATTTTGTCGGGGAGGAGTTTTTTTAACCGTTTCAACTCTTCAAAGGTGTGGGTGGGTTGAACATTATGTCTCATTCCGAGATTGTGCTTCAAGATTTTATAAAATTTTTCTAACTCATTAGATATTTTTATTTTTACACCTTCACGCATTGCCTTTTTTGTAGAACGACGGGCATCTGCTTTGAAAGTAAGCAGGGGGGCGGGATGTTTTAAAGGTATAACTGCGGTGATTTCGCGTTTCTGATATTGAAAACCTGCCTTAAGCAGGGCAAAATCGATATACTGATTCGGCTCTCGATAATAAAATAGTGGTGTTTGGGTCAGGGTTATTTTATTATAGCCTGAATACCTGAAATATTCGATTACCTGTTCAACCATTCTGCATATGCGTTGGATACCGAGTCCTGGTTTAAGGACAAATCCACCATAGGATGCACCCTGGTGTGAAATAATTGTTCGATCCTTTTCAACTGCAGGGAATAAGGCGATGATATTATTTTTTTCTGTAATTACAAGATGATGCTCTTTGAATCTTCCGGCTGGATGATAAGAAAGGAATTTTAAGGTATGAAATAATGTTCCATTATTTGATTGGCAGATAAATTCTTCCCACGCTGGAGCCAGTCTTTCATTTAGTTTATTAACCTTCATCTGAAATTAATTATATTCACAATAAAACCAAATGCAAGGGTTGGATTTGGTTTTATCGTTTTACAATAAATGATTATTTTAAATATTGATTTTATTTGATGACTAATTATAATCGTATATGGCAAAAAATATCAAGGTCTATTCCCATCAAAATTTGCGGAGATTAATGGAGGAACAGGGTCTTGGTGCCTATCGTGGGGATCAGATATTTAAATGGCTCTGGCAGAAGGATGTGTCAGATTTTGAACTGATGACTGATATTGCCAGGACCTGGAGAAAGAGGCTGAAACAGGAATTTTCTATTGTTGGATTGGATTTAATAAAAAGGAGGAAGGCACCGGATAAAAGCCAGAAATTTCTTTTCCGGACCCAGGATAATAGGTATCTTGAATCGGTATTTATTCCTGAACAGAGAAGGCAAACTATATGTGTTTCTTCCCAGATCGGCTGTGCCCTGGGATGCCGTTTCTGCGCAACCGGGCTGATTCCTTTGCAGAGGAATCTTGCCGGTTACGAGATTGCAGAACAGATTCAAATCATTAAGAGGTGTGTAGCCAGTCCCATTACCAATATAGTGTTTATGGGTATGGGTGAACCTCTATTAAATCTTGGCGGACTTTTTGAATCCCTGGAGATAATCTGTTCATCCCTGGGTTTTGGTATTGGACAGCGCCGCATTACTGTTTCCACAGCAGGCATCATTGAAGGGATGGAGATATTGCTTAAATCCCGATATAAAGTAAAACTTGCGATATCATTGAATTTTGTTAATCAGGATTTGCGTGCTGCGATGATGCCGGTAGCGCGTAAAAATCCATTGAAAGAACTTTTGAAACTCGCTCGTAAATATTCTTATGAAAAACACCGGGTAACCTTTGAATATGTTTTGATTCATAAAATCAATGATTCATTACAGGATGCCAGGGAATTACTGCGCTTGATAAAGAATATTCCTTCAAAGATAAATCTTATTTCGTATAATCCCCATCCCCGGCTTCCATTTAAGAGACCGGAAACAAAAAGAATAGAACAGTTTTATCAGTATCTTTTATCTTCTTCCCATACCGTTGTCCTGAGGAAGTCCCGGGGCGGAAAGATCCTTGCTGGCTGTGGGCAGCTCGCTCTGGACTTGACAAATACGAAAAATCCGCTATAATTAAATAGTATATTTCTGCGCGCTTCAGGGTCGGAGGGTAACAACGATGAAAGGAGGTGATTGTGATGAAATGTTTGATAATCGCGAGTGGTCAAGGAACCCGACTTGCTTCCAGGACCGATCTGAAACCTTTGGCAAGATTGATTGGGATGCCTTTAATTGCCCGGGTAATTCTGGGCGCGAAAAGGGCCGGCCTTGATGACTTTTATGTTGTAACCGGGTATAATGGAGACCGTCTAAAAAAATATTTAAAGAAATTTGCCCGAAAGAGGAATATCAAAATTACCTGTCTTAATAATGAACAGTGGCATAAAGAAAATGGTCTTTCTGTGCTCAAAGCAAAAGATGTGATTAAAGAAAAATTTATACTCCTGATGAGTGATCATATTTTTAATGAAAGAATTATAAAAAAATTGATGGCACAAGATATCGGTGCGGGTGAAATTATTTTAGCGGTTGATAAAAATATCAACAACAGCCTGGTTGATAAGGATGATGCAACCAAGGTTTTGATTGATAACGATAGGATAGTTGATATCGGCAAGGAGATTAAAAATTATAATGCCTATGATACGGGAATCTTTCTCTGCACTCCGGCTCTATTTGATGCCCTTGAGCAGAGTGCCCAACAGGGTGATACAACTTTATCCGGTGGGGTGCGGGTTCTGGTGCAGAAGGGGCTTGCCCGTTCCTTTGATATCGATGGTGATTACTGGATTGATGTTGATGATGAAGTAAAACTTGAACAGGCGGAAAATTTTCTGATTCATAAATTATTGAGTAAACCTACTGACGGATTTATTGCGCGTTATATCAACCGACCGATATCACAATTGGTGACTAAATTTTTGGTCAGGACAGGGATAAGCCCCAATCTCGTCTCGCTTGGTTGTTTTTTCATTTCTCTTATCGGCGCCGGATTTCTCTTCCTCGGCGGGTATATAAATTTATTGGTTGGGGTATTTCTCGCTCAACTATCTTCAATCCTGGATGGATGCGATGGGGAGCTTGCCCGTCTGAAGTTTATGGAATCAGAATTTGGTGGCTGGTTTGATTCAGTCCTTGACCGCTATGCCGATGCCCTGCTTCTTCTTGGTCTTACATACCACAGCTATATTACCTATTCCCATCCCGGAATCTGGTTACTGATTGGTTCATTTGCAATTATCGGTTCTTTAATCAATAGTTATACTGCAATACGCTATGACCGCTTTATGATTGAATACCGGAATTCCTGGATGCGCATCGGTCGGGATTTGAGGATATTTATCATATTTATCCTGGGAATACTGAACCTTCCTGGTCTTGCTTTGGTAATAATTGCTAGCATAATGAATATAGAAAATCTCCGGCGGATCTTTATATTATCGAATGCATGAATTTCATCTATGCAATAACCTATCTGGTTTAATACTGTGATATTGCTGCATATACAAACTATTTTGCTCAGGGCATACAAAAAATTACTGGTGCCCGGACATTAGCCGGGTCCGGGGTGATAAAAAAGATTAAGGGGTAAGATAAAAATTATTCTCACAATTCTATGAGTGAAGTCAGCCTGATTTTCCGGATGAAGAAAAGTTTACAAAACTACACTTAAGTTTAAATTTCACCCCTTGACATTCTGTCGATTTTACATATAATGCAACAATGTTAAATTCTACTGCGCAAAAGTTTTTTCACATCCCTCTGATGTTATCGGCAGTTAATGCCCGTAACAGCGCAGTTCCTTTTGTATACTTCTTCAACTTTATCGGGCATCCGGGCCACAGCCCAGGATGCCATTAAACTTTTCTTTAATTCCATAAAATACATCTAAGCAAACAACCAAAAAAGGAGGTGAAATTTTGGTGAGATTGAAGGTGATTATTTTTAAGGTTCACGATTTTGACCCGATAAGGATTGTCCGAAATTTTAAACAGGCCGGGGTATATACAGGTGCTGTTCTTTTCTTGGAGAGCGGATATGTCTGATTTGAAAACCTTGAGAAAGAAGATTCTTGAAATTGATAATGAAATCGTCCGACTTATCGGGAAGCGGCTTAATCTGGCTGAAGAGATTGGTAGGGAAAAGAGGGCACTGGATATTCCCCTGCGTAATTACAGAATAGAAAAAGAGGTGATTATCCATGCCCAGAAACAGGCTGATATGAATAACATAAATAGAAAATTCATAAAGGAGCTGATGGAACTTTTAATAAGCGAATCCCGGATTCGACAGGAAAAACTTCACTATACTGCCTACAAGGGTGATAGGGAAAGGATACTGATAATTGGCGGTCTTGGAGAGATGGGACAGTGGTTTGCCCGCTTCTTCGAAAATCAGGGGCATCGTGTCTATATCTACGATACAAAACAGAATGAACAAAAAGATAACTTTTTTGATTCCCTGGAAGAAGGTATCAAAAATGCTGATTCTGTTCTTATCGCCACGCCCCTTGATACGGTTGGAGAGATTATCGATAGAATTACCGAATTGAAATTTTGTGGTGTGGTTTTTGATATCGCAAGCATCAAGGCGCATCTGATTGATGCAATCAAGCGGGCACAAAATCGGGGTATTGCGATTACCAGTATCCACCCGATGTTCGGTCCCGACTGCCGTATCCTTACCGACAGGGTTATCTGCCTTTGTGATTGTGGAAGTGAGGATGCCAATCAAAAAATAGAAACATTTTTTAAGGACACGGCAGTATCGCTAATTCATCTATCACTCAAAGAGCACGACCGGATTATTTCCTATGTCCTTGCCCTGTCCCATCTTATAAATCTCATATTTATTAAGGTATTACAAGAAGGTGGTGATTATAAGAATTTTAGGAAGGTCGGCAGCACAACATTCTTTTCCCAGCTCAGGACGACAAGGAGTGTCATAAATAAAAATCCTGAATTGTGTTATGCAATACAACAATTGAATCCTTTCAAATATGAACTCTATAACAGCCTGAAATCGACGATTGAGAAGGTTGCTGAAATGGTATTAAGCAAAAATAAAAAAAGGTTTATTGAGATTATGGAAAGGGCACGCCGATGGTCAGTAGAATAAAGACCAGGGTTAAAAACCGGGGAATCGCCAGGCTCCAGGCTGCCTCAGCCGTGCCGAGGTTCGGCACCGATACTGTGGTCCTGATATTTACATCTTTATCCAGAAGGGTTAAACCTGATATGGTAAAGGGGAGTATCTTTCGGTTACTTTTTGAACCGCCAGAAGGCTCAGGTCGGGTTTTTGATTGGAAAAAATTGCTCGTGATTAAAGAGCCGTTTATTATTACCGGGGCAGTGAGTCTGAAAAATGTAATAAATGCGCTGAAGATTTTAATGCCTTATGGTATAGATATCTACTCCGGGATTGAACCGGTGCCCGGAAAAAAGACCGTTAAAAGACGGCACAATTTGTTCAGGAGGTGAAGTTATGTTTTTAACCGGACTTATCGGCTATCCCCTTACAAAGACACTTTCTCCGCGACTCCATAATCAGGCATTCAGGGCATCAAATATGGACGGCATATACTTACCCTTATCGGTTAAAAGTAATGACCTGGAAAATGCACTTAAGGGATTGAAGGCAATCGGTTTTTCCGGGGTAAATATTACCAATCCTTATAAGATTCGGATAATCGAACTGCTCGACAGGATAGATGCTCGGGCAAAAAAGGTTGGTGCGGTCAATACGGTTCTAATAAATCGCAACAGGCTATCTGGTTACAATACCGACCTTTACGGTTTTGCAAAATCCCTGGATGACTACCGAATTAATTTAAAGAAAAAACGGGTTCTCCTGATCGGTGCTGGCGGTGCGGCACGTGCGGTTGCCTATATCCTGAGTAGAAGAGGACCTGAACGGTTTTTCATCTGTAACCGCACAGGATATCGGGCAAAAGAAATCATCCAGCGTTTTGGAGGTGAATTAATTAAGTTTAATTTATTTGAAAGATATCTTACTGAATTTGACCTTGTAATAAATGCTACATCTATGGATATGCAGAATCGGGTGCTAAGACGAATGAAAAACGGTGCTGTCTATTATGATTTGAATTATCGATTCAGGATGAAGAGAAGAAAAGGAATAAAGATGATAAGCGGGCTTTTAATGCTTGTTTACCAGGCTGGAGAATCATTTAGATTGTGGACAAAAATAGAGCCACCAATCAGGTTAATGAAAAGGAAGGTGGGGGTTTTATGATTAGATGGCTTGGTGCCGGTGAATCACACGGCAGGGCGGTCTCGGTCATTATTGATGGTCTGCCTGCAGGGGTTGAAATCGATATTAAAAAGATTAACCGGGAACTTTCAAGAAGACAGAAAGGTTATGGACGGGGCAAAAGGATGGATATTGAGCGCGATAGGGTTTTGATATTTTCCGGTATAAGAAACGGAAAAACCCTGGGCACCCCGGTGCAGTTATTGATTATCAATCGTGATTATAAGAACTGGAAGGCGATGATGAATATTACAGAGGCTGAAGGTCCATCCATAACCAGACCCAGGCCCGGGCATGCCGACCTTGCCGGTATTTTTAAATATGGTTTTGATGACATAAGGGATGTGCTGGAACGGGCATCGGCACGAACGACAGTATCCTGGGTTGCCGGTGGTGCACTCCTCAAACAGTTTCTTGAGAAATTTAATATTACAATCTATTCCCACACCATAGGTATCGGTTCAATCCGGGCAGAAAAGAGAGACCGGGAGCTGAGTGAACTGGATAATACACCATTACGCTGTCTTGATTCGCATATTGAAGAGAAGATGATTGAACTGATTAATCAGGCAAAAAAATCCGGTAATACCCTGGGGGGAATAAGTGAAGTTGTCGCCCGGGGTGTCTGTGTGGGGCTTGGTTCATATACCCAGTTTGATCGAAGGCTCGATGCCCGAATCGGTTCTGTAATGCTTGCCATCCCTTCGGTCAAGGGGGTCGAGATTGGACCTGCATTTGATAATGCTTTGAGCCCTGGGTCTGAAGTGCAGGATCAGATATACTATTCCAAGGAAAGAGGGTTTTACCGGCGGACCAATCGCGCCGGCGGGATTGAGGCCGGAATTAGTAACGGCGAGGAGGTTGTGGTGCGTCTTTTGTGCAAACCGATTCCGAGTCTAAGTCGACCTCTTAAATCAGTGGATATTAAAACCCGGGTTCAGGTTCTTGCACAGAAGGAAAGGGCGGATGTCTGTGTTGTTCCCGCAGTGGGAGTTATCGGTGAGGCGATGCTTGCCTATGTGCTTGCTGATGCGTTTCTGGAAAAGTTTGGTGCTGATGCGTTTCAGGATATCAAGACCAATTATCTTTCTTATCTGCGGAGGATAAATGAGGTTTCGTAATATAGTGCTGGTTGGGTTTATGGGTGTGGGTAAGGATAGTGTTGCCAGAGAGATTGCAGGGCGAACCGATTATACGATGCTCAGTACAGACCATCTTATTGAATTAAAAAACGGTTTATCTGTCCGCAGTATATTTAAAAAAATGGGTGAGAAATATTTTCGAAATGAGGAATCTGAGATTGTTAACAAAATTGCCGGACTCAATAATACCGTGGTTGCGACCGGGGGAGGAATATTGTTGCGTAAGAAGAATCAGGTTCTGCTTAAAAAGATGGGTTATGTAATTGTGCTTGACGCCCATCTCCGGCAGATTAAAAAGAGGCTTGCCCGGGTGAAGAACCGTCCCCTGCTTGAAAAGAATGATATCGAGATGCTCTATAAAAAGCGGCAGAAAATCTATACCGGAAATTTAAAGATTGATACCTCAGAAAAAAAGCCGGAACAGATTGCCCAAAAGATAATCGAACGATTGAAACTAAAAAGGTCCCAGCCTCTGCTTAAAACAAAAAAGATAATACTGAAAGCCGATTCCAGGACATATCCGATTTATGTGGGCTATAATCTGTTTTCCCATCCCGATATAATTGGGGTTAAACCAGGACAGCGTGCCTTAATCATTTCCAACCCCCTTGTTGCAGAACTGTATGCCGAGAGACTGATTAAATATTTAAACGACTCAGGAGTGGCGGCAGAGATTAAACTCATTCCGGATGGAGAGGAATATAAGAATATCAAAGAGGTGGTCAAGGTCTGCGATTTTCTGTTCACCAAAAATTTTTCCCGGGATGATCTGATTATCGGACTTGGTGGCGGTGTAGTATGTGATATTGCCGGATTTATCGGGGCAATATATAAGCGGGGCATGGGTCTTGTTCTTATTCCAACAACCCTGCTTGCCCAGGTGGATGCGGCGGTCGGCGGTAAGAATGGAGTGAATTTCAGGGGTAAGAATATGCTGGGGACATTTTATCAGCCTGATGCGGTATTCTGTGATTTAAGATTTCTCAAGACCCTTTCTGAGCAGGATGTAAGAAATGGACTCGCTGAAGTAATAAAGTATGGGATTATTCGCGACCGTGAACTCTTTATGTATCTTAAGGCCAATAAAGATGACCTTTTGAGGCGTGATATAAATATTCTTAATGAAATTATTGTTCGTTCAATAAAGATAAAGGCGAGTGTAGTGAATAGAGATGAAACGGAGAGATTGAAAAAGAGGCAGGTTTTGAATTTTGGTCATACGGTTGGCCATATTATCGAAACCGAGACTGCATATCAAAAACTGAGTCATGGTGAGGCGGTGGCTATCGGGATGGCTGAGGAATCAAGATGGGCGTATAAAAAGGGCTATCTGGAAAAGAACGATATGGATGATATCGTAAGACTTTTATCAGGATATAGGTTGCCGACAGAGCTGCCTCAGGGGATTGGATTAAAGAAAATAAGAAAATTGATACTGCAGGACAAGAAGATAAAGAGTGGTAGACTCATCCTGCCGATACCCTGCAGGATTGGCAGGGTAAGAATAAAGGAGGTAAGATGCGAAAGATACTTGTCATAAACGGGCCAAACCTTAATCTTCTGGGAAAAAGGAGGCCCGAGATTTATGGTTCGGAAACCCTTGATGAGCTTAATGAAAGGTTAAAAGATTATGCACAGAGGCATAATCTTGAATTGGAGACATTCCAGTCAAATAGTGAGGCGGAGATTATCGATTTAATTCAAAGGGCGGCCGATATATCAGGAATCATTATAAATCCCGGCGCCTATACACACTATTCCATTGCAATACGCGATGCCATTGAATCAATTTCGGCTCCGGTGATTGAGGTGCATCTGAGTAATATCTACAGTCGGGAAGATTTCAGGAAGAATTCTGTAATTGCACCGGTATGCAAGGGTCAGATTACAGGATTTGGTGGATTCGGTTATCTTCTGGCATTAAGATATTTTTCAGAGATTGGAGGTAAGGATGAAGTACAGATTGCCGGGTAAGAGGGGCTTTTTTGATGATTTGATGGAAGTTTTGTTCCTGAAACCATTAATTCTGAACAGATCGGTTATTTAAAAAAGGAGATAAGATGATTGTTACAATGTCGGTTAAGGCAACCGAGAAAGAAATAAAAGATGTAATAAAAAAGGTTGAAGGTGAAGGGTATCATACGCAGTTATTCCAGGGTGAAAAAAAGGCGGTCATCCATGTCTGGGGTGTTACAGATAAAGAGCGGTTGATGAGAAAGATTGAATCATTGTCCGGGGTGGAGAAGTTGATTCCGATACTACAGCCATTTAAACTGGCAAGCCGGGAATTTCATCCTGATGATACCGTGGTTTCGGTGGATGGTCGAACCATAGGCGGCAGGGAACTGGCGATCATTACCGGTCCCTGTGCCGTGGAGTCTGAATCCATCCTTTTGGAGATCGCTGATGTGGTTAAACAGGCAGGGGCAAAATTTTTAAGGGGTGGAGTATTCAAGCCGCGCACCTCACCCTATTCATTCCAGGGTTTAAGGGAGAAGGGTCTGGAAATTCTTGCCCGGGTAAGGGAAAAGACCGGCCTTCTGGTCGTTACTGAGGTGATGTCGGAGGTGGATGTTCCCCTGGTCGCCCAGTATGTTGATATTCTTCAGATTGGGGCGCGCAATATGCAGAACTTCGCCCTGCTTAGAACCGTAGGCAGATTCCCTAAACCGGTCCTTTTAAAGAGAGGAATGTCGGCAACGATGGAAGAGTGGTTGATGGCGGCTGAATATATCCTCAGCGAAGGAAATTCCCGGGTAATCCTTTGTGAAAGGGGTATAAGAACATTTGAATCCTATACAAGGAATACCCTTGATATAAGCGCCGTTCCGGTAGTAAATCGCTTGAGTCATCTGCCGATTATAATTGATCCCAGCCACTCATCAGGGGACTGGCAGTATGTTGATGCCCTTTCCCGTGCTGGAATTGCGGCGGGTGCTGATGGTTTGATCATCGAGGTTCATCCCAACCCGGCTGAGGCATTATCCGATGGTAAGCAGTCATTAAAACCCAGGCGATTCTGCCAGCTTATGCAGGAATTGAAAGAGATCGCCCGGGCAGTAGGGAGGCAGATATGAAACGGCTTTATTTCCAAGGGACGAATGGTGCGTTCAGTGAGGTTGCCGGGCATAAATTCTTCAAGCCTTCAATCAAGACTATTGGTCGGCGGACCTTTAAAGAGGTTTTTGATTGTGTTGCCGGTGACCCGGAGTCATACGGAATTATTCCTATTGAAAATTCATTGAGTGGTAGTATCCATAAAAATTATGACCTTTTACTCCAGTATCGTGTCTGGATTGTTGGTGAGATAACATTAAGAATCAAATTTGACCTCTTGAGTTTACCCGGGACAAAGTTTACTTCAATCCGCGAGGTATGGTCACATCCTGTAGTATTCAATCAGTGCGAAAAATTCTTTACCCGTTATCCAGAACTTCAGCCTATCCCGGTCTATGATTCAGCAGGTGCCGCACGTATCTTAAAGAGTGAGAAGAATAAAAATGTTGCAGTCATTGCCGGACCCCAGGTTGCCGGGTTGTATAATTTGGAGTGTATAAAAAGTGGGATTGAAGATAATGCCGAAAATTTCACCCGGTTTTTTATTATCAGTGCGCACAAGAAGTTTCTGTCAGGGAAAAATGCCAAGACCTCAATCGTCTTTGGTGTTCGTAATGTGCCGGGTATCCTTTTTAAGTGCCTCAGTATCTTCGCCCTGAGAAATATCGACCTCACAAAGTTGGAGTCGAGGCCGATTATCGGAAAGCCCTGGGAATATCTGTTTTACATAGATTTTAAGGGCTCGGTGGAGGATGAGGTATGTCAGCGGGCGGTTGAGAACTTTGATGAGGTTGTAAGTTTTCTTAAGGTGCTTGGAAGTTATGAGACAAAGGGTGTAGTATGAATCTGAGGATAAGAAATTGTCCGATGGTTGATGCCGAATTAGAGATTGGTGGTGATAAATCGATAACGCACAGGGCATTGATGCTTGGTGCCCTGGCAGAGGGTAGGACCGAGATTAAAGGATATTCAAGATGTCGGGATTGCCGGACAACGATGAAGGTATTAAGAAATCTGGGTGTTTCAATAGAAGAAGAGGATGATAAGATAATTATCCAGGGGAATGGAAGATATGGATTTTCTGAACCCGAAGATTTACTCGATTGTGAAAATTCCGGGACAACGATGCGACTGCTCTCTGGAATATTGTCCGGCCAGAAATTCTATTCGGTCCTCATCGGTGATAACTCTTTAAGAAAAAGACCTATGGATCGAATAATCATCCCATTACAGAGGATGGGGGCACAAATAATGGCACGGAATCATAACCGGTTTCCGCCGATAAGTATCAGGGGGGGGAATCTTAAGGGGATTAGATATGAACTTCCGGTTGCCAGTGCCCAGGTGAAATCTTCAATCCTGCTTGCCGGTTTATATACCGACGGGGTGATTGTTAAAGAGCCCAGTCCGACCCGGGACCATACTGAACGTCTTCTCAATCTCTTTGGTCTTCGGCTTTTAGAGAAAGAGAACGAGATTGTGCTTGATAAACCGAGCCGAGAATTGAAATCTCAACATCTCATCATACCTGGAGATATCTCATCAGCCAGTTTCTTTATGGTGATGGGTGCTATTGTGGGTCCCAGAATAAGACTGATGAATGTCGGTCTGAATCCAACCCGCACCGGGATTATCGATATTCTGAAGAAGATGGGTTTGAAAGTTGTTATCGAAAATAGAAAGGAGGTCTGTAATGAACCGGTGGGTGATATATTGGTTGAAACGGATAGGCGACTGAATCCGATTACGGTTTCTGGTTCAATGATTCCCAAGCTTATTGATGAACTTCCTGTTCTTGCTGTGGCTGCTACCCAGGCGGATGGTATAAGTGTAATTAAGGATGCGAAAGAATTGAGGTTGAAAGAGACCGATCGGATAAAGGCAATTGTTCAGGGGCTGCGGGCAATGAATGCAAGGATTCAAGAGACTCCTGATGGTTTTGTGATTGAAGGACCGAATAGACTGCGTGGGGCACGATGCAATTCATTCGGTGACCATCGTATTGCTATGTCTCTGGCGGTTGCCGGACTTTGTGCTGAGGGTGAAACGACAATCGAGGATGGAGAATGTATTAACATCTCATTTCCCGAGTTTATGACAAATGTAAAAAGGATATGCGGTGAGGCAGCGATTGAAGATAATGTTTGACAGGGCAATTCATCTATTTTTCAATGTTTTTATGGTGAAATAGATAAGACCTGTTTAATATTTATCAGGCATTGCAGCCCGTCTCGTCTTGCGGTGCCGCCGTTCGTGGTTTTTTATTTTTTAACGATTTTTCACTAAAGATAATCCTTGATTTTTGAATAGATTTTAATATAATTTTAATCATAATCTATTAATAAAGGAGGTTGAATGCATTTATTATTCTGGTTGACACCGATTGGTGCTGTGCTTTCTTTACTCTTTGCTTTGTATCTATCCAGAACAACAAAAAAATTTGATGAAGGCACTGAATTGATGAGAGAGATTGCCCAGGCGGTAAGGGAGGGGGCAAAGGCCTATATTAAGAGGCAATATTCAATGGTGGCAATCTTCTTTGGAATCGTATTTGTTCTTCTTTTAATTATTTCTTTGAATAAGATGCTGCCCATTTTTGTCCCTTTTGCCTTTATCTCGGGCGGCTTCTTTTCCGGCCTATCGGGTTTTATCGGTATGACCCAGGCAACCGATTCTTCAGCACGCACAGCAAATGCGGCACGGAAAAGTTTGAATAGTGCCTTGAGGGTAGCGTTTGCCGCCGGTGGCGTGATGGGTTTTGTGGTAGTGGGTTTGAGTCTTATCGACCTCAGTATCTGGTTTATTATATTAAACTGGGTATATCGGAATCTTCCTGAGGCACAGAAGATTCAGCATATTACATCCACTATGATCTGTTTTGGTATGGGTGCATCTGCCCAGGCACTCTTTGCCCGGGTTGGCGGTGGTATCTTCACCAAGGCGGCGGATGTTGGCGCTGACCTTGTTGGTAAGGTCGAGGCAGGTATTCCTGAGGATGATCCACGCAATCCAGCAGTTATCGCCGATAATGTCGGTGATAATGTCGGTGATGTAGCAGGGATGGGTGCAGACCTTTATGAATCATATGTCGGTTCAATCATTGCGACAATGGCACTTGCTGTTGCCGCAGGATTGGGTATTCAGGGTGTTATTATACCTATGGTGATGGCAACTGTTGGAGTTATCTCCTCAATTATCGGGACATTTCTGGTTCAGACAAAAGAGGATGCGACCCAGGTCGCTTTACTCACTGCATTAAGAAGGGGTATCTGGAGCGCCAGTATTATTGTTGCTGTGGTTTCTCTGTTTGTTATAAGATATCTGCTTCCTCATAATTTCGGGATCTACTGGGCAGTCCTTGCCGGTCTTGGTTCCGGGGTGTTTATTGGGTTCTCCACAGAATTCTTTACATCGGATCATTATAAACCAACGCGGTCGATTTCCGATGCAAGCCGAACCGGGCCAGCAACAGTTATTCTTCAGGGAATCAGTGTTGGTATGCTTTCAACCGCTCCACCGGTCCTTGCTGTCGCAGTAGCAATCCTTGCGGCATTTTATCTGTCAGGTGGGGCAAGCCATCCTGAATTAGGACTTTTCGGGGTTGCCATATCGGCGGTTGGAATGCTTTCGACATTGGGAATAACCCTGGCAACCGATGCCTATGGTCCAGTTGCGGATAATGCGGGAGGTAATGCGCAGATGGCAAAGTTGCCTGAGGAGGTCAGGAAGAGAACCGATGCCCTTGATGCGCTTGGTAATACTACTGCAGCAACCGGTAAAGGATTTGCAATCGGCTCGGCGGCATTGACCGCCTTGGCCTTAATTGCGGCTTATCAGGATCAGATTCGTCTTTTTGGAGAAAAACTGGATTTGCGTATTGTGAATCCGCCGGTGATGATCGGGCTATTTATCGGTGCGATGATGCCTTTTGCCTTCTGTTCCCAGACAATCAAGGCAGTCGGCCAGGCTGCTGGGTTAATTGTTGTTGAGGTGAGGCGTCAGTTTAAAGAAATAAAAGGACTTATGGATGGAAAGGCAAAGCCGGATTATGCCCGTGCCGTCCATATCTGCACCGTAGCAGCCCAGCATCAGATGATTGTCCCATCATTGATGGCGGTAATTGTTCCAATTGTTGTGGGAATACTTTTAGGCCCCAGTGCGGTTGTCGGTCTTCTTGCCGGTGCCCTGGTCTGTGGATTCACGGTGGCTTTAATGATGGCAAATTCTGGTGGTGCCTGGGATAATGCAAAAAAGTATATTGAAAAGGGGGCATTCGGTGGTAAGGGTTCTTTTGAACATAAGGCAGCGGTTGTTGGTGATACGGTTGGTGATCCATTCAAGGATACCGCCGGCCCTTCCTTAAATATATTGATTAAACTTATGTCGACATCATCCATTACACTGGCAGGATTTGTTTTGAAGATGGCATTGTTCAAATGAAAATCAAGGACTGGCCATCATCTGACCGTCCTCGAGAAAAATATTTTCAGCGCGGGGGATATGCCCTTACCGATGCAGAACTGCTGGCAATCATTATCGGTAAGGGGGTGAAGAATAAGAGTGCACTTGATCTGTCAAAAGAGATACTACACAGGGTGGGAAGTTTGAAGAGGCTGGGTCAAAAATCGGTGCGCGAGATAGAGGAATTAAAGATTGCCGGTTTAGGCCGGGTGAAGATTATTTCAATCCTTGCCGCTCTGGAACTGGGCAGACGTTCACTATCCAGGAAAAATGAATCCAAGGTGAAATTTCAATCACCCCGGGATGTATATGAATACTACTATCCATTTATTGCCAATCTGAAATATGAACTCTTTAAGGTTGCGGCAGTTGATGGTGAAAATGGATTGATAAAAGATACCACAATTTCCAAAGGCATACTTGATGCGAGTCTTGTTCATCCGCGTGAGGTTTTTAAATTTGCAGTGAATGAAAATGCAAGTGGACTTTTTCTCATCCATAACCATCCCAGCGGTGTGCTTAAGCCGTCGGAAGATGACCTTAAAGTTACCCAGCGCCTTTATGATGCGGGTGAGATGATGGGAATCAGGATTATCGACCATATAATAGTCTCTGAACGGGGATTTTATTCATTCTCTGAGCATAATCTGATGTAATATCTTTTATAACTTTTATTCGGACAGTGTTCTGATTATTTGATAGATTTTTTTGTTAATTCTCTTCTTTTTTGAATAAGTCTTTTTAAATGGGGTGTAGACAATCTTTTGATTCACTTCACCCACCATACATCCATAGATGCCTGTTTTTAACGCCCTTACTGCGGCATTACCAAGCTTTGAAGCGAGGATTCGGTCATTGGCGGTAGGTTTACCTCCCCTTTGAATATAACCGAGTACCGCAACCCGATAATCTTCGTTTAATGCCCGTTTCACCTTCCGGGCGATGGTAAATGCATTTCCTGCTTCATCACCTTCAGAGACAATAACTATATTGGATTTCTTGCCCTTTTTAATATTTTCATTTAAACGCTTAACAAGTTCCGGAATGCTTGTTCTGGTTTCAGGAATCAATATTTCTTCAGCGCCCCCAGCCAGACCAACTGCAAGGCCTATGAATCCTGCCTCCCTTCCCATTACCTCAATGAAGAATAATCTTTCTAAGGAAGATGCGGTATCCCTGATCTGATCAACCGCATCTAAGGCATTATTAATTGCCGTATCAAATCCGATTGTAAAATCGGTTCCAAAAAGGTCATTGTCTATTGTTCCGGGTATACCGACAATCTTTACACCAAATTTTTTCATAAATGCATTGGCACCACGCATTGTGCCGTTTCCACCAATTACAACAAGACCGTCAATCTGATATCGATCAATTGTCCGCTTTGCCTTTGTCATCCCTTTTGAGGTTTCAAATTCCCGGGAACGGGCAGTCCCCAGAATCGTGCCGCCGCGCTGGATGATATTGGCAACCGAGCCCCGGTGTAATTCTATAAGGTCGTTTTCCACGAGTCCCTGATAACCATATTTTATTCCATATATCTTTAGTCGGTAATGGACTGCAGTGCGCACCACGGCGCGGATTGCGGCATTCATTCCCGGAGCATCGCCGCCGCTGGTTAATACCGCTACATTTTTGATCGCCATATTTCATTATATCCAGTTTTGTGTAGGTGTCAAGTTTGTAAAACCGCATCCTGCTTGCCTTTGCTTTGAATGTTTCGGGCAAAGCCCTGTAAATACTTAATTTGAGGGCTTGACAAATCTTAAATTCTAAATATAATTTATTATCATTTAATAAGAAAGGAGGTGAAAAAATATGACAAAGGCAGAATTAATCGAAAAGATGGCCGCCAAGGCAAAGATTTCAAAACGGGCTGCAGGTATTGCACTGAACACCTTTATCAGTTCAGTTACTACAGCACTGAAAAAGGGCGATCGTGTAGCATTGGTCGGTTTTGGAACATTCTCGGTTGCCAAGAGAAAGGCAAGGACTGCACGGAATCCGCGTACCGGTGAAACAATCCGTGTTCCGGCAAAGAAGGCACCAAAATTTAAGGCTGGTCGCGAATTGAAAAAGGCGATTCGATAGATGTCAATAAAAATAAAAGGGGATGGTATCAACCATCCCCTTTTTTTGATTGTAGCAATTTATTTTATCAGAAGTACCTTTCGGGTGGTAAAGGTGTTCGGATTTTCCGCAGTAATAAAATAGATTCCAGCCGGAAAATTCCTTGCCGACCATTCGGCAGTTCCCTGAGGATTGGTCAGGAGTTTTTTAATGAGTGAGCCCCGGGCGTTATAAATCTTAATCGGGGAGCAGGGCTGATTGCAGAAAATTTTCAGGTTCTTTTTAAAGACGGTCAAAGATACTGTTAACCAAACTCCCTTGATGCTGTTTTTATCTTCAGTAATTCCAAACCCTTTCTGATGGGAGACCATAATCTCCCAGTTGTCGGGTGAATAACTCTGCCAGGTAACCCACAACTCATTTTTATTACTACAGGTAATTTGAGGGTTGAGGTCGGCACCAGAAAGTATCGCAATCGGTGATGGTGCAGCCCACTTGGAATTGTTATAGTATGAATAATAAATATCCCAATCACCATCTCTTTTTGATTGATAGACCAGCCATACTATACCACTATTGTCAGTGGTAAGATCAGGGAAGAGGTCGCCATCGCTATTTACTGTTACCTGAATCGGGGTTGACCATTGATTTTTATCAAAATATGCAGCGTAGATATCAGGGTTTCCATTGTCCGTTGACTGCCAGACAGCCCAGATGGTGCCATCTCCGGCAGTTGCAATCGCCGGATGATAGGCATGGGTCTGGGTTCCAGATATCGGACCTGAGGCAATCCAATTTGAACCGGAATAATAACTTGCCCAGATTTCAGAACGGTCCTCAGCCCTGCTTTCATAGACGACCCAGACCTTGCCGAGACTATCCACGGTAATGTCTGGAGCGGCATCGTCATTGGGACTGCTTGTTATTTTCTGGGCAGAAGACCAGGATGAACCATTAAAGTATGAGGCACAGATATCAAGGTTTATATCCCGCCTTGATTGCCATACCACCCAGAGTCGGTTGTTATTATCGCGAAGCATCGCAGGTCGAATATCATATGCCGGATCAGAGGCTGTAACCATCTGTCGGTTTGACCAACTTCCTGAATAGACACTATAATAAAGGTCATACTGGCCATTATAATATCCCTGCCACACAACCACGGGACGGTTCTGGGGGTCGATGCCGATTGCCGGTGCATAATCCCAATAAATATATGGACCGATATTCATTGCATTGGTCCAGGAACCATCATAATATGCCCCATAGATTTCGGACCTCCCATTTGAATAGGAACGACCTGATTCCCAGGTTACCCAGACCTTATCAGTATTGGTTACAATTCTGGGAAAGGCATCAGACTCAGGGTTCGGAGCAATAACCACTGGTGTCGGCCAGTTGCCGATATTATACCGGGGCGCGGTTTTTTCGTCGATTGTAAGATTCTTAGCCTGATTTTTCGGCTTCAGGGTCGGATCACCCAGGATATTCATACCATAAAACCAATCCCGATCAGCTTCGCCCCGGAGGGTAAACCAGTGTTTGAATGCTTCACCGATGCACATATTCTGTTTTCCAATCGGTGCATAGAAGTCGTTGAAGTATAACATACTTCCGGTCTTGGTGCTTCCGACTGCCAGCAGACCGTAAGGATCTTCAAATATATACCAGCCGGCAGAATAATTTTCTTCAACAAATCGTGTTCCTGAACAGGCAAAGAGATTATAGAAGATGGAATGCGGTTCTAATGTAAAAATTTCGTAGTTGAAGACGGTGCCGCGGTACTCGGAAGATGAATATTTAAAGGTATGTCCCCAGGGTGATGAGTGGGCACAGAGATGAATCCATTCATATCCCTGGGTTAATTGATTTCGATAATTTGCGGCGGTGGTTTGATATTTATCATTTACTACTACAACATCAGAATAAATATTATCAAGACCACAGGTTGTCCAGCTTGACCAGTCATCATCCACGAAGCTTAATGCCCGCTGGGGAAGGGAAAGGCTGTCAACACGATAAAGATGATTTTTATGAAAATAATTTTTTAATAATTTTATTTCATTATCCCAGGTTAAATCTCTTGCATAGATTCTACCAACCCAGATTTCCGGGGCGACATTTCCGGTATGATTATCATAGACACCATCACCATCATCATCGATATAGGTTCCATCAAGGTCGCAGAAGTATAGATCATGGGGGTATTCTTCCCATCCGCCGAAACCGTTGGTCTCAAACCAGGCAACCGGTATCTCACCAACGAATATTGCCCCTTCAAGGCCGTCGATTCCGGCAAGATGTGTGCGCAACCGGGTATGAGACATACCTGAAATTGTATCAACCCGGACTGTATACCCTGCATCGACAAGGTCCTGAGAAAATGTTGCGATTTCCGGTTTGATGTCTGGATAGATGCTTGTATTCACAACGATATCAACTACATTCTGCCTTGAATGACCCAATTCATAGACCTTTTTAATTGCTGTCTTTTCTTTTCCGGCAACACTTTGTTGATACCAGGCACGATATTCCAATGGTTTCCTTCCGTAGGGGTCAATCCACTGAAGTTGTTTTACGCCATTTACCTTTCCAGGACAGACAGCGATAAGAATAAAAAAGCAGACCTCAATCTTTTTCATAATTACCTCCGTAGGATTATATTGGTGTAAAGAATAATGTCAATGGGCAAGGGTGGGATAGGCAATGCCGAAGCGCCTTTTATAATACCATCTCATTCCCACAAAAATGATTATTAAGAGAAATAGATAGGAGGGATAGAGATATGCGGTAATCAATGTAAAGACGATTCCGGGCAGGCGAAATGAGGCGATGGTGGATTTTCGTGCAATGCGATTTTTCGTTAATGCATATACTGTAGTATAGATAAATAAGGGCATTGCTGCAATAGCCGGGATTAGACAGATCAGGTCTTTCAGAATAAAGGCGAAGATAATCGCCCCGGTCATAAGAAATGTGGCAACGAGATAGGACAGTTTTGGGCCTAAAAATACTGCGGTGGTAAGCGCCCCGGATTTTTTATCACCCTCGATATCGACAATCGTAGTATTTATGAAGATTGCGCAGATACTTAGAAAATAGGGAAGCAGTCTGTAGAGGATAAATGGTGTAAGTTCCCTGAATAGAACCCAGCCAACCGCAAAGTTTATTATTCCATAGCCGATACCGTTGGCGAGGGTATCAAGGATGGGGCGTGCCTTGAAATGAAAAGGATGGACTGAATATCCCAGACCAAGGCCGATTGAGAGCAGCATCAACAACAAAAAATCGGAGCCGAATTTTAAAGAAAGAATAATGGCAATACCCCACAGGATAAATAATTCAATGAATGCGGTTTTTATTTGAATATAGCCTTCACTGAGTAGAAACAGTTTTTTGTTGATGCGGTCAGATTTAAGGTCAACAATCTGGTTAATGATATAGGTGCCGCCCATAATAAGGGTGTAGATTATGAGGGCAAGGATAATCTCCGGGGTGAAGCCTGCCCTTCCCCGGGCAATAAAACTGCCGATTAGAAGAAAGTTCCAGACCGGGATAAGAATCAGGGGTCTTAAAATAAAAAGATAGTCAAATGGATTAATTTTTTTCGTCAATTACTATGACCTGACGACCTTGCCGGCACGCAGACATCTGGTGCAAATAAGAATTTTTTTGATGCGGCCGTCAATCCGTGCACTAATCCTTTGCAGATTGACCTTAAAACGCCGCCTGGTAACATTATGGGCGTGGCTGATATTTGAGCCGGTCCTTGCGCCGCGGCCACAGATTGCACATTTTCTTGCCATATAACTCCTTTCCCGCAATTATAAATAAAATTATGGAAAAGTCAAGTTCCCCGTTTTTCTGACTTCTCTCCACTTTTTGTCCCGGTTTTTTGTAAGTACAATATAGCCGAGGGGCGTCTCGCCCCGAGGCAGGAACGCCTGGCGAGCTGCCGGAGTTTCTGAAAGGAGTTAAGAATGACAAACCTCCAGCGGGCGGCGGGGACGCCGCCCGCGCTGAAAAAAATGGAAACGCCGCCCACGCTGAGAAAAATGGAAATACCACCGGCGCTGAAAAAAATTGAACCGAACGAATATGGTAGAGAAATTTTTCAAATGACCAATAAAATAATATAAAAAAAGTAAAAGGAAGTTGTTATATTTTTCGTCTTAGTTTACTAATCTCAGGGAAGTTTATTCTGTCCAGAATACCGTTGCAATTAATCAAAGAGGCATAATGAAAAAAGTGGAGAGGAATCAGCCCGTTTTTCATCAAAAATAATCTTATCGAAATACACAAGAGGGGGTCAACCATGGTATTGTAAAAATTTGTGTGTAAATTTTAATCAAACACGACATAACGGCGATCCTTCCATTTTTGATTATAATCGTTGAATAGAGCATACACAATTCTATTACAACTGTCAATATTAGAAAATTGCACCATCGGACGGGTTCGCTTGCGTAACTCTCTAAACATACGCTCAATCACATTCGTCGTCCTTAACTTCACCCATAACCTCTTATCCTCTTTATAGAAAACTAATAAATTCTCAATATCCCGCTCTAAACACCTAACCGCCTTAGGCACCTTATCACGCCAACGCCGACACCATACCTTAAACCGCTTCACCGCCACCCGATAACTACCCGCTAAATAAATACCCCTAACCTCCCCTAAACACTCCACCTGATAACACCGCGGCAAATAATTCGCAACATTACGCATCTTATGCACCCAACAAAGCTGACGCTCAACCTGAGGATAAATCATATCCAACGCCGCATGTAAACCCTTACAACCATCTGTAATCACTAAACGCAATCGCTCACCACATAAACCACGACGATATAAACTATTCAATAATATCGTCCACTCCCGCTCACTCTCACTACCCGCCACCCGAAAATCTATCACCTCACGCCGACCATCACCCCTTATCCCATACGCCACTAACACTAACTTCTTAACCACACGACCACAACTCCTAACCTTCTGCCTTATCCCATCCAAAAATAAATAAATATAATCATCCTCTAACCCACGCCGATGAAACGCACTAACCTGAATATCCAAAGCCTTATTAACCGCAGAAACCGTCCCCGCACTCACCTTTTTCTTCAATAATACCTTCATCACCCAACCAACATTCCGCGTACTCACCCCAGCAATAAATATATCCCGAAGCCAATTGTCAACCTCACGAGTACGGCGCTTATACCGCTCAAATACCCCAGGCCGATATGCCCGCTTACGCGTCCGCGGCACCGCTAATCTCCTCACTAAACCAAAAGAAGTCAACAAATCCCGATGCCGATAACCATTCCGATAATCAACCCGCTTCTTCTTATGCTGATAACGCCGCACCCTCAAATAACCAACCACCTCAGCCTTCATCGCACCCTCTAATATCTCCTTCAAACCATTAACCATCCGATCCCTCAACACCTCCTCAATATTATCCCTAAAACGCACCTTGACATCACGAAAGATTTCATTAAACTTGGTCTTAGATAATCCAAATGGGTTATTCATGGTGTATCCTCCTTTCAAGGTCATTTAACCCATATTTTCTGACCATAAGGAAGGATACACCATTTTTTATCTCCTTCAAGAAAAATTTACACACAACTCTAAACATTACCGTCAACCATTTTTTATTTGACAAAATCGGCAAATCAGTTATAATAAACGCTATGAATTGTTATCTGAAAAATAGACTGAAGTCTTTGAGCACTTCTTATTATCTTTATGATGCGGGGAGGAACAGTGAATAAATTTCTGGGAGGTTCTCACGGTGCATACCGATGCGATGGTCCTTGTCGAATATGATGACTTAAAATTAACTTGGGGAATTATAAATATTCAAGGAGTAAGAGAATGATAAAATTACCTGAAAGAATGGCGGGTGTGCCACCCTATCTTTATGCTGAAATGGATAAGGTTATTCAGCAGGCAAGAGAGAGTGGTAAAGAAATTATTAATATCGCGCATGGTGACCCTGATTTGATGCCGTCACAGGAGGTGGTTGACGAGTTAATACGCACTGCAAAAGTGCCTGGTGTTCAGTTATATCCTCCTTATTGGGGGGTAGTAGAATTAAGGGAGAAGATTGCCTGGTGGATGGAAAAGAGGTTTGGGGTGAAGTTATCACCAGAAAATGAGATTATGGTGCTCATCGGTGCCAAGGAAGGTATTACACACCTTTATACCGCTTTGTGCGACCGGGGTGATTATGCCCTTGTTCCGGATCCTGGTTACCCTACATATAAGACATCAGTAATATTTGCTGAAGGGATTATTCAATATTTCGGACTTAGACAGGAAAATGATTTTCTGCCTGATCTTGAAGAGATAGAGGAAAAATTGAATAAAAGAACAAAATTGATGATTATTAACTATCCTAATAATCCGACGACAAAAAAATCCGACCTTGCTTTTTTTAAGAGATTGATTTCTTTCTGTCAGAAACATAGAATATATATAATTCATGATAACCCCTATTCGGAAATCTATGAAGGTGAAGCGCCGCCATCCATACTTCAGGTTGAAGGTGCTAAGGATATTGCGGTTGAGCTCCACTCATTTTCCAAGACCTATAATATGCAGGGTTATCGTATCGGCTGGATATGCGGCAATGCCGAGATTATCAAGGCATTATCGATTGTTAAGACCAACACCGATTCCGGTATCTTTCTTCCCATCCAGTTTGCGGCAATTAAGGCACTGGATGTTTATGATGAATTTGTTCCCGGATTGCGGGAAATCTATCAAAGGCGAAGAAGGATTGTTCAGGAATATCTCGAGAAGCTTGATTGGCAATATTATCCTTCAGATACGACAATCTATGTCTGGACAAAAATGGATAAAAGATTTAATGATTCTATGAAGTTTGTGATTGAGTTGATAAAGGATAAGGGGGTAATGATTGGGCCCGGTGCAGGATATGGTCGGTATGGTGAGGGATATGTGAGATTTTCATTAACCCAGCCTGATGATAAACTCCGCACCGGTATGGAACGATTTATGCAGTTTGTAAATTCATAATGGGCATCCGTTTTTATATATAACGATACCCTAAGACGAGGCAGGCTGCAAAATTCTACAACTTATAACGATAAATCAGGGGGATAAGTAGTTAAAAATACAATTGAAGTCTTTGTTGACATAAGAGAAAAATTAAATACAATATATTATATGAGTTCTGGTACCTATATAACGATAGTTTTGGGAGTAATTATTGCAACCCTGGTGTTATTTTTACTGATCGCCCTGATGGGTTTCCGAAAGACCCGGGGAAGATTGAAACAGACCGATATCCTGAACGATGAATTAGAACGTCATAAGAAAGAGAATACTCGTCTTCGTGCCGAGTTGAAGAGACTTAATTCAATGACCAATCTCTTCTTTGCTTCAATGATTCGACTCACCGCACGATTGAACCCTATCGAGATTGCCAATGAGACCCGGGGACTTTTAGTAAATTATCTCGATGCAAAGAAGATTGCAATCTTTATCTATGATGAAAAAGGCAAAAGGCTTAATATTATTGCCCAGCATGGCCTGAATGAAAACTGGGCACCAAGGATTATTTATAAACTTGGTGAGGGAAAGGTGGGCAAGGCTGCTGCTACGCACTTTCCGGTCAGTCGTTCAGAAATCAGTTCCGGTAATATTAAAGAACCCTATCCGGTTTTTGACCCTGATATTTGCTATCCTCTAATCTATCAGGATAGGTTGTATGGTGTGATTGCAATATCTGTAGATAAGATTAGTGAAAGGGAGAAGAATCTATTGGGTGTGGTGGCGATGATGACTGCAGTAGCATTGAATAATACACGTAGTTTTGAGAGCGTTCAGATAAGCGCCCTTACCGATCCCTTGACGCGGCTCTATAATATTGCCTATTTTAAAGACCGACTCCAGGAGGAAATCAAGCGGGCACAAAAATTCCAGTACAGCATTTCGATTATTATCATCGACCTTGATAATTTCAAGGATTACAATGATACATTTGGGCATCATGCCGGGGACCAATTGTTGATAAAACTTGCCCAGATCTTTCGCCATCATTTTGACGAGACCGATATTGTAGCCCGATACGGTGGTGATGAATTTATTGTAATGTGCTCGGAAATTAAAAAACATGATGCAGTAAGGATTGCTGGTAATCTGCTTCAGGATCTGCAGATGTATGATTTTACCCGGGAGGGGGCAAAGCAACAGCTACCGATAACATTCTCGGCCGGAGTCTCATCCTATCCTGATGATAGTAGTAATTATGCTGATTTAATAAAGATGGCTGATGAGGCTCTTTATGAAGCAAAAAGGGCAGGGAAAAATAATGTGCGGGCATATAAACACAGGATTGAAAAAATTTAAAAAACTATTTTTATAAGTTTCTGATGAATAGTCTCTTAGAAGAAATCCATAAAATAGCAAAAAAATGTGGGGATAAAAAGATCAATCTGATGGAGGTATGCGGCACCCATACGATGGCCATTGCCCGTTCCGGAATAAAATCCATTCTACCTGAAAATATTCATCTTTTGTCAGGTCCAGGTTGTCCGGTATGTGTAACTCCGCAGGATGTAATTGATTATGCAATCGGACTTGCTCAACATAAGGAAATGATAATTACAACATTTGGTGATATGGTGAGGGTTCCCGGGACAGAATCGAGTTTAGAATCTTTTAATCCGCGCATTATCTATTCTCCTCTTGATGTCCTTGATATTGCTCAAGAAAATCCAGAAAAGGATGTAGTATTTATTGGTGTGGGCTTTGAAACAACTTCACCCACAGTAGCTGCAACGATAATAAAAGCAGAGCAGTCAGGGATAAAAAATTTCTTTATTCTGCCGGCGTTCAAACTTATTCCTCCCGCACTTCGATATATCGCCAATTCTTCAGATATAAATGTTCAGGGTTTTATTCTGCCGGGTCATGTTTCGGTCATTATTGGTGCCCGACCCTATCAATTTCTTGCCCGGGAATTTAACTTGCCCGGTTGTATTACCGGTTTTGAACCGATTGATATCCTCGGGGGTATACTGAATCTTATTAACCAGATTGCCAATGGCAGGGCGGAGATTGCAATTGAGTATACCCGGGTTGTTGAACCAGCGGGTAATACCTATGCCCAGGCAGTTCTTAATAAGGTATTCACTCCAGAGTCTGCTTCCTGGCGCGGGATCGGGGCCATTCCAAAATCCGGCTTGGGACTGAAAAGGGCATATAAAAAATTTGATGTGCGGAAAAAATATGCTTTGGACATTCCGGCATCAAAAGAGCCCAGGGGATGTATATGTGGTAAAGTGCTCCTGGGTTTAAAAAGGCCTTTTGACTGTGCCCTTTTTGGAGATTCCTGCACTCCATCCCATCCGATTGGGCCGTGTATGGTTTCATCAGAAGGTGCCTGTGCGGCATATTATCGGTATGAGGTATTTCATTAATTTTTAATTTAATAATTTATGAAGAAAATCACCCAGGAACTCATTGACCGATTCTACGACCTTTTATCGCCCTGCAGACTCTGCCCGCGTAACTGCGGGGTGGACCGGATAAACGGAGAATTGGGAAACTGCGGGGCAGGGCTTGAAGTTAAGGTCGCATCATACCATCAGCACTTTGGTGAGGAACCACCCTTAGTTGGAAGGTCTGGTTCAGGAACAATATTTTTCAGTCATTGCAATCTTCATTGTGTCTTTTGTCAGAACTACGAAATCAGTCAGCTGGGTCAGGGTCAAAGAGTTTCTCTGGAAGAACTTGCCCAGTATATGCTCGATTTACAGAACTCAGGCTGTCATAATATCAATCTCGTTACACCAACCCCGTGGGTTCCCCAGATTGTCTCGGGGCTGAAGATTGCACAGGAAAGAGGACTGCATATCCCTGTTGTCTATAATTGCGGGGGCTATGAGGCGGTTTCAACTCTGAAACTTCTTGATGGTATAATCGATATATATATGCCGGATATAAAATATTCAGATGACCAGTGTGCTGAAAAATACTCAAAGGTCAAAAATTATTGGAGTGTAGTAAGGTCGGCATTAAAAGAGATGTATTACCAGGTTGGCAATCTAAAACTCTCCCGGGGGATTGCCGCATCGGGACTGTTGATTCGACATCTGGTTTTACCAAATCAGCTTGCCGGAACCAAGGAATGTTTTAAATTTATTGCTGAAAATCTTTCAATAAAGATTGTGGTAAATGTTATGGCTCAGTATTATCCAACATTTAATGCCCATAAATATCCGGAAATCAACCGGCGGATAACGCTTTCTGAATATCGGGCGGCGATTGATATCCTGAAGTCGTATGGACTTGATGCCGGTTTTCAGCAGACTATTGATACCCTTTATCGTAAGGCTATACCAGAGTGGGGTGAGTGGTCATAAAAAGGACTACAATTTTGTTATTTCCTGTTCAATGCGGTCGAGAAAACGGAGGTTGCCGATCTTTGTAAATCGCTTATTGGCTTCAACAAACATTTTCATCGCCTTTTCTGGTTTCCCCGCCTTACGATATGTAATCCCCCGAAGATAGAATATTTCACCCTGAATGCGGTCATTAGTTCTCGACTTGAGAAGCCGTTCTGCCCGGCGATAAAAATTTTGTGCCTGGGTATATTGCTTTAAGGCAGTGAGCACCTTACCCCGGGAAATCAGACCGTAAATCTTATACCGGATATTACTTTCTTTTGCCAGGTCGGTAAGTAATTTTTTGGTCAACTGGTCGGCTTTTTTATACTTTTTCTCCTGGAGCAGATATTCAACTTCTTCCATTACGCAGTCAAAATTGAGATATTTTATATTGAGCGCCTGGGCTTTTTTCTGTGCCTGTAATAGATGGGATTTACCCTTTTTTATCTTTCCCTTTTCCCGGTAATATTCACTTAAACTTACATTACTGAAGATTAATGCCTCCGGGAAGTTTGTCTCCTGGGCGATCTTGAGCGCCTGTCGATAATGTTTTACTGCCTGATCATCCATTAAGCGGTTGTAGTTTATTGTTCCTAAATTATTATAGAGGTAGACAATGGTGCGTTTTGCACCGATAAGTTTTGCCTGGGCAAGTGCCTGCAAGCAGTATTCTTCAGCTTTATTGATATTCTTTTCAACATAGAAGACGACAAGATTATTCAGGGCGATAAGGATACCAGCAAGATGTCCGATATTGCGGTATATTTCCAGTGCCTTGTTGTTAAATTTTTCACTCATCTTCAGATTGAATTGCCCATAATAGTTCAGGGCAAGGTCAAGATAGCAGGCGGCAATCCTCTTCTTATCGCCAATCGATTCTCGAATACTCAAACTTTTCTTAATACATTTTTCTGCTTCTTTAAATTTCCCGAGGCGTAGATTTACTACACCCATAATTACATATGTATCACCGACTATCTGTTTACTCAGGCGTCCGCTTTTTTCTGCTATATCTTCAATTTCCTTTTGTGCTTCTTTATACCTTCCCATTCGTGTATAGAGCCAGGCAATTGCATTGCGGAATATATAAACCATATCTGTCCCCTGGGTGATCTGCATCCCTTTTTTGTAGTATTCCAGACTTTTTTTATAATCACCCATACTTTCATAGACCATTCCCATCTTTTCATAGATGCGATAGGCATTGGGGTTAATCGTAAGGCAGTCATTTAGTTGGGTGAGTGCCTTTTTATACTCACCAATTAGATAGTAGATATCGGCAAGGGCGAATTTTATCTTAAATATTTCATCGATGTTGTCTTCAAACCTTAAGGCATTTTCATAGAACTTTATTGCCAGGGCGTGGGCATAGTTATTCTTTGCCTTTTCCGCAGCTTTTTTTGAGTAGTACAATGCCTTGTGAACATTATTGGCGACAGTAAAATGATGGGCGAGTTGTTCATAATAATTGGGTAGTGTATTCTGGTAGTAGATTTCAATCGCCTCACCGACCTGACGGTGAAGGTCCATCAGATTTCCCCGGGAAATCTCTTTGTAAACAATATGCCGAACAATATCCTCCGTAAAGAAATAGATGTCTGGAGCCCGTTCTTTGATTAAACCCAATTCGCATAACCGGTCAAAGACATCGATAATTTGACCGACATTTCTCTTTGTGGCGGTAGCGATAATCTCTGCGTTAAATTCCTGACCGAATACAGCGGCGATTTCTAAATAACTTTTTATTTCGTCTTCCAGGAATTTCAGTTTTCTCTTGACGGTCTCGGTGATTGATCTGGAGGTGGCAATATCAAAGTCCCTGGTTAATGTCCATATCCGGCCGTTGTAAAACAGTTTTTTCTGACGTTCGAGTTCTCGAATAATTTCTTCAATATAGAACGGATTACCTCCACTCTGAGAATAAATAAATTTGTCGAGTTCTTCAGAAATTGGCCCCATTATTTCTTCAAGTAGTTGCTGGGTTTCATTGTGATTAAGAGGATTGAGTGTAATCTGAGTAGAAAAGTTTTCTCCTGCCCAGATATTCCGGAACTTTGCAATCGGGGTATTTTTAATCTCTTCAAGCCGATAGGTGCCGAAAATTTTGATATTTTCCTTGATACTGCGGATAATAAAATCGAGAAGTTCACAACTTGATTGGTCTGCCCAGTGAAGGTCATCGATAAACAGTATGGTCATTCCCGAACTCATTCGTGCCGAGGTATTAATAAATTCACTGACTGCATTAAAGAGGCGATATTTATCCAGGTCTTCACCCCGGGCCGAACGCAGGATACCTTCAGCCGGTAATAATTTCGCCAGTTCCTTCTGATAGATTTCCGGAAGTTGTTTAAAGATTTGCTGGGTAAAGCCGAAATTTCGGTTTATCAGTTCATTGAATAGATTTTTAAAAGGATGATAAGGAACCAAGGATAGTGCCTCATAGGCATTCCCCCTCAGCAGTTTCTCGGCATTGAGTCGTTTTTTTATTTCTGTAACCAGCCTTGTCTTGCCGATACCGGCAATTCCTGCAATAAAGAGCACATTATATTTAGAAATCTGATTCAGTACCCAGCGCACCTCTTTTTCCCGGCCTATTGTAACCGGGGCGGGAATCTGTAATCTGGGTAGGACCTCGCTTTTGACCCCGACTCTATTTTTTCCCTGTTTCTTTGCCTGATACATCAGATTATCTGCTTTATTTATCAGTGCCTCGGCAGATGCCCCATCATCAGGGAACACCGCATATCCAATACTGCAATAGACCCGATGGCCGGCAATGGTAGAATTCCTTAAATTTTCAAGAATCCGCTGGGCAAGTTCACCCGTTCCTTCAACATTGGTGTTGGGCATAAGAATTATAAACTCATCGCCTCCATAACGAATTAAATTATCTACCTCGCGAATTTGACGCTGAAGAAAGTTGGCAAATTCAACCAATACCCGATCACCTTCTAAATGGCCGAAGTTATTGTTAATATCACGAAAGTTGTCAATATCCAGAAGTATTAAGGCGAATTTTGTGGCAAAACGATTGGCTCTTTTTATCTCATCTTCGATCCAGCGTTTCAAATAACGACGGTTGTAAACTCCGGTTAATTCATCAAAGTATATCTCTCTCATCTTTATTAAGAAATTATAGCCAGTTTTATTATAAAGTCAATTATTGACTTTGTCCAGTTTTTGATTATTATAATGCCACATACATTTTCAAGAAATTAAATAATTAAAAAGGAGGCAACATTGAAGATTCACGAATATCAGGCCAAGGAGCTTTTTAAGAAATACGGCATTCCGGTGCCTGAGGAAAGGATATGCCATAATCTTAGTGAGATACAAGCTGCGGCTTCAGAGATTGGTATACCCTGTGTTATAAAGGCCCAGGTTATGGTTGGGGGTCGGGGAAAGGCAGGAGGTATTAAGATTGCGAAAACCGAGGATGAGGTGAAGGAGTATGGCGAGATGATTCTCGGTATGAAGATAAAGGGGCTGGAGGTTAAGAAGGTGCTTGTTTCTGAGGTGGTGGCAATTGAAACCGAGGCATATTTGGGAATAGTTGTTGATCGCACCCATAAGAAGGTTGTTGTTATGTCTTGTAAGGAAGGCGGTGTGGAGATTGAGGAGGTTGCCCGACAAAATCCTGAGGCGATCAATAAGGTTTATGCCGACCCGGTCTTTGGGCTCTTTCCTCACCGGGCGAGGAAGGTGGGGTTATTTCTCTATTCTGAGCCGAAGGTTGCCTTTGCCTGTGCATCAATCGCAGAGAAATTATATAAATTGTTTATTGAATTGGATGCGTCTTTAGCTGAAATCAATCCCCTGGTGCTTGATAAATCAGGAAATCTTATCGCCTTAGATGCCAAGATTAATTTTGATGATAATGGTCTTTATCGGCATCCGGATATTGAGGCGATGCGGGACCGTTTTAGCGAAGATGAGAACGAACTTCTTGCCCGGGAAAAGGATTTATCTTATGTTCGGCTGAGCGGAAATATCGGATGTGTGGTCAATGGTGCTGGTCTGGCGATGGCAACTATGGACCTGGTCAAACACTATGGGGGTGAACCGGCGAACTTTCTGGATATTGGCGGTTCTTCTTCACCCCAGAAGGTGATGAATGCCCTGGAAATTCTTTTGAAGGATGAGAATGTTCGGGTTATATTTTTCAATATATTCGGTGGTATTACCCGATGCGATGATGTGGCGAATGGTATCCTGGCAGCAAAGGAAAAGCTGGATATTAAACAACCGATTGTTGCCCGACTTACCGGTACAAATGAGGATAAGGCGATGGATATATTAAAAGAGGCAGGCCTGATATTTGCATCCAGTATGGATGAGGGTGCAAAAAAGGCAATTGAGGTTTTAAAAGGAGTTTAAGATGAGCATTCTGGTCAACAAAGATACAAAGTTGGTTGTGCAGGGAATTACAGGAAGGGATGGTAGTTTCCATACCGAACAGATGTTGAAATATGGAACCAGGGTAGTTGCCGGTGTAACCCCGGGTAAGGGAGGCGTGAGTGTGCACGGCGTGCCGGTTTTTAATACAGTCGAAGAAGCAGTCGCAGAAACCCAGGCAAATACCTCGGTGATTTTTGTGCCGGCAAAATTTGCTGTTGGTGCGGTATATGAGGCGATTGATGCCGGGGTCAAGTTGGTGGTCTGTATTAGCGAAGGTATTCCGGCACTTGAGATGGTGAAGATAACCGGTTATTTAAAGGATAAAAACTGTCGATTGATCGGGCCAAACTGCCCGGGATTGATTTCACCGGGTGAGGCAAAGGTAGGGATTCTTCCCGGTCATATCTTTAAACCGGGTAATATTGGTGTAATATCAAGAAGCGGAACATTAACTTATGAGATTGTGGATAATATCACGCGAGCCGGATTGGGTCAGTCTACCTGTATCGGGATTGGCGGTGATTCTATTATCGGAACGAAATTTATTGACTGTTTGGAACTCTTTGCGCAGGATCCCCAGACTGAGGCAGTGGTTTTGGTTGGTGAAATCGGGGGTCGGGATGAACAGGATACTGCAGAATATATAAAAAGGGAATTTAAAAAACCGGTCTTTGGATTTATCGCCGGAAAGACAGCCCCCGCCGACAAAAGGATGGGGCATGCCGGGGCAATCATATCGGGAACATCAGGGACTGCAGCGGAAAAGATTAAGGCATTTGAATCTGCCGACATTAAGGTCGGTGAAACCCCGGCTGAGGTCGCCCGATTGATTAAAGAAACTTTATCGTAGGTTTCTTATTTCTTTTCGTCAATCGCCTCAGATGTAATATCTAAGGCTTTTGCGGTTCGATTACAGATATTCTGGAGTGAGGAATATAGTTCGCGTTCGGGAATCTCTTTATTATAGAGTTTGTCTAAGATATTCTCCAATTCAGAAAAGATATTTACCATTTCATTATAATTATAATGAAGGGTCTTTTCTAAATTATAGCGCAGTTCATTATATATCTCTTTTAGTCCATTAATCGCATCGCCCTTGCGCAATTCAAAATCTTTGGTCTTTTCACCATTACTGATTCTTTTAATATACCGACTGAGCCGATATAAAGGACCATATATTTTATGAGAAATGAGGATGACTGCCCAGAGGCTTGCCGAGAAAATGATTATTCCGATAACAATGATGGGAACGGTGGTGCTTGAAAAGATTTTGCCAATTAATTGTTGAGATATTCCAGAACTAATCAGTTGATCATAGAGGATAAAACAGATTGATGCCAGAAGAATTAATGAAACACCGATAATCAATCCCATTATTGCAATAATCAACTGGACCTGCAGTCCATGAATAATTAAAATCCTTCGTCGACCGAATCCCATCTTACTCCAATTATAATAGTCTATTCAATTTGGAATATTTGTCAATAGGAGACCTGAATGTCAATTATAATTCAGGAGATGAAATATGATATTACATATTTTTTTGTTCTGAGCTTGACACTGAAGTTTTGAAGATTATAATTGCCTATGGCTAAAAAGATAAATGTCTTTATCTCATTTGATATCGAGGGGGTGAGTGCTGTTTCTTCGTGGCGTGAATTGAGAAGGGATTCACCAGACCTTTCTCGTATAAGGATGATTGCAACCGAAGAGGTGAATGCGGTGCTCAGGGGAATTAAGAAGAGTGGTCTGGATATAGGTGATATTACAATATGTGATTCTCATGGTAACGGTAAAAATCTTCTGATTGAAAAACTGGAAAGAGGAGTTTATCTCACCCGGGGTTCACCCCGGATGTATTATATGATTGAGGGCTTGGATAACCATTATGATATCATTTTTTTTATCGGTTATCATGCAATGGTGGGCACGACCGGCTCGGGTATGGACCATACCTATTCATCCGCGGTAATATATAATATAAAAATAAATGGTCAATATGTCGGTGAAACCGAGATTAATGCCGGGGTTGCAGGATTTTTTGGAGTGCCTCTGGGATTGGTTACGGGTGATGATTTATTAATAAAAGAGGTGAAAAGATTCTTCGGTGCTAAGGTGCAGACGGTGATAACAAAGTATGGTATTTCTCGTTTTGCTGCACGGTGTCGACATCCACTTGATGTTCAAAAGGAACTTGAAGATAAGGCAAAAAGGGCGATTATCGGGTTTGAAAAGTTGACTCCATTCAAATTTAAGACACCGATTGATAGCGAGGTTGAGGTTATGAATTCATTGATTGGTGACCTTGTGGAATTGATTCCCGGGATTAAAAGGGTTTCAGCACGCGGATTTAAGTTCAAATCACGGGATATCCGGGAATTCTATCGTATCTTAAGACTTATCTGTATGCTGGGTGGATACGGAGAGAAGCTGTTGACTTAAAAAAGTCCTAACTGAGATTGGGCAGGTTTTTCCTCTTCAAATATTTTAATCTTACCAAAGACACCGTCATAGCCGGGATTTATTATGACATCACCTTTGCGAACCCGTTCAATACCCAGGGCAATGCGTTCCTGGGTATTTGCCTTTAGTTCCTGAATCGGTGTATTGAGGAGTATCTCAAATTCGTTGCCAAAGATATTACAGAGTCTTCGATATTCATTCTTCACACCCACGGTATCCCTGCCCACACCCATAGCCTCAGCGATAATTTCTTCCAGAGGAATAAGATTTTTAAAGGGAATTGCATTCTCCGGCACATAGCCTTCTTCACGATCACCGAGTGCCTCGACCCGATGCATAACTCCAATCGTAATACTCCGGGAGCAGACCGGACAGAGGTTGTTGTTAAATCGTGCCTCACGAGGACTCAACCGAACATTACATTTCCGGTGGCCATCAAAATGATACTTACCCTCCTGGGGATAGAATTCAATAGTATAAAGAAATATTTCACGGTCTTTATTTTTCAGAACATCGCGTAGTTCATAATAATTAAGGTCTTTCTTGAAGACATTCGCCTCCCGGCACAAACGGGAGGGTGAATGGGCATCAGAATTTGATATCAGGGTGTAGTTATCAAGGGCGGAGAGCCGCCAATTCATTGCCGGGTCTGATGAGAGACCGGTCTCAAGGGCGAAGACCTTATCTTTTAAATCGCCCAGACATTCTTCAATTGAATCAAACCCGGAATTGGAACCGAACAGGGAGAACCAGGGAGTCCAGATATGGGCGGGCACCATAAATATATCTGACGAGATATCAAGCAGTGCTTTTAACATATTATAGGTGTCAAGGGAAAGGGTTGGTCTACCATCGGCCTCAAGTTTACCGTACCGACTTAAATAATTATTAATCTGACGGGCGGTTTTAAGGTCCGGAGCAAAGATGATATTGTGCAGTCTCCGGAGTCGACCATGCCGGGTATAGATATTATTTACCTCAACCGAAAGGATGAATCTTATACCATTATACTCATAAAATCCGTCCCTCGGTTCTAAATACTGTTCTAATTCGCGCAGCCACTCCGGGTGGGTAAAGTCGCCGGTTCCGAGCATTGTGATACCTTTTAATTTTGCATATTCAGCAAGTTTTGGAATGGTCATCTCTTTACTTGTCGCCCGTGAATAGCGGGAGTGAATATGTAAATCAGCAATCATCATTTTCTCGCGACGCCCATTATCCTTAAATCATTCTCATCTGCGGGTCGAAATGTTAGATGGCGGTAAAGAGAAAAAGAGAAGCCTGCGTTGTCTAATAAGTTTCGGATAACGGTTAAGGGGTAGGCACGTTCTTTATGACATTCGCGCAGCATTACTGCTTTTGTATTTTCTTTTATTTTCAGTGTCAATTTCAGGGTGGAGATATTTGTCTTTCGGTCATAAATATTTTGCCAGGTTGAAAAAATATTTTTGTCCTTACGATGAAAGGTATTATTCCCCCATTCATCGCAGAGTGAATGAATCGTATTCATATCAAAGATGAATATCCCCTGCGGGGTTAGGTTGTTGTAAACATTATGAAAGCAACTTAAAAGGTCACCTTCACTCAGAAGATAATTGAGGCTGTCATAGAGGCAGGTTATTATCGGCACCGGAGATTTTAAGGAGACGTTTCTCATATCACAGTTTATAAGCCCCAGATTATTATTATAATGCGAAATTTTTTTCTTGCAGATTTCAAGCATCGTAAATGAACGGTCCAGACCGATTACCTGATAACCCTTTTCCAGCCACAATTTTAGACAGGTTCCGGTACCGCAGGCCATATCCAGAATCTGTTTTGCCTCAACATTGTTGGTAAGAAGAATCGTTTCTATATATGATACCCAGCCCGGATAGTTGACAAAGGACATAATAGTATCATAGTATGGGGCGATATTTGTAAATGGTGGGTTAAAGGATTCTGATTTCATAGTTTGGAGATTCCTTGGTGATGGTGATATCATGAGGATGACTCTCCCTGAGACCGGCGTTGCTGATCTTTATAAATTTTGCTTTTTGCTGGAATATTTTAATATTTTTGGCTCCACAATAACCCATCCCGGCTCTCAACCCGCCTACGAGCTGGAAGATTACATCTTTTACACGACCCCGATAAGGGATTCTGCCTTCAACCCCTTCAGGCACAAATTTCTGGGCACCTTCCTGGAAGTAGCGGTCCGCAGAACCCTTACCCATCGCACTTAATGAACCCATTGCCCGGTATTCTTTATATCTTCTCCCTTCAAGAAGCACGGTTTCGCCAGGACTTTCTTCGGTGCCGGCGAAGAGGTTACCAATCATTACACTTGAAGCACCACAGGCAAGTGCTTTAACAATGTCACCGGAATAGCGGATTCCTCCATCGGCGATGAGCGGAACACTGTTCTTTACGATGCGGGCGCAGTCCATTATTGCGGTTACCTGGGGAATACCGATTCCTGCGATAACCCGCGTTGTGCAGATTGAGCCCGGACCAATACCGATTTTTAAAGCATCCGGTTCATATTTTAACAATTCCCGGGCGGCTTCGGCGGTACCTATATTCCCCACTACAAGGTCGACTCTGGAGAATTGTTTTTTTATTCTTTTCACCATCTCAATAACATTTTTTGAATGGGCATGGGCGGTGTCAATCACAAGGGCATCTACTCCTGCTTCAACCAGGGCTGCAGCCCTTTCCGGGGTTGTGCGGTCAATTCCGATTGCAGCTGCGCAGCAGAGTCTACCCATCCTGTCGGTTGTTGCATTGGGTTGCTCCATCTTTTTGATAATATCCTTGACCGTGATTAATCCCTTTAGTTTATTATGCCGGTCAACAATAGGTAGTTTCTCAATACGATGTTTTTTTAATATCTTGCGCGCACTCTCCAAGTCGGTTCCCACCGGGGCGGTTATCATTTCCTTGTGAGTCATAACATCTTTAACTTTTTTCGAAAGATTGGTTTCAAAGATAATATCCCGATTGGTCAGAATACCAACTAAGTGGTTATCATCATCGACGACGACAACACCTGATATGTCATATTTCTGCATCAATTCCTGGGCCGCTTTTACAGTGGATTCCTTATTTACAGTAATCGGATTTATAATCATCCCGCTTTCTGCCCTTTTGACCTTACGCACCTCACCACTCTGTTTTTCAATGGGCATATTTTTATGGATTACACCAATACCGCCTTCCTGGGCTAAGGCGATTGCCATTGCAGATTCTGTAACGGTATCCATTGCAGCACTAACTAAAGGGATATTAATGGTTATATGCCGGGAAAATTTTGTTGTCACCCTGCAATCCCGGGGCAGCACTTCAGAATATTGCGGGATTAACAGGATATCATCAAATGTTAGACCTTTTTTAAAATTTCTCTTTTCCATTAATAATTATATATAAAATTTTTGCCTGGTCAAGCCGGATCGGGGCGGTGGGATTTGAACCCACGACCTCATGGTCCCAAACCATGCGCGCTAAGCCACTGCGCCACGCCCCGCATAACCGATTATATCTATGGATTGGTAAATGTCAATACAACGGGATTATTCAGGAACAGTTTCCGAGGTTTTCTTTTCATACCTTTTAAGGATGGTTCGGGCCGTGGTGGAAATAAATCGGTCCCTATGCCTGGTCGCCTGTGTAAGGGTATTGATTGCTTTTTCGGTTCCGATTTCAGCGAGGGCGTTGAGTGCTGCTTCTTTTGTTGGAAGTAGAAGATTTGCCTTGAATAGGGCACCTTCATTCAAGACCTCTAAGAGGTCAGGAATGACTGCATCACCCCCGAGTTTGCCCAGGATTTGGATAATCTCCTGACGGAATTTTTCTTCTTTTTTATTCGGAATTCCTTTGCGTTTTTTCAACCATTCTCTAATCTGGTTGAGTTTATGTTGAACATCCTCTTTTTCTAAATAACCCATCGCCTTGAGAACAACCCGGGGATATTTACTGTTCAACGCCTTCTTAAAATATTTCTTGGTTTTCGGATCATTGATCTTGCCTAAAGCGATTACCGCTTCGAGCTGAACCTGTTCTTTTTCATCATTAATCAATTTACCGATTTCGTCGATTGCTGAGGCGATGCGCATTTCGCCCAACAGAAATAGGCCATTTCTTCTTATATACCACATTTTATCATTAAGAAATTTCAGTATTTCAGGTACTGCCTTTTCTCCCATTTTGACAAGGATGTTAATGATTTTCTTCCGGACCGTGTAGTCTTCGGTTTCTTTGAGGGAGTCGAGTAGTATTGGATAGGAAAATTCAGATAAGGATATTAATGCTTCCCTCGCCTCGGCGAATGTTCCGGGGTCCCAGAGCAGGGAGACGAGTTCCGGGATATAATTCTTATCCTTTAATTCACTTATTGCCTTTATTACAATCTTTTTCCGCTCTAATAATCCCGCCTCTTTACGGACCAGATGTTTGCCGAATTTTTTGGAGATGAATTGAACCAGTTCATTATTTTCTATTGCCGAGGCTTTTTGATACAATAATTTTAACGCATCGATCACTTTTTTGAAAGTTGTAATATCGGTTTCCGCATCAGCCATTGTGTCAAATCGGTCAACCAATAACCTGAAAAGGTTGTTATCCCCGGTATCGATAATCTTATCACTATACTGAAGTAGTTCTTCAATGGCCTTCATCCTTATTTCACGGGAGGGGTCGCGCAGTTGAGGAAAGAATCGTCTTATCTCAGTTTCTAAATTTTTACTGATGAATTTGTTGGCAGACTCAGTTCCTTTTTTGATCTTTAATTCATTCATCAAGCGGGCAACAATCTTCTCAAAATTCAGTTCAGGAACATTCATCCTTAAAGTTGAAAGAATATCAGGGAGTCGGGTTCCGGTTACATACTTCAGGATATCTATGATCTCTTCTTCAGCGTTGGCACCCTTTTCACGTGCCTTGGCGGATACGATTTCAATAATATCTTCATCGGACATTGTAGGAATCAGACTACGAATCAGTACGGCGAGTTTCTTATTTTCGGTCTTATATTTTATAATATTCTTTTTTATGGTGGGTGATAAGACACTGAGGATGCGGGAGAATATAATGGAATATTCTCCCCAGCGTTCTTCGCCGTATTGGTCCGCAATGATAAGGGCGAGTTTTTCCAATCCACCGACGATTTTACTTGACTGCACATCAACCGATTCACTTCCCGTAATTCCAAGATTGGTAAGGAATTTACTCAATTCCTTTACCTGTTCCTCCTCGGATACCGCTGCTTCTGATACCATAAGGGATTCAAGGAAATTTTCCCAGTTAATCTCTTTTATCTCCTCATCGGTGGATATTACCCCGACGCGGTATTTATTCACCCTGATACCGGTGATGCCCTTTGCTTTAATCAGGGCGGTTATATCACCGTAATCAGAAATATCCGCTGCAGTTGCAGACATCGCAGAAAAAAACGACCAGAGGTCCGTATCCGACACTGTAACATTGATTGTGATGCTTTTTATCCCCAGTTGATTAAATCTGTGGACTAAACTTTTTACAATGGGTAATTTCTTTGATTCAAAACGGTAATCCTTTATCATTATTACATCTTCAATAACCACCAAGGAAATTGATTCTTCTTCTACCGGAATTTCCTTTAAGAGTATTTTAAGACGCTGAAGAATCGGAATCAGTGAAGGATGACCCTGCGGATAGGTTCGGGATATATTTATTGCGATCCCGATATTTTTTATTATATCACCATAAAGTTTAACAATCTGTCTCTCCATAACTATTTCACCTTAAATTTGTATTCATATGCTTTAACCGATAGTGAATCCTCAATGAATTCACCGATTTCTTTATAACTGAAGAAACTGGAGGTTGCCTTATAGAGATTCTCGCCGACCAGGATGGTATTATTCATTGCGTTCTTCTGGAGAATCTGAGCCTTGCGGAAACCACTGGTCAATATCAATGAATGTCGTATATTGGTCTGAATATGGTATATTGAGCTCAATTCGATCTCGGCTCCAATCTTGAGGCTGATATTTTTATGATATTCTGTAGGGGCGTTAATCTTCTGGAGTCTTTGAAACATTTCTTCGCCGGCAAAAACCGCCATATGGGGAACAAATTCTGTCTCTTTTTGAATTCCAAATATACTGACGACTTCATCACCGATGATTTGATAAATTTCACCGTTATAGGATTTTATCACATCCTGGAATTCATCAAAGACCTTATTAAGGAATGACATAACATCTTCCGGAGTCATTTCTTCACTCATTGCAGTAAAGTTTGAGATATCAGCACGCAGAAAGGTAAGACTTATGCCGTCAAAGGGAAGTTTCTTACCGCGTTTTATTAAGGTTCCACACCAGGGGCAGAAGTTTGCCGGAAAGGAAATCTCTTTATTACAATCTGGACACTTCATCATAATTGCAGTAACCTCTGATATTCAGGCCTTTGGCTGAAGACCTTCTGATGTTCTTCTTTTAGTTGTGATTTGATTATGTTATAAAGGAATAACGCCCTTTTTCCATAATGTCGTGCCCGCTCCAGGTCTTCTTCCTGAATGAAGATTTCTGTTAAGCGATACTGAGCCCGGGCAATCAGCGGTGGTAATTTAATCCCTTCAGCCAGGGTTAAAGCCTTTTTAGCATATAATAATGATTCTTTGTTGTCTAAGTATGATAGAAGGTAGAGGCTGTAGAATTCAATTTCTTTCTGCCTGAATTGACGTGCGGATTTTCGTGCATTAGCAACAAAATTCTTTGCCTTCTGGAAGTCATTTTTGTAAAAATATATAAATGCCTTTTTTAAATTTATTTCGCTCAGAATATTTTCGCGCATTATAATCGGTATCTTTTTATCAATAAATGTAAGATATTGATCGGTTTCGTTGTGAAGATTTTCTTCGGCTGAAAGTTGGGCGAGGTCGAGGCTGGATTTTATGGTAACATCAAAATTTCCGATCTCCCGGGCTTTTTTCAGACAGTCGGTTAATATTTTTCTGGCTTCTTTTTTGTCTCCGATTGCGGTGTAGAGTTGGCTTATTAAATAATTAAATTCGAGCTCCTTTTTTAAGATATCTAAATCCCGGGTAATCTCTAAACCGTAATCTAAATAGGCAAACGCCTGTTCATAATTACCCAGGGTGCGGTGAAGATTGGCAAGGTTGTAAAGACAGATAATCTCGCCAACTTTAATGTTATGTGCCCGGGCGGTATTCCAGCTCAGATTATAATTGAGAACACTCTTTTCATATTCATAGCGGCCTGTATAGAGGGCACCAAGGTCCGCGTATAAAATTGTCAGGAGGTCGGCGATATCCTCAGTCGATTTTTGAATTGCCAGGAGTAATAACTCTTCGGCTTCTTCAAACATATTTTTCAGGATAAGGGCGGTAGCCGTGCGTTCTGAGAAGAGGACTTCATCCCGGGTGTTATTTTCCCGGCGTGCCATCTGCAAGCCGTTCCGGGCGATTTTTTCCATTCTATCGATATTGCCGTTTAGTTCATAAATATCGGACAGATTCAAGAAGACATCCTTGATAACATCAGACGAAAGCGGCGTCTTTTTGTCTATATCGATTATTTTATTATAGAAGTTGAGCGCCTGTTCCAATGCATAGAGATTTTTCGCTTTATCTCCGGCAAGTTTAAAGTAATAAGATGCCTTTTTAAAATTATCGCAAGAAAAATAGTGATGCCCGATATCTTCGTAATAGAATGAAAGGTTTTCTTTAAAGAGTTTTTCAAATAATCCAGCAATCTTTCGATGTATTTCATGGCGTTTTTTTAAAGGCAGCACAGTATATGCGGTATCCTTGAGAAGGTTGTGACGGAAGATATAAACTGGTTCAGATTCAATGGATGAGAGAATGAAATATCCTTCTTTGATTAGATGGTTTAGTTGTTTCTTTAGATTTTTCCTCTGCATTAATTCCTGAAGAATCCGGAAATTGAAACTGTAGCCAATTACTGAGGCGTAATCGATGATTAAACGATAATCGACCGGTAATGAATCAATGGTTGACATAACTACTCCATAGAGGTCGTCAAGGAATGATAGTTTATGTTCTTTTTCCAGGAACCAGCGTCCCGAGGTTTTCCTTATTATTTTGGTGCGCTGGGTATTACGGATTGCCTCAATTGTGAGGAGCGGATTGCCGCCGGCGGCTCGATATAGAAATTCGACCAGACTGTCATCGACATCACCCAGAAAGAATTTAATTAACTGTTTAATATCTTTTTTGGCAAGCGGTGGAATGTTAATTTCTTGAACAGGAACAGAAATGCTACCAAGAAAATCGCGTGATACATTTATGAAAAGCAGCATCAGGGGTTCATTTTCACATTCTGAGACGATATAGGTAATCAATAGTTTGGTCATAGTATCTGCTTTGTTGAATTCTTCAAAGATTAAAACCAATGGTTTTTTCTGACATTCGTAATGGATAATATTCTTTATCGCTGTATATATATCTTCACTGATTGTTTGTATCTCATCCTGCCGCAATCTTCTGAGATCGGTTAGAAACAGATGTTTTAGCCCCTTGCTCGTTACGGCCGGAAGGTTTCGTTGTCTGACTGCGTCATCAATTTTTTTGGTGATTATGGGTTGGGGGTCAAATTCCTTTAATTTCAGGTAGCTTTTCAACAGTATCTTAAAGGGATAAAAAGGGGTATGTATTTCTACGGAGCAGTGTGTTTCGTAAAACTGTATATTCTGACTGTAGCTGAGATATGTCTCAAATTCTTCTTTTAAACGGGTTTTACCGATTCCCATCTGTCCGGTAATGATTGACACTGCAATGCGATTTTTTTGTATAGATTGTGCGATACTCGTAAGTTGTTTAAGTTCCTGCTGGCGCCCGAATAATGGGATTTCTTGAGAAATTTCTTTTTTCGGTTTCAGGGTTTTGAAACGGTAGAGATCAATCTTTTTTGTTTTGCCCTTAACTACCTGGGTTCCGATATATGCCGCCTCAATCCAATCAGATAAAATTTCATAACTGTTTTTTGTAAGAAGTATTATGCCCGGCGGTCCAATTTCGGTAAGCCTTGCAGCGACATTAATCGTATCCCCGATTATGGTTAAGAATGGTGTATTCTTAAGTACATAACCGAAGAACGCCTGTCCCGAATTGAGACCGATACTAATCGATGAGTTTTTAAAAAAAGAAATGGTCTTTTTTTTATCCTGCCACCACCGGTTTATTTTGTCAATACATCTGATCGCCCTGAAAGGGTCATCAGGATGGGCCCGGGGTGCACCAAAGATGGCTAAGATTCGCAAATCAGGTATAATCTTAATCGCCGTTCCATCACTTTCTTCGATTATCGAAATGATCTCTTCCATAAAGTCCTGGATATAGAGCATTGCTGCTTCATATTGATCATTCCTTAATAATTTTTCTAACACCTTTAAATTTACAAAAAAAACCGATACACGCCTCAATTCTCCACCGAAGAGAGCCAATCGTTTCGAGATTCCTTCATCCGGGGGTATTAAATTTGCACCGCACCTTCCGCAAAAATTTGCGTCATCCGGATTTTGTTGAAAATCACAAAATTGACAAGTTAACATTTCATAATCCTTTTAATGCTTGATAGACTCTAATAATTCATATTTTAGTGCCATCAAGACCATTGAGTAATTATAATCAATGTAAAAATAATGTCAAGGAAAAAGAATATCCTTAAGGTATCTCCGAAAGAACAGGTGATTTTATCATAGCAGAATTTTATTGAATGAAAATATGCTGAAGATACCACCGGTGTGGATGAAGATAACCTTTTTGTAATTTTTCTTTTTAATATCCTGGAGCATTCCATAAAAGGTTTTACCCGTATATACGGGCTCAAGTATAATTCCTGATTTTGCGATTTTCCTGATTGTCTTTAGTTCGGCAGGGTAGGGAATTGCATATCCCGGGCCGACAAATCCCGCAATTAATTTTAAATCTTTTGGGTTGATTTTTATTTTTAAATTGAACCGATATATCGCCTTTTCACAAATTTTGAGAATCTTTTCGGTGAAATATTCCACTGTATCACAAATGATTATACCGTTTATGTCTAAGTGAAGATTTAATAGGGTTTTTCCAAGTAATAATCCGGCATAGGTGCCGCCGGAACCGACCGCGCAATAGATTGCGTCAATCTTTTTGTTTTTAATAAATTCTTCCATTTCCCGCATACAGTCAAGGTAGCCAAGCGCCCCAATCTCATTGGAACCGCCTTCAGGAATGATATAGGGTTTTTTTCCTTTTTTTATTAATTTCTGTGCAAATTCCGCCATCGTTTCAATTCTTCTCTTGTAATATCTGGAAGGCGTAATATAGGTGATTTTTGCATCAAGTAATCGGTTGATTAAGAGGTTGCCGTTGGAAAATTTCTTTGGTTTACCGCGCAGGAATAGGTAGGGTGTAAGCCCGAAATAACGGGCGAAGACAACGGTTGTTCGGCAGTGATTTGATTGAGTCGGACCGCAGGTGATAAGGGAATCACAATTTTTATTTAATGCATCGGCGATGAGATATTCAAGCTTGCGGGCTTTGTTCCCGGATACAAGCAGACCGTTTAAGTCATCCCTTTTTATGAAGAGTTCGGTTTTTGTTTTAACCCCTGTAAATTTCTCAATCGGGGTTCTGGGGATAATTTTTTTCGGTTTAATCAGTTTCATAAATATTATTATATATAATGGATTGAAAAATGCAATATGTTTAATTGAAAGAGCAAATTTAGTCCTGACCGGTTCGCTGTTCTTTGAACGGCGGCACCGTTCCCGAGCGAAGTTCTCATTTCATCAAAGAGCCTGTATTGTGTATCATTAGCGATTGTATCTTGAATTTTATTTATAATCTTTTATAATGAATATTATGAAAAAGATAAAGGTTAAGGTAATACCCAGGGCGGGGAAGCAGGAAATTACATACGCCGGGCCGGACCAATACCGCATAAAGTTGAAGTCTGCTCCAATAAAGGGAAGGGCAAATCAGGAATTGATTTCTTTACTTGCGCATCATTTTAAGGTTGGTAAATCATCAATTGAGATAGTTAAAGGACTTTATTCAAGGAACAAGGTTGTTGTTATAAAATAGTCATTTCGGTTGCGCCTGCGGTATTTTAAATCGCTTAAGGTTATATAAAGTTATTATCCAGTTTTCCAGTATATTCGGTTCATCTGTTTGAGATGCCCTGTCCGCCGAAAAAGCCAAATAAACCAGAATTTTAATCGGTCGTGGGAGACAGGTCCTGACTCCTCTCCATTTTTTTTATTATGCCTCCTGGATTAATTACAACGGTATTCTGGATAGAATAAACTTCCCTGAGATTATTAAACTAAGACGAAAAATACTCAACAACTCCGTTTTACTTTTTTTATATTATTTACTGGTCATTTGAAAAATTTCTCTGCTATTTTCGCCCGGTTCCATTTTTCTCAGCGCGGGCGGCGTCCCCGCCGCCCGCTGGAGGTTTGTCATTCTTAACTCGTTTCAGAAACTCCGGCAGCTCGCCAGGCGTTCCTGCTTCGGGGCGAGACGCCCCCCGGCTATATTGTAACATAGTTTACAAAAAACCGGAACAAAAAGTGGAGAGGAATCAGAGATAGGTCATCTTGACCTTTTTAAAATAATGATTATACTCAACTTAGCAGGAGAACGGTGGATAATTTGATTATTTTTATTTATTTTCTATATTATGCATTCACAAGTGACCCGGCAGTCGATGGTTTAAGGTTTAGCTATCCTGAACATAGTGGGGGACAAATTGTTAACATAAAATCAATGAATCAGCAATTCTTGAACCTTCTGCAGTTGAATCTCAGTCTCAGTGCCAGTGTCAGCCAGGAGACGGTTTATGTTTCATTTATAAGCAGTCAGCCGTTGTATACCGGCTGGACGGCTCGAAAACTCTGTTCCAAATATGCGAACTGGGATTATTGGTGGCTCAATACCCGATTCGGGATCGACCATTTGGATTCCCTTTATGTCCTTGTTTCTCTTTATAACTACTCAAATCCCAATTACAATTTTCACCGTGATATTCTTGATTATGCTGGTAATCTTATTCATCAGGATGCCGAATGGAATGGCTATCATCAGCAGCCAGCCTTTAAGGATGGAACGGGCAAGAATATTTATATAGGCCATCCTGTTCTGGGCTGGAATGACAATATGGATGCCGGTGTTGTAGATCGGGCCAATTATATATATTCTTCAATGGCTGATACTGATGGTAATATCTATTTTACTCTTCTCGATTCTTCGGGTAATTATGTCTATAACCGGGTTCCTGTATTTACCGGAGATACAGCACAATCCTGGCCCGGTGATTCTCACCTTAAGATAGATTCCCGGGGTAATGTTTACATCTGTTGGTCCCGGAATAGGCATGAAATTGTCTATACAAAATCGACTGATCGAGGACTTACCTGGTCCGAACCTTTAGATGTTGCCTACGATTTTGTTAATCAGGTGAATAAACCAGAAATTCTTGTTGGTCCGGATGACTGTATCCATTTTATCTGGCAGCATTGGACCGGTGCACATAATTGTTTAATTTACAAGAAGTTAAATCCTGATGGAACCTCTTGTATTGATACAACAAATCTTACACCAGGGCTGGAACCGGAGGTCTGGGCGCCGGAATTTACGGTGGATAGAGATACAAATATTCATATTGTCTGGTCGTCGTCATATCAGGGTTCAAATGCTCTTTACTATACATTGATTGATGGTAAATTTGATAAGAATGGACAACCCGCAGCAGATTCAGAGATTACAATAATTCAGGAGTATCCGTTCTACAGCAGTGCAGAATTGAATCGTTATCCCAAGGTGGCGATCGATTCTTTATGTTGCGCCAATGTAATATTTGAACAGGGTCCTTATGGCAGTGGAGGTACCAAGAGTGTTTATTATGTTAAAAAGACTTTGATACCGCAGGGTATTGTAATATTTCCGGATTCCTCAAGGGTTGTTCTTACGATTGATACAGTGGGCGGATATAGTTCATATTTTTTGACTGCGGGGCCGGGTCGATATTATGTCCGGGTCTGGGCATGGGATCAATCTGGTGCGGTTGGCTGGGATACTGCTTCAATCTATATTTCCGCTGTTCGGGAGATGCAATGTGGAAGTTCTAAGAATACCGATCTGGAGATTTTCCCCCAGCCATTTACGGAATGTGTGAAGATTATACTGCCTCAGGTATTTAAACCTCACAATATTTTGAAAATCTATGATTGCAGGGGAAGGGTCGTTCGGACTATAATTGCAGAGAAGCAGGAAGGTCTTAAAAAAATGATCAGCTGGAACGGGACTGATGATTCAGGGAGGAGACTTTCCAGAGGTTGTTATTTTATAAAAATAGATGGTCATCAGAAAACTTATAAATTGGTTAAGATTAAATAAAAAGGTGCAGTGATAATGTTCCTGGCAATCGGAATTTTATGATAAAACGATTTTTGCTGAATAGATGGGTTATTTTACAAATGGAGACCAGTCCGGGGCGTTAGCGACGATGTCGTGGGTGAGTTTTCGCGGTCGTGAACCATCCCAGTTCATAGTATAAAGTTCATACTGGCCGCTGCGGTTTGAAGAAAAGACAATGTGCAGGCCATCCGGAGACCAGGATGGTTCTTCATTATCACCGTTTTGCGTCAGTCGAACCGGGGCATAATCATCCGGGTCAGTAATGTAAATCTGCTGGGTATTATCTTTTTCCCGGGAGACATAGGCGATAATATCTCCTCTTGGTGACCAGGCCGGTGATGTATTATAAGTGCCGTGATATGTAAGGCGGCGAACATTACTTCCGTAGATATCCATAATATAAATCTGGGGATTGCCGGCGCGGTCGGAAACAAAGGCAATCTCTCGACTGTTGGGGGAAAATGTTGGTGATGTATCGATTGCCTGATTATGCGTAAGCCGACGCAGTTTTTTTGAATCTAAATCGAGGATGTAGATTTCTGCATTGCCGTCCTTGGTCAGGCTGAGGCATATCCGGGAACCGTCGGGTGACCAGCAGGGCGCAAAATTCAGTCCACGAAATGAAGAGACCAGGGATATTTCTCGATTTGACAATTTATATAAATAGATATTCAGACGATCTCGGGCATAGGTGGAAAATAGAATCCTCTGGCAATCCGGTGCCCAGGCGGGAAAAAGATAATAGTTGTTTTTGTCGGTGAGTAAGGTAAAGTTGAAGCCGTCATAATCGATGATCGCCAGTTGTTTACCACGATTGGTTATACAGGAGAAGATGATTTTTGTCTGGGCGATTCCCTTTTCACCGGTGAGTATTGCGACAATATCATCAGAAATCTTGTGGGCGGTTTCTCTTGGTTTGGTAAGTTTGTAGGATTGTGTATGGATTATCTTTTTGCTGGAAAAATCCTTGATGGTAATTTTTATGGAATCCGGGGTGGCATTTCCTGTTAAATAGACTGATTGACTTTCAGAATTTGAAAATAGTGATGTATCAGATAGGATATTGAAGTATAACGAATATTCTAAATCATTTTTGATAATACCTTCAATATTTTTTAGCCGGGTGAATAGTTTATCAGAAGCGGCTTTAGTAGTAAAGGGTAAAACTGCTATATTAATCTTACCGCCTCCGTAATCGGTAAGCCTCAGATAGACCTCCTGTGCCCTTATTGTCAGGGCAAACACGGCTACTATAGTAATCCTTTTGATATTAATAATAAAATTCATCGCGCAGTGAGGAATTCTAAATGAACCTTAAGATAATCATTGGCGAATTCCCGGGGAAGAGGAGGCAGTTTTTTTGTGCTCGTAATTGCCCTGATTGCCATTTCATTATAGAGGTCGTCGCCAGAGCCTTCTTCAATACGGACATCATAGATTGTGCCATCTTTGGAAACCTCAAAATAGACGACCGCCTTCAGCCCAACATCCCTGCCTTTGTACGGATTGTGCCAATTATAATTTATTTTGTTCAACATTATATTCAGGTAATAGGAATATGTAAAACCCCGACCGCTACCGGTCATTATCCTGGGTTTTATATCAGGCAGCCCAGCCTTGACCTTTTCTTTCACTTTTTTTTGTTTCTTTTTAACCCTTTTCTTTTTCTTCCTGGATTTTTTTAAGGGTGGACTCTTTTCTTTTTTCGGTGAAGATTTCTTTATGGTTTCTGCGGCTTCCCGGGAGTTTTGAATTTTTGGTTGTGGTAATGGTGCAAGCCTGACTTTATAGACCTTGAATTCCGGCAGGGGTCTGGAGTTTGAACGGTTGATAAAGAGTGCGCTGCCGATTATTACGGTATGAAAGAAGATTGATATAAAATAGAATCTATTCATTCCCGGGGATTTCGGCGACCAATCCTAACTCTTTGACACCCGCCTTTCTTAATCTTCCTATAACCTCAACAATAAAGCCGTAATCTACTTTTTTATCGGCCCTGAGATAGACGATTATACCGGGAGGTTTTTTACTGAGGTGTGTCTTTAATGCTGTTTCGAGATTCTTGAGAGCAACACGGCGGTTTTCAATGAATATCACTCTATCCCGGTCTATAGAAATTGTTATGCCGGCTTCATCATGAGGCAGTGAGGCATCGGTTCTGGGCAGATTTACATCGATACCCGGAGTCATCATTGGTGCAGTAATCATAAATATCACGAGCAATGTAATACTTACATCGGCGAGTGAGGTTATGTTGATTTCAGAAAGCAGTCCTTTTGTGTTCATTGCTGCCCGGTGATCAGGGCCTTGCGAAGACGGACAAATACTTCATTGATAAATCGGTCGATTTCACCGCTGTGTCGATTTACCCGGGTTCTAAATATATTATAAAATATGAGGGCGGGGATTGCCACCATTAAACCATAGACCGTGGTGATCAGGGCATCGGATATCCCGGGAGCAACGATTGTAATGTGGGCAGAACCCCGGGCACGGATATCGAAGAATGCCTCCATTACTCCCCAGACCGTTCCCAGGAGGCCCAGAAATGGACTGACGCTCACAAATGTTCCTAAAATCGGTAAGGAACTTTCAAGTTCTGATAGTTCAGAAATCTTTGCTCTTTCCATCACCAAACGAATATTATCGGAAAGTTCGGCTGTGGTTTTTTCTTTTTTTTCGGCATCGGGTGAGTTCGGGTTATGGATATTTATGAGTCTTAACTTTTTAAATTCTTCAAGCCCATTTCTTAAGATTCTGCCGTATGCATTATTGTTCAAAAGATGTCCTAAATTATTTAATTCGCTGATACTATTATATAGGCGGTAGGTTGATAAGAAATGGCGGGCACGGCTTTTAAATCTTGCAAATTCAAACAGTTTCTTAAAGAAGATTGCCCAGGACCATATCGAAAAGATAATCAGCACAATCATAATAATCTGGGCGGTGATACTCGATTCCATAAAGATTTTAAAGATATTCATTTTAATTTTTCCTTAACCAATGAAGCCTCAGGAGAATTGGGGAATTTGTTGATCAGTTTTGTGTAATAGTAGATAGCGGTTTTTTTCTTACCGCCGTTTTCGTAGATTAGTCCCAGTTTATAATATGCCGATGGAATTTTATTACTCTGAGGATATTTATTTATTAGTTTTTTAAATGTATTTGCCGCATCCTGTAGTTTTCCTAAGGCATTGTATGATTCGCCGATCCAGTAAAGGGCATTGTCAGAGAGGGGTGATTCCGGATTAATTTTCAGGAATGATTTGAATCCATCGATTGCCTCTTTATAACTGCCTTTAACATAACTGACATAGGCAGATTCATAGATGAGCCTTGCCTCAGGATTGACCTGAGTTTCAGTATCTGCCGGTGCGGTTTTCTGCGAACCAATCCTTTCATAGATGCGGTTGAGACGGAACTCCATATCACTGAATCGGGAATTGAGCATTTCTATCTTATCAGAAAGTTCATTCGACTTTTGATAAAAGTCAGTCCGTAATTGATTCAATTGATTCGAATGCATCCTTGATAGACTGTCTATCCTTTTTGTATAATATTTTAGACTGTCCAGCTGCCAGTTGAAGTTATTGAATCGGGCGCGGTTAAAACATCGGCTATATATCAATACCAGAAGGAGAAGAATATAGAATATTTTCTGCTTTGACATCAATTAGCCAGGCTATTTTTTTATAACGAATTCACACCTTCGATTCCTGGGCAGGTTATTGGGATCCAATGGCCGTTCTTCACCATAACTTACAATGGACATTCGGTCCGGAGTGATGCCCAGCATCAAAAGATAATCCCGGGCTGCCTTTGCCCGCCTTTCGCCCAGGGCAAGGTTATATTCAGCTGTGCCGATGCGACAGCAGTGACCTTCAATGATAATCTTTACTTCAGGATATAGTTTTAACATTTCAGCATTCTTTTTTAATCCCGTTGCGGCGTCTTCTCTAATATCGGATTTGTCAAAGTCAAAGAATATTCGTTCCAGTTTAAGCTCGGGGCGTTCCGGAATCTCAGGGGCGGTCTGCTGAAGTGTTTCTTCAGGTGCGATCACCTTTTCTACAACCTCTTCCTCAGGGACAGGTTTGGCTTTTCCTTTCACGACCTGTTTTTTGGGACATCCCCAAAAAAGAAAGGCTGCTAAAAATAATGGAAATATTATTCTGGGTTTGAACATAAAAACCTCCTCATCATCAGATTATATATATAATAATAGTGCTGTCAATAACCCGAATTAAGTCAAAAATAATCCGGGCGAATGGGTTGGTTTAATCAAAATCAGATGGTTGAAATCAGGCATTATAATTTCTTGAGGAATTTGATTGTAGTCCCACCGGATTATTGTCTTCAAAAAACAGAATTTACCAGAATGCCCTCTTTGTTTTTAAAAAACAAAGAGGGCATCTGAATATAATGCAGCGATTCAGTGCTGCGAACCCTATTTTCTGAGCTTTATAATTTTCTTTACCGCTCTGCCTTCGTCGGTTTCAATGGTCAAGAAGTAAACACCCGGCTCAACCGGCCTTCCATCCCGACCGTTGCCGTCCCAGACAACCTCACGAATCGAACCCTTAGATGATATATCACCGATTGTCTTACACAAACGACCGCAGCAGTCAAAAATACTTACCCTCACATCTTTATTAAACACCGGCGACCACCTTATGATAACTCTGTCAACAAAAGGATTGGGCTGAATGTTTGTCCTTAGATAGTTGATATTATTGTTTTTCTTCTCTTTCACAGCAGCCGTTTTGTCGATAACCAGGGTATCAAACACATTACCATAGCGATCAATCGCCCGCATCGTCAATTTCCTGTCTTCAATAGTCAGATGGCAAAAATGATAAATCGACCTTGAATACGCAGTCCAGGAACTTGAACCAGCATTGTATAAGGGTGCTCCTCCACCACCAGTCACAACATAGACAACACCGTTTATCGGCACGGTTCTTTCATAGTCATGGTCATGTCCGCAAAAAACAAGGTCAACCTTATGACTCTCAAAAATCGGACACCAGGTATTCCTTACATCCATCTGACTGCCATGACCACTGGAAGAATAAGGCGGACGGTGAAGGGTAACGATAATCCAGTCTATATTAGAATTATTGTTTGCATTATCAAGGTCATTAATAAGCCAGGTCTTTTGTGAACCAGAAAGATTTTCCTGGGTATTGAGGGTGACAAAATGGGCATTTCCGTAATTGACCGAGTAATACCTGCCGTTGCCGGGAAGGGCGAATAATGTCTCAAAAGGCCAATATGGATATTCGTGATTACCTATCGCCGGCAGGAATTGTTTGTAACTAATAACAGTATCCTCACAATTAAAAAAGGTCTGCCAGTGCCATTCATTATAACCTCGGCTGACCAGATCACCAGAATGGGTTAAGAGAGAGAAATCATAATGAGTCATACGGTTGATAACCCGCTGGTGATTGGCGGAATCGGACCGTGTATCTCCAAAGGCAATAAATTTAAATGAATCAGTGTTTGCAAAGGTCCGGAAATGTCTCAGGCTGCCTCCAGGAATAATTTTATAGTAGTATCTGGTATTTGGTGTAAGACCGGTGATTAATGCATGGTGATAATTTGTCGTGCCGCTGACACGCACAGTATCACCCAGAGATGGACTGACCCCATAGGCAACGACCGTGGGTCCCTGAGATGAAGTATTCCAGTTGACCCAAACCGATGTCTCAGGGGTTGAGCTTGGGGTTAAGTATGGGTTACTGTCAAACGGCCCAAAACAAAACCCCAGGCTGACAAAGAGAATCCCAACCATTACTTTATTAATGTTTTTCATAATATCAAATTATAATCATTCTTGTCGAAATGTCAAGAGTTCGAAATGGCTGTTTCCCTTCACTTTTTGTCCTGATTGTTTGAGAGATATATAAGTTACAGTGCAGCTTTTCTTTGTATCCTTTATCCCGGAATTTCCCCTGCTCCTGATGGAATGAAAAATTCTTAATTCGTTATTGACACCCTGATAAATAGCGATATACTTTAAGGCCGTGAGGAATCTCTTTTTTTTGATACTGGGCATTGTTCTCTTTACCGCCACCTATTTTATTTTTTATCCGCCAACTTATGCAATTATTGATGAGGCGGGATATCTCAGTACTGCTTATATGTTTAGCCATACAAAAATTTTCTATGACCAGCTGGGTATGGAGAAAGTTGCTACCGGCATTAATACCGGAGAACATTACATATCGAAGTATCCGCCGGGAAATGCATTACTACTTCTTCCTTTTACCCTGATAAACTGGCGCTGGGTATTCTTACGGGGATACATATTGATGATCATCGGACTCTGGGTGTTTATTAAATTACTGCGTGAATTTCATTTACCGTCGTTTTATGGTCTCCTTTTTCTATTTCATCCTTCTTTATTGATTTATTCAAGGACATTGATGAGTGATGTCCCGGCAACCGTGTGCACACTGATTGCGGTCTATCTTTTTATCAAGAATAAATATTTATGGTCGGGTTTAATCCTGGGTTTTGGCGTCTGGATTCGCTACCCGTCACTGGCTCTCGGGATAGTTTTTTGTGCAATTTTGTTGTTGAAAAAAGATTTCGGGGCTTTTAAGAATCTTTTATTGGGTTTTATTATTATGCTTATCCCTCTTCTTTTTTATAATCTTTTAATCTTTGAAAATCTGCTCGGACCTTTTGCAATTACCGGAACCGGATTCGGGTGTGACTGTTTCGGAAAAATGCTGCTTAATTATGTTATTTCACTTAATGTCCTATACCCATTTCTTCTGATTGCTGCATTATTTTCCTGCATTAAGAAAAAATGGTATTTTGTCCTGCCTTCGTTAGTTTTTGTCATTGGTTATTCCTGTCAATGTTTTATTGATACCGGCAATAATTTTTTTGAATCGGTTATCCGTGGACAGCGCTATATGCTGCCGATTGTTCCCTTATTACTTATCCCGTATATCCACACCTTAAATAGAAAATCGTTTGTGAAAGTTTTAATTAAACCGGCAATAATCCTTCTTTTTATTTCGTCAATATTTTCACAATTTAAGCACAATCGATATCTACATCAGCTGATGGATTACCAGGGTCTGGTCTATCATTACCTTGAGGATGCTGATTGTGTCTACTGTAATAAAGATATCTACGAACTTATCAATCCATATCTTGGATATATTCCCTGGCAGCCTATCGATTCTCTGAAGTCGGCAAGACTAAATGGCCGTAATATTTATCTTGCCTGTCTTGCCCGTGATGAGGACAGTAAAGAGAAATTTTTATTTATTACCAATCAGATTCCTGAGAAGAAGAAGATATATGAAATACAAAAACCGGTTTTCTTTTCAATCTGGCGTATCGAATTTCAAAAAAATGATTCAAAAAATCGAAGCCTTGACTTTCAATTGTAATTATCTATAATGAGCCTATGAGGTTATTGGTAACAAGCGCCCTGCCCTATGCCAATGGTGATATCCATCTTGGACATCTTGCCGGATGTTATCTGCCAGCTGATATATATGTGCGTTATCAACGATTGAAGAAACGCAATGTAATACATATCTGCGGCACAGATGAGCACGGCGTGCCGGTGACGATAAGTGCTGAGAAAGAAAATAAGACACCCCAGGAGATTGTTGACCATTATTATGAATCGATAAAGAAATCATTTGTCGATTTCGGTATTTACTTTGATAACTTTTCCCGGACTACATTGCCGTTGCATCACCGTCTTGCCCAGAATTTCTTTTTGAAAATATATAATAAGGGATATATCTACGAAAAGGAGGTCAGGCAGTTTTTCTGCCCGGGGTGCAGGAGATTTTTACCGGACCGCTATATTACCGGAAAGTGCCCAAAGTGTGGTGCGGATAATGCCCGGGGAGATCAATGCGAGGCCTGCGGACACTGGCTCGAACCATTTGAGTTAATCGAACCCCGCTGTTTGATTTGTGGTGAAACGCCAATTCCGAAACAGACCAAACATTGGTATTTTAAACTTTCTCAATTTCAAAAGAAACTTTCTGACTGGATTGAACAGAAGAAAGACTGGAAGGGAACGGTTTTGACATTTATCAAGGGCTGGTTGAAAGAAGGCCTTGCAGATCGGCCGATAACCCGTGATATGTCCTGGGGGGTGCCGGTGCCACTTGATGGGGTTCAGGGTAAGGTATTATATGTCTGGTTTGATGCGCCCATTGGCTATATTTCCTCAACTATGGAGTGGGCTGAGAAAAAGGGAGAACCTGATTTATGGAAGGAATACTGGCTGGATAAAGATACAAAATTAATCCATTTTATCGGTAAGGATAATATTGTATTTCATACCCTTATCTGGCCAGCCATGCTGATGGCTTACGGAGATTATATTCTGCCTGCGGAGATTCCGGCGAATCAGTTTCTTACCCTGGAAGGGAGAAAACTTTCCACTTCAAAGAATTATGCGATATGGCTTCCAGAATATCTGCGGGAATTTTCTCCAGATTCATTAAGATATGCACTCACCCGCAACGCCCCAGAGTCCCGGGATGCCGATTTTACCTGGCGTGATTTTCAGGTATGGCATAATAATGAACTTGCCGATATCCTTGGTAATTTTATAAATCGCACCCTCACCTTTATTAAAAAGTATTATAATTCCTCGGTGCCGACGGCATCCACTTTTAGTGATTATGATAATCGTATTATCGGAATGCTGCATAAGGCACCACAGATTATTGGTGAGAAGATAGAACATTTTGAGTTTAAAAGCGCACTCCAGGAGGTGATGAAAATTGCCCAGGAGGCGAATCGCTATTTTGACCACGAAGAACCCTGGATAACCCGAAGAACAAGTCCTCTAATTTGTGAAAGGACGATGTATGTTTGTATGAAGATTGTTACATCTTTGGCAGTGCTCAGCGAACCTTTTCTTCCTTTTACGAGTGAGAGGATTAAGAAGATGATAAACTTCATTCCTCAGGACTGGGATGAGATAGGGTCTCCAGATGTTGCAAAGACAATTCATCATACCGGGATTCTTTTTCAGAAGATTGATGATGAGGTTATTGAGGTTCAGGTGAATAAATTAAAAAAGCCAAAATTGAATATTGAGGATTTTCAGAAATTGGCTTTGAAGACCGCTAAAATTCTTAAAGCCGGTTTGGTGCCGGGGACAGATGGTCTGATTAAATGCCAGGTCGAGGTGGGTAAAGAACAGAAACAGATTGTGGCCGGGATTGGAAAACATTACCGGCCCGAGGATTTGATAGGCAAGATTGTAATTATTGTAGATAACCTTAAACCAACAAAGATTAAAGGAGTCCTTTCTGAGGGGATGCTTCTTGCCGCAGTGAGTAAAGATGATATTGTGCTTCTTACTACCGACCGTCCGATCGACTCGGGTGAGACGGTTAAATAATTATCAATTCAATTTTTGAAAATTAGATGATAGATACCCATTGTCATCTTGCCGACCCAAAATTTCAGGATGACCTTGAATCTGTTTTAAAGAGGGCGCATTCAGCAGGGATCGAGAAGATTATAAATATCGGCTATGATACAGAGACCAGTCAGAGGGTGGTGCAGATGGCTCAAAGATATAGCTGGTTATTACCCGGGGTTGGAATACATCCTCAGGAGGCGTCAGCCCGGACAATAAAGGAAATAGCAAAGATAACCGAATTGATAGAAAATTATTCGGTCTCGGCTGTTGGTGAGACCGGGCTTGACTATCACTGGCATACGGCAACCCCCCGGGATCAGAAAATACTTTTTCACCGACATATTGAACTTGCCAAAAGATTAAGACTTCCTCTGATAATCCATACCCGAAAGTCATTTGATGACACCATTGAAATTTTAAAAACCGAAGATGCTCGAACTGGTGTATTCCATTGTTTTACTGGAAATTATGAAGCGGCAAAAAAGGTGCTCGATATGGGATTTTTTATCAGTTTTGCAGGAAACCTTACATTTGATAAAGGCCTCCAGGATGTTCTCAAGAAGATTGGACCGCAAAGAATTCTTCTGGAGACTGATGCACCATATCTTACCCCAATACCATATCGGGGTAAGAGGAATGAACCGGCGTTTATTTTAGAGACCCTAAAAAAGGCGGCGGAAATTATGCATATTCCGGCACAAAGGCTGGAGGATATTATAAGTGACAACGCGTCCAAGCTGTTTTCGTGCTAAAAAGACCCTGGGTCAGCATTTCTTGACGAGCCGGCGTATCGCCGAACAGATTGCAGAACTTGCCCGGATTGAAGATGAAGTGGTTCTGGAGATTGGAGCGGGTAAGGGAATCCTCACTAAGGAGATTGCACGGTGCGCCCGGGAATTGATCGCCCTTGAGATCGACCCGAGGCTTGTTCAATATCTTGAAACATTAGCCCTGCCGAATACCAAAATCATAAACAGGGATTTTTTAAAAATCGAAATTGAATCTCTTAATAAACCGGTCATCATCGGCAATATACCCTATTCCATAACCACACCAATCCTGGAAAGGCTGGTGAATAAACGAAGATTTTTCAAACGGGCGATTTTGACCGTCCAGAAAGAATATGGAGAACGGCTTCTTGCAGAGACCGGCAGTCGAAAGTATGGTTCAATAACGGTTTTTGTAAATTATTATTTTGATTTAAAAAAGGAACTTGCAATTCCGGCACGCTATTTTTCACCGAGACCCAGGGTGAATTCAATGGTTCTTTCTTTTTTTAATAGAAAACCTTTATATAAAGTAGATAATGAAAAGATGTTCTTTGCATTTATAAAGGGCATCTTTTGCTATCGGCGGAAGTTATTAAAGAATGCAATTCGCAATTACTTAAAGGTTAGTCCGGAAATTTTAGAAAGTTCCATACTGGAAAGAAGACCAGAAGAGTTAACAATAGATGAGTATATAGATATTTTTAAGAAATTGGGTTTCGGCTAATGAAGCCTCTTGTTGTTATAAGGCATACTGAACCTCAGCAGTTAAATAGATTGATTCCGGAAATATTTTCCACATCAGGTCTTAAAGATTTACGGCATAAAAAGGTTTTTGTGAAACCGAATATGCTCAGGCCGTCTCGGTTTGAGGAAGGGGTCGTTACCTCGCCGACACTGATTTCTGCCGTGGTTTCTTATCTGTTGGATTGCGGTGCCGAGGTTGTGGTGGGTGATAATCCCGCATCAAACAGCAGGTATAATGCAGTTGAGGTGGCAGAGCTTTGTGGATTTTTAGATGCCAGTAAAGGGAGGTTTCGTAATATCGCTCAGGAGATAGTGCGTATTGAAAACAGAACAGGTCTTTTAAAAAATGTTTATGTATCAAAAGAGATTTTTGATTGTGATCTTCTTATTTCACTGCCCAAGTTTAAGGTGCATGACCTTACCACTCTGAGCCTGGCGGTTAAGAATCACTTTGGAATTGTCCCCGGGGCATTGAAGGCTTATATTCATAAGTTGTTTGTGGATATTGACCGTTTCAGTAAGGTGCTTTTGGAGATATACCGGATTCGTCCCCCGGACCTTGTGATTGTTGATGCCTTGAATGTTTTTGATAGTCAGAAACACCGTTTTGTATTGAATCAACTAATCGCCGGTAATAATGGACATGCAGTAGATTATGCCTGCGCCCGGATTGCGGGAATCAATCCAGATGATGTTCCGACAATTAAGATTGCCCGAGTCGAAAAATACTTTATACCTGAGGAGATAGAATATATCGGTCGTATAAATTTGATTAAAGGATTTAAAAGACCGTATGTTTTCCCTTTCAGAAAAAGGGTTGTAGAATCCATCGGTCGGCTTTTTTATCGAATATGGCTCAAGCAGGTTCCCTGGATTGATGAAAGACTGTGCCGATTTTGTGATTTTTGCGTTGATATCTGTCCGACCAATGCGATAAAAAATCGGATGGTGGATTATGAACGATGTATCCGATGTTACTGCTGTATTGAAGTATGTCCTTATCAGGCAATAAAGAAGAGAAGATTATGGTTTTAATGTTCTATGCGGAGAGGTGCAGATTGCGGAATATACAGGGATTTTTGCTGGATATCATTTTTTTATTGACATTTCCCAAAATTTATCTATAATTACAATCTATGAAGACCAAGGTTCTGAAAAAAAATGAGGTTGAGCGGACCTGGTATCTGGTTGATGCCAAGGATAAGGTACTGGGGCGACTTGCTTCAAGGATTGCGGTTATATTGATGGGTAAACATAAACCTCAATATACACCTCATATTGATTGTGGAGATTTTGTTGTTGTGGTGAATGCGGATAAGTTTCGTGTTACCGGGAAGAAGATGCAGGATAAGATTTACTATTCCCATTCTTTTTATCCGGGTGGCCTGAAACAGATCAATCTAAGCCAGATGTTGAAAAAGAATCCAGAGAAGGCAATTTATCATGCAGTAAGTGGTATGCTGCCCAAGAATCGATTGCGCGCCCGAAGATTGAAACGGCTGAAACTTTACATCGGGGCTGAACATCCACATAAGGCCCAGGCTCCAAAAGAGATTGAGTTGTGAATAATATAGAAGCTCAGGAGGTGATTTATGGCTGAAATCATAACCGGTTCCCGAAAGACAGCGCGGGCCAAGGTGATATTGACTTCAGGAACCGGGAAGATAAGCGTTAATAATTGTAAGCCGATAAAATATTTTGGACGTCAGGACCTTGTGGATTTGATAAATTTGCCTTTGATTACCGCCGGAGTTAAAGGCTCTGTGGATGTCAAGGTTAAGACTTCCGGGGGTGGCATTTCGGGCCAGGCCGGTGCAGTCTGTCATGGGATCGCCCGTGCCCTGGTAAAATTTAATCCCGAGTTAAGACCAACTTTAAAGAGTGCAGGGTTGTTAAAACGGGATCCCAGAAAAAAGGAAAGGATGAAGTATGGTCTGGCAAAGAGAAGGAAAAGATATCAGTTTTCAAAACGATAAGGAGCTGGTTTGCAGGAATTGATTAATATTGAACAGTTGATAAATGCGGGATGCCATTTTGGACATCGGACCAAGCGCTGGAACCCGAAGATGGCTCCATATATTTATGGTAAGAGAAATGGGGTTCATATAATTGATTTGAGAAAGACCCAGCAGTATCTTAATCGTGCCTATGACGCGGTAGTTCGTATTGCCGAGCAGGGTAAAGGTATTCTCTATGTGGGTACCAAAAAGCAGGCCAAGGATATTATAAAAGAAGAGGCACAGAGGGCCGGTGCATTTTATGTGGCAGAACGCTGGTTGGGTGGTTTACTGACAAATTTTAATGTCCTTAATCAACGCATTGCCCGATTACGCGAATTTGAACAGATGCGTGAAGATGGAAGATGGTCATTGCTTACAAAAAAAGAGAGTGCAAGATTGGAACGGGAGTATACCAAACTTCTGAAATATTTTGAGGGGTTGAAGAATATGGAGCATCTTCCCGGACTTCTCTATATCGTTGATATCAATAAGGATGTTACGGCATTCCGTGAGGCACTGCGTATGAATATCCCAGTCGTCGCGATTGTCGATACAAATGTTGATCCGACCCAGGTTCCATATCCGATACCGGCTAATGATGATTCAATCCGGTCGATTTCACTTATTACCAAAATAATCAGCAATGCAGTTATTGAAGGAAGAAAAGGATTTGAGACTGAAGAGAAGGAGGCTAAGGAGGCTTATGAATCAGGAAAAACTTAGGGAGTTACGTGCAAGAACCGGGGCGGGTATTGTAGATTGTAAAAATGCCCTGAATGAGGTCCAGGGAGATCTGGACAAGGCGGTTGAAATATTGAGGAAGAAAGGACTTGCCCTGGCGGCAAAAAAGGTCGGCAGGGTTACCAAGGAAGGTATTATTGATGCTTATATTCACCCCGGGGATAGATTGGGTGTGCTGGTAGAGGTCAATTGTGAAACTGACTTTGTCGCCCGTACCCCGGAATTCAGGCGTTTTGTGCGCGATATTGCGCTTCAGATTGCCGCAAGTGAACCTATGGTTGTGAGTCGGGAAGAGGTGCCGTCAGATGTGATTGAGAGAGAAAAGGAAATTTATCGCAGTATGATTAAGGATTTAAAAAAACCTTCCCATATTGTAGAGAAGATTGTGGCAGGCAAATTAGAAAAGTTTTATACAGATGCCTGTCTATTGGAACAACCATTTGTGAAAAATCCAGAAAAAACTGTTGGCGATTATATTAAAGAACATATCGCAAAATTTGGTGAAAATATAGTGGTCCGCCGTTTTGTCCGTTTTCGCCTCGGCGAATGAAAGACAAAAAGAAAAGGACTAAATACAAAAAAATAATTCTAAAAATCTCCGGTGAATTTCTCGGTAAAAAGGGGAAATTATTCGACCAGGATGCCATTGCATATACTGCTGACCAGATTGTCGATATCCATTGGGCTGGGGTAAAGTTAGGGGTTGTTGTGGGCGGCGGTAATATTGTGAGGGGTCGGGAAATCGCGTGGTTACCGCGAGTTGATGCCGATTTTTGCGGAATGATGAGCACGATAATCAATGGTATTGTTCTTCACACCGCGCTTTCAAAAAGGGGAATCCCCATAAGGCTCTGCAGCAGTATCGAAATAAAGGGGATGACCAAAAGATTTAATAAAATTGAGGACCGAAAAATTTTTGAAGGGGGAACGGTTCTTCTCCTGGTCGGTGGTACCGGGAATCCGCTATTCACCACTGATACTACTGCAGCAATGCGTGCGGTTGAACTCGGCGCTGATATTCTCATAAAGGGCACAAAGGTGAGAGGTGTATATTCATCCGATCCCGAGAAGAACCCCGGGGCGGTATTTTATCACCGTTTGACATTTACCCAGGCAATAAAGAAGAACCTTCAGGTGATGGACCTTACCGCCTTTAATATATGTCGTGAGAATAATATAAAGATATGTGTTTATAATTTTATGAAATATCCTTTGTTCGATATAATTTCCGGTAAAAATATCGGCAGTTTTTTAGAACCAGGAGGAAGACATGATTAAAGAAATCAAGGAAAACGCTCGAAAAAAAATGGAGAAATCATTGAGTCTTTTGGTTCAGGAATTATCTCAACTCCGGACCGGTCGGGCGTCTCCAGCACTTCTTGAGGGTATTAAGGTAGAATACTATAATAGTCTGTTACCTCTAAATCAGGTGGCTTCAATCAGTATCCCGGAGCCGAGGATGATTATTATTCAACCCTGGGATAAGACGGTGCTTCCGAATATTGAAAAGGCTATATATAAATCAGCAATCGGTCTTACCCCGAATAATGATGGCACTGTGATCAGATTGCCGATCCCACCACTTACAACTGAACGTCGTGAGGAACTTATTAAACTCTCCCAGCGTATCGGGGAAGAGGCGAAGGTGGCGATTCGAAATATTCGGCGTGAGGCGAACAACGAAATAAAACGGGCGGCCAAGGAGAAGAAGATTTCCGAGGATGAATCTTATTCAGCCCAGGAAGAGATACAAAAGATTACCGATGAATTGATTAAAAAGATTGATGATGCCCTGGCTAAAAAAGAAAAAGAGATCAGGGAAACATAACGATTTCAATCTTTATCAATAAACCATTTTTAACCAGTCCTGTCTAAACTAATGAAATGAAAGGAGGAGAGATGCCAAATATGTGGGACGATTTAGTGCGCTGGCTTGATGATGCTTCCAAGGTTATCAGTAAAGAGGCTGGTGACCTTACTCAAAAAGGTAAATTAAAACTCGAGATTTTCGAATTGAAACGAAAATTGCGTGATTATTTTACAGAATTGGGCACACTTGTTTTTGATTCTGTCTTTACAAAAAAGAAGTCTGACTGGCAGAAAAGTAAGACCGTGGTTTCATTAATAAAAAAGATTCGTGCAACGCAGCGTTCTTTGAAAAAAAGAGAAGCAGAATATAAAAAAATCGGAAAAAAATAAGAAAGGAGGTGATAATTATGGCAGAGAAACATTTAAGCCGTTGGGATCCGTTTCGTGAATTGGTGAATTTGCGTGAGGATATGGACCGTCTTTTTACAAGTTTCTTCGGCCGCCATACTGAAGAACCAGAGGGGTTCTGGACTCCAGTTATTGACCTTGAGGAGGATAATGAAAATTTCATCGTTAAGGCGGAGCTTCCAGGAATGAAGAAAGATGATATCAAAATTTCGGTGCGGGGCAATCAACTTTCAATCAGCGGAGAGAGAAAACAGGAAAGTGAGGTTAAGAATAAAACCTATCATCGTATTGAACGGTCCTACGGTAAGTTCAGTCGGGTGATTACCCTGCCGACGGATGTTGAGGCGGATCGTGTCAAGGCATCTTACAAGAATGGTGTACTTATAATTAATCTGCCAAAGCCGGAATCAATGAAACCGAAAGAAATCGAGGTTGAAGTCAAATAAGGTTTTTGGCTCTCTCCTCCTTTTTACATTCTTTTTGAATTAAGGGGATAAGGAGGTGTTTATGAATACAAAGGTGTCATTACGCACGGCCGGAATTATTGCGGGAATTGCAGTAGTGGTAGCATTTTTGTTTGGCCTTATTATTAGCACAGGAACTCTATTTACGCCAAATCAGGCCGGGGCGGTTCAATCATCAAATCCGCCCGGCTTAGTTGGGGAATCTGGAGAAAGTCCCTTTACCAGGATTGCCGAGATTGTATCGCCAGCGGTTGTCAATATATCCGCGGAAAAGAAGATAAGTAGTAGTGTTCCGGGATTTGAATGGCGATTTCAGGGTCCCTGGGATGAATTTTTTAAGGATTTTTTCAAAAATTTTCCTAAGTTGGAAGGCAAAACCCAGACCCTGGGTTCAGGATTTATTATCTCTGAAGACGGTTATGTGGTAACAAATTACCATGTGATTAAGGGTGCTTCAGATATCGTTGTTAAGTTAATCAATAAGAAAGAGTTTAAAGGTGATGATGTTAAGATTGTGGGTACGGATGCAAGGACCGACATCGCCCTTTTGAAAATTCGGTGCAAGAAAAAATTGCCTTTTTTAGGATTTGGTGATTCTGATAAGGTCAGGGTTGGTGATTGGGCGATTGCGTTTGGCAATCCATTTCATCTTGAAGGAACTGTTACCGTTGGGGTTATTTCTGCCAAAGGTCGGACCGGACTTGCCCTTCCTGAAGGCCCTGATTATCAGCGTTTTCTTCAGACCGACGCAGCAATAAATCCGGGAAACTCTGGCGGCCCATTGGTTAATATTCGTGGTGAGGTTATCGGTATTAATACTGCTATAACATCTCCGAGTGGAGGTAATGTTGGAATTGGTTTTGCAATCCCCGCGAATATGGCACAGCGGGTTATTGAACAACTGCGCACCAAGGGCAAGGTCACCAGGGGTTATCTGGGTATTTATCTTCAGGAAATTACTGATGATTTGAAAGAGGCGCTTAATCTGAAATCAAAAGAGGGTGTTCTGGTGAGTGAGGTGATGGAGGATACTCCAGCAGACCGTGCCGGGATTAAGAGTGGTGATGTTATCATTGAGTTTGATGGTAAGCCGGTTAAGGATATCCAGTCTTTTAGATTCCGGGTTGCCTCAACCAGGGTAGGGGAAAAGGTGAAAATCAAGGTGATTCGCAATGGCGGTGAAAAATCGTTATATGTAACAATTGGTGAATATCCAGAAAAACTTGCCTCAACCACGAAGGAGGAAGAAAAGAAGTTTGATCTGGGACTGAAGGTGATCAGTCTGGATAGTCCTGAGGTCGAGGGTTATAATTTGAGTGCTAAAGCGGGAGTTCTGGTTGTCGGGGTTGAGCCGGATTCTCCAGCTGCCGATGCCGGTATCTCCAGGGGTGATGTAATTCTTATGATTGGCAGGAAGAAGATTAAAGATATCTCCGATTACAAAAAGGCGATTGCTCATCTGAAAAAGGGTAAGCCGGTAATCTTCCATATTCAACGTCGACAGAGAAAGATTTATCTTGCCCTGACACCCTAAGATATGTTCAGGGTTGTTAATGAGCGAGCACTGCGACAATATCTTGAGGAAATCAGTCGATATAAACTTCTGACCCGGAAAGAAGAATTTGAACTTGCCAAAAAGGTTCGGGAGGAGAATGACCCTGAAGCAAAAGAGAAACTGATCTGTGCAAATTTACGGATTGTTGTCTATATCGCAAAGAAGTTCCAACATCAGGGGCTGTCCCTTTCCGAGTTGATTAATGCCGGTAATGAGGGATTGATTCATGCTGCAGAAAAGTTTGATGAAAGGAAGGGATATCGGTTTAATACCTATTCAGTCTGGTGGATAAAGCGTTCTATATTTGAGGCGATTAATACACAGCGGGGGATTGTTCCCAAAAGTCCCCTGGCAAAACGACTTCAAAGAGAGACCACCCGTTTTATCCAGCACCATGGTCGTGAGCCGACACTATCGGAGCTTGCCCGGATTATGAAACTGGATGAGGCGGTTGTCTCTCTGGGATTGAGCGAACTCATACCGCCCTATTCCTTAGATGAGACATTTGGTGAAGGTAAATCGAGTTTTGTTGAATCTTTTCGTCTCGATATTGAAAAGGCCAATAATCTGATAACCCCTTCACCCGAAGAAATATTTAGAAAGAAGGTTCAAAAAGAGAAACTGGAAAAATCACTGGCACGACTCAATCCGCGGGAAAGGGAGGTCCTGAAGAGAAATTTCGGGCTGGATGCTTATGAGCCCCAGAGCCTTGAGGGAATCAGCCGAATGATGAATATTACCCGCGAAAGGGTGCGTCAGATTAAAGAGAATGCCTTAAGGAAATTGAAGTCGATTATGACGAGCCAGAAATTATAACTCTTCTATAAAAATTTTGTAGTTTGAATATATACAGATACCCGCAGCAATCTTAATCGATTCTTCAACGATCTGGCGGGCAGATAATTTTGAATACCTGATAAGCGCCCGACAGGCGGCAAGGGCATAGGGCCCTCCAGAACCGATTGCTATGATACCGTCATCCGGTTCAATAATGTCTCCCTGACCGGAAACAATATAGGCATGATGCTTGTTTAAGATACCCAGCATCGCTTCTAATCTCCTCAGGATTTTATCCTGACGCCAATCCTTGGCTAACTCAACGACACTACGGGGGAGATTCCCCTGGAATTCTTCCAGTTTCGATTCGAATCTTTCAAACAGGGTAAGGGCATCCGCAGTTGAACCAGCAAATCCGATTAGAATCTTATTATCATACATCTTTCTGATTTTGCGGGCGGTGTGCTTCATTATTGTCTCCCCGGTGGTAACCTGACCATCACAACCGATTGCCACCTCGCCTTTATATCTAATACCGAGCACGGTGGTTGATTTCATTGATTATTATATTTATATAAAGAGATTTGTCAATTATTATACCTTTTATATTATTGACTTGGATTGAAAAAGAGGTATAATTGCGGTGATGATTGATTTAAAGATATTACGGGAAAATCCTGAGATTGTGCATCAGGCCATAAAAAATCGTGGGGAAGAGGTTTCCTTAGATGAAATCCTGAAGATTGATAAGAAGCGGCGTAGTTTGATAACAGAATTGCAGGAGTTGAGACAGAAACGGAATGAGATTTCAAAAAAGGTTGGAGAGTTGAAGCGCAGGGGCGGTGAATTTAAAGATTTAATGGCAGAGGCACGAAGATATGGTGAGGAGATTAAAGAGAAAGAGAGGGTATATAAAGAGGTTGAGGCACAATTTCAGGAGAAGATGCAATGGCTTCCCAATATTCCCCACAGTTCAGTTCCGGTCGGACCGGATGCAAAAGCCAATAAATTTATCAGGGGTTTAAAAGCGCCGCCCCAATTTGATTTCAATGTTTTACCCCACTGGGATATCTGTTCGGCTTTAGATATTCTTGATCAGAAAAGGGCGGTGAAGATTTCCGGTTCGCGTTTTATTCTGTATAAAGGTGATGGAGCAAAACTGGAGCGGGCACTCATAAATTTTTTTCTTGATATACACACCAAAAAACATAATTATATTGAGATTTTTCCACCGGTCCTGAATCCTCCCCAATGTCTTTATGGAACCGGACAGCTGCCCAAACTTAAAGATGAGATGTATCGGTGTAAGGATAATGATTTTTTTCTTGCCCCTACTGGTGAGGTTCCCCTGACAAATATTCATTCCCGGGAAATCATTCCTGAAAAAAAATTACCCATCTGTTATGTTGCCTATACCCCTTGTTTTCGCCGCGAGGCAGGTTCTTATGGCAAGGTGGTTCGGGGGATTAGCCGGGTTCATCAGTTTAATAAGGTTGAACTGGTAAAATATACCACACCGGAACAGGGTTATGAAGAGTTTGAAAAATTATTGAGTGATGCCGAGGAGGTTGTTCAATTACTTGGACTGCCTTACCGGATTATCGTTTTGAGCACCGGTGATATGACATTCGCTGCAGCAAAGACCTATGATATTGAGGTCTATGCCCCGGGAATGGGTGAGTGGCTTGAGGTCTCTTCAGTAAGTATTTATGAACAGTATCAGGCGCGGCGTGCCAATATTCGTTATCGGAAGTCCGACGGTGGGGTGGATTATGTATTTACGATGAATGGTTCAGGCCTTGCCACACCAAGGGTATTCATCGGTATTGTCGAGAATTATCAAACCCCGGATGGAAGGATAAAGGTTCCTGAGGTCTTAAGGGATTATGTCGGTAAAGAATTTATTGAATAATGTTTCAGTATCTGAAAGATTGGCTTGCCCGGATTCACCACGATTACGGGGTGAATCCCATAATCTTTGCGATTATATACTTTGCCGGGATAGTGCCGTTCTGGTTTTCCATATATAAGATAATTGGCGGACTGAAGAAGAAAAAATTTGCTGAGGTTCGGACCTTTGGTATTATCCTGGGTATTATAATCATATTACCTTTCAGTTATGTGGCAATCTTTGGGCATAATCTGCCTTTCTGGTTCTGGATTGTCGCCTCTGGAATAATCGGATATAGTATCTATTCTGTAGTAAACAAAATCAGAACAACAAAATAGAGGGGTATTATTTTAAACCCTTTGCAATATCATAAAATTTGTCTTTGTCGATCGGGACGAGATTGATGGAATTAAGAAAGTTCAAAAATCCATTGATATCAAGGGCACGATAATGGTCCTCAATTTGATATTCGAGGGGCAGGTCATAAAAATATGCACCACTACCCAGGGCATCTTCTAATCTTCTTATATTATCATTGATTACCTTCCGGATGGATTCGACCCGGGGTGCAGGAAATTCCTGGTTAACAAGTTGAAATCGCTTTAATATAAACAGTTTTCCTTCGAGGTCGATTGTTTCAATCCCTTCCCGGCTGAGTGCTTCAGCCAGGATAAAACCATAAAGGGCACCGAATAGATGCAGAATATGCGTATTCCGGCCGTCGTAGGTGAAGGGAAAATTAAACCCGTCCAGCTCTGGAAAAAGTTTACTTTTTAATATAGGGGCAAGCAGATAATTGTAAGTTCTCTCTCCTTTTCCTTCAAAGATCCGGGCAAGGGCGGGAATATCCTGAACATATTTTGCATATACCCTCCGTTCTTTTTGTTGAACCTGGACGGTCTGCCAGCAACGACCGCCCAGGATGAATTGATTGCGGACATAAAAGATTCTACCGATAATCCTGTTTTGACTGATATCGAAGACATCATATTCACCGAAGTTTATTTCTGCAATATTGGAGTGAATCTTACCCCAGGCTATCTTCTTCTCCAGTTTTTCAGAATCATAATATATGCCGGGTCGAAATTCTTTTATTAAGCCGTCATCAAGCAATTTCTTAAATACGGTCTTTACCTGCAATGCTGTATATATAGGTTCAAATATGCGGTAGAGACTTTTTAATGTCGTTCCGATGCGCCGGCGCTGATACAGGTAAGAATATATCTGCTGGGGGATTATAGAAAGGGTGGGGTTGTATCTTTCTGAAAAGAGGCTGCCCTGACGGGCGCATTCAAAATAAGATTCAAAGAGCATCTTTTCCAGATTATCTTTATAAATACCGACGGCAAATAGTTTATTCTGTCTTCGATTTCCCCTTCCGATACGCTGGAGTAATGAGGAGATATTATGCGGGGGACGATGCAGCACAATGCAATCAATATCACCGATATCTATTCCCAATTCTAAGGTTGAGGTTGCGCATAATATTGCCCGGTCATTTTGAATCATCGTTTTTTCAACCTCTTCCCTTCGATTTTTTGTCAGGCTTGCATGATGCACCAAGACTCTGCCTTCAAAGGGCGGTTGATTCAGGCGTCGGGAAAATGATTCGGCATAACTTCGGGCATTAAAGAATATCAGCATCTTTTTTATACCGCGGGCTCGGGCGGTTGCCAGTAATTTTCTTACAAAGCGGTCCTGGGATATGAGTAGATATTCAATCTCCTTTGGAGATTGGAGAATACAGACCCGGGGGTTTTCAAAGTAACGCTTACCGATATTGATATCATCGATGGTTGCTGAAAGTGCACAGCACTGAATATTTTTTGTTATTCTGCGCAGCCGATTTAATAATATTCTTAACTGGTCACCCCTTGGTGTATTATCTATGAGATGGAGTTCATCCAGAACTAAAGCATTCAATTGTTCAAAAATTCCGGTCTGTCGGGTCAGGAGTGAATCAAATGATTCCGGTGTGGTTAAAATAATCCGGGGAAGTTTTTTAAGTGTAAGAGCAGGATAGTCCCCGGTTTTGATTCCTATTTTAATGTGCAGACAGCTGAGCGGTTGAATCAGCCGACGAAAAAGGTCATTTACCAGGGCGCGGGTTGGTGAGACATAGAGGATTGAGAGTTTGTTTGGAGTCAGGGCTTTTCTTTGTATCAATCTCTCCACAAGCGGGGCGATAACAGCCTCGGTTTTACCGGTGGCAGCGGGTGAAATGACGACCACATTTTCACCGGCAAGAATATGGGGAATGGTTAAGGATTGGATTTCTGTGAATTTTCCAAAATGGCCAAAAAATGGATGCCAGGTTTTTCCAAGGCGGTTTTTGATACTGTAATCTTCAGGCCGCATCTATGATTGGAAGATATGTTTTAATCTCCGCCAGTCAAATGTGGCAACTGAAAATTTAATAAATTCCCTTAAATCTCCGGATGTTCTTTTTAATGCCGCAGTGAAAATCTTTTTTCTGTCTTCCGGGTCTATTTTAAACCCTGGATAGGCAGTTTGATAAACATTATATAGATTATCATAGATTAATTCAAATTCTGAATCACTGAATTTTTTCAAAATCAACCTTTCTGCGGTGATGTCATTGAAGTTTTTTAGACCCGGTTCGGCGGATACCGGGGTTATGGCGAGAATGATAAGGATATTCGGTTTTCCATAGATATAGGGGGTAGGCCGGACACGGTTATGCAGCATTGTATTATTAATCCTTTTCAATTCTTTTTTATTTACCGCAGAATAGATGAGGCCGGCAAGAAAATTCAAGCCGCGCTGGAAAAGGGTATTATTCCATCGGTAATGGAAGATTGTTTCAACTTCATCAAGGATGATTACCAGTCCCCCCATATCATTTTCTCTTATCAGATGGCTCAATCCAGTGATGATATAACAATAGAAATCAGCCGCCGTAGAAAAGTCATACAGGGCAGGTATGGACTGCCCGCCCCGGACCCGGAATGGTGAACGGATGTTGGTTGCATAGTCCTTGGTGGATTCCCCTTCAATCCATTGCCAGAATACCTCGGTCTGATGGTCGCCATTGTCTAAGCGGCGCAGGTGTTTGAATAGAGGGGTGAAGAAACAGTGGTCGGATATATTCGTTGCGCTCAGCTGTCTGAGCAGATCACGGAATGTATAGACACTGCCATCTTTTATATAACGCAGGTTGTATACCAGCTCCCGATAGACCCTTTTGGGTCGATATAATGGAGTCTCCTGATTGTTTAATTCACAATAGGCGGTAACATAGCCATATTTTAATGCAATGTGCCGGATATATTCTAAAAGGTGGGTTTTACCTGAACCATAAGAACCTTCAATGATATATACACTTCCCTGACCATTTTTCAAACTATTTAAACCTTTTTGAAGTCGGTTTACTTCATAACCCCTGCAGAAGGTAAAAAATTCGACATCCTGATGCGGCACGATTCCCAATCTGAAGGCTTCGATTAATCGTTTGGATGAAATCTGATTTGATCTTATATTGGGAAGATTGATGGACTTAAGCCAGCGCGCTGGCAACCACAGGGTGAGGCCACAATGGAATTGAACCTGGACCTCCTGACCATCCCATTTTTCATTTTTTATGATACCTTCACCGAAGATAGGGTGGGTAACAATCTTTGTTTTTATATTCTTTAATTTGTTCAATTCCTAATACTCTTCGCTTTCAATCTCTTTTCTTTCCTTTTCCGAAAGCATTCTTACGCTTGACCTGAGGATTTCCTGCGCCTCCTGTGTTGTTATCAATTTTTGTTCCTGTTTCAATCTCTGGAATGCCTCAATGATACCGACCACAAATATTCTTCGATAACTGATATCGAGGGCCTGCAATTCTAAGGCGGTTTCGATGAGATTCTTCATTGAAGGTGTCAGATATTCATCATTCAATTCACAGTCGTAGGCAATTTCAAATATCGTTTTAAGTTTTTTACCAAGCCGGGTCAAGAATTCTGCAGGTTCAGGGCCCAGTTCCTCAAGATTTATTTTTACACCGAGGGGATTTATCGTTGTAAAATTGGAACGAAGTCGCTGTTTTAATGCTTCATAAACACCACCGCTGCCCTCTAAAAGTAGGTTTTCATCCGGGATTGCATAAAAGAACATTGCTCCGGGTAGTCTTGAATTACCACATTCATCAACGAGTTGTCTCAGATTATCAAGGGCACGGCGCTTGTCCCGGCTTGAAGAGATACTCATCCCTCTTTCTGCCTCATCAAATAGTAGTATCAGGCCTGAATAACCCATTGCATTGATAAATTGCACCAGACTGCGCAGCATTCTAAAGGCATTGCTGCGATCAATCCTTTCTGATATTCGATATCTGAGGCGCAGGTCCTTTGATACCTCTTCACCTTTAAGCCACTGGATAACTTCATAAAAGCCTTCTTCATCGTCCGCCCTGAGGTTGTCAATTGCAGCCTTACAGGCATTGGCAAAACTTGAACTCTCAAGGCGGGATAATTTTGATAAAAGATTTCGGACTCCTTTTTTACTGATTCTTTTTAAAAGAAGGTCAATGCCGCTATTGTTCTGAGCCGCTTCCGGTTTATCTTTTGATGGTGGTGCAATATTGAGCACAATATTTTTATAGACCAGTTCCAGACGGTCAAATGGGCATTCGGTCGGGCCGAGTTGGGCATAGCTTGTGACATAACCATTCTTCCAGGCAAGGTTTCTAATCATCAAGAGAAAGTGTGTTTTACCACCTCCATAATTCCCGGTAATCATCTTGAATGAAGAGAGGTTCAATTTTAAGATATCTTTTAGATATTCATCCTCAATGATTTTGAGAAAAATGTCTAAACCCACACTGAAATGCTCAACACCAAACCGGGGTGGTGTACCGGAACTTCCCAGTTGATGTATTATCATCTTGGCAATTTTTTTATTCAGGGGTGCAGGATTCATTTTTCAAATGAAATATATGCATAGTGAGTTCCTTCGCCCTGCTCGTTTTCAGGAACCCATAGATGCCGGAGTTTATTCAGGGTTGCATCAAATGTTGCAACATATAGCCTCATTCCCTGCCGGGTAAAACCTCCTTTTTTTAATTGGTAGAGCAGATAGCCGAGTTTCATCCGGGAAAATTCCTGGAAGTTCTCTTTTTTGGGTTCGATAAAGAACTTTTTGGGCTGGCTCAATAGAACAAATTGGGTTAGAACTTCATTCAAAAGAATACGGTCACCGAATGTTTTCTTCTTTAATAGTATCGCCCGTTTATAGGCTTCGAGCAGCCGCTGAAATGATTCGGTAAGGTTGAACCCGATTTTCTTTAAGTTTTCATTGACTTTTTTTATCGTCTCATAGATGAGGTTGGTCTGGAGGGGAATTTTGGTGCGGACTTTTTCGATCTCGGGACCAAAATAGAGGCTGGCTGAGCCGAATTCAAAGTCAAGTTTCAGGGTGAAAAGTCCAATGCGCATAATCGGATATTGTCCTTTTAATATCAATCCATCTTTCTCTAATAGTTTTTTTAATTCCTGTCCAAACCGGAAGCGAAACTCATCTTTTATCTTTTCTGATTCTTCTTTTTCTTTACTGATGAGTTTATTCAGGAACTCTTTTAATTCACACTCCTCAAATTGGTCCTTTATCTTTGTGATTTCAGTAAGTTTCTTGTCCAGAAGATAGCCGTTTTTTAAGGCGTCTTCTTTCAGTTTATTGTAGTCCAGAAGCAGTTTTGCGAGCCGATTGCTGAGTTTTGAAAGTTTCTTTAGTCGTCCTAATATCTCCGGCTCCATATATAATCATATTCAATTATGACGGGGTGTCAAGCCTCCATCTGCAGGGGTTGACAGACAACAATATCGGTTTTTATCTATCTGGCGGTATCAGTAAAATCCTGAGTCCTGGTGAAGGATTTGGACGGGGCGGACATCGGTGATTGTGATGGGACAAGATGTACGGCATTGCATCGTGCCCGGGCCCACATAATGTCAAATCCATTTTTTCCTCTTCCCGGTTTCTGCTTTGATTTTTAAGTTTTTTATCAAAAATGGTTTGGGTATTTCATTTAACCTGATTATATCCGTATTGTAAGGTAAACTCCTCGGGCAGGACTCGAACCTGCAACCCTCCGGTTAACAGCCGGATGCTCTACCATTGAGCTACCGAGGAATTATTGTATTATATAGATTTTTATTGGAATGTCAATCAAATTCTTTGTTTGGTCCTTCGTATCTGTAAGGCAGATACCTGGGTTCCCACATTGAGTGTTCAATCAGCTTTTTTAATTCCTGGTCTGATTTCCTTATCCCCAGTCCGGAATCCCGTGCCTCTTTCAGGACTGCAAAACTTACTGCGGCAGATATCTTTCGAATATTGTTTATATCAGGGAATATTGTCTGTTCCAGTTCTGAATCGGGAACAAGTTCTGCCAGTGCCCGAGCCGATGCGATAAACATCCGGTCGGTGATCTTCGGGGTCATTGATAATGATGCACCCAGACCCAAACCGGGGAATATATACATATTATTGCACTGAGGAATTTTTTGTTTTCGACCGTTGACCTCGACCGGTGCAAATGGACTGCCAGTGCCGATAATACAATTTCCCTTTGATGCTGTTAAAGCACAATCCGGTGTGCATTCACTCTTGCTGGTTGGATTGGAAAGGGCCAGGATAACCGGCTTTGAACAATTTTTTGCTAATTGATTAAGCGCCTGGACATCAAATGCATCTGTGACACCAGAAGTACCGATAAGCACGGTGATTTTCGCATTTTCTATAGTATCCAGAAGCCCGATATGATTTTTGTTTTTCAAATGCCAGGATGATATTTCCTCGATTTTGTGGGCAAATGGTTTTTGGTATTCGTCAAGTTTCATATTTTCCAGAAGTAACCCATCACGATCAATCGCATAGATTTTTTTCTTTGCCTGTTCCGGGGTAAGACCCTGGTCTACCAATGCGGAGATGATGGTCTGGCCTACACCATATCCAGCCTGACCAAGACCGAAGATAAGATAGTTCTGTTGAGCTAAGGTTTCTTTTTTGAGGCGCATTGCATTATATAAAAAGGCAAGGGCTACGGCACCGGTGCCCTGGATATCATCATCGAATGAGCAGATACGTTCTCGATAACGCATTAAAAGACGGCGCGCATTATGTTTGCCAAAATCTTCCCATTGCAACACGGCATGAGGAAAACAACGTTTGATACCTTTAACGAATTCTTCAACTACTGCATCATATTCTTGTCCTTTCAAACGGCGATGTTTTAGACCAAGATAAAGGGGGTCTTTGAGTAGCTCTTCATTGTCTGTGCCAACATCCAAAAGGATGGGAAGACAGAGTGCCGGATGCAGTCCTCCGCCCACCACATAAAGACAGGTTTTGCCGATGGGGATTGCCATTCCTCCAACCCCCTGGTCTCCAAGTCCCAGGATTCTTTCGCCATCTGTAACAACAATCAATTTGATATTTGAGAATGGGGCATTAGATAGAATGCGATCGATAAAGGTTATCTTCTGGGATGAAACATAGAGGCCGCGTGGTCTTCGGAATAGAAGGCTGAAGGTCTTTGCCGCTTCGCCAACAGTTGGAGTGTAGATAATAGGCAGCATTTCTTCTATATTTTTTAGAAAGAGGTGATAGAATAGGGTTTCGTTGCGGTCAAGAAGGCTGAGTAGATATATATATTTTTCTACAGGACTTTGTTTTCGGGAATAATTTTCATAGGCACGGCGGGTCTGGTCTTTAATATTTGAAACCTGGTCGGGGAGAATACCATAGAGATTTAGTAATTCCCTTTCCTGTTCAGTAAAGGCCGAACCTTTATTATAGATTGGATTATCTACTACAGGATGACCCTTGAACGGGACCTCAATATATTTTTCTCCAGTTAATGGATCCAATTGAACGGAAAATTTTTTCAATATTGCCTCCTGATTTATTCGGTAAGATAAAAATAAAGCCCCCGAACGGGGGCTTTATTTATTTATGCATGTTCGACTTTAACGGCTTTATCCCCTTTTGGGGTCTGGCTTATCTCAAACTTAACTCTTTCACCTTCATGTAAAGTCCGATAACCTTCACCAATTATATCAGAGAAGTGGACAAATATATCACCATTACCATCTTCCCGTTCGATAAAACCAAAGCCCTTCTTACTATCGAACCATTTCACCTTTCCGTAGGCCGGCACAAAATCCTCCTTTCAAGCCCTATTTTGAGGTTTGAGAATATGCAAACCTTACACATCCTCCAACGCACGGTTTGGCTTGTCTCTATTCTATTCAAAATCTGAAATTTGTCAATGTATAATTGCAAACGTTAACAGACATCGTTATCGGTTTAGATATGGAAAAAATAAAAAAATACCGGAACACTAAATAAGATTTTAATTACAACATATGAATTTCACTTTGGTGTTCAGGGTCCAATTCTTAACAGACCCGGTATTGTTGAAATTTGATTAAACAAAGAGGGGTCGGCTTCAGCCGACCCCTCTTTTAATCCATTATTTTCTATTTAATCATCACAGTCTTTTTCGTGCTCGTGTATTCATCCGTGGTTAAGCGGTAGAAGTATATACCGGCACTTACTCGGCGATTCTGATTATCGGTTCCATCCCAGAAGACCTTGTAGATTCCAGGTTTCACCGTGTTGTCAACCAGGGTCTTTACAACCTGGCCAAGACAGTTATAAACCTGGAGACTGATTTTCTTCGGTCTGGGAACTGCATACTGAATTGCAACGGCATTTGAGAATGGATTGGGCATAGGTGCAGAGAGTGCAAAATGGACAGGGAGTCTTTCGCCAGTATCTGAAACACCGGGTGCCGAGAGAACTCCATCGATGATTGTGAAGGTGCGCATTAATGCATTACCCCAGTTGTTTGCGGCATCCTTACCACGTACCCAGAGGGTACAAATTTCAGTGTTGCCTGAGGTGTAGGTAAAATAAAGGGTGTCAGCCGTAACTTCCTGGATTTCATTGAATGAGCCGTCCAGAGCAAACATCGGGAAACCATTGCCGGCAGATGATGGTGAACTGCCATATGACCATTCCGCCGCGGATATATTACTCAGTCCAGTTGATGAATCATTGACTGCAGCCTGAAATAACATACTTGTGTTCGAAGGTGTTACAATCATCGGATTGTGTCTAACAATAATCGATTGTGGTAATACCCTGGGACCTGCGAAGTCATTACCTGCAATATTGATCGTAAAGTCTGTAGTCTGCCCTGAACCCTTCATTGAAGGATAAACATTCTTATCGCAGACCGTAATCTTTACCTGGTAATGTGATCCATTGCTTAAATTGCTCACATCCCATTGGTAGGGTGAAGTAACATTGGTGCCTGAGGTGATTACAAACCAGGTCTGTCCGCCATCGGGTGAGTATTTAATCCAGGTCGTATCAATCGCAGCACCGCCGTGACTTGCGGCATTCCAGGAGATTGTGATTGTATCTGAAGTATAGGTCCGTCCACCTACCGGTGAGGTGATTGAAACATCAGGGTGGTCGTGACCAATTAACCAGATGAACAACTTATTCAGGATGTCGGTTCTTATTGTACTGTTCGGATTTGCTGTGTCAATCTGTGTTATTTCAAAGACATTGGTTACAACCCGGGTCTTATGTCCACCCCAGATACCGTCACCTGAAGTGCCCATATTGTTCTGGGATTCCCATTTAATTGCACAGGAATCATTTGCTGCATTGCCATGCCAGACATAGGTTCCGGTTCCAGGAGCACCGGTTCCTGAGAGTCGAATTGAATCCCCGGCTGCACCCTGTCGGAAGGGCTGGTATTGAACACCACCAGTATGTGAGCCGGATATCGGGTCACCTGCAATGCCGTGCAGTGTTGTCCAACTTGTGGCAGTAATATCACCAATATAACGGAAATGGAGATAGTCCTTACAGAATAGAGTATCCGCTTCTTGATTGTTTTTCCAGGGTGCCCAACCAATGTCGTGGCCGGTCATTGCGAATCGTGCACCACCATTATGATAGAGTTTGATTGTCTCTTTCTGGGCGACAGTCCAGGGTGGATAGTTTTCCTGTCCCGCCTGGAAAAAGACTGCTTTATACTGTTTTAATTGGTTCCGGGTAATTGCCCCGTCGTCCTTGGTCGACCACCAGTTATAGGTCCAGCCGCCGGCATCCAATGCCTTGGCAAGAAAGTCCGGATGGGCGAACTCCACGCCGGAAAGATTATTGTTCAAAACCACTACCAGAACATCAGTGCCGCCACCAGCAGCATTTGTTGTAAATGTATAGTGATGACCACCGTTATTGTCTTTTACTGCATTGCCGCGGAAATCCCTTGATTCCACATCATAGTAGTATAAAGCATTCGGGGTCAAACCCGATAACCTTACACGATGCTGTGCCACATAAGGTGTATCTATACCGGCAGTATGATTCAGATTATTAGGGTCGGTTCCATAATAAACCTTTGAATTACTGTTATCATTGGTATTCCAGCAAATCTCGGCAGATACCGCTTGGATATTTTCCGCATGAACATTGTTGATTAAAAAATATTCGGCATCTACACCTGCCCAGGTCATTGAAGTGTATGAGGGATTATTATCAACATATGAAACCCAGATCGTATCACCCTGAGAGACCGAAAGTTTACCATCACCATGCACTGGTTTACCAAAGAGCAGAGAAATTTCGCCACTGAAGATATAGGCACCATTACCATATTCAGTACAGGATAATGTCTCAGGCCGGGTTTCAGTTAATGAACTGCGGACCTGAACCATTACATGGTCAACCGAGCCTGCAGAACCATAATTTGTATCTTCGACTCTGACCCTGACCGTATCAGTCACAAAATCATTTGCCCTGTAAACCGGTTTGTCCAGGGTAACGACTCCGGCAACTGAGCCTGCATTATAGGTAATAACCAGACTGAAGGGTTGCGGGCCTATCGGTACATTTCTGGCTTCAACTGAAATCAGCCAATCACCTGAACCCGGGTTGTTAACCCTGATGCATTCCTCGACATTGATCGAATCGCGTCCTGAGGGGTTGGATACTGATTGACCACCGGAATATTGGTTACCACGATAATATGTATTACCGATACGGGCGGAAAGGTCTAAGTCATTGACAATCTGGGTTTGAATTGCAGGATTGCCTGGATAATCGGTCCAGACTAAGGTAATCTTCAGATTCCGGGCTCCTGAGGGAAGTCTGAAATGATAATCCACCCGCTCACCGGTAAGGACACCAACCGTATCATCAACCAATAGGGTTTTACGTGCATCACCGGCAAAATAGAGCGTAGAATCAAGGTCAATTCTACCCCATCCAACCCTCATACTGGGAATTGAATAATAGGGCGGATTACCGTTGCTGCTGATATCAGGGTCTGCACAGTTGATTAGAATTGCCTTTATAAGTGAGGCACTGATAAAGTTTACTGCGTTGTCTGGATTCTTTTGTCCGGTTGGATACCAGCCTTCTCTTATATATTGACGTACCAGGACCGCCGCGCCGGCAGCACCTGGACAGGCCATACTTGTACCGCCCATACCACTGTAATTATTTGTCCCTGAGGTTGCAGAATATACATTCTGGGCCGGTGCAACAATTGTCGGTTTTATTCTGCCGTCCTTGGTTGGTCCGCGGCTGGTTGATGAATAGAATCTGTGGAATCTACTTCCATTAAGGACACCGCCCACTGTAACAACATCCTTGGCAGATGCGGGTGAGCCAACACTGCCGTTTGTGCCGGCATTCCCACTTGCATACAGGAGTAAGAAATCCTTATGTCCCCACATAAATTGATCAGCTTGAAGACACTCTGCATCGTATGCACCGGAGTTATTTGCACCCCAGGAATTGGAACTTATATGGGCGCGGATAGGTGGATAGTGTTTGTTGTATGGACGGATGTAAAGGTCATTCAAATCAGGGAAGGTATAGACACTTCCGGATGTATTATCCCCGCAGTCATTGAAGTAGAGCTTTGATTTGGGTGCAATACCGTCGTAATTTGAATTACCCAGGGGTGCATCATCACCGGTGATGGTACAGGCAGTATGGGTTCCATGATAAGATGCTCCAGCACCATCACCAAATACGATGTTTGATGGGGCACCCGAATCGTAGGCAACAATAGCATGATGTGAAGGATAATAGCCCCAGGTTCTTATTTGGAAACTGCCGGAACGGTGTTGATAATGTTGGGTATTAACACCTGAATCACAGTTATTAACAATTTCGTCCTCTCCATGAATTCCCTTGTTCCAGATATTGCGCACACCGGATTGGGCGTCCTGAAGAATCCACTGGACATTATCATTGTAAAGTTTTGGTTGAATATAGGGTTCAATCCAGTAAACTCCTGGAATTCGAGCAATCTGGTTAATCGAGGATTTATTTATGACGCCCTGGATGATCTTATTTATTCCGTTGTCCGAGGTGATAAACTCGTTTGACTTTGTAATTGTCTTAACCTGTTCTAAAACCTTATTTATATCGGCGTCTAAGAAGAGGAGTATTGTTGCTTTATGCTTATCCTCTACCCGGTCAAATAATTTTGAAATCTTATAGGCGGGTTGATAAAGGCCAATCCAGTTTATACCGGGATTGTCTTTTAATTTTTGAAGGGTTGCGGGATCCTTTATGGTACAGACAAAGCCGTATCTGGGGATAATGAAGTGGATTTTAATGCCCTTGTTTTTTAACCAATTCCGCTGTTCCTGATAGATTGGCCCTGAGAATTGAATTATATAATATGAAGATTCACCCGGTTTATAGCTTAAATCAGCAATTAATGCTGGTTCACCTGATTTACCAAGGGTCTTTGTGTCAAATTTAATTCCGTTGGAAAACTGAATCTCAGTTGCATTACCATATTTCACCGGAATAAACCGAGTATGTTCTTGTTTTATAAAAGATGCCTTGTTTACCGGTACCTTAGAAACTGGCACTTTAGAAATTTGAGATGATTGTTGGTGAAATGAATTCTGAATCCCCCTGGCTGTAGTCAATGGAATTGCCGTGCTATGCAGCAATCCCACCGTTAGAATCAGTGCAATGACCATATTAACCTCCTTCTCTCTGTTTTTGATTTTTGCACGCAGAATACGAACTCTGTCGTATTCAGATTATGTATTTTATTTCTCACCCCCTTTCAAGGTCTGAGCCTTGTAATGCCTGAACCTTAAGCCTATGGATTATTATTTTATTATAACAAAAAAATACAAATTGTCAAGGGTGCCCCGAATTAAGTCAAAAATAATCTTTTCAAAAGGGTGAAGTTGAGATTGTCCCCCATCGGGCTGAATTGTGGGTTTTAAGGAATAAGGAGCATAAATGGATTTATCAAGTATTACAGGCTATTGAGCGGGCGGTGTCTTTTTGGATTCACACTCATCTTATCGAAAATGGTGGAAAATTTATCAATAGGCCGGTTTATGAATATACCCTTTTTATGGCATAAGATACATTCGTTCTCCGGCTTATCGCAAGAACGATAAACCCCCGGTTGAGAGTCGCCACCGGACATTGATTCACTGTTATTGCTGACCATTTATAACAACTGATGATTGCGGACTTTTCTCCAAAATAATATGGGCATCGATTATTTTGCATATTCATCTTGACATCACTTAAAATTTTGATATACTTACCCCAATGCAATTTATTTTTATGTTATTCTTAATGGGTGCTGATTTATATCTTTTACCCAATGACGCCGTTGCCATAGAATTATGGCGGCAGCCGGATTTGAGCGGAAAATATTATGTTGATGTGGATACGAGCCTGAATATTCCATTATTTGGCAAGATTCCTATTAAAGATATCGGTGTTGATTCACTTCGTAACCTGCTCATTAAAAAGTTTCATAATTATTACGGTGATGTCTTTATTAATGTTGATTTCTATTTTCGAATAAATATTTTCGGTGAAGTGAAGAGGCCGGGTTTTTATTATATTAAGAGTGAAGATAATCTTTCAAATCTTCTCGCCCAGGCCGGGGGACCAACCGAAAGGGGAAGTTTGAGTAAAATAAAGATTTTGAATATTGGTGCTGAACGGATAGTTGATTTTGAAAATATTTTGAAAAGCGGGAAAAATACAGATGAACTCAGTTTGAGCCCAGGTGATGTGGTGATTGTTCCCAGGCGATTTATGCCTGCACTACAGGAATGGTCGGTGCTTTTAACCCTGGGAACATTGTTACTTCAAATCTATAATGCGGTCGCGAAATGAAGTCTGAACCAACATTACAGGATTACCTTGATATAATAATGGAACGGCGCAAGATGATTATTATTTGCGTCGTAGTTACTACTGCTGTGGCTCTGATTGCCAGTTTTATTTTACCAAAGGTTTATGAGGCCCGGGTAAAATTTAAACTCGATTTATCCGAATCAAAACCGATGTTCTTTTCAGAAATTTATACACCGCAGACCATTGACCCGGTGGAGGGTCAATTGGAAATCGTGCGTAGTCGAACTATCGCCCGAACGGTTATCAAAAAACTTGGTCTAAACTTTGTTCCCAAGAATGAGGATTACAGCTTTTTTGATTCCATCGCTGTTTCGGAAAAATTTCCCCCAGGTAAATATTATTTGAAATTTACCGATGATAAATTTATATTTCAGGATAAAGATGGAAATGAGATTGGCCGGGGAGAACTGGGAAGGATGTTTAGAAAGGATGGAATACAATTCAAGGTCAAGAAAAAACCCAAGGACAAGGACATTTTAGAAGTTAAGATTATTGATATGGAAAAGAAGGTTGATGACCTGCTGTCCAATATAAATGCCAGTCAGATTAAGAATACCGCCCTGGTGCTTTTAAAGGCACGTTCCAGAAATCCCCGCCTTGCCGCGCTCATTGCCAATACCCTGGCCCGGGAGTATATAAATTACTGTCTCCAGGTTATTAGAGAATCGGCTCGTGGTTCCAAGGAATTTATCGATAGCCAGATAAAAATTTTTGGAGAGGAACTTAACCGAACCGAAGAAGAACTTCGTAAATATAAAGAAAAAACCGGGATTTTTCTCTTGCAGGAATCAGCCAAAGAGATTATTAAATCCCTTGCCGATTTTGAAACTCAGAAGGAGAAGGCGCTGGTAGAACTTCATGAGATTGAGAGTTCGATAAGTAATTTAGAGGCTGAATTATCCAAGGATGAGGCAGCATATGGTGCATACAAGAGGATGGCATCTTTTCCGACAATTTCAAAAAGTCCGATTGTTCTTTCTTTAAAAGAGAAGTTGAAGTCTCTTCAAATTAAGAAACAGGAATTACTCAGCAGGGGTGAAAAGGGCAAAGATTTAGCCCGGGTTGAAGCCGATATTCAGGCGACCGAGGAGGAATTAAAGAAGGCAACGCGTCAGATTGCCCTGGCCGGACCTTCAATTAATGACCCGATTTTTCAATCTATTGTTTCTAATATAATTTCTAAGGAGACAAAAAAAATTGCCCTCCAGAGTAGTATCGAAGCGTTGAATCAAATTATTGCAAGACAGAATCGAAAATTGAAACAGTTACCTGCGGCTGAGGTGAATCTTGCCCAGTTGGAGAGGAAGAAACTCGCTAATGAAGAAATTTATACAATGCTTCTTGGTAAGCTTGAAGAGTCGAAGATTGCCGAGGCAATGCAGATTAGCGAGGCACGGATAATTGATGAGGCAATTCCACCGGAGAATCCGATAGCCCCCAAGAAGAAACAAAATACTATTCTTGGTTTTCTCCTGGGCATTATTATCGGAATCGGCGGCGCATTCTTATTGGAATACCTGGATACTTCTTTAAAGAGTACCAAGGAAATTGAGGAATTGACCGGACTTTCAGTTCTGACAACAGTTCCTTTTGTCAAAAATCGTAATCGACACATCCCAACAATTCATGAACCCTATTCGCGAATCGCTGAGGCATATCGTATTTTGAGAACAAACCTTGCATTTTCCGCAGCCGCCAAGCCGCTAAAAACTATTTTGGTTACCTCAACTTTACCCCAGGAAGGTAAGACAACAACCTGTATTAATTTAGGTATTACATTCGCCCAGCAGGGGCACAAGGTGATAATCCTGGACTGCGATTTCCGCAGGCCAATGCTTCATACATATTTTCAACAGTTTGTAAGCGATAATCGTCATGGTTTGTCTGATGTTCTGATTAAGAAGTTAAAATTGAAGGATGCGATTAAAAAGGGTACTTTTGAAAATTTTCATTTCATAACCAGTGGTACAATCCCTACCAATCCATCAGAACTCCTCGGTTCAGCAAGAATGCTTGAGGTGCTTCAGGAATTGAAGAAAAATTATGAATTCATTCTTATTGATGCACCACCGTCTTTGGGTATTGCCGATGCCCGTGTCCTCGGCAAAATCTGTGATGGAATTATCGTCGTTGTTATGGCGCGTAAAACAAGCCGGGATGCTGTTGTTGAAGTAAAAGAAGAATTAGAAAGGGCCGGGGATAAGATTGTAGGTTTTGTCCTCAATGGGGTCGATTTTGAAGGGCATTATTACCGCCAGCACCATTATTATTATAATTTTTATCCTTCTGCAAAGAAATAGTTGATAAATAAAACTATTAAATACTGAAAATGAAAAGAAGATCTAAAAAGAAAACTTCTGAAAGATTTAAGTTTAAATATATTATTATTTTATTTCTGCTTCTCATCCCTCTGTTTTATTTAGGCCGCAAGGTATATAAGTATCTTGACCTCATTTTTCAGGTGTGGGGTGATAAAAGGAAGATGCTTGTTTTGAAAGGCGAAAATGAAGTTTTACAGGGACGTATTGATGCATATAAAAAGGGTCTATTACTTGAGGCGCGGGCACGCGATGACCTGGGTATGATTAAGAAAGGCGATAGGGTTTATTTAATCTCAGGGAAATGATGTGTGAGGTTGAAATAACACCATTTCGAGTTGAGGCCTGCAGTGCGGAGAAAGAATATTTTCCCGGGGAAATGGTAATTATTAAAAGTAGAGAAGGCATAGATATCGGAAAGGTTGTTGATTGCACTGCTGAGGATGTTGCCAGAATATACGGCGAGATTTTGAGAAAGGCGAATGAAGAGGATATTGAGAAGAAGAAAGAGCTGAAGGATTATGAAGAATTCTGCCTTATTGAATTTCGAAGGGCGGTTCGAGAATTTAATCTTCATATGAAACCGGTATATACACATTGCCAATTAGATGAAGAAAGGGTTATCTTCTATTTCACTGCAGAAAGGCGGCTGGAATTCAGAAAATTACATCGTTATATCTCACAGAAATTGAATAAACGAGTAGTAATAAAACAGATTGGGGTGCGCGACTATTCGAAACTGTTCGGGGGAATCGGTCCCTGTGGACGAGAACTCTGCTGTTCCACATTTCTCCGGCAGTTAAAGTCGATCTCCCTGCGTATGGCGCGGGAGCAGAACCTGTATGTATCACCCAATAAATTAACCGGGGTATGTGGTAAATTATTGTGTTGTCTGAATTTTGAAGAAGATTTTTATAGTGAATTCAAGGAAAAATAGTTGAAAATTGATTCCTTAATTGAACTTGTTCAAATTTTAAGAAAAAAATGCCCCTGGGATCGGGTGCAAACAATAAAATCTTTGAAAAACAATTTAATCGAAGAGGCGTATGAATTTGTTGAGGCGGTTGAAGAGAATAATCCTGCAGCGTTGAAGGAGGAAGCTGGTGATATACTGTTTTTGATTATTTTTTTGATTGCCATAATGGAAGAAAATGGAATAACAGATTTTGAGAATTTACTTTCCTGCACCATTAGGAAGTATAAAGAAAAACATCCTCATGTATTTAAAGATAAAAAATTGAAAGACCGTGATGCAGTGATTGAATTCTGGAATCGAGCCAAACCTGATCCATTTAAAGGTATTCCTAAGACATTGCCTGCCCTGAGTGCCGCTCGAATCATTCAGGAACGGGCCGCCCGTTTGGGCTTTGATTGGCGATCTGCAGATGGACCGGTCAGTAAGATTAAAGAAGAGATAGAAGAATTGATTGCAAGCCGAACTGATTCAGAAGCCTTTGAAGAATTCGGGGACCTTCTATTCGCCTGTGTCAACCTCGCACGTCATCTTAAGATTGATCCTGAGGATGCATTGAGATATGCGAATAAAAAATTTGTTGTGCGGTTTAAGAATGTTCTTGAAGAATTGAAAAAGATGGGAAAGGATGTTGAAAAAACCGATTTAGAAGAGATGGATATGATATGGAATCAGAAAAAGCAAATCTTAAATATTAAGATGGAACTGGATACATTGAAAAAAGGACTTGATAAACTGGGGATTACTTATGATAAAGAAATTTTACAGAAATTTAACAGATACTTAGAGCTACTCTACAGATACCGGGGGCGTGTTCATCTTCTTTCAAAAAATGATTACAACCGTATAGCGGTTAAACACTTTTTGGCCTCTTTGCTTGCTTATAAAATAGTTAAGGGCCATAAAATGGTCTGTGATATCGGTGCAGGTGCCGGATTTCCTTCAATACCTTTAAAGATATTTTATCCCGGGGTAAAATTTGTGCTTTTTGAATCGAAGAAAAAGAAGGCATACTTTTTATTAAAATTGATTGATGAATTGCAGTTGAAAAATATTGTAGTTTTAAATGAGAGGGCTGAGGCATACAAAAAGAGGGTATTTGATTTGATTTTGATACGGGCCGCAGGCCAGATAAGTAAATTAATTAAAACGGTTAATCAGTTATTAATTGCCGACGGCGAGGCCATATTTTACAAGGGTTTAAAACAGATGAAGGAAATTGATGGCGTGCAGCCCAGACTGAAACGTAGGGGATTCAAAATTACAACAAAAAAAATTTTTAATCCGATAAACAATGATCCCATTATACTTGTTATAATAAAGAAGGTGTGTAAAGCTCCATCCTCAAGACCCGGGGTTTAATCTGGATTGGTTAATCGTCCGGGACAAAGTAATGATTAATCCTTCGAGTGCCGGGGAGATTACCATCAGCGCGGCATTCATAAAGAACCTTCAATACCGAATCTTAAGCTGATTTTTGGAAAGTCCCAATACCTTAGTTGATTTTGCCGGTGCTCGGGGAAATTTATACGGCGCTGTACCGAACAGTATCTCTTTTTTGATTCAAAGGGTTTTCTCAATCGTCTTTTTTGTTTTCTTTCCGGAAAAAGCGTTTTTCTTGAGGGACAATTTTTTATTACAGTATTAGACTTAATTATATTATTCGGGTTCAATTTATTCTTGACAATGAAAAGAAAATATTTATAATTATATAATTAATCCTTAAATAAGGAGATGAGATGCTGGGACGCAGTGAATTTGCAAAGATTATAAAGATAGAGGGTAAGGTCCGGGGTTCGGCACTTAAAACCGATGCCGAATATGTAAAGAGAAACTGGGGAGCGGATGGGCTGAAGGTAGTTGAAACAGATTTTAAGAACCTGGGTTATCCAATTGAATATCGTAAGATTAAAGATTTAGATTGGTATCCGGTATGTGTGCGGCTGCTTTCACTTCTTATTATTAAGGCACGATTTAATTTGAGTGATGATGACATTGAGTCGATGGGTAAAATGACTCCAAAGTTTTCATTCATTGTGAAATTTATAATAAAGATGGCGCCGACCCTGGAAAAGGGGATTGAAAATATACCGATGATCTGGGGGAAACATTACAGCATTGGTGAATTTGAGGTGGTTGAGTTTGATGATAAAGATAATTTCCTTTTAATCCGACTTAAAGATTTTAAGGTTCATCCCATTCTGTGTAGATATCTTACGGGATACTTCTTTGGATTGCTCCAGTTCTTGATGCCAAACGAGAATGTCAAAATAGAAGAATTACGGTGTATGTTTAAAGGAGACCCATACCATGAATACAGATTTACCTGGAAATGAGATGAGAAATAACAAAAATATCAAAGAGTTGAAAGAAGAATTATTTGAACTTAAGGATTATATTAATGATATCTGGCAATTTTGCCCGATGCCCTTTGCTTATATAAATATCTTTGATGCAATTATTGATATTAGCGATTCATTTGAAGGGTTTCTGGGATATAAAAAAGAAGAGGTTATCGGTAATACTTTAAATAAATATTTTAAGAATCCGGAGGACTTAAAGAATATCAAGCGGTTAACCATTGAACAGGGGGGACTCAGGAATGAAAATTCGGTTCTGGTTAATCGGACCGGAGAGGAGATTTATGTGAATATATCAACTCTGTTGAGATGTGATGAAGATGGTAATTCAATCGGCTATTTTCTCGCTTTTAATGATATTACCAGGGAGAAGAGAGCAGAGTTGAAGTTTCGTAATATCTTTGATAATGCCGGGGATGCAATATATATCTATGATTTAGATGGTAATTTTCTTGCCGTCAATAAAAACGCCTGTGAACTTCTGGGTTATACCGAAAAAGAGATTCTGCGATTGAGATTGGAAGATATAGATGCTGACCATTCACCTCAAAAGTGTCAGAGGATGCTTGAAGAGTTGAAAAAGAGCGGCAGGCTCTTTATTGAATCGGAACACTGCACCAAGGATGGTAAAAAAATTCCGATTGAATTTAGTGCCAGGATTATTCAGTTTGATGATAAACCGGCAGTATTGAGTATTGCCCGGGATATCACCCAGCGGAAAAAAGCCGAGAATGCATTAAAGGAATCAGAAATGAAGTTCCGGATTCTTGCTGAAGAATCACCCAATATGATTTTTATCAATCAAGCCGGCAAAATTGTTTATGTTAATAAAAGTTGCGAAAAGATGATGGAATATACCCGGGAGGAGTTTTACGCAGAAGATTTTGATTTTTATAAATTATTCAGCCCGGAATCACGGGAACGATGTCGTGAGAATTTTGAACGACATATGAAGAACGAAGAAGTTGAGCCGACCGAGTATACACTTTTAACCAAGAATGGGAATAAAATTGAGGCCCTTATCACCACACGGTTGATAAAATATGAGGGTAAAGATAGTATCCTCGGTATTGTGACCGATATCAGTCAACAAAAGAGGATAGAAAAGAATCTGAAAAAGAGTTATCAGGAACTCAAAAAAACAACGAGCAGCTTTGTATTTACGATGGCGAAGATTGTTGAGGTGCGTGACCCATATACCGCAGGACATCAGCAGAGGGTTGCAAAACTTGCGGTTGCGATTGCCCGGAAATTAGGGCTCAGTGAACAGGAGATTGATACAATTGAGATGGCGGCACTTATCCATGATATCGGAAAGCTCTATGTGCCTGCTGAACTTTTGAATCGGCCTGGTAAATTAACCGATACTGAGATGGAGTTGATAAAAACTCATCCCCGGGCTGGATATGATATTGCTAAAACAATCGAATTTCCCGGACCGATCGCCCAGATTATTCTGCAGCATCATGAACGAATTGATGGCTCTGGTTATCCTGCCGGTCTGCAAGATGGTGAAATTATTCTTGCTGCAAAGATTCTGGCGGTTGCTGATGTTGTGGAGGCGATGATGTCGCATCGACCGTATCGTCCGGCCCGCACCTCAGCCGAGGCTATAGAAGAGATTTCAACCCGCCGGGCGGTTTATTATGAACCCGGAGTCGTTGATGTTTGTATTGATTTATTCAGGAAAAGATTATTTATGTTCAATTAAGCAAATGTTATCCTTTCCGATTCATATATGCCCTTGCCTGGCTGACAAAGGTTTCAAGCCTCATATTATCGGCGGCGTGGTCCAGACCGTCCAGGGCAAGCATAAAGAGGGGAAAGTCAGGGTAGTTTTGTTTTATCTTTTTATATATTACATTGACGATATTGCCTGGCATACAGGTAAAGGGCATTACATTGATTACCCCGGAAAATTTGTTGTTTATGAATTCAATGGTCTTGGCAACGCTAAGGATTGCTTCGCCTTCGAATGATGGATGAAGATAGGGAGCTGCATAATTGAAAAGTTCTTTAATTGTCGCCTCTCTTTCCAGGCCGAGTAATTTGTAGATCTTTTTCTGCCGCCATTTCATAAATTGGTCAAAAATTCTGGTGAATGCCGCCCGACGATATTGGGCAAACCATCGGCAGTTTCTGATCCGGGTAAAATTTGTATAGAAGAACCACTCGGCAATAGATGGTAATTCTACTTCACAACCAAGTGATTCCAGTTTATTAATCAAAAAATTATTGCTGAATGCCTGGGTGCGGACATAAATTTCACCGACAACACCGATCCGGGGGATGGAGTTAGATGATTTTTCTATCGAGTTGAATTGATTTTTTACTTCTTTTAGATAGGACAGGATATCTTCACCGTTTTCAAGCAATGCGCAGATTCGGTTTAGTGCCTTATTATAGATTTTATCGGTTTGACCCTTATTCAGTTCATAAGGTCTACATTTTCTTTTTAGCGCCTCAAGACCATCAACCGCACAGATCCCGTCCCAACTTTTCCGTAAAAATTTTAAACCCATTTTGCCCAGGTCATCAAACAGACTGGGTCCCTGATTCGGGGCATATATTGGAATATCCTTATAACCCAGTTCATCAAGGATTATGCGGTGGAGTTTGTAGTACTGACCAAACCGGCACGGACCAGAGCCCTGTGCCATAAAAAAGCCACTTTTTTCAGGAATGAAGTCTGGAGACCTTAGTTTCTTAATCATATCACCGGCCGTAATGATTGCGGGCAGACATTCCCGGCCTGTAGTATATTTCCTGCCGATATCAATTGATTCCTGGTCCGGGAATGGCATTACCTCGGCATTAATGCCGGCATAACGCATTGCACTGGCAAGAACCCGGGCTGCATCACACATATATGGAATGTATATCTTACGCTCCCTTTGCACATCACTCCTGGGATTTATCTTTTTTGTTGTGCCCTTGAACCGGGTTCCTTTGATACTGTCATAAAATGCCTCGCAACGGGTGATGAAGCCTGCATCACCCGTATGCTCGTCCAGTTCGATAAAGAGTGAAGGTTTTTTTCCGAGTTTTTCCTTGAAGAAACGGGTCAGGAATGAGTCCGGACCACAGGAGAAGTTTGAGATATAGACCGGAAAGAGGTTCTGGTGCCGGGCAATATATTCAGCGCCAGCAAGTAGGCGCTGTCCATAATGCCAGTACATATTATAAAAATCGTCTTTTAAAGTTGTATAATCAAGGGGAAGAAAATCGAGCGGAATTGCTGGAATATCCATAGCACGAATCTTTTTGGGTAGATCAAGATTCATACCCAGGTCATAGCCATTATAGGGTCGAGAACAGATGACAAATGCCGGACCATTTAATTCTTTAAGAAATTCCCGAGCTCGTCTGGATATTTCATTTTTGACTTCTTTTTGGTATTCAATTGCCTGGTCTATTGCAGAACGCACCTCAGACCTGTTTTTCCCAAACCGGGCACCAAATTGGTATAACGATTCTTCTATCCCCTTTCTGCCCCGGTCAAAATAGAGATAGGGTGAATAGACCTTTACCTTTTCTCCATATACTGAACGCACCATATAAGGAAGTGCCTGAACATATGGGCAGACAAATGCCCGGGAGAAGATTTTTTCATTCGGAGTTACAGTAATTACGCTGGGAATAAATATTATATTAATATTTTTATTCAACAGACTTTTGATATGACCCATTGCAACCTTTACCGGGAGGCAGGTGTCTGCACCTGAGGCCTCAGCCCCCATTTCAATCACCTTTCTTGTGGTGGGCCCAGAAAGGATCGGTTTAAAACCCAGTTCCTTGAGAAATCTATAAAAAAATGGGAATAGTTCATAAAAGATTAATGCCTTGGGGATACCGATTTCCATACCGGTTGTTTCTTCGGTTTTGAAAAAGATACGGTTGCGCAGGGCAAAGAGGTCAGGGAATTCGGTCTTTTCGCTTTTCTCTTTCTCTTCATAGCGTCCGCATCGACCGCCGTAAAAGATAGGTTTTTCTCCAGTTATCGTTATTTCATTAATTTCACACTCATTACTGCATTTATTACAGATAAAAGAATGTGATGAATATGATTTTGAGACAAGGTTAAGGCCCTTGAATTTTGTCTTTTTGATTCCGAGATCGCGCACCATCAGGGCGATACCAATCGCTCCGGTTACATCCCAGTTTGCAGGAACTTTGATTTCTTTTTTTAACACCTCTTCAAATGCCGAGACCACCGCTTTATTAGCGGCGACTCCTCCTTGAAACAGTATCTTCTTTCCGATTTTTTTACCGGCGACAACCCGGTTTAAATAATTGAAGACAATAGAGTAACCCAAACCGGCGAGCAGGTTTTCACATTCATCTTTATCACGCTGATGATGGATAACCTCGGAATTAATAAAGACGGTGCATCGTTCTCCCAGATTGATCGGTGCTTTTGCCTTAAGCGCCTGGTCGCCAAATTCTTCTAAATCAACCCCCAGGATCTCAGCCTGCTCTTCTAAGAATGAACCGGTCCCTGCAGCACAGACCTTATTCATCTCAAAATCTACAATCGTACCGTTCTCAATACTTATATATTTTGAATCCTGACCCCCAATTTCAAAGATTGTATCGACATCAGGTGCTGCTTCAATCCCGGCCCGGGCCTGGGCGGAAATTTCATTCTTTATTAAATCGGCGCCGATAAATTGGCCAATAAGATAGCGGCCTGACCCGGTGGTGCCTACACCCTTTATATCCACTCTATCCCCAACTTCCTGTTTCAGGGTCTTTAGTCCTTCAAGCACAACTTCAATGGGTCTTCCTTTTGTCCAGAGATATTTTCTTGCCAAGACATTACCTTTTTCATCAATGAGTACAAGATTTGTTGAGATTGAGCCAATATCAATCCCAAGATATGCCTCCTTTTTAACCGTGATGATTGACTTATCACGGATTGGATGCCACTTTTTTCTACCATTAAGAGGCGGCAGTCGTTTTATGACCCGGGGTCGATTAAGCCATTTTTTAAATTCTTCAATTCCTCGATACTGCGGATTTTTTTCTTTTTCCCGGGCTGCAAGGACGGCTCCGATTGCTCCGATACAGTTATAATATTCGGGGATGATTAATTCATCGGTTCCGATATTCAAGGAATTTTGGAATGCCTTTACTATACCTTTATTACCGGCAACGCCGCCCACAAATACTACGGGACGATTTATCTCTTTGCCTTTGGCGATGACACTTTTGAAATTTCTGGCTAAGGCAAGGCAGAGGCCGGCAATCAGGTCTTCAACCGGAGTCCCAATCTGCTGGAGATGAATCATATCACTTTTGGCAAATACTGAACAGCGTCCAGCAATGCGTGCCGGATTATTTGATTTTAGTCCAACCTGACCGAATTCTTCAATATCAAAACAGAGTCTTTTTGCCTGCTGGTCGAGGAAGATACCGGTTCCTGCGGCACATATTGTGTTAGAAGCAAAATCACGGATACTGCTGTTATGAACCGTGATTAATCGGGAATCTTCGCCACCAATTTCAATTATTGATTTTACTTCCGGATGGAAATGGAGTACACCCCGGGTTGTTGCCTCGACCTCATTGACTTCAACCGCACCGAGTATGGAAATCAGCGGTTTGACCAGACCTCCGGTCAGAACAAGACGATCAATTTTTTTGATATCCTGAAGAATTTTCAGAAGTAGATTATAGGGGCTTCCTTTATGCTTATGGTATGCAGTTCGGGTTAATTTTGTGTCGAAAAATTCAGCAAGTTTCAGACTTACTGAACCGATGTCGATTCCATACTCAATCATTTAATGTGAATAATAAAATCCTTTAGAGATATCCTGGTTGCAATTCCTCTAATTAAAATTTCATCACGGCTATAATTGATGGTTCGATACTCCGGAGTTATATCAATTGCCATAAGGTTTATAAAAGCGGTTCCCATACCAGATTTAAGGTGGAGAATGATTTCGGTGAATTTATCCCGGCCGTCGTTATATTCATAAAATCCCGGATTGTGCCCGGATCTTATTTCCGGCTGTGGGGTGAACGGTGCCCCAGGACACCAGGCTGATGTATATGTAAAGAGAAAAATAATAATTAAAAAAAGTTTTCTCATATAAGTGTATTATATCAGTAAATTGTAATAAGTCAATGTTTTTATCGGGAAAGAACTGCAATCCTTTTTGCTCTGGTCAGACCTTTTTGATATTGATATTCCAGATAGATGATATACATTCCAGTAGGTGCCTTACCCTTAGAGATATTGCCGTCCCAATAGAGCGTGCCATTTTCTCTGATGACCGTCTGATTTTTTATTAGATTATGGATGCTGATACCCCGGGTATCAAAAATCGATATCGTTAATTTGCCTCCGGATTCAGGAATACGATAATCGATCTGGAGCCGGTCATTAATACCATCATTATCAGGGGTGAAGACCCGCGGCGACAGCGCCAACAGTCCGATATCGCCGATTACCTTGAATGTTTTGAATACTGAGTCATTGGCCGGATTTTTATCCGGGGGATAGTTTATCACAAATCCAAGATTGTGCGTGCGCTGGTCAGGATGCTCATAGGTGAAATGAAGTTTTGTGCTATCCTGGGGCAGGATGCTTTCCCCGGGTAGTTTATGCAGTAATTCATCGCTCGTTAATATACTGTCAAAATTCTGGTCATCATAGATTTTAAGTGTATAGTCATTAGTTTCACTAATACCGAGATTTTTTATCCATATTTCAATCTGTAAGTCCTCGCCGGATTTCAATTCCGTTGGGATGAAAATAATTGATAGAGTGTCAATCGCCAGGTCATCGGCATTGGAGGCACTGTTTTCCTGACCCGGGGTAGACCCGGTCGGGTCAAGTGAGGAATGCCAGTTGTTTGGTGTATCGGGCTCGGTGATTTCAATCCTTTCCCAGGATATTCCATCCCCGGGGTCATAAGGAAAGTCATCGGTTGTATCAAAAGGTGTGCCAAATGTTGATGTATCACTTGATATGGTTGAATAGATAATTAAGGGGTCTGTGGTCTGGAGTCCGTTACCGATTGTAGTATTTCCGACCGTGATGATTAATGTGGAATCAGGAAAGGAATACGGCTGGGAATAACCGCCTGTAGTATCATTGCTCGTATACTCCGGGTCTAATATCAGGGCATATGAATATGGATAGATCAGGGTTGAATGAATCCTTAGGGATGGATATTTCGTCAGAATCTGTTCATCATCCCAGGCGTGTAAAATATCCGTTGCATCAAAATCAGATATCTTAAAATCGCTGAGGTCAATGGTATCAGAGGATTGATTATAGATTTCAATAAACTCATTTCTGTCGCCGGGGCTTCCGGTACCGCTATCTGAACCCTTGACATTTGACATCACCTCGGTGATTACAATTCTGCCGTTGAAAAGCAATAAAAATAATAGTATCATAAAAGGATATTATCAATCAATCTTGTTTTGCCAAAATAGACTGCCACAGCAATCAGGGTTCCCTTTTTTAATGTCCTTACAGGTTTCAGGCTGTTTTTATCTACTGCCACAACATAATCGATTTGACCACCGCTGTTTTTTATCATCTTTTTCATTTTTTGAATAATTTTTTTTGAATCAATGACACCGTTGTTGTAGGCATTTTTTGCCCATTTTAAAGATTTAAAGAGGACGGTTGCATTTTTTCTTTCAGTTTGATTTAAATATGTATTGCGTGAACTCATCGCCAGGCCGTCGGGTTCCCTTATAATCGGGCCGGTGAATATACGAATTGGAAGATTTAAATCCTTCACCATCCTTTTTATAATTACCGCCTGCTGGAAATCTTTTTTTCCGAATACTGCAAAGTCGGGTTCAACAATGTTGAATAATTTTAAAACCACGGTTGTCACCCCGCGGAAGTGGTCGGGTCTTGATTTACCACACATAACCCGGCTCAGTTCTTTTACCTCAACGAATGTTTCAAAGCCTTCTGAATACATTTCTTTTATTGCAGGATAGAAAACCATATCTACATCTTCTTTTTCCAGGAGACCGAGGTCTCGCTCCATGTTCCGGGGATATCGGCTGAAGTCTTCACCCGGACCGAATTGCGTGGGATTTACAAATATCGAAACCACCAGGATGTCCGCCTTTTTACGGGCGATCTTAATCAGTGACAGATGTCCTTTATGAAGATAACCCATAGTGGGAACAAATCCGATTATTTTTCTTTCTCTTTTATATTTCTGGATTGACTTTTTTATTTGATTTATCTTTTTATAAAGTCGCATAGGATATTATATTCAAATTGTGCGGCTATGCAATAAAAAGTTTTATGCATTTTATGGAGGCGGCGGGAATCGAACCCGCGTCCAGAACGCTTCAATGAAGAGGACTACATACTTAGTCTCTTTACGAATCTCCTCCTGCGTCGCCAAGAGACAGGCCGCAAGAGAGAGCCTTTTTTGTTTTCCTGATAATCCCAAAGGCGCGGATTATCAGGTTTCAACCCTATATGACGCCGCTTCCCAGGCTGGGTTGGTCACCTGAGAGGACGTGACTGCCTTATTATGCAGCCAATGCGTATCCGTATTCAGGATATTTTTTTCTCCGGTCGGATTTACGAGGTGACCAAGAACCCTCGGTATGCCCTCTTTCATTTCATTCGTCCTGTCGAAACCGTTCGCCCCCTGTGATATTATAAATATATTTTGGATATTGTCAAGGCCTGTTTGTACTGATTCCTCGCCACTTTTTGTCTCGCTTTTTTGTAAGCATAATATAGCCGGGGGGCGTCTCGCCCCGAGGCAGGGCGCCCGGCGGGCTGTAAGAATGACAAACCTCCAGCGGGCGGCGGGGACGCCGCCCGTACTGGAAAAAATGGAAACGCCGGCCGCGCTGGTAAAAATGGGACCGGGCGAAGATGTTAGAGAAATTTTTCAAATGACCAATAAATAATATAAAAAAAGTAAACAAAGTTGTTGAGTATTTTTCGTCTTGGTTTAATAATCTCAGGGAAGTTTATTCTGTCCAGAATACCCTTGCAATTAATCCAGGAGGCATAGTGAAAAAAGTGGAGAGGAATCAGCTGTTTGTGATATCGGCAAAGACATTAAGGATTCTGGAATATCTGGACCCGCGTATATTTTATGATAATCAAAACGGCGCAGAAATTAATGTTAAAGGTCATAAAATAGAAAAAGGGGCTTCACGCCCCCTTTTCTACTCTTCTTCGGTGAAATCTATTTTCGTAATTTATAGGTTGCAGGTTTTGTTTTTCTGAAGATCTTTGGATAGCGATTTATAATTATATAAACAGAACGCTCGGGGTCTTTACGGTGGAATTTATAACCACGTTTCTTAATGCGTTCGGTAATTTCTCTATAGTGTAATGGTGTTCTGCTTCTTTTCAGAATATCGATCGCCAGTTCTCGTATGGATAACTTTTTCTTGGGCTTTTTCCTTATGACTTTCTTTTTCTTCGTCTTCTTCTTTATAATCTTCTTTTTCTCCCTTTTTTTCATTATTCCTCCTTATTTAATTAAAGGACCATCAGACGACAATGTTAAGTATTCGACCTGGGACATAGATTATTTTTTTGATTTTCTTGCCGGATAGATGACGTTGAATCCTGGTATCCTCAAAGGCGCGATTTTTAATTATCTCTTCTGAAGTATTCACTGGAACGTTGATGTGGGAACGCACCTTACCATTAATCTGCAAAACAACCGTCATTGTTTTTTTCTTGAGATATTGCTCTTCATACCCAGGCCATCGGTGCTCCAAGAGGCTACCTTTCTCTCCCACCATCGACCATAGTTCATCAGCAAGATGGGGCGCAAATGGTGAAAGCAGCTGTATTAATATATATAGGCTGTAATTAAAGACCGGCCCCTTTTTTCTGGTCTGATATAGTAGATTGAGTAGTTCCCATAGTACAGCAATTGCGGTATTGAATTTGAATGATTCCAGGTCTTCGGTGACCTTGGCGATTGTCTGGTTCAGTTTTATGTAGAGTTCTTCCTCATCCGGAGAGATTGTATCCGGTGAAGAATTTGATACCCGCTCTAAATTTTCTGCGATAAGCCGGTAGGTGCGATTAATAAATCTTTCAGCGCCTACCACACCTTCATCGGTCCATTCCATATCCTTTTCCGGTGGTGCCGCAAATAGAATTGTTATGCGTGCAACATCGGCTCCATACTTCTGAACAAACGGTCCGACCGGAACAACATTCCCCTTTGATTTGGACATCTTTTCCCCATTTCTAATTACCATACCCTGGGTGAATAATGCCTTTGCCGGTTCATCAACCGGGAGATAACCAGCATCAAATAGAACCTTGGTAAAGAATCTGAAGTATATTAAATGTCCGGTCGCATGTTCAATACCGCCGATATATTGATCAATAGGAAGCCATTGTTTTGCCTTTTCTTGCGAACAAAATTCATTCTTATTGTGGGGATCGAGATAACGCAGAAAATACCAGGAAGAGCAGACGAATGTATCCATTGTGTCCGGGTCCCTTTCTGCCTCATCATTACATTTCGGGCATCGGGTATTGATAAAATCATCGACTGAGGCGAGTGGTGATTTACCCTTGGGGATGAAGTCTTTGATATTCATCGGCAAGAGAACCGGTAGGTCTTCTTCCCTGACTGGCACGGTTCCACACCGGGGACAGTAGATAATCGGAATCGGCGCTCCCCAATAGCGCTGTCGGGAAATCAACCAATCCTTTAATTTGTAGTTGATGCTGAATCCACCCATATCCTGTTTTGCCAGATATTCGGTCACCGCCTTTATGCCGGTGGTTGAATCGAGACCATTAAACTGTTCAGAATTCACCATTATTCCGTAGTCCTCAAAGGCATGGGTCATTTTTGTGACATCGATATTTTGTCCCCTGGGCTTGATGACAATCCTTATGGGAAGATTATATTTTTTGGCAAACTGGAAATCGCGTTCGTCATGGCCAGGAACCCCCATTACTATGCCGCTGCCATAATCAATAAGCACATAATCTGCTACAAAAATTGGAATCTTTTCTCGATTGAGTGGATTAACGGCATAACATCCGGTAAATACACCATCCTTTTCTCTTTCTAAACGTTCTAAGGGTGAACGTTTTGTTGCAGCCTTTATATAATCCCTTATCTTATTTTCGTTGGCGCTGCCCTTAATCAGTTCCTCAAGAATCGGATGTTCCGGGGCGATGGACATAAAGGTAACACCGTATATCGTATCAGGACGGGTTGTAAAAACCTTGAGGGTGATGTCTTTATCCAGCACCTTAAAATTTATATCACAGCCTTCACTGCGTCCAATCCAGTTTTTCTGCATTAATTTAACCCGTTCCGGCCATTCTTTTAATTTATCCAGATCATTGAGCAGTCTCTCTGCATAATCGGTGATTTTAAAAAACCATTGTTTTAACTTACGCTTTTCGATCGGAGCCGAACAACGGTAGCAGCGGTCATCGGCGACCTGTTCATTTGCCAGCACGGTTTGACAATCAGGACACCAGTTAACATATGCCTCTTTCTTATAAACCAATCCTCTTTTGTAGAGAAGGAGGAACATCCATTGTGTCCATTTATAATAGTCAGGCAGGCAGGTGATGATTTCCCGACTCCAGTCATAGCTAATACCCAGCATCTTCAGGGATTCATCTGAGATACGGATATTTTCCATTGTCCATTTTTCCGGATGGATGCCCTCAACAATGGCACGATTCTCAGCGGGCAGACCAAAGGCATCCCAGCCAAATGGATGGAGGACATCAAATCCTTTTCTTCTTTTGTAGCGTGCAATAACATCACCGATTACATAATTTTTGCAATGACCCATATGGATATCACCTGATGGGTAGGCAAACATAACAAGATTGTAATATTTCTTCTTCGGATTGTCCGGGGTTTTAAACAGGTTGTTCTTTTCCCAGTATTCCTGCCATTTTTTTTCTATCGCCCTTTTATTATATGTATGCATAGATTAAATTTTTAATTCCTCAGGAACCTGGTGCACCAAGAATTTCGGCACCGCACTTCTCACAATACCATGAATCCGGAGTATTGATATGGCCACATTTAGGGCAGGCAACACCTTCTTCGCTGGCGGGTTTTTTTTCTTCTTCTTGTGCTTTTTCTTCAGTCACCGGTTCCGGTTTTATCGCCTCAACTTCAGGTAGTATTTCATCCAGTTTCACCTCTTCAGGTATCTCTTCTCCCAGGATGTGTTCTTCAATCTTGAATTCTTCGGTCGGCTCTATATTTTCTTCTATGTCCTTCACTTCGAGGAAACTACTGAACCATTTTATCTTTTCCTGGATGGTGTTCAGTTCACCATTTATTTCGTCAAGGACCTTTTGATTTTCTTCTTTTACCTGGTTGTATGTTTCTTCATCATACTCACCGATGGAGTAACGGAGTTCTACTTCTTCGAGTTTTAATTTGATCTCTTTTTGATTCTTTAAAATTTGTTCTTCTTTTGATTTGAGACCTTCCAATTTTTTTTTGATCAGTTCTACATTTTCAGCCAATTTCTTTTCGACTTCGGCAAGTTTTTCTTCATATTCTTTCTTTACCTTTTCATAAACCTCTGGACTAACCGTTGTCTTTTTTTCTTCAATTTTTGTCAGTTTATTCAAGATGTCACTGCGTTGTGCCTCAATTTCTTTTAAGGTATTATCCTCATCTGTCATAGAATGCTCCTTTCCTAAATTTTCCTAAATTTTTTAATAAGAAGAGTTCCAATAAAATTTGCCCGAAATGAGAACCCTTCTTGATTCGACGGTCAATTGCACTTAAGCCCTCAATAATATCTTTGATGTAAGATTTGTCCTGGAGTATCACCATTCGATTCCTTAATAGATTGTAAACCAATCCCCTTCCAATTACAGCAATCACCTCGGCATATGAATGGAGGTAGGGAGTTAACTTTTCAAAAAGTTCGAGCGCCTCAGGATTTCTTTTCAAAAAGGCATCAATCAGTTGATATTTCTCCATCTCGTATAATCCCTTTGTCAGGTCTTTGAGCTGTTTGGTATTCATCGATTTTGCTTCAGCGAGGTAGTTTTCGATCTTTTCAAATTCATTCTTTAATCCGGTAATGTCATCGCTAAATTCATCCTCTAAATAGTGAATCATAGATTTTGAAAGGGCAAGATTATCACGATTTACCTTAGATTGAATCCAGCGGTGGATATCATTTTTTTGAGCCGTAAAAACAACCAGTCGGGCGTTAGAAAACGCTTTTTTTAAAAAATCATTGGTTTCTTTCTGCCTTTTTGTATTTCGATTAAACAGGTATGTCATTATAAGGCAATTGCTGGTCCGGGTTTTATTCACAGTTTGAGAAATTTTTGTCAGGGTATTTTTATCGACCTCTTCAAGATTTTTCAATATTATCAAGCGGCGGCTTGAACCCAACGGTGATAGATATAATTTTTCTGCTACAGTATCAAAAGCCACTTCGGAAAGTGAGAATGTGTCAAAGTCGAATGCTTCATTCACCTTGAGTCTCTTCTTGATGGCATCTATCGCATTATTGATAAGTAGAAGCTCTGACCCGATGAGAATGTATTGGTTATCGATTTTACCTTCTTTTAATTTCTGTTTTAACTGGTAGTCCGTCATAATATCATTTTACACATATTAGATAATCTGTCAAGGGTAAATTAACTACAATGTTTATTACAATTACTGCCAGACACCGGGGATTTTATGTCGACAAAATTTACATCTGCCTTTTTTAAGATTTAACGCATTGATGTTGTAGCCCTTTCTTTCAATAATGGTCTTACCGCAGGCCGGGCAATATGTATTTTCTTCGGGGATACCGGGAACATTACCGATGTAGACATATTTCAGTCCGGTATCACGGGCGATTGAAGCAGCGGTTCTCAAGGTTTTAAGGGGTGTAGGGGGGAGGTTGGGCAGTTTATACAGTGGATAAAATCGTGAAAAATGGATCGGGGTCTCGGTCCCCAACTCATTTTTTATCCACTTACACAATTTTTCAAACATTTTCCGGGAATCATTTTTTGTGGGAATGACAAGGTTGGTGATTTCAATCCAGATGCCCTTCTCTTTTAAGGTCTTGATTGTTTTCAAAACAGGATTGAGTGTGCCGTCGGTAATATTTTTGTAAAATTTTTCACTCATTCCCTTGAGGTCAATATTCGCCCCGTCAAGAAAGGGAATTAATTTAAGGAGAGGGGCCTGGTTGATATAGCCGTTTGAGTGGTAGATATTATTGATTCCCTTTTTTCTTGCAATACGGGCGCAGTCCAGCATATATTCATAGAAGATCGTCGGTTCGGTATAGGTGTAGGCGATGGTTGGTGTATTATATTGTAATGCAATTTCCACGAGTTTCTCAGGAGTGACTTCATAATTTTTTGTATCATCAGGCCGGGCCTGTGAGATGTCCCAGTTCTGACAATTCTTACAGGTAAAATTGCATCCTGCAGTGGCAATGGAGAGTGCTGAAGTTGCAGGAAGAAAATGGAAAAGCGGTTTTTTCTCGATTGGATCGATGTGAAGGGCACAGGGGTTGGAATGGGAAAGCGTATAATATTCACCATCGCGATTTTCTCGAACCCGGCAAAAACCCCGTTGTCCATTAAAGACAACGCAACCGCGTGGACAGAGCAGGCACTGAATTTTGTTTTTAGAAAGTTTTTTATAAAATAACGCCTTTTTTCTTTTTATAAATCCGAATTTTGCTTCCTGACCCGAAGAGAATTTTAGTAAGCGGGGTAAAAACAGGGTGGCAGCCAAACCCAGCCCGCATTTTTTAAGGAAATCACGGCGTGACAGGAGCTGTTCAAAGAATAGTTCCATATTTTTTCTTTAATGATGGCAGTTTTTTAACTGCATTATTGCCCGGGTGGGTTCGAATAGGATAGATCCGGGTCGGGAATCTTTGAGTATTGATATTTATCGCATTGAGTTTCCGGGTATTACCATTGAGCCCTGTCTTGTAGATATTGCTATCAATAATATTAGAGAACAACGGATTGAATCGAATCGGGTGCCGAATCCATATCGAACTTGCTGGGAGAGAAACCGCTTTTTTCATAAAATTTCCTTACATCATAATAACCAATTTTGGGGAAGATGTCAAGTGCTGTTTTTCCCTTGACATTAATTCAAAATTGAATAGAATTCAGTATGATGATTAAGGAGCAGGTTGCACTCATAACGGGTGGCGCTTCAGGTATCGGGGCGGGCATTGCCAAACGGTTTGCCCGGGCCGGAGCACGCATTGCGCTTTGTGATATTGATGAAGAGACTGGTCGGGCTACAGCACAGGCGATAGGTGAAAAGGCGCGATTCTACAAGTTTGATATAAGTTCAGAAGAAGAGGTTGATAATATAATAAAAAAGATTGTTGAGGAGTTTCAGACGATTGATATTTTGGTCAATAATGCGGGTATCACCAATGATAAATTGCTTATCAGAATGACCCCTGATGATTGGAGGCGTGTGCTTGATGTAAACCTTACCGGAACATTTTTGGTTACCCGGGCGGTGGCTCGGATAATGCTGAAAAAACATTATGGAAGGATTATAAATATCGCTTCGGTGATTGGGCTGATTGGAAATGCGGGTCAGGCAAATTATGCGGCGAGTAAAGCAGGGGTTATTGCCTTTACAAAATCCTGTGCCAAGGAGTTTGCCCGAAGAAATGTTTTGGTGAATGCAATTGCCCCGGGGTTTATTAAAACCCGGATGACCGATAAGCTTCCTGAAGAAATACAAAGTAATTACCTGAAGCTTGTTCCACTTAATCGATTCGGCACACCGGAAGATGTTGCAAATCTTGCCCTTTTTCTGGCCTCGGATCAGGCATCATATATTACCGGTCAGGTGATTACCGTGGACGGTGGGATGGTAATGTGAATGGTTGCAATGAATTTAACCACCAATGGTGGAAAAATTATGGTTTGGCAAAATTGAAAGGAGGAAATAATGCCATTATTTGATGATGTCAGGGATATCATTGTGGAACAACTTCATGTTCCACCAGAGAAGGTTACCATGGAAGCGAAGTTTATTGAGGATCTCGGTGCTGATTCATTAGATACTGTGGAGCTTATAATGGCACTGGAAGAGAAATTTAACCTTCAGATATCTGAAGAGGAAGCTCAGAAACTCGATACAGTTGGTAAGGCAGTTGCCTATCTTGAGGAGAAGACAAAGCAGTAATGAGAAGAGTTGTAATAACTGGTATTGGTGCGATCACGCCTCTGGGTAAGGATGCTGCTGCCACCTGGCAGAATCTGCTCAAGGGAGAAAGCGGTATCGATTTAATTAAATCATTTGATACATCCCGGCATACTGTTAAAATTGCCGGGGAGATAAATGATTTTCATCCTGAAGAGCGAATTGCCCCGAAAACCCTGAAGCGGCTTGACCGCTGTGTCCATTTATGTCTATGGGCAGCAAGCGAGGCAATCGAAGATGCCGGTATCGAATTTGAAAAATATGACCCAGACCGTCTGGGAACCATTATTGGAATTGGCATCGGTGGACTCCATACCTGGGAAGCCGAACATACAAAATTCATAAATAAGGGGCCTTCCCGGGTCTCACCGTTTTTAATTCCGATGATGATACCTGATATGACTTCCGGTTATGTGGCGATTCAGTGGGGACTGAAGGGTCCAAATTATACCACTGTCTCAGCCTGTGCATCCGGGGCACATGCGATCGGAGATGCCTTTCGGGCGATTAAATATGGTGATGCGGATGTGATGGTAACCGGAGGGTCTGAGGCATCCATCACCGGATTTGCGCTTGCTGGATTCAGTAATATGAGGGCGCTGTCCCGACGCAATGATGACCCCAAGAAGGCATCACGTCCTTTTGATAAATCACGCGACGGTTTTGTTATGGCTGAAGGTGCCGGGATATTGATACTTGAAGAATTGGAATTCGCACGGAAACGGCATGCCCATATTTATGCGGAAATCTGTGGTTTCGGGGCGACAGGAGATGGCTACCATATTACAGCTCCTGCACCTGAAGGTGAAGGTGCAAGAAGGGCAATGCATCGGGCAATAAGGGAAGCAGGTTGTAATGTTGAGGACATTGATTATGTTAATGCCCATGGAACTTCAACCCCTTTGAATGATAAATTGGAGGCGATTGCAATCAAAAATCTCTTTGGAGCTCATGCAAAGAATCTTGTAATAAATTCTACTAAATCAATGATTGGACACAGTCTCGGTGCGGCCGGAGCGATTGAATCTGTAGTATGTTTGCTTTCAATGAAAGACCAGAAGGTTCATCCAACAATTAATCTGGAAGAACCTGATCCAGAGTGTGCGGGGCTTGATCTCGTTCCCGGTAAGGCAAAGGAGGTGAAGATTAAGTACGCACTTTCGAATTCTCTTGGATTCGGTGGTCACAATGTAGCACTTTGCTTCAGGAAATTTACATAGAATGGCTCATAATGGTAAGGTTGTGATTGGTCTGGCAGGGAACATCGGGGCGGGTAAGACCACGGCGGCGAAGATTTTTGAAGAGCTGGGTGCACACTACATATCAGCAGACGAGATCGGATGGCAGGTATTGCAAAAGATAAAAGGACCATTATCTGCAAGGTTCGGACCGCGCATTGTCATAAATGATGAGATTGATAGAGAAAAATTGCGTGCCATTGTTTTTCAAAATAAAGAAGACCTGAATTATCTTAACAAACTTTCCCATCCGTTATTGATTGAAGAGATTCAAAGACGGATTGATGCTGTTGAAGATGGTGTTGTGGTGATTGATGCTGCTTTGCTATTCAAATGGCCCGAGATTCTACAGCAGGTTGATTATCCCATACTCATCAAAGCCGAGAAAAATTTTAAGGAGGAAAGGGCCGGTAAAAAAGGAATCAGTAAAGAGGTTTTTAATAAAATACTTTCTGTACAGGAGGGGGAAGACCTGATGTCGTCGCAGGTGAAGTTTGTCATAGAAAACAATGGCACCCTGGATGAACTGAAAAAGGAGTGCCGGAAGATTTATGAGGAGATAGAAAATGATTGTTGAATGCCAGTATTGTCATGCAAAATATAATGTTGATGAAACAAAGATACCGGCAGCCGGTGTGAAGGTGAGGTGCCATAAATGCAACAATATTATTGTAATAAAAAGACCAGCGCCTGAACCGCGTATACCAGAAACCCCATCAGCACCAGGTCCAGGAGGTAAACAGGAGACATCTGCTCCACAGGTTGAAAAGAAGCCGGCGGTAGAGTCAAGGGCTGAAGTATCAAGACCAGAAGAACCGCCAGAACCCCGGTTACCTGAAGAACCGTTTCCTGAAGCACCATCTGAAGCGGTTAAAACTAAACAAACACCGGTTAAGACCCCTGCGGAAGAAAAGATAGAAATCACCCATGGACCACCCCCACCGGAGGCGGACTCACCAGCTGCTCCTCCAAAACCACAGCCGTTTTCTGAATCTCAGATGAGTGAAGAAGATAAGAAATGGCATAATCGGGCACGGAGATTGGCAAAGGCGCTTGCCTCGGACCTTGTTTTATATAATAAGGATAAGGTGGAAAGGGGACTTCGCGATGGCACTATTGGCCAACTCCTTGGTGCTGAGATTAGAAGGTCCTGGGAATATTATTGCCAGCAGATTCCCAGGCATATTGTTGAGAGCACCGATTATTTTCGTGAACAGCTCAATAAGATTGTCGGCCGAGGTGAGGAGATATTTAAGTAGAATTCTTTACAATTCTTTTGTGATAGTAAAAGAGTAATATTCCTGAAATTATCACCAGTCCGAGCAGCGGCCAGAATATTGAAACAATATGTCTTTGGTACATAGTAGACCAGTATATATCAATTGCAACATACATAATAAAGAGTTGAATAACTGAGAAAATTATTACCAATAGATTGGGAATTGAAGGTTTGTGCGTTACTCTGCGCACGAGAAAGAAGAGAATAATATTAAATATAAATAGTATTATTGCCGGGATAAGGTTGGAACTGAGAAATGCTGTTTTCGGTCCCCAGCGGTCAGGATTTCCGTGAATATCAAAATGGAGTGCAATCATCCGGGGTAATCTTTGATAGAAGAGGAGAATTACAAGAATTGTTAGCAGAAAAATAATCAAGGGTAATATTATAATTTTCGGCCGGGCATAAACTATCTTAACCGCTTCTTTTTCCATTTTGCCGATTTTACCTGTTTCTGCAGTTACAATACCTTTAAGATATTCTTCAAATTCCTTAATTGCTAAAGGGGACACCGCATAATTGCCTTTTTTTGTCTTTATCATAAAGACATTTTTCATAGCCGTCAATTGAAGATTTATCGGACCGTATTCCATACTTGAGAATATGCCATAGTAGCCGAACAGGCCTCCATTGCCAAAGGTGCGTAGCATATTCAATTTTGTAATATCGGGAATGAATATATATTCTTCAATCGTATTTAAGGGGATGACTATCTTTTTTCCACAAACCTTTTTGATAATCAGTTTACCCTGGTCAAATTGATATTCCTTAAGACTGAGAAGATAAGAGATGAAGAGAATCAAGAAAAAGAGGAGAACAAATATCCAGCCAAAGGGTTTGGTTATAAAGATATATGAGAGCCCGATAAAAAAGATGGTCACCACAATTGTAATGATGGTTGCCCGGGTATCGAGTGTTGCAGGTTTAAATTTCATTATACCATAAAACATCAACGGATGATTTAATTTAACAACTTAATAACCTTATATCGGAGGATTCCGCTGTCATATTTAATAAAAACAAAATAGATTCCCGGGGTAAGAGGTTTACCTATTTTTATTTTCTTTTGATGGACGACTTTTTTATAAATTATTTTTCTTCCCTGGATATCATAGATACAGATATCATAAATTTTACGAGAATCCAGCTGGTTGAGAATAATCTCTCTATCAAAAACAGAGGAAATGTTTATACCCTGTTTTATTGTAATCTTATCTTCATAGATGCCGGTCGTGTCCCAGAAATTTTTTCTGATTATATTCCAGAGATGATTATAGGAACGGTCATAACCCAATGCCCAGCAACCCGCTCCCTGAAGCAGTGAGTCATTGACCATACTATATTTTATATCCAAAGATACTGAATCATCATACCAGCATTGATGCCACCGGGAATTGTTGTATCGATACCAGGGGGTAAGGGAGTGGTCATCCCATATTCGTCCGTAATTATTCGCCTTCTGAAATGCGTAGTAGTAGATTTTTGCGGCTGCTGAGCCGCTGGTTGAACTGCCGATTGCAGAATCTATGGTTGGCCAATCATAACCATAATAGGGGATGCCGAGTATTATCTTATCGCCATCGGCACCGGCAGATTTGTAACTGCCGATCGATTTTGCCGCACAATAATCTCCCCAGAATGATGAAGGGATAGCAGGAGAAACCGGACCGGCAGTTGATGAGCCCCGCCAGTGAAAATCATATGCCATTATGTAGAGGCCGTCACAGTGGTTTGCAAGATATCCAATATCATAACCAGGATACCATTCAGGCACGGCAATGGATGCGATATAGAGTTCCTTTCTGCCTGCTGGATGATTCCATAATGCATCGGCAAGCTCATTGATGAAGAGATTAAAACTATCCCTTACCGAGCCGGCAACAAATTCAAAGTCGATATTTGCCCCCTCGATGCCGTAATTGTCGATCACATTGCAGATATTGTCTATCGCATGCCGTCGGGCATTGGTATTCTGCAGAAATGATTCGACCCTGGAATTACCGAAGATAATAAATGTCATATGAACTTTTATACCGTTCTGATGTGCCTGGTCTATGATTTTATAAAAATTTTCGACATTCGGGATATTACCAGGGTTACCGGTTGTTGGTTCAATATCCACACCGAAGTATGAGATATGGGTTAAGAGTTCCATTTGAAAATATTGATAATATGTGGTATCAATCCAGTAGGGAAGATAACCATAATAGTTTTTTAACATCCCTGATACCCTGGTCTGGATAGGGATGGATGAGATTTTTGTTTGTGTGATTGGACGAAATACCGCCTCTTTAAGATGTGTCTTATAATCCATTTGATGGATAGAGGTAAATTGGAATAGAATAAGAAGAATTGTCAGATAAATAAACATAATCGACTCAATCTTATTATAGAGAAAAAAAGGTGGTAAGTCAATGGCGCTTTGGTTTATTCTATTACTACCTTCCCGACAAGAAATTGATTGGTTCGTTATTGGGGAATTGAACGGGAAATATCATTAAAAAAGACGATGCAGGATGAAAAAGTTGAAGGTGGGTGTTAGAACCTGAGAAATTGCGGAAAACCATCAGGTCACTGATCACAGAACGATGGAATTTCGGATGCAAAAATCAAACCGGTCAGAGTCCATATTTTTTATTGTGCTGCCGGTAGTTTGAATCGGGGTATTGACAATTTTGGCAATTTATATATAATTTAATATGATTCTTGATAGGATTCGAGAGCGATTAATCAACAAGGAGGTCTATGAAAAAATTAATCGTGCTGTTTTTCTTTTTTTGCTTTGCCAGTGCAGGCTGGCAACAAAGCGGCAGTATTCCACTGCCCAGGGCCTTATCGGTTACTGATTTAACAATAGATAATTCTGGCGGAATATGGATTCTCGCGTCCTCATCAATATCAAAACTTGATGGGAGAAGGATAACCACGGTATTTGATGAGGTGACGGGTAAGTGCCTTGCGGTGCTAAATCGGAATATAGATTTTTTTAATCAGGAAGGCCGATTGGTTAAGATTAGACCTGATGGTACACAAATAGAGAGTTCCTTATTATTCAACAATCCAATACAGATTACTGCAACCACGGTTGAACAGAAACCATTATTTTTCGTGCTGGAACCGGGTGAATTGACATTTGTGAGTGAGGATAAGGTTATCGGTTCTATGGCAATCAGCGCAGAACGGGTTGCAATTATCCCGAATGGAGATTATACGGATAATAAAACCCCGTTTTTTACCCTGAATAATAATCAGATTACACTATGGAGCGGTGGCGATATCAGCGATATCGGTTTATACAAAAGTCAGCTGTTATTCAGTTCAACCGACCAGATTATCGATTTCTGCGTTGATAATGGTAAGAACCTATATATGCTGTTTTCTGATTCTATGATTGTGCTGGATTCTACAGGCACAAAGCTTTCACAACTTTGCCTGGAAAATATTGGTCTGAGTTCCCGCATTATTTTTTCTCCCAAGACGAGAAATCTATATCTTTATGAGTCTAATAATAATGTGATAGAAATTTTATCCCGGGCAAAATTCGGTCAGGGTGAATTGATCGTCCTGAAGAAAAATTATCCCAACCCGGTTGATGATTATACTGAAATAAAATTTGTCCTTGGTCAATCCCTCAATATCACTTTAACCGTTTATAATCTTATCGGGGAACCGGTCAAGGTGCTTGCCCGAGGAAGATTTTCTGAAGGTGCGCATAAGATTGTCTGGCATGCTGAGGATGAGAAGGGTAACCTTATGCCCAACGGAGTCTATTTCTATCGTCTGGAATCAGAAAAGGGTGTTGCAATTCGACAGTTGGTGATTCTTAGATAATTGACTGAAGATAATCCTGGTGTAGTTAAGGCCTGCCTTGAACTTCTGGCAAAGGCGATTAACAGATATCAATTATTGGAGAAATATAGTCCGGTCCTGGTCGGGGTTTCAGGTGGGGTTGATAGTTTATCCCTGCTTTATCTTCTGAACGAGTATAACAAAAAATATAATATGCACTGGCAGATTTATGGCTGCCATATTGTACCGGATTTTCCAGACTGGCACAGTGAATATATTGAAAGATTTTTTTCCGAGCACAAAATCCCCTGTAAAATTGTGAAGGCGCCGGTTGATGGACTTATTAAGAATATTAAGAATAGATGCTATTTCTGTTCCCGGCAACGGCGTAAAAGGATTCTTGAGATTGCCGATGATTTGAATGTCTTCCGGGTCGCCCTCGCCCATCATAAGGAGGATGTAGCAGAATCTTTATTACTGAATATGATTTATAATGGTGAGATTTCAGTTCCTGTACCCAAACAATCCATTATCCAGGGAAGATTCTATTTTATTCGACCTTTATACTATTTTGAAAAGGGAAGGATTGAGGCACTCGCCCGGGAGGTTGGTTTACCCGGTAATAGAAATCAATGCCCGTATTATAAAGAATCAAAGCGCGAATTGGTCAGAAATTTTTTGAAAAGGTTAAAAAAAGAGAATCCTGATGTCTATAAAAATATTTTCCGTAGTATATTCCACATAAACAGGGCTTATATGCCTTGAAAGGCTATTTTCTTATCAGGGGTAATTTTATAATTTTTTCGTAGATCGGACCTTCGGGTCTAAGTGTTGATTTAAAAAGGGTAAGGGAATCGACCCAGAACAGACCGCAGACAAATTTTTGTGCAAGGATATCGTCTATCTGACAAAACCTTTTTATCCTGCCGATTGTAAGATGGGGATGAAATCTCTTTTCCTTTTTGAATCCCAGGGGTAGCAGTTCTTGCTCTAAATTAAGGACGAGCTGGTTTATAAGTTTCTTCCCCTGATTTACACCAATCCATAAAACCCGGGGATTTTTCTTGTTGGGAAAGCATCCCAGGGATTCAAGATTCAACTCAAAGGCAGGGTGTTTTTCAGCGATGTTTTTCAAGACAGTATGAATATCTGATAATTTCTCTTCTTTGATTTCACCTAAGAACTTTAGGGTAATATGAAGATTTTCAAATTTCACCCATTTGATGGGCAGGTTCTTCTCAGAAAAACTTTTTATCAATCCATCAACCTTTTTTCTTATCCCTTCAGGAATTTCTATGGCGATAAATGTTCTCATTGTTTTAAGGGAACAAATTTGTTTATTAAGATACCCTGAATAATTGAGACGATAATCATAAGCAGGGTTAAGAGCGCGATATATTTCAGACCGAAGTATAGTATTGCCAATGGCAAGAGGGGAATCTTTATTGCCCGGTTATATAGAAAGGTTGCCAGGTAGCCGTATCCCAGGCCTTTATCCCTCAGGTCTTTTAACAGGGGATACCAGAGATAGATTGGACCGGTTGAGATGATGCCTCCGATTACTGCGAAGAGCCATTTTTTTATTCCTGGGGTCTGGAGATGTCTGGTTATGAATTGTTTTGTGATAAAGTAATTTGCCAGGGTCATAAGGACAAATACCAGAATAAAGACCGCGACCAGTTTTATTAAAAGGTGTGCTGAAAATATGATACATTGGAGGAAGAGGTGAGAATGCAGCAGCAGAAGAATCAGATAGGATAAGACGATTATTCCCAGAAAATACCAGGCAAAATTTGAAAGTCCCTTTTTCTTTTCTTTTTTCATCTATAATCCCGGGATGATTATACCGACGATTATTCCTATTATTAGGGCGGAAAAGAAAGAGAATATATTTCTCAAAAGAGAAAATTTCCAGCCCAAGATTACTCCTTCAGCCGGAATCTGTATCAGTCCGACACTCACCCAGGCAACAATAAATGCAGTAACTGCACTCAAACTTATCCCCTGTTTTAAAAATTCTCCACCCAGAATATAACTTGTTACCGGATTGCCGGCTGATATGCTTCCGATTATACCGCCGATGAATGAATCAAAAAGGGGATTTTTTCTGAAGAGGTAAAAGTAGAATGATTCAGGGATGAGGATGGAAATTAAACCAACCAGAAGCACAATGCCCAGTATCATCGGTGCGATTCGAAGGAGCGAGCCGGCAGATTTTGATGCCGCTTCAATAAGCCTTTTTTTATCCATTTATCAAATTCTTCAGGATTGAGAGGGCATTTTTTACCGCCTTTTTTCTTATGGTATTTCTTGTTCCCCTGAACAGGGATTTTTCTATCACGATTCTTTTCCTGTATAAAACAGCAGTATAGACAAGACCCACAGGCTTTTTTACCGTGCCACCACCAGGCCCGGCGATACCGGTGATACCGATTCCGATATCGGTCTTGAATTTATGTGCAATATGGCTTGCCATTTCCCTGGCAACCGGCCTGCTTACCGCACCATACCTTTTCAATGATTTTGGAGAGACTCCAACCAATCTTGTTTTTATGTTGTTATCATAGGCGATGATTCCACCCCGGAAATATCGGGAACTCCCGGGTGTCGCAGTAATGACACTGCCCAGCAATCCTCCGGTACAGGATTCACAGACACTGATAGTCAAGCCTTTTTTTGTCATCAACCGGCCGAGCTCCCTGGCAATTTTGGTAAATTCTTTTATCATAGTGGATAAAAATTCTGGATTAACACTATTATTATTGTAGTATATAATGCGGCTAAGAGGTCATCGAGCATAATCCCCCAGCCACCGGGTAATTTTTCTAAGGAACGAATCGGTGGTGGTTTTATGATATCAAAAATTCGAAAGAGGATGAAGGTGAGCAATAAAGGTATAATCCGGCGTGGGGTGAAGTATAGAGGCAATAAAAGGGTTGTGTATTCGTCAATTACAATTTGGTGCGGGTCTTTTCCCCAGGTCTTACCGAGCTGGTTGGATATTAAAATTCCGATGATGAACAGTAGTATTCCAGTTGTAATAAAAATTATTTTAAACGGAATGAGAAAATACCAGATGACAATACTTATTATACAGGCGAATGTTGCCGGGGCAATCGGTAGATAGCCCAAGTAAAATCCTGTGGCAATGATTTTTTTGAAAAAATTTATTTTTTCTTTTTCGGAAATTTCTCTTCCCAAACCGAGACGATATTTGTTACAATAAAGATTGAAGAATAGGTTCCGATAATGAATCCGACAAGCAGGGTAAAGGCAAAATCGGCGATGACCGAGCCGCCGAAGAGGAGCAGGGCGATAACCGCCATCAGGGTTGTGGTGCTTGTCAAAAGGGTCCGGGAGAGGGTTTCGTTCACCCCGGTATTTAAAATTACATTATAGGGTGCTTTGCGCATCTTACGGATTTTTTCCCGGATACGGTCGGAAATGACGATTGAATCATTGATCGAATAACCGATTATTGTAAGCAGGGCACCGACAACAACGATAGAAAATTCTTTCTGGAAGATAACCAGCATACCTACGGTAAAGAGGGCATCATGGAATAGGGCGATTACTGCAGCGACGCCGAAGCGATAATCAAATCTGAATGATACATAAATGAGGATTAATAAAAGAGCAATGATGATTGCCCAGAGCGTTTTGGTTAATAACTCACGGCCAATCTTCGGTTCAACCGTCTCTTCGCGCAGAAACTCCTTTTTGTTATCAGGAAAGTCTTTATTCAAGGCTTCTTTTACAGCCTTAGAAAAGCTCACCGGGTCCTTTTCCGGAGCCCGAATTATATATTCGCGGTTTTCACTCCCCAAGGATTGTATTACAGCCCTTCCCCTTCCGATATGGGCGAGGGAAGACCTTAACGCTTTGGTGGTGATAGGTTTTTCAAAGCGAATTTGTAATAATGCGCCACCGGTAAAGTCGATACCCAGATTTGGTCCCCTTGTCAATATGGCGCCGAGCGAGATTATGATAATTACCGCTGAGAAGATAAACCCATAATTTCTTAATTTAATAAAATCGATATTGGGATTTTTGATGATTTCAAGCATTTTTAAATCTTTAATTTGTGCACATCAAATTTATAGGTAAAGTAGTTGAAGATTACCTTGCCGATGAAAACCGCACTGAATAGATTACTGAGCAGACCGATAGTGAGGGTTAATGCAAATCCTTTAATCGGCCCGCTTCCAAAGATGAAGAGGATGATACCGATGATAATCGTGGTGATATTGGAATCGAAGATTGTTATCCAGGCACGGGCAAAGCCCTGGTCAATAGCGGTCCTTGTTGTCTTGCCGCTCCTTAATTCTTCCCTTATTCTTTCAAATATCAATACATTGGCGTCAACCGCCATACCTATGGTTAAGGCGATGCCGGCGATTCCCGGCATTGTAAGACTTCCGTGAAAGGCACTGAGCACCGCAAGTAAGAAGAAGAGATTTAAAAATAGGGTAAAGTCGGCAACTGCACCGGCGAGTGAATAGTAGATGAGCATAAATATAATAACCAATGCACTGGCGATTAGAACCGCCCGTATGCCGCTCTGAATTGAATCCCGACCTAAACTCGGACCCACGGTTCGTTCTTCAATAATCTTCAATGGTGCAGGCAGGGCACCGGCACGCAGCACAATGGCAAGGTCCCGAGCCTGCTCAGCAGTGAAGTTGCCCGTAATCCTTGCCCGACCATGCGGGATTCTCTCCTGGATATAGGGCGCAGATTGAACCACTCCGTCAAGGACGATAGCCAGACGTTTATTTACATTTCTACCCGTAATTGAGGCAAATTTTCGCGCTGCCTTTCTTTTAAACTGAATATCAACTTCCCATGAGCCGACATACTGAAGCTGACCAGATTGATTTGGCCGGTGCTGGGCATCACGAATACCCTCGCCGGTCAATTCTGCATTCTTTTTGAGCAGATATATCTTTTTAATATTTCGATTATTTAGTTCCTCTCTGGGTCCAAACCGGAATTCTAAACCTTCAGGAATTACCTGGCGGGCTTTGGCAATAAGGGCGCGTACTGAATCCTCATCCCGCACATCGATTGCCGCCTGTCGGCCAGCACTGATTAAATATGAAGAGAATGGTTCTTCAAATGCGAGGGTATCTTCTCCAGCAAGGAATTTATCCATCTTCTGAACCACGGTCTGGAACTGGTCATCAGCAACAAGTTTAAATTCAAGATGGGCAACCTTTTTTATGAGATTTATCGCCCGGTCCCGGTCAACACCAGGAAGTTGAACCAGAATTCTGCCTCCCGACTGTTTTTCAATTACCGGTTCATAGACACCAAACTGGTCAATACGGTTATGAATAACTTCAAATGCCCGATCCCTTAGGTCCCGGGGATTTTCTTTAATCCCGGTTGTATCAACCTCAAGCATAAGATGCATACCACCCTTAAGGTCAAGACCCAGATGGATAGCCCTTTTGGAAAGTGAAATTTTGTCTTTCTCGGAAAGATTTTTATCGGTATATAACCGCACCGTGGGAATTATTGCATAGACCGCAAGTATTATTGCGACTATAACGATTCCCACCCTGAGTCCTAAATTTCTCATCCTCCACCCTTAATGATATTTACCATTTCCCTGACGGCCTGTCTTAAACCAACGAATACGGCCCGGGCGATGATTGCGAAACCGATAGAATAACTTGTTATTTCCGACAGAGAAAGAAGAGCTTTGATATTTTTGTAGTCAATGCCGTGTCCGGCATGAACTATCAGACCTTCACGCCTCGCTGCCTTGGCGACCCGGGCAATCCGGATCAATTCATCCTTGCTCTTTGGATTCTTGGAGAATTCATTTGTATTGATTTCGATATATCGGGCACCAATGCGCACCGCCTCCTTTATCTGGTCAGGAGTCGGGTCAAGGAAGATGCCTATTTTAATGTTATTATCCTGAAATTTTGAAATATAGGGTTTTAAATTTTCTTTTATATTCAGAAGGTCAAGTCCGCCCTGGGTTGTAACTTCACCGGGTGATTCAGGAACCAATGTGATGCGGTCAGGTTTAATCTTTAATGCAATCTCAGTCATCTCCTGAGTCGCCGCCATTTCAAGATTCAATTCGGTTTTTATAATCTGTCTTAAAAGTTCCAAGTCCCTTTCTTTAATATGTCTGCGATCACCGCGCAGATGCACAGTAATTCCATCTGCTCCACCAAGTTCTGCCTCTACCGCAGCATAGACCGGGTCAGGAAACAATTCTTTTCTTGCTTCTCTCAGGGTAGCGATGTGATCAATGTTTACCGAAAGTTCCATTGGCAATTATATCCAGAAATTAATTTATGTCAACAATATTCTACTTTATAATTTTTTACTTGACATTGGTGGGGATTTTATATAAAATAACACATATGAAAATGAAGCGCCGGGTCTTTACCATTTTAATTGTATTCGGTTTTTTATTCCTATACGGTTTTAAATCCACAATTGCACCACCACTTGCCGGGAAGATAGCAAAGGTTGATACACTCTTTGGAGAGATCAGGGTCGACAACTATTATTGGCTGCGCAACAGGGATGATCCAGCGGTTGTTAAATATCTTTCTGCCGAGAATGATTATACCGAAAAGATGATGGCCCATACCCTGCCCCTTCAGCACAGCTTGTATAAAGAGATGCTGGCACGTATAAAGGAGACCGATGTTACCGTTCCGGTAAAGATGGGGGATTATTACTATTATACACGAACCGAGAAAGGTAAGGAGTATCCGATATACTGCCGTAAATACAGGAGGCTCAGTAATCCTCAGGAGGTCATTCTGGATCAGAACAGATTGGCGAAGGGAAAAAGATATTTTGATATCGGAGTCCTCCGGGTTAGCCCTGATAATCGTTATCTCGCCTATACGGTTGATACTGCAGGTAATGAAATTTATACATTATATATAAAGGACCTTAAAGAAAAAAAACTTTTACCCGATAGGATTGAAAATATTGGAGGAGATGTTGTCTGGGCGAATGATAATCAGACGATATTCTATACCGGACTTGACAGCACCCGGCGTCCGGCCCGGTTGTTCCGGTATCGTCTTTTCGATTTAAGTAAGGCTCAACCTGTCTATGAAGAGACTGACCCGGCATACTATCTTAATGTCTCAAAGACCAGGGATAAGCGGTATATATTATTGGAATCAAGCACCCATACAACGAACGAGATATATTTTTTGGATGCGGACAATCCATCGGATAGCCTTCGGATATTCGCCCGGCGCCTTCCTGAGGTAGAATATTATATTGTCCATCAGGGGGATAGATTTTTTATTCTGACCAATGAGGATGCAGAGAATTTTAAACTTCTAAAAACGCCTGTATCAGATATTAAAAAAGAGAACTGGTCAGTAGTAATCCCGGAAAGTGATACGATTATCCTTGATGGTGTTGAGGCATTTAAGAATTATTTGGTTGTCTATGAGCGGATAAATGGGTTAAAGGAGATTCTTGTTATCGACCTCCATAATGATAAGAGACATCTTATAGATTTTCCTGAAGCGGTATATACGGTCTGGCCAGGAAGAAATCCTGAGTTTGATAGCGATACATTACGATTCAATTACACCTCATTAATTACGCCATATTCGGTCTTTGATTATAATATGAAGACCCATAAGAGGATTTTAAAAAAGCGCTATGAAGTGCGCGGCTACAATCCTGAAGAATATCAGTCAGTCCGCTTGCTTGCCCGGGCACGGGATGGCACCAGGATACCGATTTCTATTGTTTTTAAAAAAGATATGCTCAAGAAGAATGGGCTGATGATATTGACTGGATACGGTGCCTATGGTTCAATCTATGAACCATACTTTTCATCCAGTCGATTAAGCCTTTTGAACCGAGGCTTCAGTTATGCGATCGCCCATATTCGGGGTGGTGGGGAGATGGGAAAGCGGTGGTATAATCAGGGCAGGTTGTTGAATAGAATGAATACCTTTACCGATTTTATTGACTGTGCAGAATATTTGATTGCTCAGGGGTATACCGATTCAGCGCATCTTGTAATTACTGGAGGAAGTGCCGGTGGAATGCTCATTGGCGCAGTCGTTAATATGCGGCCAGAACTTTTCTATGGTGCAGTTTTAAAAGTGCCGTTTGTCGATGTCCTCAATACGATGCTCGATCCTTCATTACCATTAACGGTTCTTGAATATAATGAATGGGGCAACCCCCATAAAAAAGAGTATTATGAACTGATAAGGGCGTATTCTCCATATGATAATATCCGCGCACAGGCCTATCCCAATATGCTGGTCCTTGCCGACTGGAATGATACCCGGGTTTGTTATTGGGAGGCAGCAAAATGGGTTGCAAAACTGAGGTCGCTGAAGACCGACCAGAATATCCTGCTCCTTAAAACCAATATGCAGGCCGGGCATATGGGCCGTTCCGGGAGGTATGAATACCTTAAGGATATCGTATTTGAATATGCTTTTATCCTGGAACTTTTTGGTATAAATAAATAAGGAGGTAATATGAAGATGTTGAGCTCGGGAATTCTGGTATTGGCTTTTATCCTGGGCTGTGAGCAGCAGGGTGGTTTACATTCCAAAAATAATGTGAACCCGTTAAGGGACCTATCAAGACCCTGCTTAAGACTTATCGGCCACTGGCAGAATGAGGCGGGTGATAATCTATATTATGGTGCGGTTGATCCGGAAACCCAGATCGGTTCATTCTTTATTATCCGTCCCGACGGCAGTGTTGCCAAACACCGTTATAAGATATTGAGTGAAATTCCTGCCGGTGAGCGGGTAATTGTGCTGCTTCTATTTAATGACGGCACCCAGCGAAAAGAGATATACTATATAGATAAAAGTGGTCTTTCAATGAAGACTGAGATGAAACTTTCCGATGTCTTTATTTCTGGAAAATGTAGATATGTCGATGCACAGGTCAGGCCGGAAAAAATGTAGCGATTTATAGATTTTTTAACCGCGCCCGGACAATCTTTTCTACGAGGTCGATCTCCTGTTCAATGGTAAGGTTTGTAGTATCAATGACGATTGCATCCTGGGCAATGCGGAGTGGGGAATGTTTCCGGGTTGAATCGAATTGATCGCGGAATTCTAAGTTTTTTAATATATCGTTTAAATCCACATTAATATTTTTCTCTGCCAACTCTTTTTTTCTACGGCGTGCCCTGACCTTGATATCTGCTTTCATAAATATCTTTACCTGGGCGTCAGGGAATACTACAGTACCAATATCCCTGCCCTCACAGACAACATTTTTGTTTTTTGCAATTGCCCGCTGTTGATGAACCATCCATTCCCGGACCTCGGGGATTGCTGAAACCTGGGAGACATATTTGTTGACCTCAGGTCCCCTGATTTCAAGGCTTACATTCTTTTCATCAAGATAAGTGTGGTATTCATCACCTTCTTTTTTCAGAACGATCCGGGTCTTTTTGATTAATTTATTGACAAGTTCTTGATTAATTTCATCTTTTTTCGTCCTCAAACATTTTAGTGTAAACGCCCGATACATCGCCCCGGTATCAAGATGGAAAAAGTTTAAGCGCCGGGCAACACCCCGGGCGGTCGTGCTCTTGCCGGAACCGGCGGCTCCGTCTATTGCGACAATGAAGTCTGCCATTTATAGTAGTTTCTTATCAGGTTTTCATAACTTTTTTTCATCTTTATGTTGCGCCGTGCCATAACTTTTTTTGCGGTCTGGACTGCCTTTTCAAGTTCATAGTCTTTAATACTTCTTTGATTCACCCATTTAAAACAGGGGATAAATTTTGGTGTTGTTCCGCCACCAAAGTAGTTTACAAAACTGCCCAGTATCCCGCCCGTCGGGAGCAGGGTGCCGATGCCGAGTTTTGTATGGTCGCCAATAAAACAGCCCAGTTTAACCATCCCGGTATTAAAGATCTTTTCGCCGATCAGGACTCTTACTTCGCTGTAGTTATTTTTCAGGTCTGAATTTGTGGTCAGGGCGCCGAGATTAACCCACTGGCCGATATATGAATGTCCGATAAATCCCTGATGGTGTTTATTGGAAAACCCACCGAATATACAGGACTCGACCTCACCACTTATACGGCAGACCGGACCGATTGTAGATTTCTGAATATTTGCATGTTCAATTTTTGTTTTTTGCCCGATATAACAGGGCCCGGTGATTGAGGTGAACGGTCCAATTTCGGCATCCCTGTCGATGAAGATTGGTCCCCGGGAAAGATCAAAGGATGCGTAGGGATGAATCCGTACCCCGGGTGCAATATAGAGGTCCGTGGGCTTGCCGATGATTTCTGCCCGGGGTGGGATCTTTGTCTTTTTTCTTATATTTTTAAGATGTAAAAGGAGTATCGATTCATTATATCTTATAAAATCCCAGGGGTGATTCAGGATTAGCCCGGGGATTTCTATCGCTTTATCAACATTTTTTACTGCCTGAAAAATCTCATTTAGATTTTCAGGCAGTGGGGGATGATATTTTATCAGGCCGACTGTTCTATCCCCGGCCAGGAGTCTGCAGTCCATTTTCGGCAGTCTGAAATTTTTTGTAATTAAAAATTGCGCGGATAGATAGATTGTCGGTGAATCAGGATTTGCCTTCTGTTTTAAGAATTTCCGATTATAAATGTAGTCGACCGTTTTTGTCTTTAAAATCCGGCCATTATTTTCACCAATAGTGCGAATGCCAATGAAAAGATGGGACAGGGGTATGAGGTTTGTCAGGGGATAGAAATTGTGCCAGTCTTCTTCATAAATGATGAGATTCATAAAGAGAGCAGGATTGCGGCGAGTATTGCAAATATGATTCCTGATATCCTGGTTAATGTAATCGGTTCTTTAAGTATGAAGAAACCAAAGAATACAGGCAGGATAACATACATATTGGTAAAAGGAACTACAATACTGGCTGGGCCAAGCTTTAACGCCTTATAAAAAGAGAGGATGGCGATAAGAGAAACAATTGCTACCGGTATTGCAAAGATGGCATAACGGTTAATGATTAGACCCTTTCTGAAGGATATAATGGTTGTAAGACCGACAAGGGTCCAGAATGAAATCCAGAAACTGGTGCTGACCGTATTTAGATGTCGGGTGAGTAGTTTACTGCCGATCGCCCATAACCCCCAGCCAAGCAGGGCAAAAATCGCATATTTTATGTAAGCCATATGCTATTATATTAAATTAGATTATAAAGTCAAGGTGGAATCATTTTTAATTGCTGCGAAGGGTGAAGAATATCAGCTGTTTTATGTTCAACTTCTATTGACAAATTGAAAAATTAATCTATAATTGTGCGTATGGTTAGGGTTAAATTAGGCAATAAGGAATTGAAGGTCAAAAAGGGGACCAGTCTGAGTTCGTTTTTTGAAAATCGTAATGTTTTCGCCGCCTTAGTAGATGGTGTATTGGTTGATCTTTCCACTAAGATTGAAAGAAGCTGTAAGGTGGAGGCGGTGGATTTTTCTTCAGAACCTGGCAAGAAGATTTTCTGGCATTCAACCGCTCATATTATGGCGATGGCGGTTAAATCACTGTTTCCTGAGGCGAAACTGGCAATCGGCCCGGCAATTGATCAGGGGTTTTATTATGATTTTGACTGGAAGTTCTCAACCGAGGACCTTCCCAGGATTGAGGCACGTATGAAAGAGATTATTGATAAGGATATTCCATTTGAACGGATAACTATGAAGAAGGAGGCGGTGAGCGAGTTTTTTAATCGGCTTGATGAACCCTATAAAGTAGAATTAATAGGGGATATTGAGGGTGAAGAGGTCAGTCTGTATAAGAATGGTGAATTTGTCGACCTCTGTCGCGGTCCCCATATTCCCAGAACCGGTATGATAAAGGCATTTAAACTTTTGAGTGTGGCCGGGGCATACTGGAAGGGTGATGTTGATAGACCGATGCTCTCCAGGATTTATGGCATTTCATTTCCTACGAATAAAGAACTCAAAATCTATCTTAAGCGTCTGGAACAGGCAAAGTTGCGCGACCATCGGAAATTGGGCCAGGAACTGGAACTCTTTTCAATCTTTGAGCCCGCGGGCCCGGGTTTGATTTACTGGCAGCCCAGGGGAAGTATTATTAAACGGCTGATTGAAGAGTACTGGATAGATGAACATATAAAGGCGGGATACCTGGTTGTTTCCACACCCCATATCGCCCGGAGTGAACTCTGGCATATATCAGGCCATTATGATTACTATAAAGAAAATATGTTTACCCTGAATGTTGAGAAGGAGGAGTATATCCTCAAGCCGATGAACTGTCCGGGCCATATACTCCTTTATAAATCAAAATTGAGAAGTTATAAAGAACTTCCCCTCTGTTTTGCCGAACTGGGAACGGTTTATCGGAATGAATTATCCGGAACCCTGCATGGCCTTTTAAGGGTGAGGGGAATTACAATTGATGACGCCCATATCTTTTGCCGACCCGACCAGATTGAAGATGAATTATGCCGGGTATTGGAACTGGCAAAAAAGATACTTAGGCGATTTGGTTTTGAGAAGTTTCGTGTTGACCTGTCAGTGCGCGACCCGGCAAATAGAGAAAAGTACCTTGGTAGTGACGAGGAATGGGAAAGGGCGGAACAGGGATTGATTAATGCCCTTAAAAGGGTAGGATTGGATTATCAGAGAAAAGAGGGTGAGGCGGTATTTTATGGGCCCAAGATCGATATAAAACTGCTTGATGCGATCGGCCGTGAATGGCAGACAACCACTGTCCAGTTCGATTTCAATCTTCCAGCCAGGTTTCAGATTGAATATATTGATAACGATGGAAAGGCAAAGCTGGTTACGGTTATCCATCGGGCAATCTATGGTTCTATTGAAAGGTTTATGGGTTGTCTTATTGAACATTATGCAGGTGCATTTCCATTGTGGCTGGCACCGGTGCAGATTGCAGTGATGCCGATCACCAGTAAACAGAACCGGTATGCAGAACAGGTTTATAAACGGTGTCAGAGGCATAAGTGGAGGGTGAAATTGGATGCCCGGTCGGATAAGATAAATTATCGGATTCGTGAAGCCGAAGTGAATAAGATTCCTTATATCCTTGTGCTGGGACCGAGGGAGGTGCAGCATAAAACGATTTCTGTGCGCAAGCGGGGCCGGGGTGATATGGGCGAGATGAAGTTGAAGGAATTTTTTAGTTTAATTGATGCTGAAAAAGGAGGTGAAGATTAAACAATTACCCAAGGTTAATCGGGAAATAAGATCGCAATATGTGAAATTGGTGGATGAAAAGGGGACGGTTTTGGGGGAATTTAATATTCGACAGGCGATGACAATGGCCCGACAAAGGGGTCTGGATCTGGTTGAGGTTGCACCCAAAGCCCGACCTCCGGTATGTAAGATGATGGATTTTGGTCGATATCTTTATGAAAAGAAGAGGCAGGAGAGACAATCGAGGAAGCATCAACACCGCACTTCAGCGCGCGGTATGAGATTGTCGTTGAAGATCAGCGAACATGATTATCAGGTAAAACTTAATAAGATTAAAGAGTTTCTTCAGGATGGTGATCGGGTTAAGGTTACCCTGAGGCTTAGAGGAAGGGAGGTTTTACATTCCCATTTGGGGATTAAACTGATTCAGCGTATCGCATCAGACCTTGAAGGTCTGGGAAAACTTGAATCTGATCCCAAACAGGAAAATAATCTGATTAATGCAACCTTTCTTCCGGTAAAGAAAAAGTGAGGTTTGAATGGCAAAGCAGAAGTCAAAGCGAGGACTTTTAAAAAGAATTAAAGTAAGGAAGAGCGGTTTGATTGCCCGAAAAAAGGCGGGTAAGAGTCATCTTTTGACCGGAAAATCGCGTAAGCGCAAGCGGAAACTCAGACAGACGACCAGTATGTCCAGTGCTGACAGGAAACGAATCAAGCGGTTAATATAAATATTTATTGACATTTCAGGTAAAATCGCTTATAATTAAATTAAGAAAGGAGTTTTTATTATGCCCAGAACCAGGAATGTACCCTACACCCGTAAGCGGCGGAAAAAGTGGCTGAAGTCGGCAAAGGGTTATTGGGGAGCAAAACACCGTCTTTACAAAACCGCACGGATTGCGGTTGTGAAGGCATTGACATCTGCCTATCGGGAAAGAAGGCGTAAGAAAAGGGTATTCAGGGCGTTATGGATAACCAGGATTAATGCTGCATTAAGGGCACAGGGCCTTAAATATTCTGAATTTATGGCGACCCTGCGCAGGAATAATATCGGCTTGAATCGGAAGAGCCTGGCATTTCTTGCTTATGAAAAACCCGAGGTCTTTGATACCCTGATCCAATTGCATAAACAGGAGAAAGGTGTGAATGCAAAGGCAGATTGAAGAGCTGAAGCAGGAATTTGAAAAGATTTTACAGAAGGTAAAGGACTCTGATACCTTGGAGAAGATAAGGGTCAGGTATTTAGGCCGCAAGGGCGAAATCAATCGACTTTTTAAGGAATTAAGTAAACTGGGTATTGATGAGAAACGCATTATGGGTAATGAGATTAATAAGCTTAAGCAGCTGATCACCAATCGGGTTGAAAAACTTCGCACTGAACTGCAGTCTAAACCCAAAGCCGATTATGAACCCCTTTTGCCCGGGCGCACCGTTTATGTCGGACATCAACATCCGTTATCACGGGTGTTTAAAGAAATCGTGGCATTTTTTAAGGATTATGGATTTGCCCTTAAGACCGGACCAGAGATTGAATTTGATTGGTACAATTTTGAGGCATTAAATATCCCAAAGCACCATCCGGCCCGGGATATGTTTTCCAGTCTCTATATCAGAAAGGATTTGATGCTGCGCAGCCATACTTCACCGATTCAGATTAGAGTAATGGAAAAACAGAAGCCTCCGATTAAAATCATCTGTCCCGGTCGGTGTTATCGTTATGACCCTTTTGATGCCAGCCATTCTCCTGTATTTCATCAGGTCGAGGCCCTTTATGTTGATGAGGGGGTTTCATTCGGTGAGTTGAAATGGCTCTTAAAGGAGTTTGTGTGCTATATGTTCGGTCCTAAAACAAGATACGAATTGAGGCCGTCATATTTTCCTTTTACCGAACCTTCCGGTGAACTGGCAGTAAGCTGTCCGGTTTGTGGCGGTGATGGATGCACGGTTTGTGGAAATACCGGCTGGTTAGAGATGCTGGGATGTGGTATGGTTCATCCCCAGGTGTTGAAGAATGTAAAGATTTCACCCCGTAAATATTCCGGCTATGCGCTTGGTATGGGTGTAGAACGGGTGGCGATGATTAAATATGTGATTGATGATATCAGGATTTTTTATAATAATGATTTAAGATTTCTGGAGCAATTTTAAGATGTTGATTTCAATTAAATGGCTGGAAGAGATATTTCGGAATCGATTGAATCTCGAGACCCTGAAAGAGGTCGCCTTGAGTTTGGGCCTGGAGGTTGAAGATGTTGTGCATAAGGCGCCGGAGCACATTGTGGTTGGTCAGATTACCGATATGGTTCCGCATAAGACCCTGAAGGACCTCAGTGTGCTTGAGGTGTATACCGATAAAAAAATTCAGATTGTTACTGCAGCAAAAAATGTCAAAAAGGGTGATCTGGTTTTGGTTGGTCTTGCCGGCGAAAAATTTAATGGCGAAATAATTAAGGAACGGGATTTTTCCGGGACCAAATCCTATGGTATCTTAATCAGTGAACAGGAGCTGGGATTGGAGGAGAAGTCAACCGGAGTAATCGTTTTAGAAAAGGGAACACCAGGAATTTTATTTTCGGAACTGTTTGATGATATAGTTGTCGATTTCAGTGCTTTTCCAAATCGGGGCGACTGGCTTTCGGTTCAGGGTATTGCCCGGGAGTTGGCAGTTGGTCTGAAGATGAAACCGAAGGTTTATGCTGATCATAATCAGATGAACAGGACCGGGACATACCGAATTCAGATAAAGGATATTCAAGGTTGTCCCAGATATACCGCAAGGGTTTTTGATAATGTGAAGGTTAAACCGTCGCCGTTCTGGCTTAAATGGCGGATTAACTGTTTGGGGATGAAGTCGATAAATAATGTTGTTGATATCACCAATTATGTAATGTTGTTGACCGGACAGCCGCTTCATCCTTTTGACCTTGAACTTATTAATACCGGAATCTGGATTCGTCGTGCCCGGGATGGTGAATGCTTTATGACTCTTGAAGGTTCGAGGCTGGAATTAAAAGAAGAAGACCTTGTGATTACGGATAAAGAGGGTGTGATCGCCTTAGCTGGAATAATCGGTGCTCGGTGTTCTCAGATTTCTGCTTCGACAAAGAAGGTATTATTGGAGAGTGCATATTTTGACCCCCGGTTGATTGGTAAGACATCAAGACGACTCAATCTTATTACCGAGGCATCGATGAGATTTGAGCGTGGGGTAGACCTATCAATGGTTGATGGTGCATCAAAACTTTGTGCTGCCCTGTTCAAGAAATATGCCGGGGCAAAGGAGGTTCAGTTTATCGGTGCGGGTAAGAGGGCGAAGAAACGGACAATCAGTTTCTCTCTGGAGAGGATGAATGAGATTCTCAGTCTTAAACTCAAGAAGAACGAGGTCAGATCATTTTTGAGCCGACTCAATATTGGGGTGAAGGCTGATAAACACAGATTTATCGCCGAGATCCCGGGTTATCGTAATGACCTTAAGATTGAAGAGGATATTTATGAAGAGGTTGCCCGGGTCTATGGATATATGAGGATTCCTGAGACTCCACCCCGACGCTGGTCAGCCCAGGTGGAGAGGAATCCGGTTGTTGAATATGAGGAGAAGCTGAAAAACTTTTTACTTGGCCAGGGTTTTAGCGAGACCTATAACCTTTCTCTGATTTCAAGCCGGCGCCTTGAGGAAGCCGGTTATAAAAATTTTGTGCGTATCAAAAATCCCTTAAATGAACGATTTGATGTGCTTAGACCAACGCTGTTTTTCGGGATGATTGATTGTGTCAATTTTAATCTTGCCAAAGGTAATAATGGCCTTAAATTATTTGAAATTGGAAATGTGTTTTTCCCGGATTCTCCATATCAGGAAACCAGGCTTGGTGTGATTATGGGGGGACCTAAATATCCCTATTTCTGGAATCAGGTAAACCAACGGTTTGATTATTATGATGCCAAGGGGGTATGTGAGGCGATATTTGAGTATTTCCATGTTCCCGGGGTGAAGTTTCAGATTATTGAAAAATTCGGACTCAACCCGGTGGTGGATATTGTTGTTTCAGGTAAATCCTTAGGTTGTCTCGGGGCGATTGAAAAGGACCTCTGTAAGGAGCCGTTCTTCTATTTTGAAATTGCCATTGAAAACCTCTGGTCATTTGTGCCTGAAACATTTTATATTCCGACTCCAAAGTATCCACCAGGTATTCGGGATTTAAGTTTTCTGGTTGATGATACAGTTGAGGTGCCTGATATTATTGAGGTGATTTCTACGGTCGGTGGTCCGATCTTGGAGCGGGTCAATTTATTTGACTATTATAAGGGTAAACACATTCCTGCAGGAAAGAAGAACCTGGGATTTCGACTCTGGTTCCGGGCATCGGATCGAACCCTTACGGATACTGAAGTTAATGTCTTCGTTACCAAGATTGCCCGGGAAATAACAAAAAGGTTTAAGGCGGTCTTGAGGAAAAAGGAGTAAGGTTTGGAAGAATTAACAAAACTTGAAGAAAGGGTCAACCGGTTAATTTCATTAATTGATGAATTAAGGCAGAAGGTTGAAGATTTCAGGCAGGAGAATGAAAGATTAAAGAATCGGCAGGAAGAGGTGAAGAAAAGGGTGGACGGACTGATTGAAAGGGTCGATAACCTATTTATATAGGAGAAGAAAATTGAAGAATGAGATAATTGTTACCATTTTTGGGAACGATTATCGTGTCGTTTCAGAAGATTTAAATCCGGAAAAGATTAAAGATATCGCCCGAATTGTTGATACCAAGATGCGGGAGATCCACAAGGAATTTCCGCTGCCTTCGATGACCAAGATAGCGGTGCTTGCCTGTTTAAACCTTGTGGAGGAGTATCAACAGCGGGAGATTCAACTTAATAAGAAAATTTCTGAGATGGAAGAGAGGATCAGAAATCTGGTCCAGAAAATTGATGAGACGGTGCCATAATTTGTTCTCTGCGGTGCTCGTGATGGGTATTAAGTCTTGAGCCAACACCCATGCTTAGGGAGCCAGGTTCGGCTATCGGCTTCTACCGGTAGTCGACAGGCGCCCACCTTAATCCTGGGTTCAGAGACTTTTTCCCACACGGCACACGCAGGGAATTTTTGTGAATTTAAAAGGGGTGGATATGATTATAATAATAATCAGCATTGCCGTGCTTGTCGGGGCAATTGCTTTTGCGACTTATATTTATCTCCGATTCGGAAGGACAAAATTATCCAATGCTTCAGCCGAGGCAGAGAAGATAATAGAAGAGGCAAAAAAGGAGGCAGAGAGTTACCGACGTTCGGCTGAGATTGCATCCAAGGAGCAATGGTATCAGGAAAAGCTGAAGTTTGAAAAGGAAACTGCGGCGAGACGGAAGGAGATTGAGCGGGCAGAAAAAAGACTGGCGGAAAAGGAGATGGTATTAGAGAGGCGCGAGCATCTCATTGTTGATAAGGAAAAAGAACTTTTAACCCTTCAGCACAATATCCAGAATAAAGAGCGGATTGTTCACGCAAAATCTGAACGGCTTGATCAGATGATAAGGGAACAGAATGAAATTCTTCAGAGGATTGCCAATCTTTCCAAGGATGAAGCAAAGCGGGCATTGATGAAGAACCTTGAGGCCGAGGCAAGGCATGAGGCGGCTGCGATGCTCAATCAGATAAAAGAGCAGGCACGATTAAAGGTCGAGGAGACCGCACGGGAAATTGTGCTTCAGGTTATCCAGCGCTGTGCGGCCCGCCATACTGCCGAGACAACAATTTCCGTGGTGCCGATTCCCTCGGATGAGATGAAGGGAAGGATTATCGGCAGGGAGGGTAGAAATATCCGTGCCTTTGAAAATTTGACCGGGGTTGAGGTCATCATTGATGATACCCCGGAGATGATTGCACTTTCCTGTTTTGACCCTTTAAGAAGGGAAATCGCCCGTCTTGCAATGGAACGGTTGATTTCCGACGGACGTATTCATCCTACCCGGATTGAAGAGGTGGTTAAATCGGCCCAGGCTGATATTGAGAGTATCATCAAAAATACCGGGGAAGAGGTGATTTTAGAACTGGGGATTATCGGTATTGACTCAGATATTGCAAAATATATCGGCAGGATGAAATATCGCACCAGTTATGGTCAGAACCTGCTTCAACATTCACGCGAGGTCTCTTATCTTTCAGCATCCTTAGCTCAGGAACTTGGTCTTGACCCCAATATTGCAAAGCGGGCGGGCCTGTTGCATGACATTGGCAAGGTCGCTGACGGCACATTTGAAGGTTCCCATGCCCTGGTTGGTGCACAGATTGCCCAGAAGTTTGGTGAAACCGAAATAATCATCAATGCCATTGCTGCACATCATGAAGAAGTAAAACCGATTTCACCCTATGCGGTGATTGTGGAGATTGCCGATTCGATATCCGGCTCTCGACCCGGGGCAAGGCGTGAAACGATTGAGGCATATATCAAGAGATTGAATACCTTAGAAGAGGTGGCATCTTCATTTGATGGGGTGGAAAGGGTATTTGCAATTCAGGCAGGTAGGGAGATTCGGGTTATGGTCCAGCCGGAAAAGGTGAGTGATGCAGCGGCTGAATCTCTGGCACGAGAACTGGCAAGGCGTATAGAAAAGGAGACCCAGTATCCAGGTCAGATTAAGGTGACGGTGATTCGGGAAAAGAGGGTGGTCGAGACGGCGCGCTGAGAAGGTGCTTAAAAATTTATGTTAGTAATTGTTCTCGGGCTGATGCTTTATCAACCCGGTGAGACCAATCCGGTGAAGATTGTTATTGGCACCGGTTTTGATCTTTATCAGAAATTTATCTCACCGGCTCAGGCAGATGTCTGTAATTTCTCTCCATCCTGTTCTCATTTTTCCCGCTTCGCAATAAAGAGATATGGTATAATCTGGGGTTTACTTATGGCTCTGGACCGATTGATGCGGTGTAATCCCTGGGCTTATAAAAATTATAGACTCTATTATTACGATATTAAAGATGGCAAGTTGTTTGACCCGATTGAAAATAATTTTATATTTGGCAGGATATCAGAACCTGAAGAACAGGAAAAGATATTGATTGAGATCTGGAACCACCACCACTAAGGGATAATGCTGATTTTTCTTCTCTGTATGCAGACCGAACTTTTTGTTCCAGAAAAGATACTGCAATTTGCTGATTATCTTTATAAAAATAAGGATTTTTCCGCAGCGTTGAACGAATACCGACGCTATGAATTCCTGGCCGATTCAGTTTCTCAGGATATTAACGAAAAAATTATCGATTGTCTGGTAAATCTTAAAAGATATGATGAAGGTATTGATGAGGCATCAAAAATTAATAATCCGGCAAAGAAGAATTATCTACTTGGCTGGCTCTATTTTTTAAAGGGCGATTATGATTCATCGCGTAGTTATCTTGCAGAAATCGATGTTCCATATAAAAGGGATGCCCGGCAATTGATCGGTCTCGGCTATGCAATGGAGTATAAATTTTTGAGTGCGGGTCGATATCTGAAACTGCCTGATAATTTCCCGGAAGAGAAGAAGGTTATTATTGGTGTCCTGCTGAGTTTATTCCCGGGTGGCGGACATTTTTATTGTGGCCGGATTGGTGATGGTATATATTCATTTTTGACGGTTGGACTATGCACTATTTTATCTTATTATTATTACAGCCATAATGAAGATATGAAGTTCGGTATTGCTGCAGGTGCCGGGATTCTGTTTTATGCCGGGAATATTTACGGGACAATCAACGGAGTGCGTAATTATAACTTTTGCCAGAAAGAAAGGTATCTACAGGAGATTTTAAGGTTAAATCGATGATCTTCTTTCTTATTACACAACTCAGCCTTGCAGATTCGCTCTATGAGAATGGGTATTACGGCCTGGCGCGCATTGAATATGAAAGGGTCTTCTTTTTCTACCCGGAATTAGGTCGGGAATGGCAGAGTAGATTTCAATATGCACGGGCAATGATAAAAGAGAATGAGGCAGATGGAGTTCAGGCATTTGAAAGTCTTATCGACGATTTTCCTGAACATAAGACCGAGGCACGAATTACACTTGCTGAATACTACCTTGAGAAAAAAAGGTATTACCTTGCCGGTAATATTTTACGATTTACTGATAAAACACGATTAAAGGGATTCGGCTATCTTTTTGATGGTCAGCCTCTTGAGGCATTAAGGATGTTCCGGACAAGTGGTGATACTCAATTAGTGCGAGAGATTAACGAATATTTAAGGGTGCCCGGGAAATCGATGCGGACGGCGATGGCGCTTTCTATGGTCTTACCCGGGGCCGGTGAATTTTATGCAGGTAATTCCAGACAGGCGGTAATTGATTTTTTGGTGAATCTCGGTTCCGGTCTTCTTCTGTATAATGCACTACACCGGAAAATGTATGTTGATGCTGGGCTTATCTTTGTATTTCTGGTTCAACGTTTCTACCCGGCTTCAGTATATCACGCCGGAAAGTCGGCGAAGGAATGGAATGAAGCAAGGCAAAGACAGTGGTTGGAGAATATAAAAAAGGATTATTTTAAAATGGTGAAGGTTCGATAAAGTTTATCGAACCGGCCACTGGAAGTTTGTTTTTTGAAAAAGTTCCAGGCAGACATCAACAACCGCAGGGTCATAGAGTTTTCCTTTGTTCTTTTCAATCTCAATCATGGCATCGGATATATCAAGGGCAGAGCGGTATGGTCGGTGTGAACACATTGCATCAACTACATCAGCGACTGCCAGGATTCGCGCCTCAGGCAGAATCTCATCTCCCCTGAGACCGCGGGGATATCCTGAGCCATCAATCCTTTCGTGATGCTGAAATACGATCTCGGCTACCGGCCAGGGAAAATCGATGGTCTTTAGAATATCATACCCGGCCTGGCAATGCGTCTTTATCAGGTTCATTTCGATATCCTGAAGCCTTACCGGTTTATTCAGTATCTCAGCAGCAACATATATCTTACCGATGTCATGGACAATACCGGCAACCCTGAGTCCCTCGATGCGAATCTTTTCCATCCCCATCTGCCGGGCGATGGTGCAGGCAAGTTTGGTTACCCGATATTGATGACCGGCAGTATAGGGGTCTCTCTTTTCTGCTGTTGAGGCGAGGGCGTTGACCGTTTCTTCAATGATCTTCTGGAGTTTTTCATAACTCTTTTTCAAATCTGATTCAGCACGCTTTCTTTCGATCACCGAGGCAATCTGACCGGAGACAAATTTCAGGATATCTTCATCTTTCTTTTCGAAGCGGACATTTTCTTCATAACTCTGAACGGCAAGGACACCAATCACTTTTTCCTTTAATTTTAAGGGCACACCAAGCCAGTCAACCGACATCTTGCCGATAATCTCGATCTCACCTTTTCTTGCCATCGCTGCTACGGTTTCCTGTGATACATGGAGTAAATTACCGTGTTCTAATACATATTCGGTCAGACCCTTCATCGGTTTACGCGGAGCCGGGGTTTTGTCATATCTGTCGACGAAATATGGGAAGTGAATCGTCTTTGTATTTTCATCATAGGCTGCAATATAAAAATTTTTGGTTGGAATGAGTTCAATAATTATTTTATGAATGGAGCTGTAAAGTTCTTCAAGGGTGCGGGCTGACTGTGCAGACTCTGATATTTGATAGAGGGAATTTTTGAGTTTTTCCGCCTGTATTCTTTCTGTAATATCTTCAATGATACCATCACAAAATCTTGGTTTTCCATCTTTATCCTTTACAACTACCGCAGATACCGAACCGATGAACGGTGTATTATCCTTTTTCTTTAAATGCACTATCTCATTTTTTACAAAGCCGTTCTTTAGAATCTTCTGATTAAATATTTTACGGTCCCCGGGGTTTTTATATAAATCAGAAACATTTATATTCAGCAGCTCACTGCGGTTTTTAAATCCAAACATCTTTACCAACGCAGGGTTTACCTCAATAAAGCGTCCTTTTTCACCGATTGTATTGCGATAGATACCAACATTAATATTATCGGTAAGGGTCTTATATTTTTCTTCACTCTCGCGCAGTGCCTCTTCTGCCTTTTTTAAAACAGTAATATCAAAGCTGATTTCAACCACACCCTGGATATTCCCCTGTGCATCCTTAACCGGATAGGCGCGGATAAACCATTGCCTGTTTTCTGCAGTTACTACTTCACCCATTTCCGGATTGCCGGTCTTCAATGCCTTTACCACCGGACAGTTAGCACAGGGTGATGTTCTCTTTATACCAATCTCATAGCAGGCACGTCCCTTCAATTCATCCGGTTTCAGACCTGTAGTTTTGTATACTGCATTATTTGCCCGGATAACCTGGAGGTTTTTATTATGATAGACAACATATTCCGACATACTATCAAGAATCAGAGCCATCTCAGCTTCTGATTTTTTCAGGGCTTCTTCAGCCCTTTTTCGCTTGGTTGTATCACGGGCAATACCCAATATTCCATAGGGTTTTCCATCCTGATGCACCAGGAATGCATCGGTTTCGATCCATACACAACTTCCGTCATTCCTTTTTAACTGATATTCCTGAACCTCAGACTGGTATCCCTTTTCTTTTATTTCTTCAATAATCTGGTATGCCCTTAATAACTGGTCACCACTCAGAATTGTCACCAGACTTATCTTTTTTATATCTTCTTTTTTGTAACCAATAACCCTTAGTGCTGCATCATTGGCGTCGATAAATCTACCCTGCAGGTCCAGCATAAACACCGCCAGGATACGTTGTTCATATAGGGTACGATAACGGGCTTCGATATCGCGTAATGCAATCTCTGATTTTTGGTGTGCGATTATCTCTTTCTGCAAAAGTTCGGTCTTCTCATCGATGAGCTTTTCCAGCTGCTTTTCAAGTCTTTTCCTTTCTGCTGCTTCCCAGATATAATAGTAGGTTCCGGTAATTACATTGTTTTCTTTATAAGGAACCGCATCAACTTCAAGATAGACGATTGCGCCGTTCTTTTTGACACCGCGAAATTCATAGCGGGTTGGTATATCTTCTCCTTGAAGTCGTTTTTTATGATATGCCATTACCTTTGTTATATCTTCAGGATGGACCAGGGTCTTTATCGATTGATTTTTCATCTCATCATATTGGTAACCAAAGAGCCGGGCAAACGCCCGATTGTAGTATCGGAATTTACCCTCTTTGTTATCAATAAGGATTGCAATACCATCACCACTGTTCGGGTCCTGAAAGATAAACGCAGGGGTTATTCTTCTCTGATATTCAGTTTCAAGTTCGGCAATTCGCTTTCTCAGTTCAAAAAGTTCGTTCAGGAGGTCCTGTTTTGCTGCGGTCTTTTCCATTTTAATATGAATGCTCTTGATCCGGGAAGACTCCTTTTTTTACTTCATCTTTGTACTGAAGTACGGCGCGGCGAATTTCTGCTCCGACCTGAGCATACTGTTTGACAAATTTTGGCTGAAATTCTTCAAACAGCCCGACAATATCATGGAACACCAGAATCTGACCATCACAATGTGGTCCGGCACCGATACCGATTGTCGGAATGGTGAGTTCCGTGGTGATTTTCTCTGCGAGCCGGCTGGGAATTTTTTCCAATACGATTGCAAAACATCCTGCCGATTCAAGCAGTTTGGCGTCGGTAATCATATTTCTCGCCGATGCCTCATCCGTGCCCTGAAGTTTATAACCACCAAATTTGTGGATTGATTGTGGGGTAAGACCAAGATGGCCCATTACGGGAATCCCCAGTTCCACCAACCTTTTGATTATTTCAACTACCGATTTACCGCCTTCAATCTTTACCGCCCGGGCACCGGCTTTTAAAAATCTTCCGGCATTATACACCGCCTGACTGATTGAAACCTGGTATGAAAGGAAAGGCATATCTGAGATAACCAGACTGTGCCGGACTGCACGGGTAACCACCCTGGTATGGTAGAGCATCTCGGTCATTGTAATCGGCAGGGTGGTCTTTTCCCCGGCGAATACATTGGCGGCAGAATCACCGACCAGAATGATATCAATACCGGATTCATCGAGGATTTTTGCGGTTGGATAATCATATGCAGTGAGACAGACAATCTTCTCTTTCTGTTTCATTGAAATGATTTTATTTATCGTCACCATTGTTTTGATAGAATCCTCCGCGGTTCTTTTAAATTTATGATTTCATTATAGAGGAGCTCAAGGTCATTGGATGTTGAAATGAAATCGAACCCCTTGATATCGATAATTAAAAGAGGAGAGTTGTTATAATGTATAAAGAATGAATTGTAGGCATCGCATAATTGTTTAATATATTCAAATTCAATTTCCTGCTCAAAACTTCTATTTCTCTCTTTAATCCGGTGATAAAGAAGTTGGGGTTCGGCCTGGAGATAGATGGTCAAATCAGGCCCAGGAATCTCCGGTTCCAAAAGGGCGTATATCTTGTCGTACAGAGAAAATTCAGCTTCATTAAGATTTATCTCAGCAAAGATTCGATCTTTGGCAAAGAGATAATCGGTAATCACCCGGGAGTGAAAGAGGTCGATCTGGGCGATATCCCTCTGCTGGCGATACCTTGATAAAAGAAAATATATCTGGGTATGAAATGCATATTTTCCGCGATTCGAATAAAATTTTTCCAAAAATGGATTTTCTTCAAATTCTTCCAGGATAACTCCGGCATGAAATTTCTGGGCGAGGGTCTTAGCCAGGGATGTCTTCCCGGCTCCGATTACTCCCTCAATCGCAATAAATCTGAATTTCTTCATCGGGTATTTCCCTTGTTATTTCACGCATTTTCAGGTCTGAACCCGGGGGGATAAAATCTGGCGCAAGCTCGGCAATAATATGGAGGGCAAAGGGCCGATTGAAAAATTGGGGGTGGGGTATTGTAAGTCTTTCTGTTTTGATGATTTTTTTACCGTAGAATATGATATCAATGTCGATAAGCCTCGGCCCCCACCGGGGTCCTTTATCTCTGCCCATCTTCTTTTCAATCTGCTTTAAGATATCAAGAAGTTGGACTGGAGTGTAATGACAACTGACTTCAATACCGAGATTTAAAAAATCCGGCTGGTCAGAATAGCCCCAGGGTTTTGTTTTATAGATTTTGGATTGACGCAGGATTGTGATCCGGCATTTTTTTATTTCATTAAGTGCTTTGTCAAGATTCATTTTACTGTTACCGAGGTTTGTTCCTAAGAGCAGGAATATTTTTTCCATACTTATTCATTTTACCTGAAAGAGGGAGAATGTCAAGATGTTAATTTTCTCACTGTTTAAGATTTTTGCTGGATATCTGATTTGAGTTAATCAACAATTGCGTTGACTCAGGCAAAATTTTGCATATTATAAAGCATAAGGAGGAACAAAATGGATGTTAAACAGGCGGTTGTCTATTTTCTGCGTATATTTGTTCTGATTTTTGTGGTTAGTGCAATTGTAACTTTTCTTTACAGCCTGGTTGTTCACAAAATGGGTGTAGTAGACTGGGAAACCGCATTCCGCTTCGCAATAATTTTAGGTATAGTTTTAACCTGGATTAATGTTCAGGAAAAGAAGAAAAATAAAGACTGACCTTTTATTAAAAGGCGCAACTCTTTATATTCGCGCGGTTGGTTAAAATCGATTTGCCACAAAGATTTTGCAGAATAAAAGTGTATAAATAACCGTTATACAATCACACTCGTTTTGCTCTAATACGGCAGGAGTCTGAGATATTCAGGATTTTTTTTCAGGGTTTCGTAAGAGAAGAATGAAATTCCTGAAAATGGTGATTGTCTTACAATCTCAATCTGATTTTTAATCCTTTCCGGGCTGAGGTAGTATGCCCCCAGACCAATGATCACTCCACGGGGATTCTTTATTGATTTTCTTGTTTTATTGAGAATCCTTCTGATATAAGGGGTATATGACATCAGACAGACATAGTCAACCAGTCCCTGATTCAGCCATTCCGGCCAGTCCTGATAGAATCTTGTTCTTGCATCCAGGATATTCGGTTTCACTGCAACCGAGAGTTCCAGACCGGGTCTTATTCGGTTTATTGTTTTTCTTATCCGGGCAATAAACCGGGTGAGGTCATTATTGACAAAAACATTATATTTGTATCTTAAGTCTTCATATCCCCAGGGTCCAAGCCGCTCTTTTAATCCAGTCAGGTTAGCCGGATCAATATAATATTTACGAAGGAATTTACTTCTCAAGGAGTAGTCGTATATAAATTTTTCATCAGGATATCGGATATAGTCGAGATGGATTCCATCAAAATCATACTTTTTTATAATTTCTTTAATAATATTTATAATATATGCCTGAACCCGGGGATTGGCCGGGGCAAGGAAATAGCCTTCAATACCCATCCTTCTCAATTCTTCAGGTTGATAATTGAGGATTGTTCGACCCCGGACATCGGTTACATACCAGTTGGGGTTACGATTGAGGGGATGGAATGGGTCTGTGGTTCTGGATGCATAACCCCAGGAGTAGAAGACATTAATCCAGGCCGAGACCTTTATTCTGTGCTGATGTGCCTGTCTGATAAGATTTTTAAGCCATTGGTCATTTACAATCTTATTCGGGGTGTATTCCGAGCCGTAATATGCCTGACCCAGGGCAAATATCTGAAGATAGATATGATTAAATCGATTGTTCAGGGTTGAGATTATCGCAGGGTGGTCCTTTATCCACCAGCGGGGGATCCAGATTGCCTTAATATTGAGATGGGCAATGAGCAGTATTCCCAGAAACAGCATATCTTAATTTACCCAAAAAAATTAATAAGTCAATTGTGCAGCACGAGTAAAAACAGTTATTGACTTTCATAAATATTTACATAAAATAATTATGATAAGGAGGAATTATGGGGTTACCAACAATTCTGACAATTATTCTTATACTTTTGGTTTTGAGTGCAATTAAGGTCTTAAAAGAATATGAGAGGGCAGTAGTATTTCGGTTGGGCAGATTTGTAAGTGTAAAGGGTCCAGGAATATTTATCCTCTGGCCGGGTATTGATAAGATGGCAAAGGTTTCGCTGCGGGTGATTACGATGGATGTTCCGCCGCAGGATGTGATAACAAAGGACAATATCTCAATTAAGGTAAATGCCGTTGCCTATTTCAGGGTTTTTGAACCGGCAAAGGCGATATTGGAGGTTGAAGATTATCTCTATGCGACCAGTCAACTTGCCCAGACTACCTTAAGAAGTGTGCTTGGTGAATATGAGCTGGATGAAATCCTTATGCATCGGGATAAGATAAATATGAGGCTGCAAAAAATTATCGATCAGCAGACCGACCCCTGGGGGATCAAGGTTTCAACCGTGGAGATTAAACATGTTGATATACCCCAGGAGATGCAGAGGGCAATCGCCCGACAGGCTGAGGCGGAAAGGGAACGAAGGGCGAAGATAATCCATGCGGATGGCGAGCTGCAGGCAGCAGAGAAGTTGAACAGTGCGGCAAAGATTATCAGTGAAACTCCGGTGGGAATTCAATTGCGTTTTCTCCAGACCCTGACTGAGGTGGCGACAGAGAAGAATTCCACGACAATATTTCCGGTTCCGATTGACCTGTTTGCACCATTCATCAAAGGATTATCCAGAAAAGAGTGATCAGGTTTTATCAACAGCCGAAACTGGACTTCTTTGATACGGTGAAATCGGTTCTGAAACAATATCTCAATATGGAAACTGAGTTCGGTGGTTTTTTTACTCCGGTCAAAACTGCCTATAATCCTGTGCGACAGCAGTACGATTCATATCTGGTCTTGAAGTCTATAACCGAGGCCGACAAGAAGGGCTATGATTACCGATTGGCAGTTGTTGATGTTGATTTATATGCAACCGGGATGAATTTTATCTTTGGACTTGCCCATCCTTTATGGAGGTCGGCAATCGTTTCAATAAAAAGGCTTTATGGTGAAAAATTGATTGAGCGTTTACATAAAGAAGTTATCCATGAGATGGGTCATCTACTCGGTCTCGCCCACTGTGCTGATGCAGAATGTGTAATGCATTTTTCAAATACCATTGATGATACAGATGTCAAACATTGTCAATTCTGTGATGACTGTCGGAGTAGACTTGAAGGATAGTTATACACTTTTTACCCCGGGCCCGGTTGATATCCCGGATGAGGTATTCAATGCCACCGTCGAGCCCCTTATCCATCACCGCAGCAGTGAATTTTCTGATTTTCTTTTTCTCCTGGCGGAGAAATTGAGAAAAATACTCTTTACGAAAAAGGCGCACATCTACTTTTTCTCGTCTTCAGGAACCGGGGCGATGGAGGCGGCATTCTGTAATATGCTGCAAAAAGATGATAAACCGATCATTGCGGTTACGGGAAAATTTGGCGAAAGATGGGTGGAATTGGCCCGGGTCTATAACATTGAACCGATAGTGCTTGAGGCAGCATATGGTGATACACTGAACCCGGCGAGGCTTGATCGGGCATTAAAAAAATTATCCGGGACAAAGGTAGTATTTACGACCCTGACCGAGACATCGACCGGGGTGGTGAATGATATAAAGGCCTACTCCGAAATCACACATAGTTATGGAGGATATCTTGTGGTTGATGGTGTCGCCGGAATCAGTGCTGATTATTGTCCTGTAGATGAATGGAATATTGATGTGCTGGTCGGTGCATCGCAAAAGGCACTTATGGCACCACCCGGTGTATCATTCTTATCAGTTAATGAGAGGGCTTATAAAAGGGTGATGCAATCTGAGCTGCCAAAATACTACTTTAATTTGAAGATGTATGATGATTTTTCCCGGCGCGGTCAGACTCCATTTACGCCTGCAATCTGCACCCTTTTTGGTTTAAATAAAGGCATTGATATAATTCTTAAAAGGGGAGTGAGGGAGAATATTAAATATCATACTGAGATTGCTGAATATGCCCGTAATTGCGTCAAAGAGATGGGTCTTGATATTCTGCCCCTGAGGCCTTCCAATGCACTGACTGTTATCAGGATGCAGAATAATATTGATAGTTCAGATGTTATATTGAAGGTCAAGAATCGCTACAGAATTCTCCTTGCCAATGGACAGAAGGATTTGAAGGGTAAGATAATCAGGATTGGACATATGGGCAATTCTGATAAGAAAAAATTAAAAAGGGCCTTTGATGCATTGTCCGAGGTTCTTAAGGATTGGAGAAGATAATATGAATAGATACATAAAATTGGGGTATGAGGGTATTGAGCTTGAACTGCCGGTTCATGCCCTTTATGTCTATCGTAATAGTGAGCAGTTGCTGAAGAATATAACGCCTTTGATTAGTGAGGGTATCGAGAGGCAGGAGAGGTGTATCTTTATCGGAGAGGAGAAGGATTGCAAGGTTTTGAAAAAACATTTTAAAGAGGGTCTCATTATAATCAATAAAAAGATTAATGCAGCGGCTTTTCTTCCCTGGTTGAAGAGTGAGTATGACAAACTTCCCAAGAACTATCGTGGATTAAGGGTATTTATGGAAAGCGATAAAGAGTTTTTAGGATATGAGGATATCCTGGATGATTTTAATACCCAGACTGATTTGAGACTCTTCTTGCTCTGTCAATATCCGATTGATAAACTTGAGTCAGGCCAACTGCTTGATGTTTTGAAAACCCATCCCTATGTATTTGTTGAGCATCTTCTCAAGCCGAACTGCTTCTATTCCCGGGTAAAACACCGGGTCTGGCTTGATCCTCTAACCGGAATCTTTAACCGAAGATACTTTGAGAACCAGTTGAGCAAGGAACTGCAAAGGGCATCGAGATATGAACATAGTTTATCGATTCTTTTTCTTGATATCGACCAGTTTAAAAAGATAAACGACGAATTTGGCCATCAGGTTGGAGACCAGGTGCTTCAGGAGTTGTCCCAGATTCTGGAACGGAGTTTGAGGAGTGTTGATGTTGTAGCACGATACGGCGGTGATGAGTTCATCGTCCTTTTGCCGGAGACAAAGAAGAAACATGCCACAAAGACTGCACAGAGAATCTTAAAGCGTATTAAAAACCACGACTTTTTCTGCAATGATTTGAAGGTTAAAGAATTGAGCATTTCAATCGGTGTTGCAGGGTTCCCTGAGGATGCAGGTGGTACCTATGAGATAATTAAAAAAGCCGACACCGCTCTTTATCAGGCAAAGCGTGAGGGTGGTGTTCGGGTTGTTGTCTGTTCATAATATCAAGGAGGTCATATGGCGATAACGCCGCTGGAGGTTAGAAAGCAGGAATTTCGCAAAGCACTTCGTGGTTATGATCCGCGTGAGGTGAGGGAATTTCTGGAGATGGTTTCTAATGAGATTGAAGAACTATTAAGAAATAATGCCAGTCTTTCCGAACGGGTGAAGGACCTTGATGCCAAGATTGAAGATTACCGCAGGATGGAGAAGATTCTTCAGGATACCCTTACGACAACCCAGAAGGCAGCAGATGAATTAAAGGATGGTGCACGTAAAGAGGCCGAGACAATAATTGCCAATGCCAAGGTCGAGGCCCAGAGATTTCTGAAGAATGCCCAGGCTGAACTCTCCCGGATCAAGGAAGAGACAAAACTGGTTGAACATCAAAGACTCCTTCTTGTCTCAGAATTTCGTGGTCTTCTGGAGTCTTATCTGCGTCTGCTTGAACGTCTGGAAAAGAGATGAGAAGTAGTGCTGTTGAGGCGGTAAACTACATCAGGAAAAAGGTCAAAAAGAAACCGTCAATCGGGATAATCCTCGGTTCAGGGTTGGGTAGGCTCGTAAATGTAATAAAGACTGAGCAAATCTTCGATTATCGCGAAATTCCTCATTTCCCAGAATCCACCGTATCATTCCATAAAGGCAGTTTGATATTTGGTGAATTGAAGGGCAAACAGATTGTTGCAATGCAGGGAAGGTTTCATTATTATGAAGGATACAGCGCCCGGGAGATAACCCTGCCGGTTGTCGTGATGAAATTGCTCGGGGTGAAGTATCTGATTATCTCAAATGCAAGCGGTGGGCTCAATCCGGCGTTTTCCCCCGGGGATATAATGCTGATTCGGGATCATATAAATTTGATTCCGGATAATCCCTTACGCGGTAAGAATGATGCACGACTCGGTCCGAGATTTCCTGATATGTATCATTGTTATGATCCGAAACTTTTGAAGATTGCCCGGAGGGTCGCTTTAGAGAATAAGATAGTTATAAGAGAGGGTGTTTATGTGGCAGTGCCCGGGCCCAATCTTGAAACCGCTGCTGAATACCGTTTTTTGAGAATAATCGGTGCCGATGCGGTCGGGATGTCTACAGTGCCTGAAGTGATTATGGCTCGTTATCTGAAATTACGGGTTCTGGGGATTTCGGTTATTACAGATATGGGGATTGCCGATGCCCTGAAACCGGCGAGTCTCGTAAAAATTTTAAAGGCCGCAGCCTCAGCCGAACCTGATTTGAACCGTGTCATTATCGGTGTCGTTTCTTCATTATGAAGCGATTTACTGTATTACTCGCACTGCTACTTCTTATCGGCTGTACCAATAAGGAGGCACGGATAAAAAATGCGCGCAATTTTATTCGCGTCTGGGATTATGAGCGCGCCCTGACTGAACTCATATCCCTGCGTAAGGAGAATGATCCCGAGGTGCAATATCTATTGGGTTTGTGTTATCTGAAGAAAAATGAATTTGTCGAGGCGGAGAAGTATTTTAAGCATTCATTAAATATTAATGAAACATTCAAGGACAGCATTGTAAGGCTCTATAACCGACTTGCCCGCAATGCGATAAAGATTGATGAACCAGAACGGGCGCTAAAATTCTATCAGGCGATTGGCAGATTGGTGCCTGAATTTAAGCAGGCATCCAACCTTTCCCTGGTTGGTGATATCAGCCTTGAAGAGAAGAATTATCTGTCGGCGATTAATGCCTACAGGCAGGCATTGAAGATCGATTCAACTTCAAAGTCGGCGAGAAGGGTCAAGCATAATTTAATCAAGGCCTTGATTGGGGCAGATAGTTTATATCCAGCCCTGGAAATTGCCCAGAAGGAGTATAAGAAACTGAAGACGGCGGGAAATCTATTACAACTCAGTGAAATTAAATTTGCTCTGGGAAAGAGATATCTTGCTGCGGCCCGCTATGATAGTGCAGAGGTTTTCTTTCAATCGATTGTTGATAATCAGGAGCCAAAGTCCCTGCTCGATGATGCCTATTTTTATCTTGGAGAGATATATCAGAAGACCGATCGACTAAAAAAGGCGATTGCTGCATATAAGAAGGTTTTGCGTTTGGATCCCTATCAGAAAGGAATTTTCACGCGTAAGGCAAAGGAATGTTTAAAAGAAATTAAGGAGAAATTATGAAATATGCAATTATTTTATTATCCCTTTTTTTTGTTGTTTGTGGAACAAAAAATACGCTTGCACCATTAGCCCCGGTTGATGAATTTGAAAGGGCAGTCTCATATTTTGATAATAAGAAATACGACGATGCGATTAAGGCGTTTGAAAGAATTATATTTTATCATCCATCATCTGAATATGTTGATGATGCCCAGTTCTGGCTGGGCCGATGCTACTTTGAAAAGAAGAATTATGAACAGGCAATTGTAGAATTTAACTATTTAATAAATAATTTTCCCAATACCAAATTTTTAGAGCCGGCATTGCTTTATCAGGCAAAGGCATATTTTCTTAAGGCTCCAGGATATGATAGAGATATTACCGAGGTGAAGCGGGCAATTGAACAGTTTGATGAATTTATCAGGAGGTTTCCCAATTCGAAATATATAGAAGAGGTGAAGGATTTGATTCTTAAGGCGAGAACCCGGCTTGCCCGGAAGGAGTTTGAAAATGGTCGGTTATATATAAAACTGGGCAAATCAAAATCGGCGCTTTTATATTTCAATTATGTAATCAAAAATTATCCTGAAACCGCGGTAAGTAATCAGGCAAGGTTTGAGGCGGCACAGATTTATGAAAAGATGGGCGATAAAGAAAATGCCGTGAAGTTATATCAGGAACTTTCCGAGGATGACAACTGGAAGGAGAGGGTGGCAAAAAGGATTAAGGTATTGAAAGAGAATGAATAGATACGGCATCTTCGGAGGCCTGTTTGACCCCCTTCATCTTGGTCATCTAATTATTGCCCAGGGTGTTCTGGAGGAGTTCAGATTAAAAAAGATCATCTTTGTCCCGGCATATAATCCACCCCATAAGCATTATTATTCAAGTTACAGGGTGCGGTGCCATATGGTTGCGATCGGGATAAAGGGCAATCGAAATTTTGAATTGAGCACAATTGAGAAGGGGATGAAGGGTAAGACATATACAATTGAGGTTGTCAGGAGGTTGAAAAGAGAGATTAAGGGGAAAATGTATCTTATTATCGGTGCGGATCAGTGGTTGGAGATAAAGACCTGGAGGTCTCCTCAGCAATTAATAAGAGAATGTCAACTTATTATTGTGCCCAGACCGGGATATCGATTAAATAAAAACGCATTGCTCAAAAAAAGGCTCCTGGTAAGCCACACCCCATTAATCGATATCTCTTCTACGCGTCTGAGAGAAATCGTAAAAAAAGGGAGTGATATACAATATCTGGTTCCCCAATCTGTTTATAAATACATCAGACACAAAAAATTATATCGGTAAGCCCTTCAATTCTGATAAATATTCCATTTTGCCTGATTTATTTTTCACTTTTTTACATCTAAATATTCGAGATTATTCGTCCCCTGAATCCGACATACACATTGATAGATAAAGCGAATGACAGAATGGGGAGTATGGGTTATGAGTTCTGACTGAGGGTTCTTTTTATTTTTGTCATTCTAATACAAAGATACAAATGAGGAGCATTCAGATTGAATAGGGCTTGCCCTGAATAGAATATTATATATAATAAATTTATGAAGAAACGGTTTGTGCTTATCGATGCCCATTCGATAATCTTTCGGTCTTATTTTGCCTTTATAAAAAATCCTTTAAGAAATTCAAAGGGGGAGAATACCTCAGGGATTTATGGTTTTTTAAACACCCTGAAAAAGATAAAAAAACAGATTCCTTCAGAATATATCTGCCTGGCATTTGATGCCCCGGGTAAGACATTTCGGGATGAACTCTATGAAGAATATAAGGCAACCCGTCCTCCGGCACCAGCCGATATTCCCTTTCAGGTGGAGAAGGTGAAGGAGATTGCTAAGTATCTGGGTATCCCGAGTTTTGAGGTTGAAGGTTATGAGGCAGATGATATCCTGGCAACCCTTGCCCGGCGACTGCAGCAAAAAGGCGAGGTATATATTGTCTCCTCAGATAAGGATTTATTACAACTGGTGGGGAATAATGTTTTTGTCTATGATGCATATCGAGAATCTGTTTATGATCAAAATGCGGTTATGAAGAAGTATGGAGTTCCTCCCCGGCGAATTGCAGAATATCTGGTGCTGGTTGGTGATTCCATTGATAATGTGCCCGGGGTCCCGGGGATTGGACCGAAAAGGGCGAGCGCAATATTAAAAAAATATCCGGATTTTGAAAGCGCAATCGCTGAGGATAATAGGCTCACCCCTTATAAGAAACAAATTGCCCTGGCAAAGAATCTGGTTTTTTTAAAGACCGATGTTCCCTTACAACTGAATTTAGAAGATATGCGGATAAGAGAACCGAACTTAGAGCGTCTTATACCGATTCTACTTGACCTTGAGTTCCATTCCTATGTCCGGGAATTGAAAAAGGGAACTCCGGGTAATAGGCAATTAAGGATTGTCGATTATTCACCAGGACAAACATTGGGTTCGGTTTTTGGCATCGCCCAGGAAGGAGATTTTATCTATCTTGCCGAAGGTGAGGATACCGTCTATAAAGCCCGGATAGATGATGTGAAGAATATCCTGTTTGACAAAAACCACATAAAGGTTGGGTATCATATAAAAGAGATTCTAAAAAATATCGAAATCAAAGATAATCTTTTTGATATCCTTATTGTTGCCTGGTTGTTGGAGCCGAACCGCCGTTCTTATTCGGCTCAGGATATCGGCCTTCACTATTTAAACAGGGTTTTTAAGAATAACCCTGTGGATATTGCGCAGCTTTCAGTGCTGGTTTATCCTGAATTGAATAAGGCGTTAAGTGATACCGGGATGGCTGAACTTTACCAGAAGATTGAGGCGCCACTCATTCCGGTGCTTGCCCGGATGGAGAATCGGGGGATAAGGGTTGACCTTGCCTATTTTGAAGAACTCAATAAAGAGTTCAAGAAAGAGATGATAAAATTTGAGAAAAAGATATTCGAACTTGCCGGACATAATTTTAATATAAATTCACCCAAACAACTTTCCCATATTTTATTTGATGAGCTGAAGTTGAAACCGGGTAAAAAAAGGAAGACCCATTATGCTACAGATTTTGAAACGCTTAAACAGTTGAGTAAAGAGCATCCGCTTCCTGAGTATCTTTTACAATATCGTGAACTGGCAAAGATAAGGTCAACCTATATTACGCCTATGATACAGTTGGCCCAGAAGGGCAGGATTCATACTACATTCAATCAGACTGCAACCGCAACCGGTCGGCTCTCTTCATCAAATCCCAATCTCCAGAATATCCCGATAAGGTCGGCCTGGGGCAGAAGGATAAGAAAGGGTTTTATCGCCGAACCGGGGTTTGTTCTGGTCTCGGCAGATTATTCACAGATTGAATTGAGAATACTCGCCCATATCAGTGGTGATAAAAATCTTATTGAATCCTTTAAAAATAATAAAGATATCCATCGCTATACCGCATCTCTGATATTTAAGGTTGCTGAGGATGAGGTGGATGATAACCAGCGGAGGGTGGCGAAGGTTGTGAATTACGGTCTTATTTATGGAATGAGTGATTATGGTCTTGCTCAAAGCCTTGATATATCTCCGGAAGAGGCGCAGCAGTTTATTGAATCTTATTATATTTTATATCCGGATGTAGAACGCTGGCGTCGCAATGCGATTTCCCTGGTGCAAAAGAATGGGTATACCGAAACTCTGTTCGGCAGGCGAAGACAGTTTTCGGATATCAATTCCCGGAATCATCGGTATCGTGAATCTTCTGAAAGGGCGGCAATAAATACACCGATTCAGGGCACTGCAGCAGATTTGATAAAGATTGCGATGATAAATGTTGAGGATAAATTACAGCGTCATAATTTTACCCGGGGACTTCTTCTTTCGATTCATGATGAACTTGTCTTTGAGATTGAAGAAGAAAGGATTGACGAGGCAAGAGAGATAATTACTGAGGCGATGGAGGGTGTGGGTGATTTCCGTGTCCCGATTCGGGTGAGTATCGGGATTGGAAAGAACTGGGATGAGGCGCATTAAAATTTATCTCTTATTCACCTTCTATTTCAATCAAACACTGCAGTAGTTCCAGCTCTTTTGCATCAAACCAGATTATCTTACAGGCCCTGCATTCGTCAATCTCAATATGATAGGCATAACTGTAGAATTTGTGTATCATTGGTTTACCACATTTTGGACAGGCGCGGGGATGAGACATATCAAGAAGCAGATTGAAATGGGGATACTTTTTCTTTGCATCAGCCCGCAGCAGTTTTGCAAGTCTTACAACATCTTCAGTAAATCCCTTTTCCTTACGGACGATAATCCTGGGCAGTTTTTCTTCTTCAACCGCAATGCCATTGCAATACGCACAACGCCAGACATAAAGCCCTTCATAACTTTGTGGTATTAGCCATTGTCGACAATCCGGGCAGATGCGCCTGATTTGACCGAGCGGTTTCTGTTTGAGTTCAAAGAAATGGGCAAGCTCAGGCATATTTTTTGCCTTTATGATATTTCCATTTTGCGCCGCTTTCAATTCAGTTTCTAAATTCAGGTCGTCGATGGTCTGTAATTGTAGTATGGTATATGGGCCGAGCCATTCTTCTGCCTTTTTTATAAAGAATAAAGGACCTTCCGTCCTGGTTTCCGGCTCAATCTTTATCTTCTCCTTTATCCTGTGGGCGATTTCAGAGATATCGGTATGTCCCATATTGAGAAGAACCTGAAGTCTTTTGATTAACGGTGGATGGGTTGAAAACAGGGTGGGGATGATGCCCTCGGTCTCATCCAGCTGACTGAATTTCGGATTGATAATAAAGATCGGGGCGAGTCGGTCGCCGACCAGTCCGGTGCCGCGCCAGTGTATGCCCATTTTGTAGAGGGCGCTTGCCAGACTTAGCGGTTCCCGGGTCAGTTCTACTGCTGCTGCATCAGCACGGTATTCACGTTCTCTGGAGATAAACATATTTAATAATTGGCTCAGTATATTCGTAATAAATAGAATGATAATAACCGGTATGCCGATTAATCCGGGGTTGGAAATCATCGGAGACCGGATCGGCAAATAGCGGTCCTGACGCATTGATGATTTTTTAACCAACCCTTTGCTCAATTGATACATAGATTCATTATACAGACTGAATAGAGAACAGGCGGTAGTTGTCACCACAGAATCATTGGAGATGATATGCGCCATTTCATGGGCAACAACCGACTGGACCTCAGCACGGTTCAAGCGTGAGAGCAGTCCTTCGGTGATGCCGATTACCCGGCGTTTACCGATATCGGCTAAGGCAAAGGCATTCATCGCCCCGGTTGGAATGATATACCGTTCAACCTTAATCCCACCTGCTGCGGTTTCAATCTCGTCCACAATGTTCTGAAATTGATAATGGTACTCATCATTTTTATCGGGCAGCCTTGCACTCAGAAGCTGGAGAACCTTTCCTACAACATTCCGGTTGGATTTATACCAGTGGATTATTGCAAATATTCCGGCGATAATAAAGATATAGATAAGACTTGTGTCAAAAATTTTGAAACTTGGCTGAGAGTTGCGTAAAAAGAGATTGAAATAAAAAATAATTTTTAGCAGATTCCAGATTAAAAATATCGGCAGGAAGTACAGGATTATCAGAAAAAAGAACAGGATATAAATATTTATTGTCTTTTCTTTTTTTATCTCCCAGAAGGTCTTCGGCGATTCCGGCATATTCAAGCATAATGAAATTATTACTATTGTCAATACTCGTAAATGGTTTGTTGACATTGTTTGAATTTTGAATATTCTTATAAAAATTTAATAATGAAAGGAGCGATTATGGATTGGGGATTGGAAAATCGGCTTTCAAGAATTATTAAGCCGGATACCGGTCGGACCGTGATGCTTGCGGTTGACCATGGCTATTTTCTTGGTCCTACTACGGGTCTGGAAAATCCAAAAAAGACTATTGAACCTTTATTGCCTTATGCAGATTCATTGATGCTGACGCGCGGTGTATTGAGGAATTCGGTTTCTGCAAAATTCGCTATTCCGATTGTCCTGCGTGTATCTGGAGGGACAAGTATCCTCAGTCCGGAGCTTTCCAATGAGGGTATTACTACAAGTATCAAAGAGGCGATAAGGCTTAATGTCTGTGCAGTGGCACTTTCGATCTTTGTCGGTTCGCCCTATGAACAGCAGACCCTGCTTGCACTTTCCGAACTGGTTAATCAGGCAAATGAATACGGCATCGCTGTCCTTGCGGTGACTGCAGTGGGCAGAGATATGGCACGGGATGCCAAGTATCTGTCACTCTGCTGTCGGATTGCTGCCGAACTGGGTGCCCATTTTGTCAAAACTTATTATTGTGAGGATTTTAAAAGGGTTGTTGATACCTGTCCGGTACCGGTCGTAATTGCCGGAGGAAAGAAGATTGCTGAAAAAGATGCACTGCAGCTGGCATATAATGCAGTTTCTAATGGTGCCTCAGGTGTGGATATGGGTAGAAATATCTTTCAATCCGATTCGCCGGTCGGGATGATAAAGGCGGTGCGTGCCATTGTCCATAATCAGGCATCTGTGGATGAGGCCTACAGGATATATGAGGCAGAAAAACAGGGTAAGGTATAAAATTGCTCGCCGGGGTATACTACAATAATAAGGATGTAAGGGTTGAGGAGGTTCCAAAACCCAAAATAGGTCCGAATGAGTTGCTTGTCAAGGTTTGGGCAAGCGGTATCTGTGGAAGTGATGTTATGGAGTGGTATCGGATTAAACGGGCGCCAAGGGTATTGGGTCATGAGATTGCCGGGGAGATTGTGGAAAAAGGGGAAGATATAACCGACTATAAGATTGGGGATCGGGTATTTGTCTCCCATCATGTTCCCTGTGATGAATGTTATTACTGTAAAAAGGGTTATCAAACAGTCTGTGATACCCTCCATTCAACAAATTTTGATCCGGGTGGTTTTGCCCAGTTTATCAGGGTTCCTGAGATTAATGTAAAAAAAGGGACATATCTTTTACCGGATGAGGTTTCCTATGAAGAGGGAACATTTATTGAACCCCTGGGTTGTGTGGTAAGGGGGCAGCGGTTCGCCCATATAAAACCTGAAGATACGGTGGTTATTATCGGCTCCGGGATTTCAGGTATCCTCCATATCCAGGCTGCCCGGGCAAAGGGGGCTGCAAGGATTATCGCTACTGATATCAATCCATATCGTCGGGAACTTGCAAAAAAATTTGGTGCTGATTATGTATTTGATGCCCGGGATGATGTGCCGGCTTTAATAAAAAAGGTTAATGATAATCGGCTCGCCGATGTAGTTATCCTCTGCACAACCGCACTATCAGCATTTGAACAGACCTTTAAATCCGTTGACCGGGCTGGAACCCTGCTTCTTTTTGCACCGACCGCGCCGGATGTTCGGATTCCTTTACCCCTTTTTGAACTCTATTTTAAGAATGTAGCAATCGTCTTTTCTTATGCGGCGGTGAAACAGGATATTGATGAGTCGATAAAACTGATTAGTGAAAAAAAGATTCAGGTACATAAAATGATTACTCATCGGTTTGGACTTACAGATATTCAAAAGGGATTTGAACTTGTCGCCCGGGCGGAGCAATCACTAAAGGTGATTATCTTCCCGAACGATTAGACCTTTTTCTCGTCCTGCTTTTTTATCAATTTTTTGAGCAGATAACCGGTCATTACTTTGTTGAGGTGTTCAAATCCGGCACAGCCCGCAAGGTCCTTACCTTTAATTTCAGTAATATATAATTCATCCGAATCGTGATGTCTTTTTTCCACTTTTACCTTATATTCGCTGTCAAAAGCGCTCATAAATTCCTGAATCGGCATATTAAATATCCCTTTTTCTGAATACTGGGAAATGAGTCTATCGATCTCGCGTCGGTTTTGGGCGAGGTGTTCAATTTCTTTTTCAATTGCACCGCGTGAGTTTGTTGCTTTGCCGAAGAGATGCTGAAGGTCCATCGGATTCTTTATTTCTTTTATCTTATCTGAACCTTTTTTCATAATGCCTTCAAGTATTGCGATTGCCTTCTGGATTTGATCTCGGGCTTGCAGAAGGCAGAAAAGGTATGCCTCGATGACCTGAAAAGACGGCATCTTTTCTAAGTTTTCAAAAAAGAGCTGGCCATAGGGTTTGCAAAATGGTCCCCGCTCTGTATCTTCCATATCATCAAAGACCATAATTTACTCCTGATTTATTTATCTTTTTTTGAATAGATTGGAGTCTGACCACGCAATGCGACATAGAGTTTTTTCTCTTCTTTTTTCAGCTTATCCGCAGTCATCCGGAATTCGGCGATCAATTTTTCAAAGGTAAGTTGTTTCAGTTCCTGTTCACTACCCTTTCCATTCTCAGCGACAATCAGTCTTGCAATAATTGTCTTCATCTCGTCTCTTAAGAGTTGCCATAGGTCCTTACCCTGGATATGGGCAATGAGACGTGCCATTGCCAATGAGACCGCGAGTATTGCATTCATTCCCAGATTTCCCTTGCGCTGCATAATATCAATCATCTTTTCCATATCTGCATGCTGAGTAATCTTACCCCTTTGTATTGCGGTTTCCCTTTCCAGACTGAGTAGTCTCTGGTCGATATCTGATATGTTCTTAAATTCTATCACTTTTTTGCCGATAAACCGGGGTGCAATTATTTTCAGAACATTCTGGATTGCATTCTGACATCCCTTACCGTCATAACGCTGGACCTTATTCCATAGTTCATTCAACTGCGGGTCATTCTTTTCTTTTATTTCTTTTTCGGTGATTCCCTTTTTGAATCGGTAGGTTTTGTCAGGCTGGGCAGTAAACAGGTCAGGATAGGTTTTGGTTATGGACGATGCTTCAATAATACTGTCGATTAAGTGAATCGCCTCTCCGGTGCCAGCTGATGTCCCAAGGGGAGTTGAACCACTGAATCTCAGTAGTTTACGGTATTCCTTTGAACCCGGGATACCGGCATAGACTTCAATTCCCACTGTAGGAATTCCGGCATTGGTCGGTTCTTCATAGGCGATGATGTCGGTTATTACCAGGTTATTTAAGAGTGTTTTTGTATGGGTGAGGTCAGCCTTTTCAAATTTTCCGGCGATTACCTTCTCCATATCCTTCATTATCTTTGTTACTGCACCATATTTGAATAACCTTTCAGTATTGGCGCCACCCCCTGCCTTGAGACCCAGGGCATTTGCAGAGAGTGCAATCTGGGCTTCCATATCATCATTGGGTGATTTTGAACGATGGGATACTACGATATCCAGTCCCTTACCCAGAGCAACAAGCACGGCAAGTATGGTCTCGGATAGGGTGCCGATCTGATTTGCCTTTATCAGGGCGGTGTTGATTAATTTCTTATCGGCGGATTCCTCAATCGCTGAATCCTTGGTGGTGATGTTATCATCCCCGATTATGAAAATCTTATCAGATAATTCCGCCATTAAAAGGCGCCAGCCTTCCTCATCGTCTTCTCCAAATGGGTCTTCTAATGAAACGATCGGGATTTCCTTCACGGCCTTTTTGTAGAGTTCCACAAGTTCGTCCCGGGACATCACGACCTTTTCTTCTCCTCTCCAGAAATAATACATTCCGATACTGTCTTTCTGTTTGAATTCTTCACGGTAGGCATTGCTCAATTCACTTAATGCCGGGTCAAGTCCGATTACGACATCCTTACCCGGTGTATATCCGATATCCTTGATTGCCTGAACCGCCATCCGCCACATCCTCTGTTCAGGGATACGGTCCTGTGTTTCCTTGGCAATATATGGGGCAAGTCCACCTTCCAGGCCGATGCCCATTACCCTTGCACCTTCTGCCTTTTCAATAATCTGTTTTAATCGGGTTTGAAGGCTGACGGTAATCATCTGTGCCTCTTCATAGTTCCGTGCGCAGATGGGTAAGAACATCATCTCCTGCATACTGATATTACTTTCTGGATACTCCTTTTCTGTATGCCTGCCGCCCATACCGCAGTTTCTAAACTGCCAGGGTGCCCGTAATTTTTCGCCATTGGGCAGGGTGATTTCCTGCATCCGCTTTTTAATCATTGTTTCTTTCACCTGTTTCATTCGATCAATCCAGCCCTCTTCTTTCACCTCAATCTTCTGTGCCTTCTTTTTTGCCTCTCTTTCTCGTTTTATGTACTCGCGATATTTACCGGGGTCGGCAAGGAAGAAATCGAGTAATCCGACCGTGCCGATACCCAGGCTTAGTCGGCCCAAATAGACGAGTATGGAGAGGTGACTGGTTAAACCAATCGTAAGGAGGAAAAATGCAATGGGAAGCATTACAGTCGCCAGTTTTCTGCTGATTAATGGTCCGGCTGCAGCAACACTGAGATTGAATGGTGCTTCAGGATAGTAGGTGAGTCCTTCTTTTTTTACACCGGAGAATTTACCGTAGGGAATGGTTAAGTACATCTTGATAATCCAGACAATACGAACGAAGAGCGGGGCGGTCATCTTCTTTTTCGCCTCAGGAAGCAGGTTTTCTTTGAGGGCGTTTATCTTAACAGCACGCAGATAATGTCCCATTTCATGTATCGCCACTCCGGTATGAAAGCTGATAAACCAGAAAATCGTCGAGATGATTGTATCGTGGCTGAAAAAAACAAATTTTAATACCTTGGTTCCAAAGAGTGCAGGTGGAATCGAAAGGAGACTTGAGATAAAGGCGATATGAAATGAGACCAATATATGGTTGGCAATCACCCAACCAGAATGGAGATGATGTTTAATCTGTTCTCTTAATTTCATAGTGCACTATAATATCTAACATTTATTAAATGTCAAGATAAAACTTGTCCGGGTCTTCTTCAGCGGTTTGATTTTTGTGATATACAGATTGTAATGGAGCCGAGACTGTAGGACGAGACGGGCCGCGCGGTCCAACAACTTACAGTGATGTTTATTTAGTTTAAAAGACGCAAAAATATCCGCAATGAAGGCAAATGTATTGACTTTCTTCTTTTTTTTATTATTATCATTCATAGATGATTGAACTTAAGGATTACAGTTATGACCGTGAACAGATGGTGGAACAACAGATTGTTAAAAGGGGAATAAAGGATAAGAGAGTGATTGAGGCGATGAAGAAGGTGCCCAGACATCTGTTTATTGATAAGGTTTATCAGCATCAGGCATATAAGGATTATCCCCTTCCGGTAGGCAAGGGGCAGACTATATCCCAGCCCTATATGGTTGCGGTAATGACTGAGCTTTTAGAGTTAAAACCAGAACATACTGTCCTTGAGGTGGGAACCGGTTCTGGGTATCAGACGGCGATCCTTGCCCTTTTATGTGCAAAGGTTTATACGATTGAGCGGATTGCGGGATTGAAAGAAAAGGCGGTGCAGAGATTGAATAGACTTGGTTTTCGTAATATCGGTTTTATGGTTGGGGACGGCAGTCTGGGCTGGCCCCAGTTTGCGCCTTATGATAGAATCATTGTGACCGCAGGTGCTCCAAAAATACCTGATGCACTGATTAAACAGTTGGCAGATAACGGCCGGTTGGTGATCCCGGTCGGAACCGAATTTTACCAGACCCTGAATCTGGTGGAAAAATATAAGGGCAGGATTTATCGCAAGGAACTTTTTGAGTGCACATTTGTTCCTTTGCTCGGTAAAGAAGGATGGCATAAAGATTGACGGGGCGTGGCGCAGTGGTTTAGCGCGCATGGTTCGGGACCATGAGGTCGTGGGTTCAAATCCCACCGCCCCGATCTGGATTGGAGAATGCAAAAAAAGGTTATCGCGGTAATCGGTGGTTCACAGGCTAACCCGAAAATCTTAAGGATTGCCGAAGAGGTCGGTAGTTTGATTGCCAGAAAGGGGGCGATTCTGCTGACCGGTGGTATGGGTGGAGTAATGGCTGCCGCATCAAAAGGGGCAAAGGAATCAGGCGGTCTGGTTATTGGAATCCTTCCCACTTTACATAAAGAAGATGCCAATCCCTATGTTGATATCCCTATTGTTACCGGAATGAATCAGGCGAGGAATTTCATTGTCGCCCGGTCCTGTGATTGTGCGATTGCGATCGATGGCGGTTATGGAACCCTGAGCGAAATTGCTTTCTGTTTGATGTATAATACACCGGTGATCGGGATTCAGACCTGGAAGATAAATCTTCCAATAGTTGAAGCCGAAGGACCGGAGGATGCGGTGGAGCGGGCATTCAGGGAGAGGTTGAAATGAGGGCATTGATTATTGTCAGGGGTATTGTCCAGGGGGTGGGTTATCGTTTTTTTACTGTAAAGAAGGCGAGGGAATATCAGATTCGCGGTTATGTAAGAAATATACCCGATGGTACGGTTGAGGTTATGGCTGAGGGTGATAAGGGGATGCTGCAGGATTTTATCAAGCAGCTCAGGATTGGTCCGGTCTCGGCACAAATAACCGGAATGGATGTTCAGTGGTTTGATGACGAAATGGGTTTTGAAGATTTTAATATAAAATTTTAAGGAGGTATCGTGGATTTAAAAAAATATATCCGCAATATCCCTGATTTTCCCAAGAAGGGCATAATATTCAGGGATATTACACCATTACTAAAGGAAGCTGAACCATTTGCCTATGTTATCAATAAGACGGTTGAAAAATACCGTTCCAGCAATATTGATAAGGTTGTCTCGGTTGAGGCCCGGGGTTATATATTTGGCGGCGCCCTTGCTCTTCAACTTGGTTGTGGATTTGTCCCGGTGCGTAAACCCGGTAAATTGCCGGCGAAAACAATATCAATGGAATATACACTGGAGTATGGTAAAAATACAATTGAAATGCATTACGATGCAGTCAATCCAGGAGAAAAGGTGCTTGTCTTCGATGATCTGCTGGCAACCGGGGGAACGGTTCAGGCAACCTGTAAGTTGGTTGAGAAACTCGGCGGTAAGGTGGTGGGTTGTGCATTTGTTATAGACCTTACCTATCTTGAAGGTAGAAAACGATTAAAGGATTATGACCTTTATACATTAATTGAATACTGAGCAGTATTTGATTTCAGAAAATGCTTAAGCCCGGTTGTCGTGAGGTTCCGGCTGGGCATAATAGATATTTTGAAGGTTTTTCAGGGATTGATGTGGTGACTGAAGTTCAGAAGACATTCGATGATTTTGAAATCCTGGACTGTTCAAAAAAAGGCGCAGCCGGACAGTGCAGGATTTTTAAACCCCCTGGCGGTTTGGAATGCTTTAATCCTTTTTTTTCCCGGTAAGCCGGGCGGCCTGGATACTTAATTCAAATAATAACAGCAGAGGAATAGAAATCAACGAAAGGGTGAAGAAATCGCCGGTCGGTGTGATTATTGCACAGATGGTTAATATTATTATGACTGCCTCAGCCCGATGTCGGGCAACGGTATCAATATCGATGATACCGAGTTTCATCAAAAAGAAGAGAAGCAGGGGAAGCTGAAAAAGGAATCCAGATCCCAAAAGACACCAGAATATGAAATTGAGATAGCGGCTGATATTCATTATCGGCTGAAGAGTTTCATTGCCGAATGATAAGAGGAATTTTAGGCCCAGAGGGATCAGGATAAAATAACCGAACATATTTCCAATAAGAAATAGTAATATTCCTGAAGTTAAATAGGTGATTGAGACCCTGCGTTCTGTGCGGGTAAGACCGGGACCGATGAATGCCCAGGTTTGATATAGGATAAAGGGAAAACTGAAGAATATGGCAAGAAATATCGCAATCTTTATCCGGGCAAAGAACGCCTCGGTGGGGGAGAAGAAATATACAGTTTGAAGGTTTGAATGTCTGATGACAAAATTGAGCACCCGTTTGCTGAAGAAGAATGTAACGATTGTGAGTGTAGCGGTACAACCCAGGGAGTAGAGAATTCTCCTGCGCAGTTCCTCTAAATGTTCAATAAAGCTGAGCTGCCTTTCGTTCATAAGATTATTTTATTTTTGGAAATTATCGGAGGTATTCTTTTGACAGGGAAAAGATTTTGTTATCCCCGACTGCAATAAGTTTTTCCTGAATAAAGAATAGATAGTCATACTTGATACGGGGGAGATGATAGATAATCTGATAGGTCATCGTTTCTGGATTATAATAATAGACTCCGGCATATGAGGCACAGTACAGCATCTGCTGGTCGGTTGTAATGTCATAGATATTAAAATAGGGTAGTAAAAACCAGGTGGTATCGGAATGAGATTGTTCCGGTAGGTATTTTATGATTTGATTATTTAGACTTAAAAGATAAAGGTCCTTACCGATCGATACGATGTCCTTTACTCCAAAATTGAATGGTATCGACCAGGTGGTATTTTTTTTATCATAACAATAGAAGCCATTTTCTCCGCCGGCATATATCCTGTTTTCTGTTATGAAGATTGCATAGATTGCACGACCTGCTGGTCCAAATAATGTGGGTTCGTTCCCGGAACGGGGGAGTCTGAACAGTCCCTGGCCGGTGCCGATGTAGATATACCGGGTATCGCGGGCAAGGCAGAGTAACCGACCTTTGAAATCGCTTATCGGATATGTAAATGTGCCGCTCAGTTTTAAGAGGCGGTTTTCAATGCCGAAAATAAATCCCTGATTGCACCGGATTATATCAACCGGCTTCTGGCGCAGACGGAGATAATGCCATTTTCTATTCCGGGGTTGAAAATATGATATGCCGCCGGCGCAGAGAAAATGGATTGTCGAGTCAATCTGATATACCCGGTCGATTTGTGGGTCCAATGGACCGTAGATGATTCTCTGATGCTGCCCGGAGACTTTATTATACTTCAGGAGTCCAAAATGGTCGGTGCCTACATAAAGGTCCATTCCATCATCATAGATTGTGGTTATGGGATAGCGTTGAAAAGGCATTTGTGATTCTTGCTCGTTATCAAAGTAGTAGTATGGGGTGAGGAACGGATACTTTTTTAGTATCCCGGCAGTAAATTTTTGAATCCAGTGCAGACCGGCAGGAAATGAAGAGATCGCTTCAATCCTGCCGCTTCTTTTTTCAAGACGATATTTTGTACCGGTATCAAGATAGAGATTTTTATCATCGATGGCAAATCTGGAGACAACCCGGGTAAAGGGGAATGAACGTGTGGTATATGTGAATGGTGTGAACCTTACAACTTCAGGCCGACTGATAACCCAGAGGTCATTGGTCCATCGGTCGTATCCGAGCATTTCTATATTACGGTCAAACATAACTGCCTTTTCAAATGTGAAGTCTGGTTTATTAAAAAATATGAGGTAGTTGTCACTGGCAACAAATATATAGCGCGGTGAAGCCGCTATCGAACGAATTTTCCCCAGCGGGGGGATAAGATTATAATATTCTCTATAGATATTCGGGGGTGAGACACTGATTGAAAAAATTGCATAGCAGAAGAGCAGATTACTCATTATCTTCTTTTACAAATTCTCTCCTTATGATGAAATTTATCGCCTCGGGGATATAATCGATTAAATCACCGGCGTTCAATGAATATTGATTATTGTCCTTCATCGCCAGTTCGGCACAAAGGCCGTGGAGAAAGACACTCAGATTTGCGGCGTTGGTTGGTGTTGCATCCTGGGCCAAAAATCCACCGATCATACCAACCAGGACATCACCAGAACCGGCTGAGGCAAGGCCGGAATTGCCGGTAGGATTGATATAAACTTCACCTTCGGGTGAGGCGATTATGGTCGGTGCACCTTTCAGCACAAGCACACCATTGAATGACCGTGCATATTTTGCGGCGAGGTCGATACGGTCTTTGTTTATTTTTTGAGGGGTGAGATTTATTAACCGGGAAAGTTCACCCGGGTGTGGAGTGATAATAAAAGGGCTGTGAATCTTTTTGAAGAAACTGATATTCCGGGCTATAATATTGAGGGCGTCGGCATCAATTATTAACGGTTTTTTAATCCCGGGCAGAAATTTAAAGAGAAATCTGGCGGTTTCAGGATGTGTGGTAATACCGGGACCGATAATAACGACATTGGTTTTTTCCAAATAAGGCAGGAGCTGGTCTATTGCACTATGGGTGATTGTCTCTTCCGGAGTCTGTTTTAAAGGGATTTTGACCACCTCAAGTAATTTTGATTCCAGGGAGTTCATTATCCCCTCTGGTGCAGCAAGACGCACAAGCCCGGCACCGACTTTCAATGCGGAAATTGCGGCCATTGCCGCGGCTCCGGAAAAACCCCTTGCCCCGGCGATAACCAGAACCTGACCGAATGTTCCTTTATTACCGTCTGGTGCACGGAAGGGCATCATTTTATATATATCTTCAAACTCTAAAATCCTGGGATATCCAGTATCTATTAAATTATAAGGAACTCCAATATCTATGATAAAAAGGTCCCCACACAGGGCACGGCCCGGATAGAGATAATGTCCCCTCTTCGCAAGGCACATTGTTGCCGTGGCGTCAGCAACCACTGCGGTATTTTCAAAACTTCCGGTATCACCATCAATCCCGGATGGGATATCAACAGAAAGGATAAAGGCATCACTCTGCTTCATCGCTTCAATGACACTATAGTAGGGTTCTTTAATCCGTCCCTTGAACCCGGTACCGAATATCGCATCAACGATTATATCAGGAGTAAAATCCTGGATGATATTTTTGACTCTTTTATGGTTTACTGTTTCAATAATAGGAATTTTTGACTTTTTTGCAATCTGGTAATTGGTAAGGCTGTCCTTTTTTAGTGCATCTCCTTTACCCAGAAGCACGACCTTTACCTGAACTGAATGATTATTGAGGTGGCGGGCGATGACAAAACCATCACCGCCATTATTCCCTTTACCGCTGATAATTAAGACCCGTAAGTTTTCATCTAAGTGAAAATAATATTTAAGCACTTCAATACAGCCCCGCCCGGCATTTTCCATTAAGACAATACCCGGGATACCCAGGGATTCAATCGCCCATTGGTCAATTTTTTGCATCTCGCTGTTTTTGACTATGAGCATAATTTTATTTTACGAAAAAAAACGACAAAGTCAATAGCTCAAATTGCGGAGGTGCAAGATATGGTATCCACGCCGGCAGGGTCTTCCGGGTTGGAAAAAATGTTAAACGGGTTATAGTTCAGACGGATAATGGGGCGGTTGCGAACCTTGACATCCGGTTATATCTGTTTATAATATATAAACGGTATGGCCTTATCTGACTTAGGCTTCAGGAAAGGAGGTTTTGTGAAAAGGAGTGTTATAGAAACACCCATTATTATAATATTTTTGGCTTTTAATGTGCTGTCGGCACGCTGGATTGCCTTTGATAATTCAGCGTCTTCTAACCCGGCTGAGATAAGATTGCTTTCCTCATCTTCCGGCTCGACACATTTCAGCATCTCTGTTTTCGGTATGGAATCTGAGATGGTTAAGACCGATATGATGATAAATACCCGGAATGAAACCTTTGTCCGCTTTTCTATCCCTGATGCATATTATACCGGTGAAATTGGAAAACCGCAGTTGCCGGCAATCAAACAGACAATCGGTGTGCCGTTTGGGGCACGGGTTGAAATTAGAATCGTCAGGGCGGATTATGATGAAATTTCACTTCAGGATATCGGAATTACCCAGCGGATTATGCCGGCGTTGGCATCGGTTATTAAGATGCCGGGTAAAAGACCTGTGCTTGAGATTGATGAAGAGGTATACAATACGGATAAATTTTACCCTTCAGAAATCGTAAAAATAGAAAATGATGATATAATGCGCGGCCACAGGCTCAATCTACTTATGGTCGTGCCGGTTCAGTATAATCCGGTTTCCGGAGTGATAAGGGTTTATAAAGAGCTTGAAATTGAGGTCAGATTTATTGATTCGGATTTAGAAAAGACCCGTAATGTTTTTTTGAAGGATTATTCTCCGGTATTCGAAGATTTTCTTAAAAGAAGGATTCTCAACTACAATATATACGAAGATTTCGCCCGCGGTATCCTGCCCCTTCCAATCCATTATTTAATTATTACCCATAACAATTTTCAGTCTCAGGTTAATAATCTTGCATACTGGCTTAAAAAGAAGGGTTTTAAAGTAAAGGTTGCTAACCAGGATAGTATTAGTTCCTGGAATCCATCCGGGATTGAAAATTACATTGATAGGCAATCTCCATCACCCACCTATCTTTTACTTGTTGGTGATGTGAATGGCGGTTATATGCCGGCACCGACCGGCAGTGCTTCAGGAAAGGTAACCGACCTCTATTATGCAGAGACGGATGGTTCCGGATATCTGCCGGATATTTTTCACGGTCGACTGTCCTGTGAGAATGCTGCACATATCACAACCGAGGTTAATAAAATTCTGAAATACGAAAAGGCGGATCTTCCAAGTGGTTGGTTTAAAAAAGATGCATTTTGTGCGGGAAATGATAATCATTCTGTAAGTGAAGGGACCCATAACTACTGTACCAGCACATTTATGAACCCTAACGGGTATACTACTTATAAACTTTATGAAGTAACCTACAGTGCGACAACTCAGGATATTTTTGATAATGTGAATGACGGTCGTATTTTGATTACGCTGTCAGGGCACGGCAATGATGACGGCTGGCATGATGGACCCAAATTTACGGTAGCTGAAGTAAATCGGTTAACCAATGGTGATTTATTGACGATTGCTACGGGACACTGCTGCCTCGCCAATAACTTCGGTTCAAGCACGAACCCCTGCGGTGGTGAATCCTGGATTAGAAAAGAGAATGGTGGTGCAGTTGCTTATTATGGTTCCTGCCCTTCTACATACTGGGATGAGGATGATTGGCTCCAGCGTGAGTGGTATGAGGCGGTCTATGCAGATTCAATATACGAACACGGAAGATTTACTGAAGATGGTATGTATGATGGTGTTTATAACGCGAGTACCAATCGTAAACAATATTATTATGAGGCTTATCATGTCCTTGGTGACCCATCGCTTGACCTGTGGACCGGGGTTCCGGCAAATATGACTGTGACCCATTATGCCTATGTCCGTCCCGGTAATGGTGACTTTACGGTTACAGTAAAGAGCGGCGGTTCGCCACTTAAAGATGCATTGGTTTGCTGCTGGATACCTGCTCAATCTCCTGAGATGCATGTTGCTGGGTATACCAATGCCTCAGGAACTGCGGTTTTGAATGTTAATCCCTCCACGCCAGGGGATACAATGTATGTTACGGTAACAAAACATAATTATATTCCCTATGAAGGATATGCTCTTGTGAATTCTCCTTCAGGCCCCAGTGTATCTTTGAGTTCGACGGTATTGAGTGATTCTGGTGGTAATGGTCAGGTGAATCCCGGGGAGAGGGTTGAGTTGGGTTGTTGGGCGAAGAATATTGGGTCGGCGGTGGCGCGTTCGGTTTATGGGTTATTAAGGGAGTCTGATTCTTATGTTACGGTTTCTGTTGATTCGGCCTGGTATGGTGATATTGGGGTAGGTGATTCTGTTCGTTCGGATCCTGATTATCGGTTTCGGGTGGCGGGTGATTGTCCGGATGGTCATGAGGTGCGTTTTGCTCTTGAGTTTCATGATAGGAATGATTCGATATGGACTTCGCATTCTTCGTTTGTGGTTTATGCGCCGGTTTTGGGGGTTGTTGGTGTTGCGGTGGTTAATGATAATAACAGCAATGGTATTTTGGATCCTGGTGAGGCGGCGGATTTAGTGGTTACTTTAAGGAATACGGGTGGTGCTGATGCCCGTGATGTGGTATCGACTTTAATGACTTCGAGTTCTTACATTACGGTTAATGATAATTCGGGGCGTTATGGTGTGATTTCTTCGGGTGATTCGGTGAGTAATGATTCGGATGTTTATCGGGTGACTGCGGCGGCTTCGACGCCTTATGGTGCGGTGGTTGATTTTCGGCTTGAGGTGGTTTCCGGGGTTTATTGTGATACTTTGGGTTTTCGTTTAACGGTTGGTCAGTTGGTGCCTACGGATACGGGTCGTTATTATGCTTATTATTCGGGTGGTCCGCATTTGCAGTCGCCGGTGTTCAGTTGGGTGGCGATTGACAGTTCGCAGAGTC
>JALVOT010000002.1 GCA_027026255.1 Caldifarciminota bacterium | reverse complement strand
AGATAATGCGAATTTGGAGGTTGAGTTAATTGAGCCGGTTGCGATTGAGCAGGGTTTGCGTTTTGCGATTCGTGAAGGTGGTAAGACCGTAGGCGCCGGCGTGGTCACAAAAATTATAGAATAATGAGAGAAATTATTACGCTTGCGTGTAAGCAATGCAAAAATCGGAACTATACGACTACCAAGAATAAGAAGAAACAGAAGAAATTGGAACTGAAAAAATTCTGTCCTAATTGTCGAAAGCATACTATTCACCGTGAGGTAAAATAGGCCTGTAGCTCTAACGGAAGAGCACCCGGCTCCAAACCGGGGGGTTGGGGGTTCAAATCCCTCCAGGCCTGCCAGAGATTAAGTGATTAATAGTGATTAATAAATTATTTGATTATTTAAAAAAGGTTTACGGAGAAATGCGTAAGGTGACCTGGCCAACGCGCAGTGAGTTGTTGAATTCTACCATTGTGGTTATTGCAATTTCTGGAATCGTTGCAATTATCATATTCGCGCTTGATACAATATTCTCAACGGCGTTGGGTCTAATCATTAAATAGCAGAGGGCCAAATTATGAAATGGTATGTAGTGCATACACTGACGGGACACGAACATAAGGTAAAAAGGATTTTAGAAAAGACAATCGAAGAAAAGAACCTACAGGATTCATTCGGGCGAATTATCATTCCGGTTGAGAATCTTGTAAAAATCAGAAAGGGAAAACGGATAATTGAAGAGAGAAGAATATATCCCGGTTATATCGTCATCGAGATGGATGAAAATGAGGAATCCTTAAGACTTGTCAATTCTATCTCGGGGGTTACCCATTTTCTGGGTTCCCGGAATAAACCGACCCCGCTGAGTCAAGAGGAGGTAGATACACTGTTAAAACAGGTTGAGGAATCAAAACACCGGGTCGTTACAAAAATTCCATTTGTTAAAGGTGAAAGGGTAACAGTAACCGAAGGGCCATTCACAAACTTTATCGGCACCGTTGAGGAAATATATCCAGAAAGGGAAAAGGTCAAGGTAATGGTGGTCATCTTTGGAAGAACTACCCCGATCGAACTTGGATTTCATCAACTAAAACCCATTTAAGGAGATATTTATGGCAAAAAAGGTGGTTGCAACTATAAAATTACAAATCCCTGCAGGAGGTGCTACCCCTGCCCCACCGGTCGGTCCAGCCTTAGGTCAGCATGGAGTTAATATTATGGAATTCTGTAAGGCATTTAATGCAGAAACCAAAAATATGGGTGGGATCATAGTTCCAGCAGTAGTAACTATATATGCAGACCGCACATTCAGTTATGTACTGAAAAGTCCACCGGCCTCGGTTCTATTAAAACAGGCAGCCGGAATTGCCAAGGGTTCTGGTGTACCAAACCGCGATTTTGTAGGTAAGGTCACCAAGGCTCAGATAAAGGAAATTGCCGAAAAGAAAATAAAAGACCTCAATGCAGATTCTATTGAACAGGCAATGAAGATTATTGAAGGAACGGCACGGAGTATGGGAATAACCGTGGAGGAAAAATGAGGCATTCAAAACGCTATAAGGCACTTAAAGAAAAAATCACCCAGAAGAAATACCCACTTGACCAGGCAGTGAAACTTGCCCGGGAGACTGCTACGGCAAAATATGATGAATCCATTGATCTGGCAGTAAAATTGAACATCAATCCTAAAAAGACCGATCAATTAGTAAGGGGAACATCAGAACTACCACACGGCACCGGCAAGAAGATAAAAATATTGGTACTAACCAAGGGTGAAAAACAGAAAGAGGCAAAGGAAGCAGGCGCCGATTATGTAGGTTATGAGGAATATATTGAAAAGATTAAATCAGGCTGGTCTGATGTTGACGCCATAATTACCACGCCGGATTCAATGAGTGATGTGGGAAAACTCGGCCGTATTCTTGGTCCTAAGGGTCTGATGCCCTCCCCAAAATCAGGCACCGTTACCTTTGAGGTGGGAAACCAGGTAAGGGCGCTGAAAAAAGGAAAGATTGCGTTTAAAACCGATAAAACCGGTTGTATTCATGCCCCGGTTGGGCGTAAGTCATTTGAACCGGAAAAATTGCAGGAAAATATCCGCGTCTTTATCGAGGACCTCATTGCGGCAAAACCGTCTACTGTAAAAGGACAGTTCATCAAATCAATCACAATTTCCTCTTCCATGGGTCCGGGTATAAAAATTGATGAAAAAGAACTTCTTTCTCAATTACGTAAAGGAGGAATATAATGCCTTCACAGAAAAAGGTCACCTATGTTGAGAAAATTCAAAAGCAGATGGAACAGGGTAAGGCATTCTACTTTACGGACTTCACCGGACTTTCTGTAAAAGATTTAGAAAGTTTAAGAAGGACTTTAAAGAAAAACAACGGACAATATCTTGTGATTAAGAATACCCTGGGATTAATTGCAATGAAAAATCTTGGTTATGATGAGATGACCCTTAAACAACTATTTGTTGGCCCTACCGGCATTGCAATCGCCTTTGATGACCCAATTGTGCTGGCCAAAACAATTGCTGAAGCAGGAAATCTAAAAATAAAGGGTGGAATCATTGAAGGTGTCTTTTGTGATCAGGATGAAGTGATAAGATTTTCAAAAATTCCATCCCGTGATGTCCTATATGCCCAGGTTGTGGGTTCCCTCAACATATTGGGTAACTTTGTCGGTGTCTTGGAGGCCCTATTGAGAAATTTAATGTCAACAATTAATGCCTTAAAGGAGAAAAAAGATAAGGAGGAAAAATGACCGCAAAGGCAACAAAAAAAGGTATTGATACCATAGTTGAGGAGATAGGCAATCTATCCGTCCTCGAACTCTCTGAATTAGTGAAGGCCCTACAGGAAAAATTTGGTGTAAGTGCTGCTGCCCCGGTATCAGTGGCGGTTCAACAAGCAGGAACTGAAGCGGCACCCAAAGCCGAAGAAAAAACAGAATTCACCGTAAGAATGACATCCTGTGGTGATAAAAAGATTCAGGTCCTCAAAGTGCTCAGAGAACTTACTGGACTTGGTCTGAAAGAAGCCAAGGAGATTATTGACAATCTCCCCCGTGACATAAAAGAAGCAATACCAAAGGAAGAAGCCGAAAATATGAAGGCTAAACTCGAAGAAGTCGGTGCAACTATTGAGTTAAAATAATAATCTTGATAATTGCTTCAAAAGGATGAGGGCCTTCACCAATCCTGGTGTTGCCGGGCCGATCCTTTACAATCAATTATGGTTGTTTAAATAAAGGAGAATATGATAAAATTTATTGATTTCTCAAAAAGGAAATCAAAATTTACGATGCCTCATTTGCTTGAGGTGCAACATGAATCATATAACCTCTTCGTTAATAAGAGCATTAAAAAGATATTCCAGAATGAATTTCCGGTTTCGGATATCCATAATCGATATCAACTCCACTACAACTCCCATCGATTTGGACCAGCAAAATACTCGGTAAATGAGGCGATTGAAAAGGGCGCCACCTATGGTGTGCCGTTAAAGGTCAACTTTCGGCTTGTCAGTCAGGAGGAAGATGGAAAGCTGAATGAAATTACAGAACAGGAAATCTATCTTTGCGATCTTCCCCTGATGACCAACCGCGGGACATTTGTAATTAATGGCGTAGAAAGGGTTATCGTAAACCAGATTCACCGTTCTCCAGGAGTATATTTCAGCGAAAGCAATAATATTTATTCGGCAATGGTTATCCCCTATCGGGGGCAATGGATTGAATTCATTGTCGACCGCAACAATACCTTCTACGCAATCCTTGACCGGCGGAGAAAATTATTGGGCACGATGTTTTTGAGAAGCCTCGGTTTTGAAAAAAATGCGGAGATAATTCGACTCTTCTTCCCGGTGAAGACCGTGGACCTAAAACAGGCAGAAAATCATTTCTGCGCCGATGACATCTATGAAGACGGGAAACTCTTACTTCCGGCCGGTGAATTACTGGAAAAGGCAAATATCGATTTTCTGCTGCATAAGGGATTTAAAAAAGTAGCAATTATCGATTCCCGGGAACTTGGCGTTACAATCATCACCAATACCCTCAAAAAAGACCGCACCTATTCCAAAGAAGAGGCAGCAAAAAAGATCTACACACTTATGCGTTCAATGGCACCCCCGACTTTAGATATCGCAATCAATTATATAAATAATTTGATCTTCGATCAGGAACGTTTCAACCTCGATGAAATAGGCCGATTCAAACTGAATATGAAACTTGGTATCACTGAACGAAAGCATACCACAACATTAAAGATAGAAGATTTGGTTATCATCTTTAAAAATCTCTATAAGTTTGTTGCCGGTGAAATCCAGGCCGATGACATTGACCATCTTGGTAATCGAAGGGTGCGCCGTGTCGGTGAATTGCTGGGTGAACAATTCCGACTCGCCATCAAACAATTAATTCAAAACATCAAAGAACGAGCCTCATTGATGGATGAATCCGGATTATCACCCCAGGATTTAATTAATCCCCGACTCGTATCCAATATTATCAACAAATTTTTCACCACCTCACAATTATCCCAGTTTATGGAACAGACCAATCCTATTTCCGAGTTAACCCATAAAAGAAGGATCTCTTCATTGGGTCAGGGGGGATTGACCCGTCAGACTGCAGGTTTTGAGGTTCGGGATGTTCACTATTCTCACTATTCAAGAATCTGCCCGATTGAAACACCTGAAGGTCCGAATATCGGGTTGATCTCAAGCCTGGCAAGTTTTGCGAAGATTGATAAATACGGCTTTATCCTCGCCCCATACTGGGTGGTGAAAGACGGCCGGGTAACTGATGATTTTATCTACCTGAGAGCTGATGAAGAAGATAAATACACAATAGCCCAGGCAAATACTCCGATTGATAAAAACGGCCGTATTACCGCTGGGCAGGTACTGTGTCGACGCCGCGATGATTTTCCTATGGTGCCGGTGAAAGAGGTCGAGCTTATGGATGTTTCGCCCGAGCAGGTATTCAGTCCGACTACCTCATTAATACCTTTCTTAGAACACGATGATGCAGACCGTGCCTTGATGGGTTCCAATATGCAAAGACAGGCAGTGCCGCTGATTAAACCAGATATCCCCTATGTCGGTACTGGAATGGAGCAGCGGATTGCAAAAAATTCTGGTATTTTGGTCCTTTCTGATGTTGAAGGTCGAGTTGATTATGTTGATGCCGAGCGGATTATAATTGAGATGAGTAATAAAGCAAAGAAACATTACCAGCTTTCAAAATTTATCCGCTCAAATCAGAATACCTGTATTCACCAAAAACCCATAGTAAAAGAACGGCAGAAGGTTAAAAAAGGTGATATCTTAGCGGATGGATATGCAACAAAAGACGGGGTTCTTGCCCTGGGTAAAAATGTGCTTGTAGCATTTATGCCCTTCCTTGGTTATAATTTTGAAGATGCAGTGATTATAAGTGAAAAATTACTTAAAGAGGATACATTCACATCAATTCATATCCTGGAGTTTGACTGCGAAGTGCGCGAAACAAAATTAGGGCCTGAAGAGATAACAAGGGATATTCCCGGACTCTCGGATTTTCTCCTGAAAGACTTAGATGAATTTGGAATTGTGCGCATTGGTGCTGAAGTTGGTCCAGATGATATTCTTGTCGGCAAGATAACACCAAAGGGCGAAACTGAACTCACCCCTGAGGAAAGATTGATGCGTGCAGTTTTTGCTGAGAAGGCAACCAATGTTCGAGATACATCCATAAGGGTAGAACCCGGAGTTGAGGGTGTTGTTATCGATCGAAAAGTCCTCACGCGCAGAACTACGGATCCCTTAGCCCAACATGTGGAGGCGGAAAGGAGAAAAAAGATTCAACAGGAATTCACCGCTCTGTTTAAAGAAATCATCCAGGAAAGGAATAATCTCCTGAAACATATATTACTTAACAAAACCGCACATTCAAATATCAGGAATGAAAAAGGAAAGATTATTCTGGCAAAAGGAAAACAGTTTGATGAAGAATTTTTTAATAGTCTTGCGGAAGTGCATAAACTGGTTCCGGATGACCAATTTATAAATGACAGTCGTCTTAATGAAGAAGCAAAAAGAATTGCAATAGAATCAGAGAATCAACTACTCCAGGTAGAAGCCGATAAAAAAATTGAAGAAGATAAATTACTAAAGGGCGATGAACTGCCCCATGGAGTTTTAAAAATCGTAAAGGTCTTCATTGCCCAAAAAAGGCGAATCGCAGTAGGCGATAAGATGGCAGGACGACATGGGAATAAGGGTGTAGTAGCCAAAATTATGCCTGAAGAAGATATGCCATTCCTGCCTGATGGGACACCTATAGATATTGTGCTCAATCCCCTGGGCGTTCCCTCCCGAATGAATGTCGGCCAGATTCTGGAAACCCATTTTGGCTGGGCAGCGGATAAATTAAAATTCTACGCAATTTCACCCATCTTCAACGGTGCGACAATTGAAGAATTAAGACAGAAATTAAATGAGGCAGGACTTCCGGAAGATGGACAGATTGAATTACGCGATGGTAGAACCGGCCTTGCCTTCGATTCAAAGATCACTGTCGGATATATGTATATGTTAAAACTGATTCATATGGTGGACGAGAAAATCCATGCCCGTTCTACCGGACCATACTCCTTAATAACCCAGCAACCACTCGGAGGAAAGGCACAGTTTGGAGGACAGAGACTCGGTGAAATGGAGGTATGGGCATTGGAGGCCTATGGTGCTGCCTATACACTTCAGGAAATGTTAACAGTCAAATCTGATGATGTTGAAGGTCGGGCTGAAATGTATGAGGCATTGATCAGGGGCAAAAATCCACCCCGACCAAGGGCCCCGGCATCATTCAATGTGCTCCTTAAAGAACTACAGGGGTTATGTTTTAATGTAACCCTTGAAAAAAAGGAGGCAAGTAATGAGTAGTAAATCTCGTTCCTATGACCTGAACCTGATGGAATACGACGGAATCCGACTATCCCTCGCCTCACCCGAAACAATACTTTCCTGGTCAAGAGGTGAGGTAACCAGGGCTGACACAATAAATTATCGAACTCAGCGTCCAGAAAAGGATGGGCTCTTTTGTGAAAGAATCTTTGGTCCGGTTAAAGACTTTGAATGTTCCTGTGGTAAATATAAGAAGGCAAAATATCGAGGGACGGTTTGTGAAAGATGCGGAGTAGAAGTTGCTCCCGCCTCGGTACGCCGGGAAAGGATGGGTCATATTGATCTTGCAGTTCCTGTTGCCCATGTCTTCTATTACAAAATACCACCCAGTAAGATTGGTCTGCTCCTTGACCTCTCAATCAATCAACTTGAGGCCGTGCTCAACTATGAGGCGTATATTGTCTTGGAATCCGCTGATTCCCCGCATCGAAAAGGAGAGGTTTTAGTTGAAGAAGAATACCAGGAAGCAATACAAAAATATGAAGGATTCAGGGCAGATATGGGTGGACAGCCGATCTATGACCTTCTCAAAGAAATTGACTTGGAGAATCTTTCTTCAGACTTGAGAATCAGATTGGAGAAAGAAACCCTGCAGTCGCGCCAGGTCCAATTGTTGAAAAAATTAAAACTGGTGGAGGCATTCAGACTTTCCGGTAATAGACCCGAATGGATGATCCTCACTCGAATTCCCGTAATCCCGCCGGATCTCAGACCTCTGGTTGCCTTAGAGGGCGGCAGATATGCTACATCTGATTTAAATGACCTTTACAAGCGTGTCATCACCAGAAACAACCGGGTCAAATCAATCACCTCCGGGATAAAGACGCCTGAGGTAATTATCCGTAATGAAAAGAGGATGCTGCAAGATTCAGTAGACGCCCTGCTTGATAATTCACGACGTTCAAGGCCAATCAAGGGCAGGGGCAATCGTCCCCTCAAGTCCCTTGCCGATGCCCTAAAAGGCAAGCAGGGACGTTTCCGCAGAAATCTCCTGGGTAAAAGGGTGGACTATTCAGGCCGTTCAGTAATTGTCGTTGACCCCACCCTGAAACTATACCAGTGCGGCATACCAAAAGAGATGGCGCTGGAATTATTCAAACCGATGATTGTGCGTAAACTTGAAGAACGCGGTATTGTCGATTCAGAAAGAAGTGCCCGTCGTTTAGTCCGGGCGCGTTCTACTGAAGTTTATGAAATCCTCGACGAAATCATCCGGGACCATCCGGTCCTATTAAATCGTGCACCGACCCTGCATCGTGTATCAATCCAGGCATTTCTTCCGGTATTAAGAGAGGGCCGCGCCATCACCATCCATCCCAGCGTCTGCGTCCCATATAATGCAGACTTTGATGGTGATACAATGAGTGTTCATGTCCCACTTTCACCTGAGGCACTTATGGAATCTCTGCTTCTGATGCTCTCAATCCACAACATACGTTCTCCAGCCAATGGTCGTGCCCTGGTTTCCCCTACCCAGGACATTGTAATCGGTCTACATTATCTGACTAAATTTAGACCTCTACCCAAAAACAGGAAACCAAAATTAATAAGTTCGGTTGATGAAATCAATATGGCACTCTTTAAAAACAGCCTCACCTTCCACGAACCGATAAAATATAAATTTAATGGTAAAATAATGGATACGACCCCGGGCCGCGTATTGTTCAATGAATTATTGCCGCCGGAACTCAGATTCAAAAATATCGAAGCGAATAAAAAAAGGCTCTCTGAAATCGTTGATGAATGCCTAAATAAATTAGGAACCGAAAAAACCATAGAACTGCTGGATAACCTTAAAAAAGTCGGCTTTGAAATCGCCACAATATCGGGATTAACAATCGGCATCGATGATATGATAACCTTATCAACAAAAGAAGATATCTGGAAACAAAGCACCCGGGAGGTTATGGAAATAAACAAGGCACATAAGGTTGGACTCATATCCGAGACCGAACGCTACAATAAAGTTATTGATACCTGGACCAGAGCGGCAATGCAGATTGAAGAAGACCTGATTAAAGAACTGCAAAAAAACCGTAATGGATTCAACCCACTGTATATGATGGTAGATTCTGGAGCAAGGGGGTCAAGAAATCAAGCCTGCCAGATATGCGGTCTCAGAGGGCTTATGTCCAAGCCCCAGCGAAGGGTTACGGCGGTTCAAATCATTGAAACACCCATCAAGAGCTCGTGTAAAGAAGGACTTTCCGTACTTGAATACTTTATTTCTACCCATGGCGCCAGGAAAGGACTTGCTGATACCGCACTGAAGACCGCAGATGCCGGATATCTCACAAGAAGACTTGTTGATGTGGCTCAGAATGTAACAATTACAATGGAAGATTGTGGAACAATTATGGGTCAGGAAATCAGCGCCTTGAAAGAAGGAGAAAAAATTGTTGAGGCTTTAAACGAAAGGATTGCCGGAAGGGTTGCGTTGGTTGATGTTATTGACCAGGTCACAAATGAGATTCTTGTTAAAGGCGGTCAGGAAATCTCCAATGAAGCGGCACTCAAGATTGAAAAATGCGGTATTGAAAAAGTTAAGGTCCGCTCAATCCTCACCTGCGAGGCACCGGTTGGACTTTGTGCAAAATGCTACGGCAGAAATCTGGCTACGGGCAAAATGGTTGAAATCGGTGAGGCGGTTGGAGTCATTGCTGCCCAATCAATCGGTGAACCGGGAACCCAGCTTACCCTGAGAACATTCCATGGTGGAGGTGTTGCACTGAGGATAGCCGAAAGTACATCAAGGACTGCAGAATTTTCCGGCAAGGTAAGTTTTGAAAATCTTACGGCGGTTAAAAGACCCGACGGCTACCAGATAACGCTAAATGATAAGGGTAAGATGATCATAAAGGGAAACGGCAGAAAAATCAGTTATAATATTCCAATCGGCGCAATTATCTATGTAACCGCAAAATCCACAGTCAAACCTGGTGATACACTATTTGAATGGGACCCCTATTCAATCCCCATCGTATCCCCGGTGGGCGGCAGGGTAAAATATCTGGATATCATACCCGGTGTAACACTACAGGAGAACTGGGTTGATGAAAGGTCGGGTGGAAAACAACTCATTATTGTTGAAGATAGAATAAGACACCATCATCCCAAGATCAATATCATAGGCAAAAACGATAAGGTTCTCAAAACCTTCTCAATTCCGGCCGGCACTTATCTTTTAGTCAAGGATGGAGATAAAATTCATCCCGGAACATTAATTGCAAGGATTCCCAAAGAGATTGGAAAGAGTAAAGACATAACCGGCGGTCTACCCCGGGTTGAAGAACTATTTGAGGCGAAACAGGTTAAAAATCCGGCAGTCGTTACTGAAATTGATGGAATCTGCGATGTTGAAGAAGAAAAAGGTTACTGGAAAGTTATAGTCACCCCTGAAGTCGGTGATGCCCGGACCTACAAGATATCGACAACCCGTTATCTTAAGGTCCACTCCGGTGAAGCAGTGCGTGCTGGTGACCCCCTATGCGAAGGTGCCATAGATGCCCACGATATTTTAAGGATAAAAGGACCGATGGAGACCCAGCGCTTCTTAGTAAACGAAATACTTGAGGTCTACCGAATCCAGGATGTAAAGATTGATGATAAACATATTGAGGTTATTGTTCGTCAGATGCTACAGAGGGTCAAGATTGAAGAACCCGGCCACACGCCGTTTGTTGGGGGCGAAATCGTTGATAAACGCCGGGTTATTGAAATCAATCAGCAGGCATTAATGGAAGGCAAAAAACCGGCGACATACCGACCGATTCTTCTGGGTATTACAAGAGCCGCATTATCAACTGAATCTTTCTTTTCGGCATCAAGTTTTCAGGAAACAACCAAGGTTCTGGCTGATGCTGCGGTGAGCGGAAAACTTGATAAGCTGGAAGGTCTTAAAGAAAATGTCATTGTTGGACGCATAATCCCAGCCGGTACCGGACTAAAAAGCTATCAGAAGATAACTCTGGAACCGAAAAAGACTGAGGCTCAGGCAATGTAATCTAATAATGATTAATAGAAAGTCAGGGGGGATATTAATGTCCCCCCTAATTTTTTAGAGTAAACTCATCACCGCCCCGGTCATAATAGGCACGGCAAAGTTATCGTTCCAGGGCAACGGCAATGCCTCAAATATAGTCGCGGCAATTGCGCCGATCAGAAGTTGATTAAAATGAAAGGGCCGGGTAAATTTATACATTACCAAAATTACACACAGGGTGGAAAGAAAAAATCCCAGACTTCCGATCAGGGTCTTCTTTTTAAATAACCTCGGGCCCTTTATATTCTGACCGAAGAGTGCAGCAAATGTATCCCCGACAATAATAAATGCACAGGAAGCAACAACAATGATTTTGCTGTAAAGTAATGAAGTAATCAAACATCCTAATAGTAGATAAGTAGCACCGCTCAATCGAGTAAATTCATGACGCCGGAGAAATGAACCAAAAAAAAGGATAAAGGCCTCTTTGATTCCATCCAAATGCAATCTCATAAAATCAACCACTACAATAATAACACAAACAATCAATAAAAGCATTCTGCCCTTGTAAACCGGGGCAATATAATATATGATGGAGATAAATATCGCCCAGAGATTTAAGAGTTTTCTGAAAACCTCGGATTTTATCAAAATCTTAACACCGCAGAAATCTTATTTGAACCGTGTAAATCAGTATGAGTGATAAATGCATAATCCAGATAGAATCGGCGGTAGCCGATACCGGCACCGATGGTAAATCTTCCACCATTGCTACCGGCTCTGGCATAAACCAGACTGCGGAAGGCGAATTCTATTCCGGCGTTCAAATCAAATCCTTCAATATCAAAATATTTTATAAAATCAATTTCTAAATTAATTTTTGAATTAAATTTCTCAATCGGCACAATCGATGCAACACCGGCGGTAAGTTTGGTGGCTATTGTCTCCCTGGTGCCGTTGCTCCAGATGATTGGTGCCAGGACAAAATCGCGGAGTGAAATACCAAATCTAAAGTGATGGTTTCTAACTACAGCACCAAAGTCCATACCACCACCGGCACCCGTTATCACACTCAAATCCCGATAGAATACCTTGATGTTAACACCAAGGGCGAGATGCCTATTGCCCCGCGCACCATTGATATAAAGAACAATATCCTTGGTTCCTGCTGTATCATAGGCAATCGGTCTATTATTATTGCCGACCGGTGAGTTACTATCAGGAAGTCGGGTCAATTTAATACCATCAACTGCGAGATATTGAATTGCTCCACCAAATGTGCTATTTAACCTCGAAAAAACAATCCCGGCAAAATCATTCTTAACCAGACCGGCAAAATTCTCCGCATGCATAATTAATAAACTCCGGGCTGTATAATAAGAAGCCGCAGGATTAAAATAAAGCACGGATGGATCAACGCTCTGAACAACACCTGCCCCACCCATTGCGCAGGAACGCGCTCCAACCCCAAGGTCCTGAAATTCTCCAGCATATTTTGTCGCCGAGAGGAGAAATGGTAAAATCAGTATTCTAACTATGCACGACATCTTACTTCTGCTTTCAGAACCTTCTTTAATCTTCTTCCATGACCATGGGCAGCCCGTAATTTAATAATAAATTGATAATTACCCGGTGGCACAATCTGACCTTTATTATCGTATCCATCCCAGAAGATAAGAAACTCACCAGGCGGTCTTCTCAATCCATTAAGTAAATCACGCACCTTCTCACCTCTCTGATTCACAACTGTAATATAAAGCTTTGATTCACCGGTTAGATATATTGCAAGTGTCGTTCCCGGCAATTTCCGGGTAAAAACCTCCGGATAACTTCCCACAACAAAACCATCGGCGGCAATCCAGAGATACTGACCGCCTTCTTTCTCGGCAATAAAAACCTGACCATATCGTCTCCAGATTGTTATTCCTCGGGGTGAAGAGAATTCGCCCTCTCCGGTTCCTTTTCTACCTTCGGATATGATATAGTGAAGATAATGGTCAAATTTATGGACCTGATTATTTACCTCATCGGTGACATAAATACAATCAAAATAATCAATCGCAACATATAAAAAATGCGCCTCAACAAGGCCCAGGTCAAAATTGTTCACTGAACCAAGATATCTACCCTGCAGGGAGAACCGTGTAATACGCTTACCATCATCATCGGTTATTACAATAAATGCATCTTTATAATAATTATGTTTTGCCTTTCCATCAATAACCTCAATCCCCATCGGATGATAAATCTCCCCCTCTGCCCTACCCGTTCTTCCAAAACTTCTTAACAGTGAATCCCGGGCAGAAAAGACATAGACTTTTGAACTATCATAATCAGTTACATAGAGGTTGTTCTGAGAATCAAAACAGAGATCAAACGGACGACCCGGTGTATGAATTTCACCGACAATTTTAAGTTTACCCTTTTTATATTGTAACTTCACCACCCTCCTATTGCCAAAATCCGCTACTGCAACCAGACCATCACGGTTTGCAGTAATCCCCCTGGGTTGGGAAAAGATTTTTTTATTACCGAATATCCGCACCGACATCAGACCAACATTATACACAATCTGGCCGGCGCCGGCATTCACCGCAAAAACGGTAAGTTCATCATCATCCCTTGATGTCCTGGGATTATCCAGTTCCTTCAGTTTTACTGCGGCAATACCCTGAGGGTCATCATAGTCGTAACCCGGACCGAGAAAGAGTTGAAGATAATATTTTGAAGCCCGATAAAACCCTAAGGTATGTTTGAAAGGCGGAACCGCAAGGGTCCTTGGCTGATGACTAAAAAAGATCAATAATAAAAAAAACATCACTGAATTTGATTATAGATAATTTTCTTCAGTTGTCAAGGTATGCTGGACCTGACTCCTCGCCGCTTTTTTCATTGTGCATTCTGATTAATTGTAATGGTATTTCAGTATAATCAATACAAAAAGATAGGCTAAAACACCAGCTAATAACATCTTTGCCACTTTCTTAACCGAAGATAAACGCAAACGATTAAATAACAAACCATCCTTTAAATCCCGAAAACCTTAATGCCTGACGATTAGAGTCTGGCACGGTATCTTATCTTATTTTTGCCAGGGAGTTTGTCACTTCCTGCATATATTAATAAATTTCTTCAGTTTTTCTGAATTGATATGGTGGGCAGATGAATAAGTTAATTTACCCATTGACAATTTGTAAAATCTGAATAAAATCTATTGTTGTTGCCAGGATAGCTCAGTTGGTAGAGCACCGGACTGAAAATCCGGGTGTCCGCAGTTCGATTCTGCGTCCTGGCATTTTTTAACTTCTGTAATGTGCATACACATCCTTACCATCTTTTCAGGAAAAACCACTACTGAAATTACCCGGGATTACCAGCGCCAATAAGGCGATGTTTCTATTAAGTTCGGGCAAAACCTCTTCAGCATAATCAATTCGGTATCTTGTTGTCCCCGGTATCTGCATTGGATATTATAGTATATCTTCAATCCCGGCACCATAAGGGATATACAATTCAATCCGTCCGGTAACCGGGCGATGCATAACCATACTGCTCCTTACAACCCCGTTTAGACCCGTTAACCTATTATTTCAAGCATTTTTCTTAAATCCCTTTTATATCTAAACTGGCAACAATGTCGGTCAACATTTACACTTCCTTCTTGACATTCTCGAAAAATTTAATACAATTAAAATATATGTCTGAGAATTTAAGAGAAAGGGTTATCAGTCACTTAAGGACACCGCTTGAGGAATATAATGCAAGTTTCAAGAATTTACTTGAAACCGGCCGGGAAATAGAGAATAGCCTTCAGCATGGAACCGAGGCCCTCTCTGAAATAAGCCACCGTTTTGACAACCTATCTGCTACAGTTGAACTTGAATTTGAAGGAGCCGCGGTCTTTGATCAGCAAATCAAAAAAATGAAAGAAATACTTGAACAGACAATCACCCGGGTGGACCAATCACTCAAGATTTCAAATCGTATCAGTGAGGACCTGCAGATGGTTGCCCAAACCTTTGACCAGATACACAAAGAGGGTGTACAACTCGATGATACAATAAAAAATATAAATACCGTATCTGAATCCATTGAAGTCGCATCAAGGAATGCAGGTATCACTGCCTTTCATGCCGGGAAAAGAGGTCGGGGATTTGAAGTAATTGCCCGGGAAATGACAAACCTGGTGCGGAGTTCAAGGATTCCAACAAATTTAATACCTGATGTTTCAAAGAAGATTATCCAGGAAGTAGTAAATCTGGGACATGACCTCCTCGGCGTTAGTAAATTAGTCTTTGAACTAAAACAGATTAATAAAGAATTTTCCGATATCACTGATGAACTTCTGGTACTCATTCCGGGTGTTGAGGCAAATATCAAAACAATCTCCGATTCGGTTGCTGAACAGAAGGCATTGCATAACCATCTAATAAAAGAAAATCAGAAGTTATCTCAACGCATTGATGAAATATATGACACCGCCCGGTTTTCTGCAGTATTAGAAATCAGCCTGGGCACAATCTTCCGCCATATTAACAATATCCGCAAAGCCCTGCTTGAGGTCAAGGATAATTCAAGTTTCGCCCATATCTATAATTCCCTGAGGATTGCATTGACCAACACCCGAAAGAGTTACGATAAAAGCACCGAAACAACGGTTATCCAGAATGTCTCCAAAATCGGCCGTGAATTCTCTGAACGACCCATCTTGCAATTTGTATCAGAAACCAATCATCTGCTCAAAATTACAAAGGATATTGCCGAGGAGTTAAAGAATTGGTTGAAAACAAATAAACTTGGCACTGATGTTCTTTCCCGGGGGAAAGATTTCTATGAGAATATCCTGAAAATACTAACCTCTCTCAACCTGAAGATCAATTCAATGAAGACCATAGTATATGAAATTGATTTACCTCTCAGCGATTTAAAAAGAATAATGGAACGCTCTCGCATCCTGGGTCTTTATGCCGGCATCGAAAGTGCCCGGGGCGGCGAATATGCCCCATCCCTGGGTATAGTAACAAAAGAGATAAAGAGTCTTTCCCAGAAAACCGCCGAATTTGTATCGGAGATTGCCGAAATAAAGAATGAAATGATAAAAAACTTTCAACATCTCTCTGATCTCCTGCTCCGCAGTCTTAGTGATGTTGAACAGGGAATCTCTTTTTTGAAATCGGCTATTACATCATTCGTTGAAAATAAAAATTTATTAGAAAATCTTGATACCTTAATCGGCGAAATGGTAGAATCAACTTCAAAGATGATTGAACAATGCAATGATCTTGGTGCCAAATTTCGCCTTATCAAAGAAGAATACAGCAAGATTGAAAAAAAATTTCCCCAATATTTTAAAGCGGCGGAATCCAGTTCGCGCACATCAGAAAAAATTTTAACGATGCTTAAAAATTATGACAAAGATATTTTAATCCTAAAAAAGGAATATAAAACAATTGTATTTCGAATGTCGGTTGAACCAATCACCTTAGACCCGGCAATAAAAACTGATGCCCGAAGCCATGAGGTTATTGAACAAACCTTCACCGGTCTTTTAACCTTTGATTCCACAAATAATTTAATCCCGGCGATTGCCGAATATTTCACCGTATCCAAAGATGGAACACAATGGGATTTTTACCTCAAAAGAAATGTAAAATTTCATAATGGACAGACCTTGACAGCAAAGAATGTTTTAGATACAATAAGGCGGATTAGAAAGGGTCCCAATTTCGCTTTCATTGATTATATTGATGATATGATAGTGGTTGATGACTATCGCATTAGATTTATACTAAAATATCCTTACCTGCCCTTTCTGGCTAATCTTGCCTCCGGTGTCTGTGATGTCGTCCCGGATAATTTCAACCCTGAATCACCGATTGGTGCCGGACCTTTCCGATTAATAGAATGGAACAAAGGAAAGGAGCTTATCTTTGAGGATTTTGAAGATTTTTTTGATGGACGTCCACCTATTGACCAGATTATTGTAAAAATCATTAAAGATGACAATGAAGCTATAGAACTCTTTCGCCGGGGAAAGATAGATATAATGCAGCTAACATCCAATATGATAGAAGAATTCGCTGAGGATGAGATTGTATCCGGCTCTGTGCTCTCAACTTATTATTTGGGAATCAATGTTCAAATGGATACTCCGTTCAAAGATAAGAGGGTGCGGCAGGCGTTAAATTATACCCTGGATAGAGAATATTATTGCCGTAATATCTTAAAAGGTCAGGCGGTGCCGGCCCGGGGTATCTTCCCTCCGGGATTAAGTTCATTCAATCCTGAGATTAAAGGCTATTCATACAACCTGGATCGTGCGCGAGAGTTGATGCGCGAAGCAGGATTTGGCAGTGGTCTAAACCAGGAATATGAACTTGATATTCGAGACAGCGCAACTTTAATCCAACGTGCCGAATACTTAAAGAAATGTTTTAAAAAAATCGGTATCAACGTTGTCATAAATCCGATGCCCTGGAAAGAATTTTTGGAAAAAGGATATAAAGGAAAAAGCCTTTTATGCACAAAAAGCTGGCTTTCAGATAACGGTGACCCGGACAATTTTCTCTTTCCACTTTTCCATTCCCGCAGTTTCGGAAGTCCGGGTAATACATCATTCTACAAAAATCCCCGGGTTGACGAGATGATTGAAAAAGCCCGTTCCGAGCCGAATATCAAACAACGAATAAGATTATATCAAAAGGCGGAGCAGATAATCGTTGAAGATGCACCCTGGGTCTTTATCTCACATGGTGTTGAATCCTATGTAAAGAATAAACGGATTGGCGGTTTTAATGTTGACCCCTTCGGTATTATTCGGTTTAGAAATCTATGGGTCGAATGATGGATACCATTATTGTTTTTAGAATTGGAGACGAGCATATCGGGGTTGATATTAAAAATGTCCGTGAGGTAACAGAATCAACCGAACCGGTAATGGTTCCGGGGACACCAAATTTTCTTTTGGGATTGGTTAATGTCCGTGGTGAAATCATCCCCGTTATCTCCTTAAAAAAGAGGCTCGGCCTTAAAGGAGAAGAAAATGGAAATGTGCTATTGATAATTGAAGAAAAAGGCCGTCTGGCTGGTTTAAAGGTGGATGAATTATTCGGCACGAAAAAAATTCAGCAAAAAGATATTAACCGCCGTTCAGAATTTCTTGCAACAAAGAAAGAAAAAAGGTTTTTTTATGGAGTTTGTGAAACAGGAGAAAAACCAATCCTTATTTTGGACCTGGTAAAGACCCTATCAAAGGAGGATAAATGAGGATATTGGTCGTTGACGATGCAATGTTTATGCGTCGTATGCTAAGCGATATTTTAGAAAAGGGCGGTCATACTATCTGTGGTGAAGCCTCGACCGGTAAAGAAGCAGTTGAACACTATCAGAAGTTGAAACCTGACCTCGTAACAATGGATATCATTATGCCTGATATGAGTGGAATTGAAGCGGTTAAGGAAATTAAAAAACTCGACCCGGATGCCAAGATTCTTATGGTATCAGCAATGGGACAGCAGGCCCTGGTCCTCGAAGCGGTCCAGGCCGGTGCGATCGATTATGTAGTTAAACCTTTCCAACCGTCAAGGGTACTGGAGTCAATTGAACGATTGGTAAAGAAATAATGGAAAGCTACTTAGAGTTATTTATCAGTGAGGTCCGGGTCTATATCGAGGCTTTAAACAAAAATTTGCTCAAACTTGAAAAGGATAACCAGAATCGTGAATCAATCCTCGAACTCTTCCGAATCTTCCATACAATTAAAGGTATGGCACAGGCAATGGGTTATGAAACACTTGGACAGATTACCCATCGTCTTGAGGACTTGCTCTCCACTCCCAAAGAAAAAGGCGAAATAAATCCAGACTTAATAGATTTTCTGTTTACAATCGTAGATTATCTTACTGATTTTGTGCGTGCCTTAAAGGAAAAACAAGAATTCCCGTCTCCCGATAAAATCCTTGATTCCATTAAAAAAATAGAACAGGGCGAGATGGTTGCGATAATGCGCGCAAGACGTCAGGCAGGTACCATCAGTGAAATCCGGATAAAGACTGAAAAACTTGACCAGCTTTTCAACCTCACCAATGAGTTAATGATTCAAAGGGCACGCCTTCTCCATCTGAAACAGATGATCGACAATAATGATTTAACCACTGTTGTCGAGACATCAGCGCGTTTTATATCATCATTACGGGATGAGGTAATGCGACTGCGGATGTTACCTTTATCTACGGTATTCGATTTCTTTCCGCGTCTTTTAAGGGATGAAGCAAAACGACAGGGGAAAAAGATTGACTTTGAAATCATTGGTGCAGATATTGAGGTTGACCGCTCAATCATAGATGTACTCAAAGAACCATTGATTCATCTTCTACGCAATGCCTTAGACCACGGAATTGAAAAAGAAGGCAAGATTACCTTGACCGCAGTCCGGGAAAGGGAACGAATCAGAATCTCGGTTGCTGATAACGGCAAGGGAATCAGTCTTGAGGAAATAAAGAAAAAGGCACTTGAAAAAAATATCATTGCCGAAGTCGAGGCGCGAAATCTTCAAAACAAGGATATTTTAAGAATCATCATTCACCCTGACTTTTCAACAAGAGATAAAGTCTCCAAAATTTCAGGCCGCGGTATCGGTCTGGATGTGGTGAGTGCGATTGTTGATAAACTTGGAGGCAGATTCGAATTGAATACAAAAAAGGGTGAAGGAACCTGTTTCACGCTTGATCTGCCATTAAGCCTCGTAATTGTTCGGGCGATGATATTCAAACTAAATGATAATAGATTCGCCATTCCCTTAAACTATGTTCAGGAAACATTTTATGCCGAGGAGAAAAATTTCCAAACGGTGTATCATCGTGAGCTCTATCCACTACGAAACGAGATTCTACCCCTGATAAGACCCGCAGATTATCTAAATTGTCCAAGTGGTAAATCAAAAAAATCTATAATCGTCCTACAATACCAGGAACGGAAACGAGGTTTTGTAACCGATGAGATTATTGATGAAGAAGAAATTGTTGTAAAAAAACTTGATGACTTGGTTTCTACACCATATTATTCTGGTTGTTCAATCTATGCAGATGGAAAACCAATTATGATTTTAGACCCAAGGGGGTTTGAATGATTGATGCAAAACGCCTCTCTGCCATTCAAATGGATGCATTAAAAGAGGTGGCTAATATCGGAAGTGGACACGCTGCTACCTCATTATCTCAACTACTGGGTAAAAAGGTGATGGTTCGAGTTCCCAAGATTCTGACCGGCACCCTGAACGATGTAATTATGAAAATCGCTGACCCCGACGATATCGTCGCTTCGGTCTTGCTCTATTTTCTTGGTGACCTGACCGGACGCACCTTACTCCTTTATCCCTATGAAGACGCCCAGACACTTGCCGACCTTTTAATATTCCAGGACCGGGTAGAACCTAAAGAACTGCAGGAATCCCTTTTAAAAGAGGTGTCCAATATCCTCTCCTGCTCATATATGAATGCCCTCGGTGAACTTTTGGGGCTTCTTGTCCTACCCTCGGTTCCCGGAATGATTGTTGATATGGTAGGTGCAGTCCTTTCCAGTGTAATAATTGAGTTTGGTCAGGATAAAGATTTTATATTCTGTGTCGAAACCGAATTTGACTTCACCGATTCAGAACGTCCTTTACGCGCCTACTTCATCCTCCTTCCTGATAGTGCAAGTTTAGAAATTATATTTAAAAAATTAAATTTAACAGAATGATATCTACTGAAGAACATAAAATTTTAAAAAGTTTTGCAGAACGCATACCGGATAATGATCCGGGTGCACATAACAACCTTGCCATTGTTTATTACAACAAGGGACTTTATGATGAGGCAATCGAGGAATTGGAAAAGGCAATTAAAATTGACCCCAATTTTGTGCTGGCAAGGAATAATCTCGATATAATACTTAAAAAAACCGGACGATTAGAACAACATGTCGAAAAACTTGCCCGCATACTCGATAAGGAGCCATACGATGAACAGAAGACATTGGAACTTGCTGATACCTATAGAAAATTGAATCGTCATTCTCAGGCGATAATCTTTTATCGCAAGGTGCTCGATATCAATCCCGGTTCATTTGAAGCCCATTATGGTCTTGGCACAACATTAAAACTGCTTGGCAAATATGATGACGCATTAGAAGAGATTAAACAGGCATTAGAAATTAAAATCTCACCTGATGTATATCGCGTGCTCGGGGAAATCTATTTTAACAAAGGGGTAGTTGATCTGGCGATCAAAAATTTTCAGGAATCCCTGCTGCTTGATCCATCCTCAGCCGAAGGACATTTTATGCTCGGCTTTGCCTTAGGTGAAAAAGGCAAGATTGAAGAAAGCCTTCAGGAAGTCAGAAAGGCAATTGAGCTCAATCCGGCTCTGGCACAGTTTGAACCCAACCTTCCCATTAATATTGAAAAGCATAAGGGACACTGGGAGTTCCTGAAAGAACAACTTGGCGTACCGAAACCCATGAGCAACGAGTATCAGGTCCACTACAATATGGGAATCTCATATCGAAATAAAGGACTCTTTAATGAAGCGCGCAGGGAACTTGAGGAGTGCCTGAAAATAGACAAAGAACATCCAGACCTATTTTATGCCCTGGGCCAGGTTGACATCTTCCTTAAGAATTTTGATGAGGCACTTGAGTATTTACAAAAGGCATTTGAGAAGGATTTCAATTCGGCACCCATTGCTAATGCCCTTGGGGTTGTCTACCTAATACAGGAACAGTTTGAGAAAGCTGAAGAGTTCTTTGAAAAGGCGCTTGCCCTAAACAAAAATCATTTGGGGGCGATAAATAACCTCGCCGTAGTTTTAATGAAACAGAATAAGATTGATGATGCCCTTGCCCGGTTTGATAAGGCGATCAAATCCGGCTCTGCTGACGCCCGATTCAATCTCGGAATGTATTATTTAGAAAAACAAAACTATGAACAGGCATTAAAGACATTTACCGAAGAAAATGGGGATGAATGTTTTGGTCGGGGTATAGCGCTAATGGAGATGGGAAAGGATGAAGAGGCATTGACGGCATTTAGAAAAGCACTGGAGTTTTCTCCGGGTCATGCCGGTGCCTACTATAATATAGGTTTTATCCTGACAAAACTTGGCAATTATGAAGAAGGGCTGGAATATATAAGAAAAGGTATGGAAATTGAACCCAACTACGAAAAGAAACGATACCGGCTATTTCTTGCCCCAGAACTTACAGAGTTTGGACCATATTATATCCCGATGACAGCCGAAGAAGAAAAGACCGAAGTCAGTTTTGGAGAAGTCTTTACACAACCCCAAACCCCTGATCCCCAGGATTATCTTAATGAAGCAAAAAACTATTTGGTGTCAAAAGAATATGACCTGGCATTAGAAAAATTGGAGATGGCATTGAGGATTAAACCCGATTGGAATGAAGCAGTAAGCCTGAAGGCCGAGGCGCTTTATCAATATGGATATATAGATGACGCCCTTGAGGTCTTACAATCCTATCTAAACAATCATCCTGAAGATAAAAAAATTCTCAAGACAAAAGCCGATATTCTGGAACACACGGGTCGATTAAATGATGCCAATGAAGTCTACCAGAAACTTTTAGAGATTGAAAGAGATAATCCTGAAATTTTGAATAAGATCGCTAAAATTTCATTTGATTTGGGAGACCTTGAATCTGCCCGGGCATCATTTGAAAAGCTCTATGAGAAAACACCTGATGACATAAATGCAAACCTCGGCCTTTTGAAAATTGCCATCAAGAAAAAGGAACTCGATAAGGCTGAAAATTACCTGAATTTCTTAAAAGACCGTTATTCGGACAATTATGAATTCAATGTCACAGCTGGAATATACTATCTGGAAAAGAACGAATTTGAAAAAGCAAATCATCATCTTGAGCAGGCTATTGATATAGATTCCTCAAAACCATTACCATATTACCATCTCGGGCTTATCCTGGTGCAGCGTGGACAATTCGAATCTGCTTGTGATAAATGGAAAAAGGCACTACTTCTGAGTCCAGATGAGGAACTTGCCGAGAAGATAAGACACTGTCTCAAGATAACGGTTGAACTTGCTGAGTTTTTAAAGAAAGAGATGTAGAATGGAGGATTTAATATGGCTGATGAATTAAAGATAGACTCTGGGGCATTAATCTTTGCAACCCTGGCTGATGTCTATCTCTCCTCTGGAATGATAGATGAGGCGATATTAATACTGAAAGATGGCCTGGTGCGTAACCCGGGTTATACACTTGCAAAGATAATTCTTGGTCGGGCCTATTATATGAATGGCGATATAAATGAGGCATTAAAAATACTCCAGGAAGTATATGCAGAAGCACCAGACAGTGAAAATACAAATCTTTATCTTGGACATTGCTATAAAAAACTCGGAGACAATGAGAATGCCCTGAAATATTATGAAGCAACCCTCAAAATCAATCCAGAAAATAGTGAGGCAAAACAGGGGATTGAAATGTTAAAAGCGGCTCGGGTAGAAGAAAAACCCGAAACGGTCACACCTGAAAAGACCGAAATCACTGTCCCTGCAGAAGAAAAAGAAGAAGAAAAACTCACACCAACCACACCTGAACCGACTGAAGTTACTATCCCCACCGAAGAAAAAGTAACAGAAGAAATAAAAGCCGAAGAAACACCTATAGAAGAAAAATCCGAAGAAGTAAAACCCGAACCTGAAGAAGAAAAACCCACGGAAGAAAAAGCAGAAGAAAAACCCGAAACAGTCACACCTGAAAAGACCGAAGTCACTGTCCCTGCAGAAAAGAAAGAAGAAGAAAAACTCACGCCAACCAAACCTGAACCGACTGAAGTTACTGTCCCCACCGAAGAAAAAGTGACAGAAGAAATAAAAGCCGAAGAAACACCTATAGAAGAAAAACCCGAAGAAGTAAAACCCGAACCTGAAGAAGAAAAACCTACTGAAGAAAAAGCAGAAGAAAAACCCGAAACAGTCACACCTGAAAAAGCTGAAGTCGCTGTCCCTGCAGACGAGAAAGAAAAACCTGAAGTTGTAGGAAAAACAAAAGAAGAGGTTCTGCCGGAAATTGGTTGGGCAGAAAAGGCTGAAAAGCAAGAAACCCCGCTCGAGGCATTGGATGCACCGATGAGGCGTTTGCTCGATATCAAAACGGTAAAAGGTGCATTTATCTGCTCCCGGGATGGTCTTTTGATTCAAAACTACTATGACCGACCGGACATTGAAGAACTATGCGCTCTGATTGCATCAGTTATTTCTGATGCGGATGAATCCTTTAAATTCCTGCAAAAGGATAGTCTGGAACGCGGCATCATCGAAAAACCTGATGAAACGATATGCGTGGTAGCTACCGGTGAATCCCTGCTCACTGTGATAACCGAACCTAAAACCAAACCCGGGCTTATCTTTGTTTATGCCCGCAAGATAATTGAAGAGATAAAGGAGATATTAGAATGAAACTCAACAGTATTATAAAATTATCAAAAGTATTTGGAGCCGGTCTGGTCAGTAATGACGGTTTTATAATTGATGCCCAATTCACCATCGGCTATGATGCAGAAAAATTTGGCGCCACTGCAGCTCGGATTGTCAATAGAATCAGAAAAAGCCTTGATGTAGAAAAGGCATCGGCAATCTTCTATACTCAGAAAAGTGTATTTTTTATCAGAGAAACCGAAGAGGGAATCTTCTTTGCAATCTGTCATAAGGATGCCAATATCGGATTAATCAAGATTAAGATTGAGCAAACGCTAAAAAAGAAATAATAATCAATTTAATAAAAATAATCGTAGTTAATATAAAAACTTTGTTATTTTCTGTACCTCCTGTTTATATTCTTATTCTCCTCTTAAAGATTTTTTGTATAAAAAAATTTTCTTGATAGTATATGTTAATATTATCAATTACTACATTCCTATATATTTGTAGTAAAATAATTAACAATTTTTAATCTTACAAAAAGCAAAAAGAGCAACTGTAAAAGAAAAATTTAATCAAACCTTACAATTCACGGCAAATGCAATGATACCAATATTTTACAACGCACATAAAAATAAAGTGCATAAAAAAATTACTTGACAAATGTTCTCCGGTATGTATAATTATATAATTTTTCCAGAAAAAAGAAAGGAGTGTAAAATGGCAAAGGTTGCTTTAATCTGCAATGGTTCAGAAAATAAAAATATAATTCCAACCCTGGTGTTGGGTTCATCAGCAGCAGCAGCTGGTGATACAGTCTATATATTCTTCACCCCCGGGGCTGCCGATCTTATGAAACCCGGAGTGATTGAAAATCTTAAGGCAAAGGGATATCCAGATGCAATTGAAATGTGGAACGGCATTAAAAATCTCGGTGGAAAATTTTATCTCTGTGAACTGGTGCTTGAGGCAAAAGGAGTGAAAAAAGAAGAACTGCGTGACGATATCGAACTCGTCGGTGCGACAACATTTATGACAGATATCCAGGGTGCGCAGATAACATTTGCATTTTAAAGGAGTAATGAAAATGGCTGTTCACAAACTCGATGTCCTGGGACTAAAATGCCCCCAACCAGTATTAAAGATTGCTATCGAAGCACCAAAACTTCAACCCGGGGATATCCTTGAGATTGTTGCTGACTGTCCCTCATTCCCCCGGGATGTTGAGGCATGGTGTAAAAAAACCGGAAAAACACTACTCTTCTGTCGGGATGAAGGTGGTAAGTTTAATGCCCAGATTCAGTTTTAACAAAAATAACCATAATGCAAACTGAACCTACTATTATCGGCTTCCTCTGCAATTGGTGTTCATATGCCGCAGCCGACTTGGCCGGAAACAGCAAACTGGAAGTTCCTGGAAATCTTACGACAATCAGGGTAATGTGTTCAAGTCGTGTTGACCCCGTCTTCATCCTGAATGCCTATTTTCAGGGTGCAGACGGGGTTCTGGTTGCTGGATGCCATCCCGGCGACTGTCATTATCAGACCGGAAATTATTATGCACGAAGAAGACTTGCACTCCTAATAAAAATTCTTCAAACCTTTGATATCGAACCCAAAAGATTACGCCTTTCCTGGATATCGGCATCTGAAGGTCAAAGGTTTTCAGAAATAACACAGGAATTTGCAAAATTCATAAAAGAGGCAGGGCCCAATCCTCTAAAGAAGAAACCATTTTTTGAATAAATATATGGAAACAAAGAATAAAGATATTTTAATAATTGGTGCGGGTCTGGCAGGAATTGAAGCCAGTCTATTATGTGCCCGGGCTGGCCGAAAGGTATATTTGCTTGAAAAAGAACCATATTTTGGCGGCTCGGCAATCAAATCCGAAGAGGTATTTCCCTTAATGGAATGCGCAACCTGTATGCTTGCCCCAAAACAGTCAGATGTTTTAGAAAATAAGAATATTGAACTTCTCACCCTGTCTGAACTACAAGAGGTTCAGGGCGAAGCAGGAAATTTTACGGCCCGAATAAAAAAACAGGCAAGATATGTGAGTTTAGAAAATTGTATCGGTTGTGGTGCCTGTTTTGAACCCTGCCCTGTAGAAATAGATAATAATTTTGAAGAAGGACTATCAAAACGCAAGGCAATATACATAGCCTGTGCCGGTGCCCTGCCCAATGCTCCGGCTATCGATATGAATTACTGCTTACGGAAGAAGGGTGAAGATTGTCAGGCCTGTAAACAGTCCTGTATGTTCGATGCAATATTATATGATGACAAAGACAGAGAAATTACTGTCAATGTGGGTGCCATTATCGTTGCGACAGGATTTAAACTCGGCGATGCCAGTCAATATACCAATTACGGCTACAAAAAATTTAAGAATGTATTATCTGCCTTTGAATTTGAAAGACTCAGGGCATCAAATGGACCAACTACAGGAATAATCCAGACCAAAGATGGCTCCCCACCTGATTCAATCGCCTTAATTCATTGTGTGGGCAGGAAGGAAAAAGGATACTGTTCTCAAGTCTGCTGTCTCTATCTTACAAAATTCGCCCATTATGCCTTCGATAAAATACCCGGGGTAAAAGTCTATCAATTTTATAAAGAACTCTCCATCCCGGGAAAAGAAAACGAACATTTCTACAAAGAGATTCAAAAAAAGGGGATTAATTCAATCCGTGCCGAAAATATTGAAATCATAGAGGCTGACTCCGGTCTGCAGATAAATTATCAAAATGGTAATAATAAAAATGGTTCCATTGCAGTTGATATGGTGGTCCTCGCCCCACCAATAGAGCCACATCCTGAAACCAGAAATATCGCCCGGATACTCAACATCGAACTTGACCAATTCGGCTTTCTAAAGACCCAACCATTCAATCCAGTGGAATCAAACCGGGCTGGTATATATATTGCCGGCTGTGCCAGAGAACCGAATTTTATGCAGGAGGCCGTTGTTCAGGCTCAGGATGCAGCAGGCCAGGCCCTCAATATAACTGAAGATTGATATGACAAAGGTCGGACTTTTTCTCTGCGAATGTGGCCCCAATATTGCCGAGGCGGTTGACTTAGATAAAGTTACCGAGGTAATAAAAGGTGATAAAAAGGTTGCCCTTATTGAACGACACCGTCTGCTCTGCTCTGAGGATGGAAAAAAATTTCTTGCCGAAAGCATCAAAAAAAATGGATTTGAACGGATTGTAATTGCTGCCTGCTCTCCAAAACAACACGAGAATACATTTATGGAAGTAATGACCCGGGCAGGATTGAACCCATATCTTTTCCAGATGGTAAATATTCGCGAACAGTGTGCCTGGATGACTCCAGATAAAGAACTGGCAACCCAAAAGGCAATTCGATTAATTCGGGCGGCGATCAATCGCATAAATTATCATACTCCGTTAAAACAAAAAGAGATTGAATGCAGCCCTGATGTCCTCATCATCGGTGCGGGCATTACCGGCATTGAAACGGCATTAAGAACGGCACAGAAAAACAGAAACATCTATATCGTTGAAAAGAACGAACTGGGTGGTGTCCTCAACCGTCTTCAGTCCCTTTATCCCGGAATGCAAAGTGCCAGAGAACTCTTACAAAAGAAGATTAAAGAAATAAAATCACACCCCGAAATAAAGGTATTTCAAAAGAGCAAGATAAAAGAGATTTTAGGCTTCTTTGGAAACTTTATTGCCCGGATTGAAACCGAGGACAAAAAAGAGGTCAAACTGAATATTGGTTCAATAATCCTCACAATCGGGGGTGAAACATTTGTTCCCGCGGAACTCCCCAATTTTGGCTATAAAAAATTTGAAAATGTTTTTACCGCAGATGAATTTGAAAACTCAGTAATAAATAAAGAAAACCTGCCCCAGACCATTGCAATTGTCCATTGTGTTGGTCGTGAAAAATTCGGCTACTGTTCAAAAATCTGTTGTGCAAATTCGATGAAACTTGCCCGACTGATTAAAGAAAAATCAAAAAATACAAAGGTCTTTCAATTTTATAAAGAACTATGCCTGCCCGGCAAAGAATATGACCAATTCTATAAAGAGACAAAAGAGCAGGGGGTTGAATTCATCCGCTACAAAAATATTGAAATCGGTGACCACAAGATTGATTACATCTCAGAAGATGAAATCAAACAAAGCCTTTCCGTTGATATGATTATTCTATCCACCGGCCTTGTTCCTGGTAAGGATACTCAATATTTTGCCAATCTTCTTAATATCCCGCTTGATGACTATGGATTCTTTAAAGAAGAACATATAAAATTGGCGCCGGTCTCCACGATAACTGAAGGTATCTCTATTGCAGGTGGTTGTCAGGGTCCACAGGACCTTAATGATGCCGTCATCCAGGCCGGGGCATCTGCAGGCAGGACCCTTTCATCATTAATTCCTGGAAGACGCCTCCAGGTTGAGGCAAAGACCTGTGAAATTGCTGATTCAATCTGTGTTGGCTGCGGAGTCTGTGTCCGGGTCTGTACCTACGGTGCATTAACCATTGATGAGAGTAAACACATTTCAGTAGTCAATGAGGTCCTCTGCCGCGGCTGTGGAAATTGTGCAGCAGCCTGTCCATCTGGTGCGGCACGACACCGTCACTTTACGAATCAGGAAATTTATCAGGAAGAAAGGGCAATGTTGAAATGAAAGGTAAGATTATTGAAATAAAATCGGATCTTAATACCGCAATAAAAAATATTATCAAAACATTAGTGCAAAAAAAACTCTTTGATGCAGTGTTTGTGCCGGTCAGGATCCCATCCCGGGAATCATTTGCCTATCTATTGATTAAAGATAAAGAAATTCTTGAATCTATTACGCCCCTTCCACCGACTATGCCGGTTCAGGGTGCCCGGGCACTAAAGGACCTTACCCGACTGGGTAAACTTAACCTGCGTATATTATGTATAATGCGCCCCTGTGAAATAAGGGCGGCGGTTGAACTGGCGAAATTGAGACAGATCACTTTACAAAACCTGACATTCTTTAGTTTTGATTGCCCTGGAGTCTTCCCCACTGCCGAATATATCAAATCACCGGAAAAATACGATCAGAATATTATTGAAAAGATAAAGGCATGGCAGGAAGACGGGCTTCGCCCAAATTGCAGCATTTGTGTCAACTTCAGCCATTATAATACCCCTGCAGACCTGCACATCGGATTTTACAGAAATCACCTGCTCATCTATCCAGTAAGTAAAAATAGTCAAAAAATCCTTGATATATTAAGCTACAGGGCAGAAGATGACCTGACTGAATGGGAAAATAGTATTAACACACTTTTAAAAAAGAAAAAAGAAAATCGTTCCCGGAAGTTTTCTCTTCTAAGCAACCAGACTAAGGGGATTGAAAATCTTGAAGAATTTTTTACCGGCTGTATAAACTGTCACAACTGTATGAGGGTATGTCCAATCTGTTATTGCCGCCAATGTTTCTTTGAATCCCCTGAACAATCCCATCATGAAGCGGAGGAATACTTAGCAAGAGCTAAAGAAAAAGGCGGTATTAGATTTCCCCCGGAACGAATGGTCTTCCATCTCGGCCGGATGAACCATATGGCACTATCCTGCGTAGGCTGTGGTTCCTGTGAAGACGGCTGCCCGATGGATGTTCCGGTTGGACAGATATTCAGTTTTATCGGCAATGAGGTCCAGAAGATGTTTGATTACCTGCCCGGAAAGAATTTAGAAGAACCGATACCGCTCCTTACCTTCAAAGAAGACGAACTCCATGAATATGAAGATACCCGGGAGAAAAAATGAAGGCATTAAAACTTTCACAATCACCTGATAATGCAATAGGCTCACTGCTTAAATATCTATTTGAGCAGAATAAGATTAGTGCTGCCTTTGTCCTTTGCAAAAATAATTCACGGGACTATTTCTATGGACTTATTACGGATAAAAATCTCTTAGAAAAAATAACACCTACTACACCGATAATGCCTTCCAGTGCCGGCAAAATGCTTTCTAAACTCACGATGCTTGAACCATTAACATCACCGATTGCCGTGGTGCTTAGACCCTGTGAAATGAGGGCATTTTATGAATTGATAAAGCTGGAACAGGCAAGGCCGGATAATATTCTATTCATCAGTTTTACCTGCAAAGGTGTAATTTCAATCAAAGAATCAAAGGATGGCTTTGAAGAAAAAATTGAGGCATACCAGAAAAACCCAGCAACTGAACTCACTCTACCGGGCTTGCGGCAATGCTGCCAGATCTGTGAAAATTTTGTCCCGGAAAATGCAGATATTATACTACCACTTATAGAAAAAAATGACCTGAATAATACTACATTTCTCATAAAAACTGAAAAGGCAGAAGACTTTGTCCAGGGATTTGAGGCGGAAACAGTTGAAGAAGAATTGAATGATACAGAGATCAGTAAAATTAAAGAAAAAAGAGCCCGGAAAAAGGCGGAAGTCTTCGCAAATATTACTCCCGATAAACTGGGGATGAAGGGATTGATTGATATCTTCGGCCGATGTCTCAACTGCCATGCCTGTGGTCGAGCCTGTCCAATCTGTTACTGCAATCTCTGCTATTTTGATTCTGCCGATAGTGAAGTCGGTCCCAAGGCATATGAAGCAGAAACCGAGACAAAGGGCGCCTATAGGTTGCCTGCCAATACTATCTTCTATCATATCGGCAGGATGATTCATATAAGCCTCAGTTGTATTGGATGTGGAATGTGTACAGATGTCTGTCCGGTCTCCATACCCGTGGGGACAATTTTTACACGCGTTGCTGAATCAGCACAAGAAGTATTTAAATATATTCCGGGCAGAAACATTGAAGAAAAAATTCCCATCCTAACCTTTAAGATTAATGAATTTGAAGAAATAGGAGAGGAATAATGGAACAAACATTTAACCCGCGCATCATTGGATTTTTATGCAACTGGTGTTCCTATGCAGGGGCTGACCTTGCTGGGGTATCAAGACTGCAGATGCCGCCTTCGATAATTCCAATCCGTGTAATGTGTTCAAGCCGGGTTGACCCCCTCTTTATCCTGACGGCGTTATTAAGAGGTTCTGATGCGGTTCTGGTTGCGGGATGCCATCCGGGTGACTGCCATTATCAATATGGCAATTACCATACCAGAAGAAGGATCGTCCTTTTCAATAAAATCTTTGAAACCTTAGGACTGGAAACCGACCGGGTAAGATTGGCATGGGTATCGGCATCTGAAGGTGGCCGTTATCGTGATGTGGTTACCCAGTTCACCGAACATATCAAGGAAAAAGGACCAAACCCCCTGAAAAAAGAGATTTTCCTGTAGGTTCCAGGAATAACGCTATATAGACTATTATTCGTTATACTGTGTTGCTGCCCGTCTGGTTATATATTGTGGTTAATCGGCTAAAACCAAAAATAAAAAACTACGAATAACGAAACCTTACGACGAAACGGGTTTCGATGCCTGACAACTTACACCGATATAACAAAGGCAGCACCGTTTTTGACGACTATCCTTTAAATCGTTAGCCTTAAATCGCTCCTTCCCCATAAAATATTATATAACATCATCATAAAAAACCAAGATATCAAATCAAGATTTAAGTTTAATTTCAGAAGGTGGAATCGGATCCACGGCAACAACCTTTTCCCGCATAAATATTATGCTTCCGATGCCGCCCTTTTTATTCTTCTTGATATATTTACGCTGGGTATAAGAAACCAGAACATCGCGTTGCTTCCGTGCTTTACTGAAATATGCTGCAATACCTGCACAAATCCGAATTTCTTTATCGGGCGGGTTCTGTCCCTTCGGTTTTCTCGCCCGCAACACAGTATGAGAACCTTCATAGGCACGGGTATGAAAGATATAATCATCAGGTCGAGCAAGTTTAAATGTAACAATCTCATTGGAACGGGCATTCTTACCCACAAAAATAATCGAACCGGATTCAAGAATAAATTTATGATAGGGTAATTTCCCGGTCTTTAATTTGACTGCCTGTTCCTGCGTAATCTCTTTATAGGTATCCAATCGACCTATTGCCTCTTCCAATTCCTCTATTCTTTTTTTAATCCTGGGCTGGCTCCGTTTTAATTTCTTGTATCGGGCAAAGTATGCCTGGGCGTTTTCCTGCGGTTTCTTCTCTGGCTCGAGTTTAATATCCAACATCTCCTGCGTATATGGATTAATAACTTCAAACTTTAAAGACCCTTTTTTTATCCGTTGTAAATTTGCCAGTATCAACTCTCCCTTTATCCGATAATCCTCAATCTCCTCCTTTGTCAAAAGCGCCTTCTTCAATCTTTCAATCTCCTTTTTGTATAAAGCCCGCATCTTTTCTGTTTTTGTCTCAATCATCCTTTCTGTTCGGTTGGAAATGTATTCCTTTAATACGAATTGATAAAGTTCATTCAGTGAATCGAATTTCTTTATATAATTCTTTGCAAAAAGGCTGATTCGAAGAGGAACCGATTCAATTAGTCTGGGCTTAATCGCTCTACCCTGTATTATTTTCTTTAAATCAACGAGATTTTTTGAGGTGAGCTCCTGGGCGAGAGATTTATCAATACCTTCAAATGATTTAACAAGTTCTTTTTTATCTTCTATTTCTGACAATTTTTCTGGAGTGAGTTCAAGGATTGAAGATTTTGGCTCTTTTTGGATGAATCGTTTGTAAAGATTATGCTGAACATTTTCCCTGCGGTATCCAATGTTTGGTCCGGAATAATAGAGTGAGACCAGAAATTCAAACTCTCTTTTTCTGTAATAAGCACCCTGGTTGAGTAGTAATTTAAAAACCGGCATCAGTGATTCCTGTTGCACATCTTTAATAACCGCCCCATGCAGAATATTGTAAAAAGAAAAAATCCTCTTAAAATCCCTTTTCTCTTTTGGTCCGAGATAAACTGCCCGCGCCTCGGGATAGAGGGATATGAAAAGAGATTTTTTATCAAGCACCAACTGGATCAATCTACCATTCTGAACAAAATCGACAATTCGACGTCTGAATAATTGAGGCTTTATCTCCCTTAATAATAGATAGAGATAGACACCATTCATTTTTCAGACTATAAATTTTGGGTGCGTAAAAAGGAAAGAACCCGAGAAAAATCCTCCGGTAAGGGTGCTGTAAACTTTAACTTTTTATCGGTACGGGGATGATTAAATACCAATTCCCGGGCATGCAGGGCCTGTCGATCTATCAATTGCAAGATTTTTTTAAATTGTTCAAGGTCTGTGCTCTTTTTAATCACCGCGGGACTCCTACCCCCATAATCCTTATCTCCAACAATGGGACAGCCGATATGTTTAAAATGGACCCTTATCTGATGAGTCCTTCCGGTTATTAAATAGACCTTTAGATATGTTGCAATCCGAAAACGTTCAATAACATAAAATCTCGTCGTTGCCGGCTTCGAAGAAAGAGGTGTAACAACCATCTTTTTACGATCCAGTCCACTCCGACCAATCGGGGCCTCGATAACTCCCCGATTAAGACCGGGAAATCCCCAGCATATTACATCATATCGCTTCTGCACCAGCCTTTTCTCAATCGCCCGACTCAGGGTACTCAAACTGTAATCGGTTTTGGCAAATATAATTAATCCCGTAGTATCTTTATCAAGACGATGCACCACTCCGGGCCTTATCTTGTCACCAAGCGTGGGCAGGTTTCCGCAATGATAAAGAAGTGCACTTACCATCGTGTGTTCAAAATTCCCCCGGGCGGGATGCACAACCATACCCTTGGCTTTATTTACCACTATAATATCATCATCCTCATATATAATATCCAGAGGAATATTCTCAGCTTTAACCTTCGGTACCGGTGTAAGTTTAAAATTGACGGTAATATGGTCTTCAGTCTTCACCCGATATGACCTTTTTACTGAATGACCGTTAACCAGAACCTTTCCCTGCTCAATTAACTTCTGGGTCATACTGCGTGAGACACCAATCCCGGCGCCGATAAGATAATGGTCAATCCGCTTACCGCGCTGCTTTTCTGCAACCGTCCGTTCAAATTTCTTTTCAATCAAGTCCAAAAATACTCTTCTCCAACTTAATAATCTGCTGGATACCTCGAGTTCCAAGTTCAATGAGTTTATTCAAATCCTCTTGTGCAATCGGCATCTTTTCTGCAGTCGCCTGAATCTCAATAAGTTTACCCCGTTCAGTCATCACCAGATTCATATCAAGTTCTGCATTACTATCTTCATCATAGGCAAGGTCAAGAAGATACTCTCCATTAACAATGCCCAAACTTACTGCCCCGACAAAATCGAGGATCGGTGATTTCTCAAAAGAATGATTTTCCATCATCTTCCTTATGGCGCTATAAAGGGCAACAAACGCACCGTTCACTGACGCCGTCCTTGTTCCACCATCAGCCTGGATAACATCACAATCAATAATAAATGTCCTCTCACCCACCATACCGAGATCAAAGATTGGACGCAGTGATCTGCCGATAAAACGTCTGATTTCCTGGGTTCTCCCTCTCAATCTACCTTTATTTGCCTCCCTCTGAACCCGCTCCTGTGTCGCACAGGGTAAAAGTCCGTATTCGGCAGTCAACCAGCCCCTTCCTGTTCCAACTAAGAATTGTGGGACCCGTTCTTCCACACTAACTGCGCAAATAACCTTTGTCTTTCCGAATGTTACAAAGCAGGAACCGGCTGGATAGTCAAGACAATCAACTTTAAACTCTATCTTCCTCAGTTCATCAAAATTCCTTCCATCAATTCTCACAATAACCCCCTTTCAAGAACCTAATCGGAATTCACGCAAAGAAATCCTTGAAAATGTATTCATCGGCTCACCAAGAAATCGTTCGCCAATCTCCTTAAAATTCATTGAAAGGTCAGTAAGATAAATTGCTACATTACCATTTCCATCGAGATTTTCCAATCCTCTTTCCGCGAATTGTTTTGCCAATTCGCTTGCCACCTCGTTTGATGCATCAACATAATTTATATCTCCCATTACCTTTTTAATCTGAGCTAAAAGAAGCGGATAATGGGTACAACCCAGAAGCAGAGTATCAATACCGTCTTCTTTCAAGGATTCAAGATAGGTGCGTGCAATCAATTCAGTTGCCGGGTGGTCAAGCCATCCCTCTTCAACCAAAGGGACAAATAATGGACAGGCCCGACCCAGAATCTCACAACTGTCACTGAATTTTCTAAATGCCCTTTCATATGCACCACTATAAATTGTGAGGGCAGTTCCAATCACACCGATTCGTCCCGTTCTGGTTAACTTCAGTGCCCTTCTAACCCCGGGTTCAATTACCCCGATGACCGGAACCGGTGAAGCCTGTTGAATAGTATCAAGGGCGACCGAGGTTGAAGAGTAACAGGCAATAACAATAAATTTTACATTTCTTGATAGAAGAAAATTCGTATTCTCCCGGGAAAATTGTATGATTGCATCTGTAGATTTTGTGCCATAAGGAAGTCTTGCAGTATCGCCGAGATAGATAATATCTTCCCGGGGCAGAAGTCTTTTTATCGCCTTGACCACGGTCAATCCACCAATTCCAGAATCAAATATACCAATCGGTCTTTTATTCAATTATTCAATCTCCTTTCATAATCAGTGATATATCTCTTTATACCTCGATATATGCAATAGGCAATCTTTTTGCGAAATGATTTTTTCCTCAGTAACCGCTCCTCAGTAGGGTTGGAAATAAATGCACACTCAACCAAAATTGCAGGCATAAATGCACCACGCAGGACATAGAAGCCTGCCTGTTTTACCCCGCGCGATGGAATATTCAGATATTTTTCAGCGCTCTCCTGGATATATTCAGCAAATCGATTTGACTCTTCAAGATAGGTGCTCTGGGCAAGGTCATAAAGAATAAAACTTACCTCATCATTGGGCTTGATCCCATCAAACTTCAGTGAGGCATTTTCCCGGGCTGCAACTGCCCTTTCGTCATTGGTTCTTGCCTCAGATAAAAAATATGTCTCAATGCCTCTTTTCCGTGCCCGCTTCTTGCTTGTCGAATTACAATGGATACTGAGAAAGAGGTCGGCACCATTATGATTTGCTATACTTGTTCGTTGTTTTAAAGAAATATAAACATCTCTGTCACGAGTCATAATCACCTTAATCTTAAGAGAATCCCTGATAAAATTACGCAGGTATCGGGCGATTGAGAGGTTTGCATCCTTTTCATAAAGACCGGTTCTTCCCACTGCCCCTGGATCAATACCGCCGTGGCCGGGGTCAATAACAATCAGCCTGACTTCGGTTTTCTTTCTCTGATAAAATAGGACCCGATTATTCTGTTGTAGATAAGAGTTTACCCCTTTTAAACTCAACTCCAATCTGGTATAAGTATTATATGGAATCACCTTAATCTGTTTGATGGCACCCGTTTTTTTCAATTTTTTCTTACCCTTATATCTACCATCAATCTCAATAATTGCTTTTTTAAGTGAGAATTGAACATCATATCCAATCGGCTTTGCCCAGGAAAACTTCAGCACTGTCGTATCACCACTGGTATAGATGGTGATACGCTTTATCAATGGAACCTCTTTTATCTCTTTTATAAAGATTAACTTTTCAAACCTGCTTCCGATTATATCAATCACCTCACCAAGCGGAAAATAGACCTCGTTATTGATGTATTTAGGGCCAAAAGGAAGATTAACATATACCTGGTCGAATTTCATTATGTTAATATCAGCAACCAATACCGCCTTATGACTGGCATCGGTTAAAGTCAGTTTCTGGGTTTTATTATTAAGAACATAGTTAATACCCAATAATTCAGCAAGCGAAGAAAGGGGAACATAATCCTGCATCTCTATCCGCTCCGCCTCGACAACAACACTCTTCTCAGCATAGGAAATCTCAAATTTATGTGGATATAAGAGAAAAAGTGTCATCAGGATTATCATCGCACACCCTTCTTTATTCTGTCAACTCGTGTCTTGAGTTCCTTCTCAATCAGGCGTTCTTTCTTATCATACATTCTTTTTCGGCGGCATACCCCGAGTAAAATCTTGGCAAAACCCCGTTCATTAAAATAGACCTTAAGTGGTATCAAGGTATTACCCCGCTGTGTAATAAGACCATATAATTTCCTAATCTCGCGCTTTTTCAACAAGAGTTTTCTTCGCCTCTTGGGATCAAGTTGATATCTACTGCTATACTTATATGGTGCAATATGGAGATTTAAAAGATATATCTGACCATTATCAATTCGGGCATAGGCATCACTCAAAGAGACTGCACCCTGACGCAGGGATTTAACCTCACTGCCTTCAAGAACAATTCCCGCCTCAAAGGTCATAAGAATATGATAATCATGTTCGGCCCGACGATTTGTCGTCACTATCTTCATTAAAGCATTATATCAAGATTTTGCAGAAAAGTCAAGTTAAAGGGAATAACTTGGATAATTATATTGCTAATCAGATCGTGGCATTCAGCAAAGACATTGACATAAATAAATTTTTGGTTATTATAACTTAAATGATAACATTTGATAAAGTTTCCAAAATATATCAGCGGGATTGGACCGCGTTGGACGATGTCTCATTTCATATCGACAAAGGCGAATTCGTCTTTGTCTGTGGTCCAACCGGTGCAGGTAAAACAACCATCCTGCGATTAATCTATAAATATGAAGAACCGACCAAAGGAACAATTAAGGTAATGGGTGAAAATCTCAGGCTGATGAAGAAAAAAGAGCTGCCGAAACTGCGTCGAAAGATCGGCGTCATATTTCAGGATTTTAAGCTGCTTCAGGACCGCACTCTTGAAGAAAATGTGCTCTTTGCCCTTGAAGTAACAGACACACCGCCCAAAAATATGAAAAAGAAATTGATGGAAATCCTCACCTACCTTCGTCTCAGTCATAAAAAATACGCATTCCCCTATCAGCTGTCCGGAGGTGAACAACAAAAGGTATCCATTGCCCGGGCACTGGTTCGCGACCCCTATATCCTGCTTGCGGACGAACCAACCGGGAATCTTGACAGCCGCAGTTCTCAGGATATCCTTGAAATTCTTATGGATATCAATTATAAAGGAACAACAGTAATTATGGCGACCCATAATCTGAATATCGTAAAAAAGATGAAAAAAAGAATGCTAAGAATAGAAAACGGCAAACTTGTGAGGGACAAATAAAATGGCCCTGCGGATCGGAATCCGGGAAGGTATCCGCACGATTACTCGTAATAATTCACTTTTCCTGTTATCCCTTCTGGTTACATCTATCTCTCTATTTCTCCTATCCCTTTTTGTCCTGGTAACGGTAAACCTTTACTATGCGGTAAAAATTCTTGATGAAAAGATTGAAATAATCGCCTTCCTTGACGACCATGCAAATGTTCAGAGGCTGATGAGAAACATCCGTAAGATTAACGGAGTCACTGATGTCATTTTTGTTTCATCGGAGCAGGCACTCAAGGATCTGCAGAATGAACTCAAGGAAACTGAAGCGGTTCTGAATGTCTTTGAGAAAAATCCCCTACCAGCATCATTGAGAATTAAATTGGAACGAAGTTTTAGAAATCGCAGGGGACTGACAGAAATAAGTAATAAAATAATGCTTCTGCAGGGAGTAAAAGAAACAATATATGGAGGAGAACTGGTTGACCAATTAAAAAAGATAACCAATATTATATCTGCCTTTGATATCGGCCTTTTAATAATAATCATCTTTTCTGTTATCTTTGTAATCTTTCAGACCATAAAATTAACGATATTTGCCCGCTCCACAGAAATTGAAATAATGAGGCTTGTTGGTGCCTCAAATTCATTTATTGCCATACCATTCACCTTTGAAGGGGTGGTTCAGGGTGCACTGGGCGGGATCATCGCATTTATCCTCATTGCGATTACCACCCACATCACCACATCTATCATTAGCGTGGTATATTTTCCTAAGCTATATTTTTTCATTGGCAGCATAATATTCGGTGCATTCTTCGGAATCATTGGGTCATCGGTGGCGATAAGAAAATTTCTGAAATGACAGTCTTCTTAATTATCCTCGTTCTCTTTTCTCAGATTAACCAGAAACAGAAGGAATTAAATCAGCTAAAGAAGAAATTGAACAATGTAAGAAAAGAAATCCGCCAGCTCGAAAAAAAGAAGGTCGGAACCCTGGCACGTATTGAAAAAATTGACGAAGGCATTTCACTCACAATAAAATATATTGATGAACTCACATCTCAGGAAACCCAGGAAAAATATCGAATTCAACAACTGGACCGGGAAATCGCCCACCTGGAAAAGAAGATGAAATTACGAAAAGAAGACCTGCGTCAGAGACTTATCCGCCTATATAAATGGAAACCGTTTTATAAGATGGAAATTTTATTCACCGAAAAATCCCTGCCCCAGATTCTTTCCTCTTCATACTATCTTCAACTTCTTGCCCGTGATGACCAGCGTGCCTTCTTTGAATTTGAATGCGATTGGAAAAAGTATCGAATTGATAAAAAGATGCGTAAGGATTTAATTGCCAGCCTTAAAGAACGTCGGCAGGAAAAGGAAAATGAACTGGTGCGATTAAATAACGAAAGAAAGAAGAAGCAGGAAATTTTAAACAATGTAAGTAGAAAAGCAAGCGAGAAGAAAAAACTCGCCAAGGAATTGAAGAGCGCCCAACGTAAACTTGAAGAGTTAATCGTAGCGTTAGAGAAGAAACGAACCCGACATAAAACAAAGAAAATGTATCTTGAAATTCATCGAGGGAAGATACCCTGGCCCTGTAAGGGAACGGTAATAACAAAATTCGGCAAAATCATCCATCCGAAATATAATACCAAAACAAAGAATAATGGTATTGATATAAAAAGTAAATATGGAAATAATGTCTATGCAGTGGCACCGGGAAAGGTTGTCTATGCCGGCCGTTTTATGGGCTACGGAAACCTTGTTCTTATTGACCATCTCGACGGCTACTATTCTTTGTATGGACATCTTGCCGAGATATTGGTAAATGTCGGTGATGAAATCGGCCAGGGAAGGATAATCGGCAGGGTGGGTGAAAGTGGTTCTCTATCCGGTCCTATGCTCCATTTTGAACTGAGGAAGAACGGCAAACCGGTAGACCCTCTGGCATATTTAGATTAATAAATAAATTTTCTCCTTCAAATCTCTATAATGATAGATAACTTTTTAATAGCCTGAAAATCTTTTATCAACTTCTTACCAAAAGATAAAAAAGATTAAAGAACATTAGATTTAGTATCATCCCCTTTCAGGTTTACTCAATACTAATGTTTAAAAGTTTATGGATTAATCAATGAGGCCCGAATAAGGTATGCGGTATGGGTGATTCCCCTTTCCTTAGGTCTAACCCCCTGAGTCCGTACCAATAATTCACGCTCGGTTATTTCACAAATCTTTATACGCGTAAAGTTATTATTCTTCAATGCCTCAACCGTCCTTTTCACCTGTTCAACATTGGGACTCCAGGATACAATATGGCGTCCTGATTTTAACCCGAAACGTGCCTTTTCAATCACATCCCATGGTTCCGGAACATCAACAAATACTGCATCTACATCCTTCTGTAAAACACCATCGATGGCGACATCCTGACAGAAGAATCGAACATTATTTATAAATCCTGCGCGCCGGACATTCTCCTTTGCATTCTCAATAAAATCCTGCCTCCGCTCGTAGCTGTAAACCACACCGTCAGGTGCTACAAATCGTGCCAGGACAAGGGTCAACGCCCCACTTCCGGTACCGATTTCAATTACCGAAGAACCCGGGCCGATCGCCGTCTCAAGCAAAAGATAACCAAGGTCTTTGGGATAGACAATAGTTGTCTTTCTTTTAACTTTAAACATCAAATCAGCAGTAGACGGCATTAAACAATAGAATGGTTTACCCAGATGGGTCTTCCCCACATATCCGAATCGATTACCAATAACTTCACTCAATTTAATATTTCCCAGATCAGTTGAGAAAACCAAATCTTCTTTTATCTGAACAAGATACTGGCGCCGATTATCCAGAAAGATAAGAACCAGGCTGCCCGGCTCTATTATATTTGCCTCTAACATTCTAAAATTTAACCAAGAGTACCCAGCTCACGACCCAACTGTTCCAATTTATCAAGACAAAAATCGAGGTCTTCCCTGCTATGTTCTACAGAAAGGCAGAATCTAATTCGCTCCCTGTTTGATATAGCAATTATCTGATGTCTAATAAGTCCTTTAACGAATTCCTGGGTTTCCTGGTTGTTGCGAAACGAAACCACCACAATCGGAGTTTCACTCTTTGTTTTGAATCCAATCTGTTTTAATCTGGTTATAAAATATCGGCTATTCTTCCAGAGGGTTTGATACCGACTTTTTTTATCCCCGAACTGCTTTATAATCTCCAACCCGGCAAGATTAACGGCAAGCATAAACTGGGGCATTGTATCATTAATGTTATATACATTATCACGGATCTTATTGATTAAATACTTCTTTGCACCAATATAACATCCAAATCCACCAAGATATTTATGAAAACTGCCGATTTCAATATTTATTTCTTCGTAGGCATTAAAGAGGTCAATAAATCCTCGACCGTCCCGGCCTAAAAGACCGAAGGAGTTTAATTCATTTGCTACTATAAAACATTCAAATTCCTTAGCAACCTTTATAAGCTCATTGATAGGAGCAATATTACCCAGCCATTCATATATACCATCGATGAAAATTACCTTTTCGGTCTTTGCGGCAAGTAGTTTGGTAAGCTGTCCAATATCATTATGGCTGTAGTATTCAAGATTTCTATGTTCCAGAACCGCAATAATACTGGGCGATGTCTCATAATCAACAAAAAATGTCGTCTTTGGATCAAATATAGAAAGCGCAGCAAATACCGCTGAAATCTCATCGGGAAAGATCAAAAGAGAATCTATATTTTTCAATTCCGTCATTATCCCATGAATATCATCCATGATTTTTATCTTCCCATTTGCCGGAAGAATCCCGGATGTTTCAATACTTTGACACGCAATCTCCTTTAAATAATCATCGCTCTTCAAACTGAGGCAATCAATATTCATAAAATTTAAATACCTTTTATTATTGTGAACAAAATACGGCCGGGGTGGAATAAAAGTCGGAAGTTGACTATTTTTGGTAAAAAGATGTGCCTGGAACGACTTCATACTACATTCCTTCCACAACATTTCTTATACTTTTTACCACTTCCACAGGGACAGGGGTCATTTCTACCGACCTTCTTTTTCTTAATAACCGTTGGTTTCTTCTTTGCTTCAACACCTCCTGCCGATGATACACCAGGTTTATATTCCTGAATTTTTGGCTGCCTTCGTACCGGCTGAATCTGTGGTTCTGCTCTGAATATAAGGGCTGTAGTCTGTTTGGCAATATCCCGTAAAAGTTCATCAAACATCCGAAACGATTCCTGTTTATATTCAACCAGGGGATCCTTCTGGCCATAGGCACGTAGGCTAATCCCTTCACGCAGGGCATCAAGGGCATAAAGATGATCCCGCCATTTACTATCAACCGTGCTCAATAATATAAGTTTTATAAAATCATTAACCGTTGCTTCACCTAATTGCTCCTGACGCCATTTTAATCTTTCCTTTGCCTTATCCAGCAGCATATCCAATAATTCTTCCTGCTTTATTCGAGGAATCTTTTCTTTCGGTATGCGAAAATCTGTAAGAAATAGAAAATTAAATTCTCCAATAAGATTATCCCATTCCCATTCCTCGGGATTGGTCTTGGGGTCTGAATATTTTACTATAATATCTTCTATTGTATCCTCAAAAAATTGAGTAATCAGGGTGATTAAATTTTCTCCGGCGAGAATTTCGTCACGCATTTTATAGATTACCTGACGCTGTTTGTTCATCACATCATCATATTCCAGAAGATGCTTTCTTATTTCAAAATGGTTTTCTTCAACCCTCTTCTGGGCATTAGCAATCGCCCGGGTTACTAAAGGATGAGTAAGGGGTTTCTGCTCATCACCACCAAAGCGGTCCATAATCTCTGCCACGCGATCCGAACCGAATATCCGCATCAGGTTATCCTCTAATGAAAGGAAAAAACGCGAAGAGCCGGGGTCACCCTGACGACCGCTTCTCCCCCGTAACTGATTATCAATACGGCGTGATTCATGCCTTTCGGTGCCGATAATATAAAGGCCGCACGGCACATCTTTAAAACATTCTTTCATCTTCTTGTGATCACACTTTGCACAGTCCTGATCAAGACATTTAATACAGCATTTACTGCACTTCACGACACCCGGACCGAGTTTAATATCGGTTCCTCTCCCCGCCATATTTGTAGCAATCGTTACCGCACCAGCCTGGCCGGCCTGTGATACAATAACCGCCTCCCTCTGGTGGTGTTTAGCATTCAAGACCTCATGGCGTATACCACGACGTTTAAGCAGCCTTGATAAAATTTCACTTACCTCGACCGATGTCGTTCCAACGAGGATGGGTCGTTTCTTCTCGTGCCAGCGGACGATTTCGTCTATTATAGCATTATACTTTTCACGCCTTGAACGATATACTATATCTTCATAATCAATTCGACGCACCGGTTCCTTTGTCGGTATCTCAACCACATCCAATTTATAAATCTGCCAGAATTCATTGGCTTCTGTAGCCGCAGTCCCGGTCATCCCGGCAAGTTTCTGATACATTCTAAAATAGTTTTGTATCGTAATCGTAGCAAATGTCTGGGTCTCCTCCTGAACCCGCACCCTTTCCTTGGCTTCAAGAGCCTGATGTAAACCATCAGAAAATCTCCGGCCCGGCATCAAACGTCCGGTAAACTCATCAACAATTATTACCTTACCATCCTTTACTACATATTCAACATCCTTTTCAAATAGTGAATATGCCTTTAATAAAGCCCTGAGATTATGGAGGGTCTCGCTCTTCTTCGCATACTCCTTATAGGCCTTTTCCTTCTCAAAAATTTTTTCCTTCTTGGTAAGATTTTCACTCTTATCAATCTTACCAATCATTTCACTCAAATCAGGCAGCACAAACATTTGAGGGTTGTTAGGAGAAACAAATTGCCTCCCCTTTTCGGTCAAATCAACAATATTTGCCTTTTCATCGATAACAAAATATAATTCTTCATCTATCTTTGAAAAATTCTTTTCACGCAGAAAATTTAGTTCGGTATTCTCAATTAACCTCTTGATACCGGTCTCCTGTTCAAGTTTTAAGAGTTGTTTATTCTTTGGTGCACCCCGGCGTGCCTGTAATAACTTTATACCTGCCTCTTTCTCCTTCCCTTCCTCTAATAGACGCTTTGCCTCGGCAACGATTCTATTGACAAGCACAGTCTGGGCAGAATTGAGTCTCTGGACAATCGGATTTAAATCCTTGAAAGCATTGGTTGCCCGCTCCACCGGTCCGGAAATAATAAGTGGTGTCCTGGCTTCATCAATCAGGATACTATCTACCTCATCAACAATCGCGTAATAATGGCCACGCTGAACCTTTTCTTCAAGAGACCAGACCATATTATCCCGCAGATAGTCAAAACCGAATTCATTATTTGTGCCGTATGTAATATCGGCCCGATATGCCTCTTTTCTTGCCTCCGGTTCCATTCCGGCCTGAAGCACTCCAATCTTCAAACCCAATGACTCATATACCGGACCCATCCATTCCCGGTCCCTTTTTGCAAGATAATCATTAACCGTAATAAGATGAGCCCCCTTACCAGTCAGGGCATTCAGGTATAAAGGCATCGTCGCCACTAATGTCTTTCCTTCACCTGTCTTCATCTCGGCAATCTTACCTTCGTGAAGCACAATTGCGCCGATCAACTGCACATCAAATGGCACCATATTCCATTCGGTTTCAATATCCACTACCGACCATTTCTTGCCAAGCAGCCTACGACAGGCCTCTTTCACCAGGGCGAATGCCTCAACCATAAGGTCATCAATTGGCTCACCATCACTGATGCGTCTCTTAAAATCCTCAGTGGTCTTCTCAAGATCAACATTCTTCATCTTTTCAAAGACTTCGTTAATCTCAATGACCCTGGGCCAGAGGCGTTTTAGTTCCCGTTCGGTTTGGGTTCCAAATATCTTTCCTAAAATTCTCTGGAGCATTACTTAATTATATAAAATAATTCAGCAATGTCAAGAGATATAGACAAACCAACAAAGCAAACAAATCAGATAAAACGCTACGCTGTACTTAAAACTAAGATTCCTTACGCACCAAATAAATCAAAATGCAGATCGTTGTAAGTTGTTGGGTATCGAAGCCCGATAAAAAGAATGAATCAGAAAATTCTGCTTTAACTTACGCGTATCTTTTGCGGCCTTTGCAGACCATAAAGAAACTTAACAAACCAGAAAAATCATCGGTTTAGGTTTAGATATGCCACCTCTCGGTTATATTTCTGTTTAAAAATCAAGAAAAAATCAACTGTTTTTCAATACCATATTGTATAGTGCCTTATACTTTTGTGCCGATTTACTCCAGGAAAAATCAGCCTTCATTGCATTCTGGATTACATTGATAAATTTCTTCGGATTCTGATACACCCTTAAAGCCCGGTTCAGACAATTTAACAGGGCACGGGATGAATATTTTTTGAAGAGAAAGCCATTTCCCGAACCGCTCATAGGATTATACTGGTGCACTGTATCAGCCAGACCTCCGGTCTTTCTCACCACCGGGATGCTGAGATATTTAAGGGCAATCATCTGTCCCAAACCACAGGGCTCATAATATGATGGCATAAGAAAAAAATCACTTCCCGCATAAATCTGATGTGCCAATCGATTATCAAACTTCAAATTTACCGAGATGCGGGACGGAAATAATCGGCAGTATCTTTTTAATTCAGAGCAATAATTTTTATCACCCATTCCAACCAGGATGAGGTTGCAGCCGAGTTTAATAATACCCTGCATCGATTCTAAAAGAATATCAAATCCCTTCTGCCCGGTAATTCTCGAAACCATACCGATTAAGGGGCGTTTTTTTTCTAATCCAGATTTTTTACAAAGATAATTCTTGTTCGCATGCTTTCCTTTAAGTCCTCTAAACTTTCTGTAGATAAATTTATCCTTTTCCGGATTCCATTCTTGATAATCAATTCCGTTTATAATACCATAAAGTCGGGACCTTCTTGAAGTTAAGATTTCATTGAGGCCGAAGCCGAATTTTTCAGATTGGATTTCCCATGCATAATTTTCTGAAACTGTTGTAATTATGTCGCTATAAATAATGCCTGCCTTTAAAAAGTTGATTTTATTATGGTGCAGTATTGATTTGTATTTTCTGATATCTAAACCTAAGGCATCAATCTTATCCACAGGGAATATTCCCTGATAACCAAGATTGTGAATTGTAAAAACCGTCTTTATATTTGCTCCTGCCTGACGAAGATAAAGCGGTAATAATCCAGTGTGCCAGTCATTACAATGAACAATATCATAACCACCGCCAAGAACCAGTTTACTGACCGCACGACAAAAAAATGAAAACCGCTCACAATTATCGTTATAATCTCCTTTTTTCTCTCCATATATACCCGCGCGTTGATAATAAAACGGATGATTCACGAAGTAGTAATTACCAGCGTAATATATTTTAACTGATTTATTATTCACCCTTATTGTCGTGTGATATCTTCCTTTAATCCCCTTATATCGAGGGATGAATACCTTAACCTCCACCCCTTCCTTATTAAGATATCTGGGCAGAGTTCCCACTACATCGGCAAGCCCTCCGACCTTGGCATAAGGAACCGCTTCAGCAGCAACAAGTGCTACTTTCACTACAGAATATTCTTAAGATACGCAGCAGATTCCTCAGGTGGTGTAGGATTGATATAAAAACCGGTGCCCCACTCAAATCCCGCAACATGAGTAAGAGCCGGGATTATTTCCAGATGATAATGATAAAATTCAATACCTTTAAGGGTAATTGGTGTAGTATGGATGATATAGTTATAAGGTGGAATATTAAGCGCTTTTTTTAACCTCCTGAGACAACCTTTGAGAATTGCGCAAAGGTCTTTTAATTCCTCATCTGTAGTATCCTCGAAATTGGATTTATGTGATCGAGGCAGGATCCAGGTCTCAAAGGGAAATCGTGAAGCAAATGGTGAAATCGCGATAAATGTGTTGTTTTCATCGATCAAACGCCGGCGCTCTCTGGTTTCCTGCATAACAATATCACAAAATATACACCGTTCCCGATATTCATAGTATCGCTTGGCACCATCCATCTCCTCAATCACCCGTTTCGGAATAACAGGCATCGCAATCAACTGGGAATGGCTATGCTCCAATGATGCCCCGGCTGCCGCACCGAAATTTTTGAATACCATTACATATTTAAGCCGCTTATCTTCTTTTAACTCAATAATCCGTTTGCGGTAGGTATAAACTACATTATAAAAATCAGGGTCTGCAAGATCAGCAAGATCTTTGGAATGGTCAGGGGTTTCAATGATTACTTCATGGGTCCCGATCCCATTCATCCGGTCATACAAACCCTCACCACGCCGGTCAATCTCACCCTCAATCCTTAATGCAGGAAACTTATTGGGTATTATTCTCAGAGTCCAGCCTGGAGTATTAGGCCGCGTATCCTGAGGTCGGATTGCAAAAATTTCCGGGGGTGTCGCCTTTTCATTTCCCGGGCAGAATGGACATTTTCCCGGGGTTACAGACTTTTTCTCTGGTTCAACCCGAAAGTCCTTGGGTCGCTTTGCCCTTTCCGTAGAGATAATAACCCAGCGGCCTAATACCGGGTCCTTCCGTAGTTCCGGCATTGATTACTTCTTTGTTCCGACTTTCTTCACTTCCGTTTTAATCTCTTTTTTGCCTTCTTTCTTCTTCTCCTCTTTTTTCTCCTCTTTCAAGAAAATTTTTATATTTGCCTCTTCCCTGATTTTCTTCAAATAATTCTGTGCCACCTCAGACTGCTTCTTGCGCAGTAATCTGGTCTTTAAACTCTCCTTCACCTCTTCGTATTTTCGATAGGCCATTGGCTTATACTCATTCACCTTGATAATTGTAAATGTAGTGTCATCAGTGGAAAAAATCTTGCTTATTTCCCCTGGTTTCAGGGAAAATGCTATCTTCTCATATTTCTCAGGCCTCATCCTTCTTCTCAAAATCCCGGTATCACCACCGCGCTTGCCCGTGCGGACGATAGAATGAACCTTTGCTAATGAATCAAACTTTGTCGGGTCAGCAAGCAGAATTTTTCTCAAGTCTTCGGCGAGTTTCCGGGATTTTACCACAATCTCCTGACAGCGCACCGATTCCGGAATCCTGAATTCTTCTTTATGTTTATTATAATAATCTCTAACATCATTGGAATCAATATGGACTGTCTCAATAACGATCTTCTGATAGAGTCCCTGGTCCAGCAACATATTAACCAAATCCACCAACTTAGTAAAGTATCCATCATGCAGAAAATATTTATTTCTCAACGCATATTCAATCTTTATATCCTCTTCAATCATCGTCTTCAATAAATCTTTAACAGCCTTTACATCTGAGAGATCAGCACGACCAAACTGGGGCTGGGATTCATTCCTCTGTTTGACCATCTGCCAGGTTATTTTTCGTCCATTAACCTTTGCCACAACCCTATTACCGTTACCGGTTGTATCATTAATTGCCGTCTTGATACTATCTTCATAAATACGAATCCTTGACCGACGCCATAATCGTTTTCTAAATTTTTCTTCAACTTTTTTTATTTTTTCTGCCTTCACTGAAATTCTGATTTGATTTTTTACCTCTTTGAATTTCTTATATCGTTCTGGTTTGTGGCTGGTTACCAGGTAAATTCCAAATTTCCCATCAAATTTTATGATATTGGTAAGATGATTCGGTTTTGTCCTGAACAGAACTTTATCTACTGGTTTTGGTTTTGTGCCCTTGTAAACAATACCCATATAACCACCTGACATTTTGGAAGATGCAGTAGAATATAATTTGGCCAGAGTATCAAAACTACTAATATCCTTTTTTAATGAATCGAGTAAAAATTTTGCCAGACTATCTGATTCAACGATGATCTCCTTACCCCTAATCTCTTCCCTCTGTTTGTAGTTTTTTCTGTGTTTATAATAGTAACGCTTTAGTTCCATATTATTCGGCTCAGCCTTAGCTATAATATCACAGGCACGGATTTCATCAAGCATCAACTGTTTTTTTCTTTCGTTAAGCATATTCTTAAAAAATTCAGTATTCTGGATATTATTCTTTAATGCATTTATGTGAATCAAAACCCCGGTAATCATCTGATCAAGGACAGCCTTCTCATCTCTTCTTGGAAATACAACCCCCTTACCCAAACGGTCATCCAACTCGAGACGGGTAATCTTATAGTCATCCACCGATGCAACATACTCCTGGTAATTCTTCTTAAAACACCTCTCCACACCATTCAACGCAAAAGAATCAAGCGGCGCCTTACGATACTTTGTTGCAACAATCTCATACATCTTAGCGGCATTGAGATAATCTTCCTTCAGCTCAAGCACCTGGGCATAACGGAGGTAAATCCAGCCGTTCAACTTTTTCTGATATTTATCAATAATTCCTTTATATATTTCCTGTGCCTTATCCAGGTCAAAAAGATGATTATAATAGATATCTCCCATCTCCAATGACCACTTCATAACATTTTTCTTTTTAGCAATATTTGTTTGACAATATTCTAAAGCCTTATCATAATCACCTGCCATAAGCATATTAACATAATTATTAGGCAGGGTCAGAAAAATCGCCAGAATCAGTTGCATCTTGCCTCCTTTCTATAGGCTATTATTCTATATAAAAAAAGAATTATGTCAATATAAAAAAGAGATTTCCCTATAGTTCAGGAGACATCCCGACCGAGACTTACTGATGCTGAATAAAATTTGCATTCAATTCGGTTATATCCTGTTTGTTATTTTTCTTATCATAATCATACATCAAGGGATTTATAATACAGTAACTATATAGTTTAAAAATAAATAAAAATCAATTCTGCTCAATTATTATTTTCCTTAGAATATAAAATTGTAATGTGCACACACATCCTTACCACCTTTCCAGAAAGAGCTACTACTGAGATTATCTAAAATTACCGGTGGAAATAAGGCAATGTCTCGATTAAGTTCGGGCATCACCTCTTTAGCATACTCAA
>JALVOT010000001.1 GCA_027026255.1 Caldifarciminota bacterium | reverse complement strand
CATCCTGCTGATTATTATAAGAGATATTGTAGAATATGGCATCAATTGCACTCTGGACACAATAAAGAATGGCGATAAAGAAAAAAAGAATATTATAAGTTATGGTTAAAACAATGGCGTGAAATGAAAAAAAACTACCAGTTGAAAAAATTTTAAGGTTTAGTAAACTAAAGAGCATTGGTTATGATAGGTGAGAATAGTGGTTGTGAGATTTGGGGTGCTATTGAGAGCGGGTTTGGTTCTGACACCTGTGGACTGGAGGTATCCTTAGGGATATATAGAATATTCAATCTACAGCGAGAAGGGTTTTGGAAGAAAGTTGTAAGGGTGTGGGGACGGATTGGATATGGAAGAGATTTATTAGTTGTTAATAATATATAAAGAAAGGAGGTGATTGATATGTCAGCCGAGGATATAATTAGAGCCTGGAAGGATCCGGTTTACCAGGAGAGTTTAAGTGATACTCAGAGAGAATTATTGCCCGCAAATCCTGCAGGAGAGGTGGTTTTATCTGATGAAGATATAAACGATGCAGCAGGTGGTTATTCAACGGTTACGCATTTTAGTTGCTCTCCTAATCCTGTTTGCTGTTCGCCAGTTCCCAATTGCTATTGATATTGTTATTAACTCCTTGTAGGAATGGGTACTATAGTACCCATTCCTACAAGGGAGAATCATAAGATAATATAATCAATAAATATGAGACATAGGTATTATCTTTCAACATGGTTTAATTCATTGACATTAAGTGAAAGGATAAGTTTATTTAAATCTTCAGGAAAGCAGTATTTTAAAAACATTAATGCAGATATAGCAAAAAGGTGTTATAAATATTGGTATTCTCTTTTTCCCTTGAAGGACAAAATTTATTTAAAAAAATGGTTTTGGATGATGAATATTAGCGAAAGTGAATTCCATCATATTTTAGGTCTATCCGTAGATAATTATCTGCATCAATTTGTGGACCTTCCATCCTGGGTAAATAGATTGAAAGAAGCTTTTACGGGCAGGATTCCTAAGTCAAGATGGTCTATATCATCGAGGATAGAACGTTATAAAAACAGGAGTTTATTTTTGACTTCCATAAAGCCACTTATTATATACGGTTTTCTACAGTTGGAGAAGAAAATAAATGCGTTCGCTAAATCACAGCCACTCATTAATAAATTAATAGATCCAGAGTCTTTTATAGATATTCAATTCTCAAATCTTATTGATATTTTAATTATGATGGTTGGCAGGACTTTCGTATTAGAATTAAATATATTCCGCTTGCAGGGTCGTTTAAAGGGTTCTACACCAGATGCTCGTTTCTTCAATTTTATTCGTCAGATAAGCCGTAAAAAAAACGCGTTTGCAATATTAAAACAATACCCGGTCCTTGCCCGACAGTTGTTAAATACTATTGATAATTGGGTAAGTTTTAGTTTTGAATTTTTGGGACATTTTTGTTCGGATTATAATAACATCCTTAAAAAATTTTGTGATGGTAGAGACCCGGGTAGAATAACTAATATTAAAAGTAGCGGCGACATACATCGGAGTGGCCGTTCAGTACTAATTGTAGAATTTGAATCGGGATTCAAAATTGTATATAAGCCGCGATCTATGGCAATTGATTTACATTTCCAGCAATTATTAAAGTGGATAAATAATAGCATTGGTCACAACTTCTTTCCAATTGTAAAAATTATGAATTGTGGACATTATGGCTGGATGGAGTTCGTACCTTATAAGCCGTGCACAGTGAAAGAAGAAATTTCTCGTTTCTACGAACGTATTGGTGGATACATCGCACTAACTTATATGTTATATGGAACTGATTTCCATTTTGAAAATTTGATCGCTAATGGTGAATATCCAATATTAGTAGATCTCGAAAGTTTATTTCACCCTCCAGTTGGTGAAAAAGACTCATCTGAAGCAGAATACCTTGCGTCTAACATTGTTATAAACTCTGTTATGCGTACGGGTTTATTACCCCAACGTATTTTTGCCAAGGATAATTATGCTGGAGTTGATTTGAGTGGTGTAAGTCAGGTTAAAGGGCAACCGGCTCCAGATGAAGTCCATATATTAAAAAATATTTATACGGATAAGATGATGTTTGAGCGGAAACAGTCAATAATGAGGGGTGCTTATAATCAACCAAAAATTGATGGGAATAATACAAATGTATTATCGTATATAGATGAAATCATTAATGGTTACTCATACATATATCGATTTCTATTACAAAGTCGTGAGAAGTTATTAAGCAGAAGTGGCCCAATAATGAACTTCGCAGGTGACGAAATCCGTATATTAATTCGGCCGACCCGGACTTATTTTTTACTTCTGTATGAGAGTTTTCATCCTCATTTTTTGACTAATGGCCTGAACCGCGATTTTTTCTTTAATAAACTCTGGGTAGCGGTAGAAAACCATCCTTATTTAATAGAGCTAATTCCCAGTGAAAAAGAAGATTTGGAAAATAACAATATTCCAGTTTTTTTGACCTACACAAATTCACACGATTTATATAATAGTAGAGGAAAAAGATTTTCCAATTTCTTTAAAAGAGACGCCCTTTCTTTAGTAAAATCGCGCATTAAAAAATTAAGCAATGAAGATTTAGAAAATCAGATATATTTTATTCGTATGTCAATTGCAACACTGGAGCGGGCTCGGCATACTAATCAAGTTGTGCAATTACCTAAGAGTAATACTAAAATAAGAAATTATAGATATAAAACTCTCCGCAACTGGGCAATAAAAAAGGCGTTGGATATGGGAAATAAACTTGTAAGCAACGCCATACGCGGCAAAAAGAATGTAAGTTGGATAGGGCTTACATTTGATAAAGAAGGTTATTTATATTTAGGTCCCTTAGGTACAGATTTATATTCTGGAATTCCTGGAATAATATTATTTTTGGCGTATCTGGGCGAAGTTACTGGGATTAAGAAATTTAGATCCATTTCGCAGGAAGCATTAGTAACACTACGTCGTCTAATGAAAGCTAATAAAAGATGGATTAAATCGATTGGGGCCTTTACAGGTTGGGGAGGAATTATTTATACACTTTCTCATCTTGGCACTTTGTGGCGTAAACCTTCATTATTTGATGAAGCCATTGATTTGGTGCTATCAAATATTGATTTAGTTGAGAAAGATAGATATTATGATGTTATGGCCGGTACTGCGGGATATATTTTAAGTTTAATAAATTTATACTCTTGTAAACCATCCAATAAAGTTGTTGATATAGCTATTAAATGTGGAGATCATCTTGTGAATAACTCACGTCCATTAAAATCTGGTATCGGTTGGTGTACTGTATCTAAAGAACCGATAGGTGGATTTGCACACGGTTCAGCCGGCATCTCTCTTGCACTACTAAAGTTAGCATCTTTAACTAAAAATAAGCGGTTTAAGACAGCTGCTTTTAATTCGATGGCCTTTGAACGTAGTCTTTTTGTTCCAAAAGAACAAAATTGGATTACCTGGTATCCAGCAGATGAGCATCCTGCTACGGGCGTAGTTAATAAAAAGCAGACTATATTTCCTGTTGCTTGGTGTCATGGCGCTACCGGAATTGGAATAGGCCGTTTAAATATGCTTGAATACATTGACGATAATGATATTAAGGATGAAATCAAAATTGCGATTAAGAAAACTTTAGAACATGGTTTTGGCTACAATCATTCCTTATGTCATGGAGATTTTGGGAATATGGATTTTTTATTGTCTGCAAGTACTATTGATAAATACAAGTACCTTCGTAAATCTGTAAATCAAATTGCTGGTGAAATTTTGACAGGAATTGACAAATATGGATTACGTTTTACTAATAAATTTCAAGTTGAGACTTGCGGTTTGATGATTGGTTTGGCTGGTATAGGGTATGAGTGTCTTCGTATTGCTGAACCTAATCAGGTGCCTTCTATACTAAGTCTTTCATTATCAATTTGACTCCTCTCCACTTTTTTCATTGTGCCGCCTGGATTAGCTGTAATGGTATTTCAGTCAAAATGAATTTCCGGGAAATTGTTAAACCAGGACGAAAAATACTCAATAACTTTATTTTCCTTTTCGGTAATATCGAAATAAGTTGAATTATCTCAGGATATTGCTCAATATAACTCCCTATAATCAATACAAAAAGATAGACTAAAACACCAGCTAATAATATCTTTGCCACTTTCTTAAACGAAGATAAACGCAAACGCTTAAATAACAAACCATCCTTTAAATCCCGAAAACCTTCCTCAATCGTCATCCGCCGCCGGTAAATAGTTAATACCTCTGAAGGATAAACAATATTTGACACCAAATACCAGGGATCTGAACGATGGTATTTAAGCAACAAATGCAATCTAAATTGTTGAGTCCGATGATATAATACCTTAGCAAACCATCTTACCTTCTTAGAAGAAAAAGACATCTGATTAATACAACCCTGATAATTCTTAACCTTTATCCAGACCTTACCACAAACCCGAATCACAAATTTCAAATTAAGCTGCTGAAGAAAACGAAAAAACTCAACATTTCCAAAACCCCGGTCGGCAATAAAAACAAGTTTTTCTCGTAAATCAGCAGGTACTGTGCTGAGGAAATAATGCAAGGCCTGTCGTTCTAATTTGTGGGGTGAGAAGCTTGCTGGTGGGGGCGACGAGCCGGAATAAAGGGATTGTTCTGTGATGATAAGGGATGCTGAAAAATAGCACATTGTCTTTGCGGATTTTTGTCCAATCAAGGATAATTTCTAAATATTTACGGTCTTTAAGTGTCGTTAAGATCCAGACGATTAAAGCCTGGCACGGTGTTTGGTAATCAAAAGTTGTTTTTGCCAGGAAGCGATAGATGCGGCGCAGTCGGTGTTTAAAGCTGGTGGGGACGGGGATTTCTCGGGCTAATTCGGAGCATGCTGATATTAATGGTGTTGAAGTTGTTTTTGATTTGACGGGTAATGTTATCAGGAGTAAGATATCCTATTCTCTTTCCTGGGCAAAGGGCACGAGTTCATATGCGGATGAGGTTTATTGGCGTTATTATTATGAGAATCCTGATACTACGGTTGTGCCACCTGCTGAGGAGTTTTATCTTAATTTTGACCAGCGGCACAGAATTTTTATTCAGTGTGACGCCAAATTGCCTTATGATACAAGGTTTTATGTGCTTGGATATTTCGGAAATGGTTTTCCCTATACCCCACCTGGGCCTGAAGGAAAATATGATGAGCGGAATGTATTTTTCTTTTCATTTCAGAAGCAGATAGATTGTTATCTTTCCAAGAGGATATATTTAGGCAGGACATCGGTTAAGGTCTTTGCTGAGGTCCTTAATCTTTTCAACTGGGAAAATCAAATCAGCAATATCAGAACAATTATCCCTCTATACTGGATAAAACCGGAAAATTTTCGGAGTTCAATTACAATATTGTCTCCTTATTATCATCCGGCAGCTGATTTTAATCATGATGGGTTGATTACAGCATATGAAGAATATCATGCCTATCTGGATTATGCTAATGCGACTGATGAATCGGCGAGTAATTATAAGCCACTGCGTCGGATAAGGGTTGGGATAAGCATTGGGTTGTGAAAGACCCGGGGGAAATTTAAGACCAGACACTTAAGATAATTAACTATTTTATTCAAGACAATAGTTCAAACATTCTATAATTCTTAAAATATCAGCTTAATAATGAATGGGATTATGAGTCAGGGGGTTTGATTTTGGACTTGAAGACTGAGGCTGTTTATGAATACAAAAATGGTTATTGACTTTATTTGATTTATGATTAGAATTTATTGTTGAACTTGATTTATGCAGAAGTTCAATTTAATTTTTTATGATTTTACAAACCTGAGGAGGTATTATGTGGAAGAGTGCGATTTCCCGGGTTGAACCCAATCATATTATTACCCGGGGTTATCCCCAGGAGGAGTTGATTGGCCGGATCAATTTTGGTTCGGTCTTTTTCCTGTTGCTTAAATCAAGGCTTCCTGATGATAAAGAGGCGAGGATGATGGATGCCATTATCACTTCATCAATCGACCATGGGGTTACTCCACCCTCTACCCATGCTGCAAGGATTGTGGCTTCAGCCGGGGTACCACTTTCCACTGCAGTGGCGGCCGGCGTGCTTGCAGTCGGTGATGTGCATGGTGGTGCGATTGAGGATGCCGCCCGTATCCTTCAGGATTGGGTCAAAAGGATGCATCAGAACAACTGGAGTATTGAACAGACTGCAGAAAATTTATTGAATGAATTGAAGAAGTTAAAGAAGCGGATGCCGGGTTTTGGCCACCGACTTCATACCAAGGACCCAAGGACTGCCCGGCTTTATGAACTTGCTCAGGAACTTAATATCACCGGTGACCATATTAAACTTTCTCAGGCAATAAGAGATGAGTTTGAGAAACGCGGAAAGAAGTTGCCCATCAATGTTGATGGTGCAATTGCGGGAATTATTTCTGATATGGGATTTGATTGGAGACTGGGTAAGGCATTCTTTTTAATCGGCAGGGTTGCCGGACTTATTGCCCATGTCTATGAAGAGATGATAACTCAGGCTCCGATGCGTAAGATGTGTCAGCAGGATATTGAATACGATGGACCCTGGGAAAGAAGTTTGAATAATAAACAGTGATTTGCCTATGACCATTGCTGAAAAGATTCTCGTCCGTGCTTCAGGAAAGAAAGAGGTGGTGCCTGGAGAGATTGTGATTGCCCGGGTTGATACCTGTATGTCCCATGAAAATGCTGAGGTGGTCTTGAGGTCTTTTGAGGAGATCGGTGTAAAAAGGGTCTGGGATAATCAGAGGATTGTGATTCTTTTTGACCACCGTATCCCGGCAGATAGTATCAAGACTGCCACAACCCATAAGCGGTTACGCGCCTTTGTTAAGGAACAGGGGATTAAATATTTTTATGACCTTAAATATGGAATCTGCCATCAGATTCTTGCAGAATTTGGTCATACCCGACCGGGTGAATTGCTTCTGGGCACTGATTCTCATACCACCACCGCCGGCGCATTCGGCACCTTTGGAACCGGGATTGGGGCAACCGAGATGGCAGGGGTCTGGGCAACCGGTGAATTATGGCTTCGGGTTCCTGAGACGATAAAGATTCTTGTTTCAGGAAAATTTAAACAATTTGTTGGTGCCAAGGATTTGATTCTTCATATCATCGGTAAACTCCGAGCCGATGGTGCAACATATCGGGCGATTGAATTTTCCGGTGAGACCATAAAAGATATGAGTATCGCATCAAGGATGGTTTTGAGCAATCTTTCAATGGAGGCCGGGGCAAAGGCGGCATTTGTGCTGCCGGATGAGAAGACCATCGCATATATATCAGCCCGGACCGATAAGAAGTTTAAACCAGTTTTACCTGACCCGGATGCAGCATATCTGAATAAGATTGAGATTGATGTTTCAGGACTTGACAGCCAGGTCGCCTGTCCCCATTCAGTGGATAATGTCTGTTCGGTCTCTGAAATAGCGGGCAGGAGGATTGACCAGGCATTTATCGGTTCCTGCACCAACGGCCGGCTTGAGGATTTAAAAACCGCAGCAAAAATCTTGAAAGGGAACCGGGTTCATCCTGAAGTAAGGCTGCTTGTAATCCCGGCTTCACAGGCGGTCTATCTTGACGCCCTTAAAAAAGGTTTTATCCAGACCTTTATTGAATCCGGGGCACTGGTATTGAACCCGGGATGTGGTCCCTGCCTTGGTGCACATCAAGGTCTTCTGGCACCGAATGAGGTTTGTATAGCAACGACAAACAGAAATTTCAAAGGCAGGATGGGAAGTCCGGAGTCATTTCTCTATCTTGCATCACCTGCCACAGTTGCCGCAAGTGCAATCAAGGGGGTTATTACGCCTGCTCAGGAGGTCGGATGAAGATTTTGAAGGGCAGGGTATATAAGTTTGGTGACGATATAAATACCGATATTATTTATCCTGGTAAGTATCTTTCTATCACCACAGACCGTGAGGAGATGGCACGGCATTGTTTTGAAATGGTCTATCCTGATTTTTTAAAACAGGCAAAACCCGGGGATATTATCGCCGCGGGAAAAAATTTTGGCTGTGGTTCATCACGGGAACAGGCAGCAACATCACTGAAATATTTCGGAATCAGTGCGGTGGTGGCTGAATCCTTTGCCCGAATATTCTATCGCAATGCGATAAATTTAGGGCTTTTGGTTCTTGAATGTCCGGGTATTAAGGGGCTGGTTGAGCATGGAGATACTCTTGAAATTGATCTGAAAAGGGGTATAATAACGAATATAAGGACAAAAAAGAGTCTGCAGGCGATAAGACTGCCGGAATTTGTTATGGAGATAATAGATGATGGTGGTTTGATTCCCCATCTAAGAAAGAGGTTGCGCATTAATCAAGCCCAAGGAGGTTGAATGAGGCAGTTTGTGGTTATTGGTCTGGGAAGATTTGGTTCTAATATTGCCCGGGCATTGAGTGAAAAGAATTTTGAGGTGCTCGCCATCGACCGTGATGAGGAAAAGGTTAAGGATATGGAAGGCGTAGTATCTCAGGCAGTGCAACTTGATGCTACAGATGAACGTTTATTAAAAGAATTCGGAATTCAGGAATTTGATACTGCGATTGTAAGTATGGGAGAACATGTTGAGGATAGTATAATGATTACCCTTACCCTTAAGGAACTTGGGATAAAGCAGGTTATTGTTAAATCAAAGAGTGACCTCCATTCTAAAATCTTAAGGAAGGTTGGAGCAGACCGAATAGTATTTCCTGAAAGGCAGATGGCGGAGAGGCTTGCTGAATCCCTTGCCAGTCCAAAGATATTTGATTTTATCGAACTTTCTAATACCTATGGTATTGTTGAGATGGTGGCGCCGAAGAAATTATTGAATAAAACCCTGGCTGAGTTGAAACTCAGAGAGAAGTATCGTGTGAGTGTTATCGCAATTAAGAGAAAGGTTCCTTATTCAAAGTCGGATGGCACAACCGATTTTAAGGAGGAGGTTGTGATTGGTCCGGGTGGTAATGATGATTTAATATCCGGTGATGTTCTTATCCTTCTGGGCAGGAATGAGGACCTTAATAAGATAAAGAAGTTATGAAATCTGAGGATGGAGATTTTCAGGAACTCATTGACCTGAGTGATTTTTATATTTTAAGTCAAAAATACGAAGAGGCGATAAAGATTTTACGGCGGGCAGAAAAGATAAAGAAACTTGACCCCAAACTTTATTATAATTTAGGGATTGCTTATGAGGCGTTAAACGACCTTGATGATGCCCGTGATTCATTTCGTCTTGCCTTGAAACTTGACCCGAATTTTAAGTCGGCGCAGGAGCACTTAGAGCGCTTGATAAGTGAATGAAATATAAGTTTATTGAAAAAGAGATTAAGTATAATGGGGAACAATTGCAGAGCGGTTTTGCCTATAAAAATTTTGGTATTCCGGGTGATTCCATTGTTGCTTTTACCGGACCCTGTGATGTTTGGGAAAAAGAGATGGTGGATATTGAAGACCTTCGCGCCGGTTCAAAAATTTATTCAGAGAATATGCTGCACTTTATTATTGAACACTTCACACCCGATCTTGAAAAAGGGGTTTTAAGGCAAATTCTTATGGCAGCAATTATTGAGGGACTAATAAACAAGAGACTGGGGAGATTGGTGATCAGGAGAGAGGGCACAGACCTTTATGATGGGGAATTTAAATTGTCGGTCTCTGTAGCGACCGTATCACCATTATCACTCTTAATTCATTTCGGGGTGAATATATCTTCACAAAATACTCCGGTGAAGACCCGGGCTCTAAATGATTATCAGATTGAACCCAATAGGTTTGCCCAGGAGGTTATGTCCTGTTATACAAAAGAGGATGAGAATATTTATAGGGCGCGGTGCAAGGTGCGATGGGTGAGATGAAGGGATTTGTAAGAGAGGTTTATACATCAATCCAGGGTGAGGGGATAGAACTGGGCAGACGCCAGACATTCATCAGATTTTCCGGATGCAATCTATCGTGTAATTACTGTGATACACCCAAAGCCCGGAAGACCGAGGGTCCATTTATCTATCAGGGAAAGGTTTATCAGAATCCGGTTGAAGTTGAATTTTTATCAGGGATGATTGATGCGGCAGAGATTGCGATTACTGGTGGGGAACCACTTTTACAGATTGATTTTCTTGAAATTCTGTGTAAGACATTGAAAGAGAAAAATTTAAACATTTATCTTGATACGAACGCCACGCTGCCGGATGATCTATCAAAGATTATTGATTATGTTGATACAGTCTGCCTTGATTTTAAGGTTCCGACCGCCGCCGGCAAGCCAGGATTATGGGATAAACATAAGGCCTGTTTGGAAATCGCGGTCAAGAAAATGAGTTTTGTGAAGATGGTAATCAATGAAAATCTTCTACCCCGGGAACTTGAAACCGTCTGCAGTATAATTTCGGAGATTGATGAATCGGTGCCCCTTGTTATCCAACCGGTATTCGGTTGTAATATACCCGATATCCTGGATATTCAAAAAAAGGCATTGGATTTTTTGAGGGATGTAAGGGTTATCCCTCAGGTGCATAAGTATCTTAATTTGCAATGAGGATGGGAATGATGTTTTTTATTCTATTATTATTCCAAATCTCCCACCCGGGTCTGTTAACACCGGTAATATTTTCGACTGAGGAGATGATAGATGTTCATTGTGCAATCTATGATTCGCTTTCTAAGGATTCAATCAGAGAGGTTCATATTAACATTGAGAGTCTTAAAAAATCATTTAACACAAAAAGGAGCGGTTTTTTTATATCGGTACCGAAGGGTGAATATGAGATTGTTTTAACTTCGCCGGGCTATGAAGAGAAGCGGGTGAAGTTAGAGGTTGATAAGAATTCGAATAATTTTCAGGTTTTGCTTGTTAAGACCGGGGACCGGGAGAGAATTAACAAAGCGGAAAGATTACAAAAGGCATATCTTGATTCCCTTAATCAGGCATTTCAAAAGGGTGATGCACCGGCGGCCTTGCGTGTAATGGGTGCGATGAGTAAATATTTTTCAGTGGGTGATGAAATTACAAGGCTGTATGAAAAAACCCGGGTTTTCTGGATTGACAGCCTGATGAGATTGGCACAGGAACTTCAGAATTCAGGGAAACTTGCTGATGCATATTATTACTACAAGAAGGTATTTGATTTTGATACACTTTATGAAGATGCAGCAAAAAAGATGGCTGAGATTGATACGGAATTCACCCGGAAGAAATTAAAGTCAGCACAAAAGAGAAAGCGTCAGGTTATTATAAAAAAGAAGACAAAGGAGAAAATTGAGAAACTCTATCAAAAGGGGATTGAGCAGTTTCTTGCCGAGAATTATCAGGAGGCGTTAAAGACATTTAAGGAGGTTTTAAGATATAAACCCGGTCATAGCGGAGCAAGAAGATATCTGAAAAGAACCCGGATGAGATTAAAGGTGCTGGGTCAGGAGTAAACGGAAGAATCTTTACATTTTACATCAGATATCAAACATCTTTTGTAATATTGTTAAGCCAGACATTGAGAGAATATGTAAAATGTAAAGATTTGACCCCGGGCGGCTCAGGGCGGATAACCCACCTTTTCTAAGAAGTTGTTGCGATAAGAAAAGTTGGGTAAGAAATAAAAGAACATTGTATTATAAAAGCCGAGCCGGGGTGAGACAAGAATATTTCTGAGTATTATTGAATCCCAGGAATAGAATTTATCCCTTAACCATTCCATCCAGGAGTATAATACCTGGGGTGTTACCCCGGGGATTTTTACCACCGGCATCCATTGATCATAAAGGGTAAAATCCTGAACAATGCGGTCTGCCTCTGAAAGGGCCTGGAAGGTTGGGGTTCCGGGAATCGGGGTTTGAACCAGAATTTCAATGAGGTCAACCCGGATCCGCATCAGGAATTTAAAGAGTGCCTGGTAGAAATCATAATTTTCACCTTCATATCCGAGTCTCAATTTACATCCCGCAGTAATACGATAATTATGGATTAGATTTATTTCCCGCGCCTTTTTTTTGACAAAATTTTTATTCTGTATTTTTTTATGAAGTGATGTGCCCAGCCAGTCCTCTTTCAGGTATATAATGCGCACTCCATTATCGCGTAGATGGGTGAGATACCGTGGTGTTTTAAAGAGTCGGCCTGTAGTTTGAATAATCCACATCTTCTTATATTTCCAGCACCTTTCCAGAAGTTTAATACCAAAGTCAGGGTCGCCGAGGAAGTCGTCATCAAGGATAACAACAACCTTTCTCTTTATCCGGGTGATTTCTCTGAACGCTTCATTCAGGTCGGGTCTTATAACATCTGGATAGATGATATTCTCAAAGCAATAATCTTTTTGTGTTTTGTGGCACTGGCAGCCGTATGCAGTCTTTAGTTGTGAGAGGAGCGGGGTAAAACCATATTTTAACTCCAAGGAACGGTCCACAGCAAAGGAGATGGGATTTTTTGATTGATAATTTTTGCTGAGTCTGCCTTTTGAAAGGTCGTTAGCAATTTTTTGCCAGGCACCGGTGATATCCCCAATCACCACTGCATCGGAGAATTTTATTGCCCTATCAGGAAAGAGGGTTGGATAAGGTCCATAAGTTATAACCTCGATTCCATCGCTCCATTTTTTTCTGATGTTGTTTTCTATGTAGCGTGCAAGATTTAACGGGGTGTAGACAATTACAACATCGGGATTGATTTGGGGTTTTTCTTCAATCCTTTCATCGTAATAATAAAATTTTTCTTTTTTGAATAGATATGCCAGCCGCATCGCATCATAATGGGGTCGTCGGAAAAATGGACTTCCCTTGAGTGCCTCAAAGGGTCGGAATCTCTGCTGGGAAGGAGCCGGGTTATAGCAGAGGATGGTCATCTTGTAATATCATTAAATGTTACAAAGATGATTAATAGTAGTATTATGGCATACCCGATCTGCTGGATAACCAATCTGGTCTGTTTAGAAAATCGTTTTTTTCTAATACCCTCAATTATTGCGATGATTATATGACCTCCATCAAGTGCCGGGATGGGAAAGAGGTTTATCAGACCAAGATTTATTGAGATTACTGCGAGCAGACCAAGTAGATTTTCTAATCCCCAGCGGGCTGATTCACCACTCAATCGGGCGATGGCGATTGGTCCACCCAATGCCTTTCTTGATATTCTGCCGATAATGAGCTGATATAAAGTTTTAAGGGTTAACCAGATAATATCAACACCGCGTTGCCATGACATATTAAATGTTTCTAAAATACCTGGATGCCGGCGTAATAACGGCATTATTACACCAATCTGACCGATTGTATCTTTTGTAATGGGGTCGTAAAATGGAAATGGTGTGATGGTTGCACTCTTTTTGTTACCATTATGTAGCCAGATAAATTTTAATGGTTTATTCTTTGATTTTCTCACAATCTCCACCATCTGATACCAGGAATTTATTTTTTTATCATCAATCATCAAGATTCTGTCATTCTTTTTCATACCGGCTTTGTATGCCGGGCCGCCAAATTTTATCTCACCGAGTATTGCCGGCACCAAGGAACGGAACCCCAGGGAATCATTTACTGGTAACTCTTTTTTTAATAATTTATCACCCCTTTTTATTGTAAGTTCAACGATATGGTCAGAGTCACAGTCTACAATCTTCCAGAACTGTTCCCAGTGATGAACCGGGATTCCGTTGACGGCAATTATTGAGTCATTGTTTTGGAATTCAAATTTCTGGGCAAAATTGTTATCGGTTATTTCAATCCTCATATAGGGATTTATATAGACGCCAAAAATTCCATAGATAAATATAAATACGAAAAATGCTGACACAATATTGAATAGTGGACCGCTGAAGACAACCAGTATCCTGTGGATTAGCGGTGCATCATAGAATCCGAATTCAGGGGCGGGTTTTTCCGGATTTTTTTCTTTTTTCTTTAAAACCTCACCTTCTTCTTCACCCGTCATCTTTACATAACCGCCAAATGGAAAATAGGCGATTCGGAAATCGGTTTCACCAATCTGTTTTCTAAAGAGGGGTGGTCCAAACCCGATTGAGAATTTTTCGACGGGGATTTTGAAGAGTTTGGCGACAATAAAGTGTCCAAATTCATGAATCGTGATTGAAAATGCCAGGATAAAGAGAAATGCGATAAGGGTGATTATCATAGCAATCTCCTGACCTGTTCCTTTGCCCATTGTTCGGCCTGAATATAGTCATTAATACCGCCTTTAAATGGTCTGTGGAGGTTCATAATTTTTCTGATAATCAATGGAATTTCGTTGAATTTTACCTTATCTTCAAGGAAAAATTTAACAGTGCTTTCATTTGCAGCATTTAAAACTGCCGGCATACTTTTACCAATCTTTAATGCCTCGTAGGCAAATTTCAAGCAGGGGAAACGTTTAAGGTCTGGTTTGAAAAATGTAAGCTTTTTGATGCGCGTCAGGTTGAGGTCGGGCACCAAAGATTTATACCGTTTTGGTGCCGTGAGGGCATATTGGATGGGTAGTTTCATATCGGGCACGGAGAGCTGGGCAAGGTATGTTCCATCCTTGAACTGGACCATTGAATGTATAATCGCCTCGGGATGGATTAAGACATCAATCTTTTCCAGTGGTAGGTTAAATAGGTGTGATGCCTCGATGACTTCAAGCCCTTTGTTCATCATCGTTGCGGAATCGACCGTTATTTTTGAGCCCATATTCCAGACGGGATGTTTCAGGACATCTTTTTTCGTTACATTTTTCAGACTCCGATTTAAGAATGGTCCACCTGATGCGGTGAGGATGACCCGCTTAAGGTCCTTTTTATCTCTTCCTTCAAGACACTGATAGATTGCCGAGTGTTCACTATCCACGGGTAATAATTCGGTCCTGTATTTTTTTATCTTTTCCATAACGATATCACCAAAACTTACCAGAATTTCTTTGGTCGCAAGGCAGATTCTCATTCTCTTTTCTATCGCCTTGAGGATACCGTGGATTCCAACGGAACTGGCAAATGCACTGACAAGGATATCCGCCTGGCTGCCCTCAATCATTTCAAGGATGCCTGCTTCACCGCAGAATATCTTTGTGCGGGGTAAGGCATTTTTCAGTGCAGTATAGAATCTGCAGTTGATAATCCCAACCGTTTTTGGTTTTAACATTCTTGCCTGGTTAATGAGAAGGCGATAATTTTTATAGCCAGCGATGGCTACGGTTTTAAAACCTTTAAGATTCTGTATAACTTTTATTGTATTTTTACCGATTGAACCGGTTGAGCCTAAGATGATTACTTTTTTCATTTTATGAATTTCTCTAAAAGTTCTATATCCTTTCGCTGGGTGACCTTTATATTCTTTTTATCCCCAACAAAGTGATAAACCGGAATATTCAGGGATTCGAGGATTGATGATTCGTCGGTGTAGTTGTAATTAAAATCGGCAGAATCAAATGCCTTTTTTAAAAGCGTGATCTTGAAGAACTGGGGGGTTTGAATTAGATAGAGGTTATTTCTCGGCACGGTCTTTTTTACCCTGTTTGCCTGAACCTCTTTTATTGTATCATTTGCCTTTATGCCGAAGATTACTGCCTGGTATTTGCGGCAGAGCTTTATACCACGATTAATTAAAGATGTTGAAATGAGCGGCCTTACTCCATCGTGGATTGCCGCAATCCCCTTTTTATGCTTTATGACATTAAAACCCGCAAGGACTGAATCCTGACGCCTCGGTCCGCCGGCAACAACCTTTAATACTTTTTTCACCTGATATTTTTTGATGTATTTTGCTGTTTTATCAATCGAACTCCCGGGCGCAACCACGATAATATGGTTTATGAGCCTTGATTGTTCAAACGGCTTGAGGGTATGGATTAATAATGGGATATGATTTAACATAAAGAACTGTTTTTCGCCGTGGAACCTTTTTCCCTTTCCGGCCGCGACAATAATGGCATAGTTGGGCATGGAAAATCATAATCAGAAATAGAGAAATGTCAACATCTGACTGTTTTTTACTTTCCGCCCTGATTTTTTTAGAGATATGTAAGTTACGGTGCAGTTCTTTCTTCCATCTTTATTCCAGAATTTACCCGCCCATCAAGGGCGGGGATTAAGGGTGGGGTGTATTTTATTTTTTTGAACAATTCTTTATTTTTAATGAAAAAAGTGGTGAGGAGTCAGCCTTGACAATAATTGATTATTGGATAAAATAGGTTTATGATTGTTCTATCCGCGAACAGTAGTAAATTACTTGCAGAACTGAAGAATTTTTTTGATTCCCCCCGGGTGAAATTCTTTGGTAAGTTTAAGATTGTCAATCCCCGGGGTTCGATTAATGCCCTTTATGAGATAATCGGCCCAGAGATTTTTCATCAAACCGAAGATGAAGACAAGGATGTATTTATTACCGAAACGGGGACCAGCAGAAGATTGATGGGGGTGGGCAGATTTTTAAAGAAGAAGAAGAAAGATAAAAAGGTTGTCAGTTTAGAACCGTGTAAGGACATTCAATACAGGATTTAGAAGATATGCAAGGGTCGATTGTTTTAAAAAATTATTTTCCTGAATTCCGGGATGAGAAAATTTTCGCCAATCTCGATTATTAAATTTATTTATGGAAATAATCATTCTCATTTTTATCGCTTTTGCCCTGGCAATGGATGCCTTTGCGGTATCAATTGCCTACGGGGCGGTGATTACTGAACCAAATTTTGGTAATGGATTTAGAATTGCAGGAGCCTTTGGTGGATTCCAGGCGTTGATGCCCATTTTTGGATGGTTTCTGGGAAAAAGTTTTTTTATCTATATTTCGGGATATGACCACTGGATTGCCTTTTTTATACTTATCCTGGTAGGCGGCCGTATGATTTATGAAGCCTTGAGATCGACAGAATTGAAGGGCTGGTTTGACCATTTAAGACTTGGTGTATTAATAAGTCTTTCCATTGCGACAAGTATCGATGCCCTTGTTACCGGTGTCAGTTTTTCCCTGCTGAATATTTCTATAGTCCGGGCGATTATCATAATCGGTTTGATTACATTCTTTTTATCACTCACCGGGGTTTATACCGGAAGATGGCTTGGCAGACGGTTCAAAAACTGGATAAAGGGGCTGGCTGGAGTTATGCTTATTATGATTGGCATACGGGTTTTGATTGAACATCTGGTCGAATGAAGCGCCATCAATTATTGAAAAAACCCTTAATCCTTTTTTATACGATTGCGGGTGCTGGTATGCTCGGCCATGGGTTGTTTCGGCCGATTCTCCCGATATTTGCAAGACGGCTTGGCGCCACCGGATTGGAGGTAGGACTTTTAACCTCAGGATTTATGCTTGCCCGGGCAGTAATGTCATTTTTTATTGGCCGGGGTGTTGATATTACCGGCCGGCGTGATATATTTACACGTATTGGATTCTTTTTTGTTTTTGTGATTGCATTATCCTATTTTTTCGTGCAGGGATATTACGGCCTTCTCTTTTTGAGATTTTGTCAGGGTCTGTGTTCAGGTCTGATATGGCCACCGATGCAGGTTATGGTTGCAGAAGAGGCTCCCATTAATTACCGCACCAGGGCACTTTCCCTTTATCAGATAACCGGGCGTATTGGCGGCCTTTTGAGCCGTGCCCTGTTAAGTTTAATCTTAATATTGACTGCCCGTGTCGGGCTTGGTGAAATCGCCTCGTTTCGGGTTGTTTTTCTCTTTGGCGGTGTAATTCTTTTTGCTGGTTTTATCGAAACACTTTCAATTCCCGGAAGAAAGATAAAGATAGAAAAAAAAGGAGGCGAGAGGCCGCCCTATCCTCTTTTTATATTGGGATTTGTCTTTGGCGCCCTGATGGGGATTGGTCCAATATCGATTGTCTATTTGAATGAGCGATTCCATATAAACCCGGTAGGTATTGCGGTTTTGCTGCTTTTCCTCGATGTAGTAACCATCGGCGCGATGTATGCCACTTCGTATTTGAGCGATCGGATCGGTTTTAAGCGTGCGTTATTATTGGTCTCAATTCCCTGTCTTATTACGACCATTTATATGCCTTTTGCTTCAGTGCTTGTATTATTTCTGTTTTTATATTTTATCGCCCGGATGTCGATTAGTTCGTTTATGCCGATCTCCCGGGCGTATGCAACAAGTATAAATTCCAAGGTCGGAATGAATATTGGAACCCTGAATATGAGTAGTAATCTGGGCGCGGTCTTTGGCCCAGTTATTGCCGGTCTGGTCTATGACAAATTCCTTCACGGCTTTAAGATCGCAGGGTATTCCTTTATTGCCCTGTTAATCATCCCCGCCATTTTGTTTCTTATGTTCAAGAAGAATGAATAGGATGGTTCCTTTGTGCAATATGTATGGTGGTTTTTAGTACTTTTATCATTGATTATTTACTCTTCACCTTCAGTGATGGAGTATGACGATAATAAGTATATCTTATGTGGTGATTCGGGTAATTTTAATGGTTATGCAACCTGGTATGCAGTGGATGAATCAGGAAATCTACACCTGAATTTTTACACCGATAATTCAATGCAATATACCGCACCATTTGATACCGACGGTTGTTCATATCTGGTTCTGCTTGTCCATCAGGCTGATTGACATCTTTGTTTTTCTGGATAGAATAGTCATCAAAGGAGCAATATGATTGGAAAAGGAAAGGCAAAGAAGGTTGTTGATTTTATTATGGGATCGGCGCGAGCCGATGAGGTGGAAGTTATTATTTTCGAAAATGAGCAGGCGCTGACAAGGTTTGCCAATAATCATATCCATCAGAATGTAAAGGAATCAAATATCGGAGTTTCGATAAGGGTGGTGATGGGTAAGAAGATTGGCTCGGCATCAACAAATTCCCTTGAACTGAAGAGGTTGAAACAGACATTGCGCTGGGCAGAGAATATTGCCCGATTACAGAAGGATAATCCTGATTTTAAATCCCTGCCCGATGTGCCTCGCGGGGTTTATAAAAAGATAAAGACCTATTATCCCGAAACCGCACGATTCAGTAGTATGCAAAGGGCACGCGCAGTATCTGAAATAATTGATGTTGCGAAAAATTATTCATTAAATTCTTATGGTTCGATTTCTAACGGCAGCACAGCGGTTTGTGTGGGTAACTCCCATGGAACATTTGCCTATGCAGTTTGTGATGATATTTTCTGTAATATTGTGATGGCAGGTAAAAATTCAAGCGGCTATGTCCAGGCCGGTTCACGCAATATTGATGATTTAAATTTTTCAAGGCTCGCTGAAACTGCAGCTCAGAAGGCACTTAAATCGGAAGACCCTATTGATTTTCCGCCGGGACAATATACAACAATCTTTGAGCCGCTTGCCGCACATGAGTTCTGGAGTTATATGGGTTACTATAGCTTTAATGGTAAACTATTTAATGAAGGCAGGTCCTATCTAAAGGGCAGGATTGGCAAACAGATTATTGATAAAAGGATTACAATGGTTGATGATCCATTCAATCCCCGGGGATTTCCATTTCCATTTGATTTTGAGGGGGTGCCAAAGCGGCGTCTGACCTTAATTAATAAAGGTATCGCAAAGAATGTTGTACACGATTCATTGAGTGCAGCGGCGGCAAATACAGAATCAACCGGCCATGGGCTTTCTGCGCCCAATCCATTCGGTCCGATACCGATGCACCTTATTGTTCGGGGTGGAGATAAGTCGCTGGATAGGTTGATTGGTGAAACAAAAAGGGGGATTCTGGTCACCCGATTCCATTACACCAATATGATTGACCCGTATAAACTTGTCTTTACCGGAATGACAAGGGACGGGACATTTCTTATTGAGGATGGTCGTATTGTCAGAGGACTAAAGAATTTACGCTTTACCGAGAATATTATTGATGCATTAAACCGGGTTGCGGGGCTGTCTAAACGCTCTTATCTTGTTGCGATGGAGCCGGGATATGGTGGTAGATTCGGGATGGGTGTCATTACTCCGGTTATCAAGATAAAGGACTTCACATTTACGAGTGCTACAGAATTTTAGGATTCAGGAATAGACTTTTTGGGGTTTATACTTGATTGAATATCTGCGTATTCTGAGACCCCGGCAGTGGATAAAGAATGTTTTTGTTTTTGCCGGGCTTATATTCAGCCGCCATTTCTATTATTCTGACAGTATCCGATTGAGTATTTATGCATTTATTATCTTCTGCCTGCTCAGTGGTGGTGGATATATAATTAATGATATATTGGATTATGAAGAAGATCGGGTTCATCCCGGGAAATCAAAACGGTCAATCAGTGCCGGTAAGATTACAAGGACTGCGGCAGGACTCTGGGCATTGGTTATTTTGTCTATTTCCCTTGTATGGGCATTTGGTTTAAATAAAAACTTCTTTTATACATCTTTGCTTTACCTGTTTTTTTCTATATCATACTCCATTTATATAAAAAGGGTTATTATCCTTGATGTGCTTTTTGTCGCTGCCGGTTATGTGTTAAGGGCGGTTGCTGGCGCCTATGTAATTGATGTTGAAATTTCTTCCTGGTTATTTCTGTGCACATTGCTTCTTGCCCTGTTTCTGGTTGTATCTAAACGGCGCACTGAAATAATCCTTCTTGGTAAGGAGGCGGCAAGACATCGAAGGATTCTTTCACAGTATTCAGTAGAGCTTTTAAATCAGATGATGGCTATTGTTACCTCTGCATGCATTATATCGTATTGTCTTTATACGCTTTCGCCTCAGACGATTGCAAAATTTGGAACCAAGAATTTAATTCTGACGATTCCATTTGTAATCTACGGAATATTTAGATATCTATATATAACATTTAATCGGGTGGTGACTGATATTCCGGAACGGGTGATAATCAGTGACCGGCCCCTTCAGATCTGCTTGATTCTCTGGATTGTGGTTTGCATATTGATATTAAAGTGATTAGTTGTATAAGTCGAGAAGTTTTAAACCGTTCTTTTTATAGGAACATAATAAAAGATGTTCTGCTTTATTGTGACTTCGAGTTTTATTTTTTTATTCGGCTTAATCGTTTTTATCTGACCAATGATGCATAAGATCAATATTATTTTTGTAATGTTTTATTCTTTTTCTCAGCCCGGGATAATAATTAAAGTCAATCCTCAGGATTAAAATAAGGGCGAGGATCAGAATTAATGTATAGATTATTGCCCTGGTTGTTGAATATCTTATCTGGCAGAATAGTTTACCGGTTCCAATCTTTGGTAAGGGGATTGGTGCGATTGGTAAGTCATATTTTTTTGCCAGGTTGTTTATCCTGACTAAATTAATCACCCCAATCCCTGCCCTGGAAAAACGGACTGCAAGACCTTTGCCGTATCTCAATTTACCGGGTGGGATATAACCCGGCTCTATATCAGGACCCAGATAATTTGCCTCGCCGACATTTATGAACAATCTTGGGTGGCTAACACCGGTATATATTTGCCATCTTTTCTCAATTGCATCAGCCGGGTTTTTTGAATCTAAACAGGGAATATTATTTTTCTCCATTACAGAGAGCAGGATTTTTCGTCCCAGAGGGCTAAGGCCGCGACCCATATCATCGTTACCACCCAGGGATGCAGCAGCTGATTTGAATTCGAAAACTCTTTTTTTGTTGAGTCTGGTCTCCATATCGAGATAGGTTAGATTCGGATGATTTGCACCCCACATTGATGCACTTAGTGATGTAATGATTATGGGATGAAGTTTTAAAATTTTAATCGCACACATTATTGCAATATTGAGAGCGGGATAGGAGCCGGTTAGTGAAACTGCTACTGTATCATATTTTTTTACCCCGGAAGTTCTCAGGAGTTCAACAACAAGTGCTGCGATATTCGGGTTTGTAGTTGTCAGTTTTTCATTCAGATCCGCCCGACCCGATGTTATTGACGAGTATTGAAGGCCAATGAGTCCGGTCTTATTTGGGTCATTTATCGAGTCGATGGGAATATTCAATTCTTTAACAAAATCCTTGATCTCGAGAAATGCCTTTTGCGTCAGCCGGGCGGCTGATATTTTTTCTTTAAAGAACGGTGCCTGGACCTTTGATGCTGAGTTGAATTCAAGAACCATAAAGAGAATTGTGATGCCTGAGGCGATTAATAGTGAAGGGATCGATATTTTTTCTTTCCGCCACCTCATGGCAGGACGGTTCCCTGATGGATTATGATAATTAATAATCTTGTGATACTGGAGACGATGAGCATTGCACTCAGGGTAGGGATGATCCCCTGTCGGGCGATCCAGTAGCCGATGAGGCCGGGAATTACAAAACCTACGACTTCAATGTTGATATTTGTAGTATTGAAAGAAATCCCCGGTGATATCTTTATTATATATGCTATCAAATAACCGATCAGGATTGAGATGATTAAGAGTCTCCGTCCGTAGACCAGCATAAAGCCGGATAAAAATTTTACAATCAAAAATGTTGCAATTCCGGCAAGGATTGTGCTTATTACCTGGAATGGATGATGTAGTGCCAGTGCGATATATCCGGGAACAACGATACCCCCGGCCGCAAGGCCTATAGTTTCCGTCAGCAGGATACTTAAAAACATTCCAATACCTACTGCTTCAATCAGCATATTTCTTGTGGGGATATGAGTGTCTTTATTAATTTTTCACCGTAGCCCACGGTATTTCCCATAGCAAAGATCAGGCATCTATCCTTGAGTTTATTGAACATCTCTTTTTTTACTATTTCGGGTTTTTTATTTCCCAGGTCAATGATTTTTTTATTACTCAGGGTTTGAGATAATTTTTTTACCAGGACATCGGTTCTTGCGCCGGTGAGGATATAGTGGTCAGCAGACATCTTCCCGGGAATTAATTCCGCCATCTGGAAGGAACGGTCAATGCGGTCGTCCCGGCAGTTGATTAAGATATTAATCTCGGCAAAATCTTTTTCAAGCATCCGCCATATATGGTATGTGGAATCGGGATCATTCGCCGCCAGTGCATTAATAAGGGTGAATTTTTTGTTTTTATGGGTTAATTGATATCTTCTCAGCACCCCGGGGTCCGGGTTCGCCCTGAACATTCCATTCAGTGCGGTATCGGTATCAATATTCAATGCCCTGCATACACTCAGGGCGAGGGCAACATTTTCTTTATGTTCGATGTAGGAGAATTTTTTTAATAATTCATCCGAAACAAAATTCTTCTTAACAATATTCACCGTAATATTCTTTTTCTTAAGGATGTCATTGAATTTTTCAGGGAGTTTTTCTTCGGTTGTAAAGAGGGTGCAGTTTTCTGGCAGGGCATTGACAAACGCCTTGGCAATATCGTTTATGGTTGGCCCCATAACATCCAAATGGTCAGCCCGCACATTGGTTATAATTGCGATATTCGGCCGGATAATTTTTTTCGCCTCGGTCGCCTGGAGGTCGGGACGCAGTGCCATACATTCAAAAACCGCTACATCAAACCGATGGTTTCGTGCCTGAGCCATAATTTTCATCTGTTCACGGATATTTGCAGATCCCGGCCTTGAAATGGGAATTTCGGTTTTCTCGTCGATAATGATGCGGGGGCTTGTCCCGGTGGTCTTGGCAAGAACATTTTTGGCACCGGCCCTTAATCCTGCGGCAATGAGCCTGGTGACCGATGATTTACCCCGGGTTCCATTAACCCAGATTCTTTTAGAAATGGAATTAAGATTTTTTGTATGTCTTGCATATTCAATACGATAAAACAGGATGAATATAATAAGAAGAATCAAGACTGTATAGATGTCTTGGTTCATAATACTTGATTATAGTGAAATTCACCGCTTTGTCAATCGACACGCTTTATTGAATTTAAAACATCAGTGGGTATGATCATTTCGGTTGGGAAGATATTATTTTCCGAAGTGAAATGGGTGAATTAAATTGTCCGAGTCGGCATCTGGTATTCAACTGTAGAATGGATTGCCAGGCGGTTTTTATACTATTTCCAGAAGAGCCAGATAAATATTGCACCGGCACTTACCGCAGCGATTGTGAAGGGGAGTCCTACCTTTGTGAAATCTTTAAAGTTTATCGGATAACCTCTTTTTTTCAACAGCCCGACGCCGACAATATTAGCTGAGGCGCCGATCGGCGTTATGTTACCACCGATTGTAGTACCGATGATGGTTCCGAATACCAGCAGATAAAATGGATAGCCATAGGTGCTGGCAAGGGAAGGAATTATTCCGACCATCGCAGTGAAATATGGGACATTGTCGACGAATGCCGAGATGATGACTGAAAAGAATACCAATAAGAGATAGGTGAAAAAGAGGCTGCCCGAGGTCAAACTTCCGATGGTCCGGGCAAGGTATGGGGTGGTTTTGGTTTCTGCCAAGGAGCCGACCAGGACAAAGATTGCCGCCAGGAATATGAGAGTGTCCCAGTCCATATCCTGGAAAAAACGGAATGCCTTTATATCAGGGTGGTAAAGACTCCAGATAATCCCGATGGTTCCACAAACCAAGCATATTATACCGCCGAGATAATCCATAAATCCACCCAGGAATGACCCTATTGCAAGGGCGATGATCAGGCCGAGCAAGAGAAGTCCAGGGAATATGCTTATAATTTTTTCCGGTGCGATTGCCTTGATCGGCTCTTTATGTTTTTGGAACAGGAGATAAAGCACTGCGAGGGAAATCAGCGCGGAGAATTCGACCGCAAAAAAGAGTCCGGGTTTGCCTTTAAAAAAAAAGAAATCATTGAATGTCATATTTGTGGCACTGGCAAGAATCATACTGGGGGGATCGCCGACAAGGGTTGCCGTGCCCTGAAGATTTGAAGAGAGGCAGATGCCCAGGATGAACGGCACCGGCGTGGTTTTAAGTTTGCGGGCGACCTCAAATGCAATCGGTGCGACAATTAATACGGTAGCAACATTTTCAACAAAGGCAGAGATGATGCCGGAAAATGCCGAGAGCCAGATTATTGACCAGACAAGATTCTTCGAGCGTCCGATGATTATTTCGGCGAGGTAGGCAGGAATTCGTGATTTAATGAAGAGCTCGGCAACAACCAGACTTCCCCAGAATATTCCGAGGATGTTCCAGTTGATATAAGAAAACATCTTCACGGGAGGCATAATACCCATAATTACAAGCAGGCCGATCCCGGCCCAGGCGATGAAGGATTTGTTTTTGTGAAAGATTATTATTGCAAGATATACTCCGGCAAATATTGATAGGCAGATTATCTGGGTTGAGTTCATTTATCAAGCATCAACCAGACCATAATTCCTTTCTGGATATGGAGCCTGTTTTCTGCCTGGTCAAAGACGATTGAGGCCGGACCATCAATGACTTCACCGCTGATTTCTTCGCCCCGGTGTGCGGGTAAACAGTGCATAATTCGATAATCTTTTTTCGCATTACTCAGTAGTTGTGCATTGACCTGGAAGGGGCGGAAGATTATCTTTCTCTTTTCTGCTTCTGCTTCCTGACCCATCGATGCCCAGACATCGGTATAGATGAAATCCGCATCGGCAACAGCCGCGGCAGGATTATGGGTTAATTGTGCCTGGGATGCCTTATTCAGATAATCCTGATTGGGTTCAAAGCCTTCGGGGGTTGCAATGTTGAGACGAAACTTCAAGAGGGCAGAGGCTGCGATCAATGAATTGCAGACATTATTTCCGTCACCAATATAGGCGATGGTGATATTGTCCAGTCCCCCTGCTTTTTCAGTAATTGTGAAGATATCGCCAAGGATCTGGCAGGGATGTTCAAGGTCACAGAGTCCATTGATGACCGGAACTGTAGCATGTTGGGCAAGAAGTTTGATGCTTTGATGTTCAAAAACCCGTGCCATAATCAAATCCACCCAGCGGGAAAGATTTTTTGCCACATCAGGGATTGATTCCCGTTTACCAAGTTTGATGTCCGATGGTGCTAAATAGATTGCATGACCACCAAGTTGTTCCATCCCGGTTTCAAATGTAACCCGGGTTCGCAGCGAAGGTTTTTCAAAGATCATTGCAAGCGTTCTGTCGCTCAGGAGTTTATGTTCGATCCTTTTTTTCAGTTTTTCTTTCATCTCTTTTGTCAATTCAAATATTTTGTATATCTCACTTACATCAAGATCAAAGATTGATGTCAGGTCTCTTTTCATATTACCTCCATAACCAATAATAATGATTTTTTTCTTCAAGTCAACTCTGCTGTCTGGTTTATAATAAATTATTATTCGTAATACGGTATTGATGCCTGTCTGGTTATAGGTTGTGGTTAACGGCTGCAACCGTAAAAACATTAACATTACGAACAACGAAACCTTAAGACGAGACGGGCTTCGATGCCCAACAGCGTATAACGATCTGCGTTTTCGTTTATTTAGTTTGTCTCGTGCGTAACATCCCGGCCTGCGGTTCCTCGGGGCGGGACGCCCCTGGGCTTACTCATTTTACAGCGCACAGTATGCTTTGTGCAGCGAAGCGTTCTTTTGTTTTTGCTCATCATTTGGTTGACAGGTTCATAATGGTGTATAGAATATGGTATGCAGGCGCTGAAGGATTTTATTTCAAAAGACCGATATATCAGAAGGATTTTCAGGTTGCGCAATGATGCAAGAATCTTTCTTGTGGGTGGGACAATCAGGGATATCCTTCTGGGGCTTACCCCCGGTGATTATGATTTTGCGGTATCAGGTTCAGGAGTATCATTTGCGCGAGGTGTTGCCGAGAAGATGGGAGGTGCATTTGTCCTTTTGAGTGAAGAAGATGATGAGGCAAGGGTGGTCGTAAATGGTGTAATATTCGATTTTATTGGAATCGGTGATAAAAAAATTGAAGATGATTTGATAAGACGGGATTTTACGATTAATGCGATGGCGATAGACCTTCTGACCCACAAATTTTTTGATCCGTGCAAGGGTATTAAGGATTTAAGGCATGGAATCCTGCGCACAACCGGTGCCCGGAGCCTTGCAGATGATCCCCTGCGGGTGTTGAGAGGGTTCAGGTTCAGCGTGGAAATGGGATTCCGCCTGGAGAGAAAATTTTTCAAGCAGGCATCCGATATAGAATTGAATACTATTGCGCCGGAACGTATCGGGTTTGAAATTATAAAAATAATGTCGGCAGCAAAATCTTTCGGTGCTATTCAGAAGATGCATCAACTCGGTATCTTCAAGAAAATATTTCCTGAAGCGACAAAATTGATTGAAGATTTTGACCTCTGGGATCATTCATTGAATACCTATCAGGCACTTGAGTTTTTGATGGCGGGTGGATTTTTTGTGGAACTGAAGCCGGAATTTTCTGAATACTTTTCTCGTTCCAGGAAAAAGGCATTGGTAAAACTTGCCGGATTGTTTCACGATGTTGCCAAACCGGATACATTTTTATTAAAAGAAGGCGAGGTCCATTTTTACGGGCATGACACAAAGGGTGCAGCCCTGGTTGAACAGATGCTTAACCGGCGTCTGAGATTATCAAGGGATGATATTGCAACGGTGCGAAAATTGGTAAAAGAACATATGAGACTGCATCTTCTGGCAACAAATCCAGAACTTACTGACCGGGCAATCAGAAGGTTTTTCAGGGACCTGGGAGAGGATTGGCTTGGGGCGATGATGATTGCCTGGGCAGATGGTTATGCAACCGGCGGCAGAACCCAGCATTTGAAAGAGACCTTTACAAGGATGATTGAGTTAAAGAGGGCGGATGAGGCAAAACCGAAGATAGAGCGATTGGTAAATGGCTATGACCTGATCGCCTTGGGATTGAAACCGGGCCCAAAATTCAAGGTGATACTCCAGGAACTTTTTGACCTTCAACTTGAGGGTAAGATAGAAACCAGGGAACAGGCATTAGAAATCGCCCTTGAAATAGATAAAAAACTTGATGATAATATCTGATAAAATACTTTAAGTCGATTAAATCGGGTAAAAGATTATTCTTTTTCCAGTTTTTTTTGAATCGCTGAAACAATAATACCGGAAGGAACAGAATTTTGCATATTTATAAAGAAGAGGCGCCAGCGGCGCTTCAATTTTCTCGCAAAGAGCAGTTTTCTACCGTCCCAGGATATGCGGGGATTCCAGTCCGGAATCCGGTTGTGGGTGAGTTTTATCAGGGTTTTTGTTTTCATATATAGTTTATAGATATCCCAATCTCCATCAATATTGGATTTAAAATAGAGAATGTTTTTGAATAATATCGGGTTATTATAATCAGCCGGACCGCCGTAGAGTATTTTCTCACCCCGGCCATTCGTATCCATTATGTATATATTTTCGGTGCTGTCTCTTTTAGAAGAGAAGATTATCTTTTTTCCGTCCATAGTAAATTTGGGGAATCCATCCCAGTAATTATTGTTGGTTAGTCTTTTTATCTTTCTGGATTTTAAATCCAGTATATAGATTTCCCATTTGTATGGGTCATCCTGGTTGGAGATGTAGACAACCTTTTTTCCGTCCGGAGAAAATTCCGGTGAAAAATCATCTGCAGTATTATCAGTAAGTTTTGTGATTTTGCCGGTTTTAATATTATAAGAATAAAGTTCTTCATCCCCATCGCTGTTTGATACAAAGATTATATCTCTGCCATCCGGCGAAAAACAGGGGTCGGTATTCATCCCGCGACGGGTAATCCGTTTTACAAATTTGCCATCCAGTTTTATGAGATAGATGTCAGCGCGGTCAATTTTTGCTGCTGCCACTGCAACCATCTGGGCATCAGGACTGAGTGTCCCTTTGAATTGATTCATCCTTTTCATTCTTATGAGGCTGGATGGATAGGGTTCAAGTCCGATACTGTTTGCAATCAATTCTTTTAACCGGATATCTTCACTCAGGTTTGACCCGAGTTCGGTTAGTTTTATATAATGTCGATATGCCTGGTCGGTGGAGTCGAGATGGATATAGGCAAGACAGAGATTAAAATGGGTTTGTGGATTTAAAGAGTCTTTCTGTAATGCGGATTTAAATGAACGGACCGCCTTCAGATATTCACCCTTTTTTAGTTGTTCAATTCCTGTTTCCAGTTTACCTTTTGTTTTACAGGAAGAGGAAAAAATAATAGCCAGGAATAACAGATATATTATTTTTTTAAGTTTCATATTTTTGAAACCTCCTTACATTCTTATATAGCCTCATCCCCCGGTCTATTGCAGAGATTAAGCCGGAAAACTGGGCCTGGTTCCTGCCTGCAATGTTGAGGGCGGCACCATAAAGGGGAGATATACGAATTATGGGCAGTCCCAGGGTAAAGTTGAGGCCGTCTTTTTTGGATTTTAAATAAATCATCGCCTGGTCATGGTAAATAGCAAGGTAGGCATCAAAGGTTCGATTGAAGATTGAGTCTGCAGAAAACGGGCCTGTGACATTGATGCCGATTTTTTTTGCCTTTTCAACCCCTTTCTGGATAATCTCATCCTCACCCAGACTGAATTCAAATGGATGCGGGTTTAGACCGCAGACACCTATGGAACCTTCCTGTATATTAAAATATTTTTTGAGTCCCTGATTAAGAAGTTCAATCTTCTCAAAGACCGCTGTGGATGTGAGTTTTTCAAAGATTTGCCGCAGGGGAAGATGGGTGGTCAAAAGCATAATTCGTTTACTCCTCCACAATCCCACCATTGCAAAATTCTTTGTATGATAAAATTGGGCAAGATATTCAGTATGGCCAATAAATCGGTCATCAGAAAGTTTGATTACCTGTTTGACGATGGGTGCGGTTATCAGGATATCAATGTTTGCATGTAAAGCCTGGTTTATTGATTCCATAGAGACCTGCCCGGTCTTTTTATCGGGTTTACCATAAGTAAATTCAATATCCTGTACACAATCGATAATCATCCTTTTTATCTTTTCGTAATTTTTCAGCAACCTGAGATCCCGGGCAGTTTTTTTTAGAATTTCTCTGCTCGCAAAGATTTGAATGTTGTTGAAACGATTAAAACGGGGCAGTGCCTTCAGGATGATTTCCGGTCCTATACCTGCAGGGTCTCCAAGGGTGATGCCAATCTTCATCTTGCTTCAGTGATTTCCTGATAATAATCTTCTTGCTCTGACTTTTTTACATTGTGAACTGGAATATTTTGAATGAGTATCTTTCTTATGCCCCTGGGTGTATCAATTTCTATCAAATCACCGGGTTTCACCGGTCTGGACGGTTTCACAAATTTACCATTGAGCTTGATATAATTATTGGCGCACATTATCTTGGCGATATTTCTCTTTTTTATGATTGATGTCTTTTTTAAGAACTGGTCAATGCGCATCGTTCTATTATAAAAAATTGATTAAGAAAGTCAAGCATCTATGAAAGTGCCAGACAAACTAAACGGGTCATACCAATCAGATAAACCAAACCGACTTCGATACCTTATGCATATTCAGCCGAGATTATTAAGGATGCAGATGGTATTATAATTTTTGAGGTATTAAATTCAATTGCCGGATTGCAATCGGAGAGATGCATTTTGGTTATGTGGAACCGGGGTCTGGTAAGGAAAATGATTACGGGCGGATGATAAGGCCGCTCGGCATCAGGTATTTACAGGTTTGAAATCGTAATACAATCTTTTTCTGTAATCAGGATTATTCCTGGATGAACAATTTTTTTCAGTCTTGACTTCAGGCGATTTTCGGTTATGATATCAACGATGAAGGAACAGATTAATTACTTAAAGGATTTACTTGTCAAAAATGAAAAAAAGATAATTCTTATCGTTCTTGATGGTCTTGGTGATTTGCCCAATCCGGATAAGACTGCTTTAGAGATGGCGCGAACGCCGAATCTCGACCGTCTGGCAAAAATGAGTAGTCTGGGAAAGACGATTCCTATTGCTCCGGGTATAACACCGGGAAGTGGACCCTCACATCTTGCCCTCTTCGGTTATGACCCGATAGAGAATCGGATCGGTAGGGGTGTGCTTGAGGCACTGGGTATTGGACTTGATGTTGGTAAGGATGAACTTGGCGTGAGGGCGAATTTTGCAACAATCAAAAATGGTGTTATTGTTGATCGCAGGGCAGGAAGGATTTCTACTGAGGAATGTTCCCGGTTATGCAATAAATTGCAACGGGCGATAAAGAAGATTCGGGAGATTGAAGTTGTTGTTCGGCCGGCAAAGGAACATCGTTTCGTGGTAAAATTTAAAGGTCGGGGACTTTCTGACCGATTAACCGATGCCGATCCCCAGAAAGAAAACCAGCGGCCCGTTGAGGCGAAACCAAAGGATAAAAAGGCAAAGATGAGTGCCCGGGTAATAAATGATTTTATTGAAAAGGCGGCTGAGATATTGCGTGACGAACCAGCGGCAAATTATGTTTTGATGCGTGGTTATGCAAAGAATCCTGAACTGGAACCGATGTCTGAACGCTACGGTTTGAACCCGGCTGCGATTGCAACTTATCCAATGTATCGCGGTATTGCAAAACTGGTAGGTATGGATGTTCTGAAGACCGGCGAGAGGATTTCCGATGAGATAAAGACATTAAAAGAAAACTATGTAAATTATAATTTTTTCTTTTTTCATATAAAAGGCACAGATAAGGCGGGTGAGGATGGTGATCAGGTTTTAAAGGTCAACTGTATTGAGGAGTTTGATAAGAATTTGCCTGATATCGTTAAGTTGAAACCGGATGTTTTATGTATTACTGCAGACCATTCAACTCCTGCTTTACTGCACTCTCATTCCTGGCATCTGAATCCTTTCTTGCTGTATTCAAAATTTATCTTTCCGGATAAAAAGAGATTTACAGAAAGGAATTGTGCTGCGGGAAGCCTGGGGACGATGAGGGCGCTGGATGTGATACCTCTGCTTCTGGCACATTCCTTGAAACTGAAAAAATTTGGCGCATAAAATATAAACAATGATTAATAAAAAGGCATTGATTTCTGTGGCAAACAAAGATGGGATTATCGACTTAGCCCGGGCATTAATTAATGCAAATTTTGAAATAATTGCGACCGCGGGAACCCAGAAATTGTTATCGGAAAATGGTATCGAAGTCATTAAAATTTCTGAATATACCGGCGGTACAGAGAGTGAAAGGGTGAAGACACTGAGCCAGCGTGTCGCCAGAGAGATCCTTGAGACCGGAGAGATTGGTCTGGTTGTCTGTAATCTCTATCCTTTTTATGAACAAAAAGAAAAAAGTATTGATGAGATGGTGGAGTTTATTGATATCGGAGGTGTAACATTAATTCGCGCCGCTGCAAAAAATTATAAAAAGGTAGCAGTCTTGTATTCTCCTTCACAATACAATGATTTTATTGAGACATTAAATAATGACAACCTGAATGAGGATTATCGGCTTGACCTGGCAAGGAAGGCATTTGATTATATCGCCTGGTATGATTGTGTGATTGCCGACTATTTTTCTCCGCCGTTACCTGATAAAGAATTTTTTTCCACCGGTGCGGAGAAGTTTTTAGCTATGCGATATGGTGAAAACCCACATCAGGGTGCGGCATTTTATTTAAACCCCATATATCATAATGGTTTTAAGATACTGGGTGGAAAACAAATTTCCTATAATAATATTCTTGATGCTGAAGTGGCATTTTGTGCGGCAAATGAGTTTAAGGATGATATCGCCTGTGCAGTCGTAAAACATCAAACCCCCTGTGGTGTTGCCCTGGGCGATACCCAGGCTGAGGCATTTGAACGTGCCTATACGGCAGATTCATTATCTGCATTTGGCGGGATTGTTGGATTGAACCGAAAACTTGAACCGGAAACTGCAGAGTTGATTCGTAAACATTTTTTCGAGGTGGTGATTGCTCCATATTTTGAAGAAAAATCCTTGGAGATTTTAAAGAAAAAGAAGAATTTAAGGCTGGTAAAAGTTTCCCCGGAACTGATACAACCTCTGGTCTATCGACCGGTCTTCAGTGGAATTCTGGTTCAGGAAAGTGATAAGGTTGATTTTAAGGAATGGGAGATTGTCACCAAGCGTAAACCAAATGATTATGAAACCGAGGCGCTGAAGTTTGCTTGGAAGGTGGTGAAATGGACAAAATCAAATTCTGTTGTTTTTGCAGTCAGGGGCAGGACCATAGGGATCGGAGCCGGTCAGACCTCAAGGGTCGGTGCGGTTGAATTTGCTGCAGCCCATTCAGTTCCCCGGAATGATAATGATAGTATTGTTATGGCATCAGATGCATTCTTCCCATTCCGGGATGGAATTGATAAGGCGGCTGAGGCCGGGGTAACCGCGGTGATTCAACCGGGTGGTTCAAAAAGGGACCAGGAGGTCATTGATGCCTGCAATGAGTATGATATGGCGATGGTCTTTACCCATATAAGACATTTCAGACACTGAGTAGAAGATATTTCTGAAATTCCGTTTACAACGACGCCTTGACAATTTTGAATAGTTGGTTATAATAAATAGCTATGTTGGTGTTATTACTCTGCGCACTTTTCGGGATGTCTAAAGAGATTGTCCTTGATTTACCGGTTAATCAACTAAATTATAGAATTGAAGAAAAAGACGGTTATAAACATATCTATTTAACAGGACAGGATTTACCCGGCGCTGATGTCGGGGCACCGGAGATGCCTGTTTATACATTTAATTATCTTATACCATTAAATTCTCAGGTCAGTGGGGTTTCAGTACTGAACCAGGAATGGCGATTTCTCTTTGATGAATTTGTTCTTTTCCCCAAACAACCGGATGTTCCTTTAGACCAGCCCCATAATTTTGTTGGTCCTGATTCAAAAGTTTATAATTCTCATACACCGATGCCGTCCCAGCCAGTTATTACATATAGTACGGGCAATCTCCGTGGTTATCATATTTTGCAGTTGGTTGTTTGTCCATTTCGTTATATCCCGGCTCAGAAAAAGATTTATCTGTTAAAGAAATTGAAGGTTTTGGTAAAGACAAAATCTTCATCCCGCTCTGGATACAGTCCCCGCCGACAGACGAGATTAGCCAGCCGTCTCTTTAAAAATTTTTTAGAGAAACTTGTAATAAATAAAGAAGCCATTGATAATCCACAATTCGCCCCGCGATACTATCTTCAAGACAATGCGGATGATTTTATAGCAACTGATTTACCGTCCCCATCAGGACCACCGGTTGATCTTTTAATTATTACTAATGATGAACAGCAATCGGCTTATGAAAAACTGGCACGCCTGAAGAAGTTGTATGGATTTAATAATGTTGTTAAAACGATGGACTGGATTCGCCAGCATTATTCTGGAATTGATGATGCAGAACGGGTGAGAAATTTTATCCGTGATGCGATGGAGAACTGGGGGACATATTTTGTCTTATTGGGTGCTGATACGCCTGAGGTTCCTACACGCTATGTCTGGATGAACCGCTCCCTGTTTTATACCGGACTCTGGCTGCCCGTGGCGACTGACCTCTATTTTGCCTGTCTTGACGGCAACTGGAATTTTGACGGTGATGATAAATTCGGTGAAGTTCAGGATTCTGTAGACCTTTATCCCGATGTTTTTGTCGGTAGAATATCAACCCGTTCTTCCACCGATGTTTTTAATTATTACAATAAACTTTTTAGTTATCTGTTTCCGAAAAATCTCAGGTATCAGCGCAAGGCGCTTTTTTTCAGTTCAAATCTGGATTATAATCAACCCGGGCTATACTGGGCACGTCAGATTTCTGAAAAACTACCATCGTTCTTCAGCAAATCTTATCTTGATGAAACCCTTAATAATTTGTCCCCTGAGAAATTTTATGATTCTTTGAATACGGGATTTAATATTGTGGTGGGGATTGGTCATGGAGATGTTAATAGGATGTGCTGGAAATTTATTCCACCAAGAAAATTTATTACGAATTATTTCTATGATACGCTGATGAATGGCCCCTTATATTCGGGACTTTTGTTTGTTGTCACCTGTTATACAAATCCTTATCAATCGGATTGTATGAGTGAACATTGGGTATTGAATCCTGAAGGTGGTGGTATGGCATATGTAGGACCAACCACTACCAGTCAGGGAGGAATCCATAAACATATTATGCAGCATTTCCTTGATACCCTTTTTACTGAAGAGCAGTTTACCTTGAGTGAGGGATTGGAATTTACCAAAATTCCATATATCCCTAACGCCCGATATGATGGCTGGCATCGTTTGTATCAATATTCTTTGATGCTTGAGGGTGATCCCAGTCTTGTTATCTGGAAGGATAATCCAGTCGGTTCACTGCAGGTTACTATAGCACCGGAGACGATAAGGGTTGGTATTGATACGGTTAAGATTTATACTGATCAGAATTCAGTCGCGCAGTTTGAAATCCAGTTTTATAAAGAGAATGAGATATTCATAAGGGCAAGCGGTCAACAGGGAGCCTTAGTCTATCCGGTCAAGACAAAATCTGAGGGTTTTCTAAAGTTTCTTGTTAGTAGTAAAGGCTATGTTCCATATATCGATTCAATCTATGTAGGTCCTGCCCAGCCGTTTCTCGCCTATAATTATTACACAGTTGTAGATACACCCCAGAATTCTAACGGTGTTATTAATCCCGGGGAGGATATCTTTTTGTATGTATCATTAAAAAACAATGGGGCTGGCAGTGCGACTGGTATAACCAGTAAGATTATCAGTTCAGATAGTCTGCTGACGGTGATTAATGACACAAGTTCATTACCGGATATTCCACAAAATTCTTCCGCTGAGAATATTACCCCATACCGATTTCACATATCTGATAGTATGGAGGATGAGCATTCTTTCAATTTTGAATTGCAAATCAATTATGGAGGCGGTTTGATTATCGACAGTTTTCAGATTGTCGGTCTGGCGCCGGTTCTTTTACATCATCGTCAGCTTTATTATGATAAGGGAGATACTATTGTAATCCTTCCCTGGTTAGAGAATATTGGCCATTGTCGTGCGGATTCGGTCTATGCACGGATTAGTTCGGATTCGGTTACAGTGCTGGATAGTATTGTCGTCTATCCGGCAATAAACCCTAATGCATATATTTCATCAGCCCCGGATTCCTTTCGAATCCGTCTGAACAAAGGCCGGTCTTCATTCTATTATAATTATCGTGTCTACCATAACGGACGTGAAGTGATAAACAGAAACATAATTAGAGGTGGAGGTTTCCGGGTGGACTCCCTGATTGCTGAGGGTAGAAAGGACCGTCTGTTGTTAAGATGGGCAGGTGCACCAGATATAGTCGGCTATCGGGTATTTCGTGCTACAGATATTGGTGGACCATATCAGCGTGTAAGCGGTTATCTCGATTCGGTTGCCTATTTTGAAGATTTAAATGTTGAACCCGGGATTGATTACTATTATTATGTAATTCCATTTGATTCCTTGATGAATCAGGGGCTGCCTTCGGATACAATACTTGCCCGGATGAATCCTTCTTATGTTCCAGGCTGGCCCAGAGCGCTTTATGATTATGATTTTTCTTCACCCAATTTTGGTGATATTGATCCCTATTATTCCGGTCTGGAGATTGTTGTTGGTGCTTTTGATGGATGGATATACGCCTGGCACTATGACGGCACACCGGTCTTAAATGATGATGGAAGGTTCTTTTACAGCGGTGATAGACCAATCTGGTCATCACCGGCAGTAGGTGATGTGAATGGAGACGGATTAGTCGATATTGCTTTTGGTGTATTGCGGAGTTCTGATAATCTCTATGTAATTACATATAATTCAAGGACTAAAGGCGTGGAGGTTCTGCCGGGCTGGCCGAGGAGTGTTAACGGCGCCTGTTTATCTTCACCGGTGCTTGCGGATATCGATGGCGATGGGAAATTAGAGATTTTTATTGCGAGTAATAATCCGGCCGGTCTTTATGCATTTAGGGCCGATGGTTCAGGACTTTACAGTTCATCAGGTCTTTTAAAACAACTCTATGGTAGTATACGAGGAACCCCGGCAGTCGGCGACATTAATCAGGATGGAAAACTGGAGATTCTATGTGGTGGAGGTAGTAAGAGTGATTCGTTCTTTGTCTGGAATAGTGATGGTCAATATCTTTCACCATTTCCTGTCGCAATCAAGTTAAACCTTGAGAATGGAGTTGTGATTGGGGATGTGCTTGGAGATGGAAATCTTGAAGCCTGCATTTATAGTGGAAATCCGTCATTAAACTTGAATCTTATTGATGCCAATGGAAATTTAGTCTGGTCCTATCCGGTGATTGCCGATTATCATGAGGTTTGCCCGTTATTCGCTGATTTTGATAATGATGGAAAGGCTGAGGTCATTTTTGGATACAATAGCGGCCTTGATGCCGGGATTGTTGTGCTCGATTCCTCGGGAAATGCAGTACCGGGATTTCCTGTTTATGGCTTTGATGCCTATCAGCCGATTATTGTGGATGCTGATGGAGATGGAAGATTGGACATCCTTGCGGGTAGCACTGAATGGAACCTGAATGGAATTAAGGACAATGGCACCAGGGTGCCTGGATTTCCTATAAAACTCGGCAACCGGATTAATGCCGCTCCCTTTGCCTATGATATAAATCTTGATGGCCGGTTAGAACTCGGGGTCGGATGTTTTGATATGTATATTCATTTATTTCGGCTTGGTTCTGATAGTGCAGCCTGGCCTAAATTTCATTATGATCCTTACAATTCGGGTTGTTATAAGTCCGGATATTATAAATTACTGGAAAAGAAAAACCGGCGGCCGACTGCTGCATATGGGATGCGTGTGTTTCCCAATCCATTCAATAAAAATATATCAATTGAGCTGAATATTTTGCCCGGCTCTTTAGGCGGCCAGAACAAAAAGGTTGTCGTCAATATCTATGATGCGGCGGGTAGGTTGGTTAAGTCCATTAATCAACCGGCAAAATCCGGGCTCGTTAGTATGGTCTGGCACGGCGATGATAATCAGGAGAGGCAGGTTCCCAGTGGTGTATATTTTGCTCGGTTTGAGCTCAACAGTCATTGTTTGATTCGTAAGATTGTAAAGATAAGATAGTTTTAGAACGGTCAGATTCGCACCCTTCTCGAATTTTATAAAAATTGAGGAATTTGTTTTCCCGAACTTGCTTGACTTTGCATAAATGTTCAATAGAATAGTTTATGGCACGAGTTAAAAGATTATCCTCCGAGGTCAGGGACAAGATTGCAGCGGGTGAGGTTATCCTGAGGCCGGTCTCAGTGGTGAAGGAACTGATTGAGAACTCTATCGATGCTCGGGCTAAGAGGATTGAGATTGAAATTACAAATGGCGGGAAGACAAAGATTCTGGTTAATGATGATGGAATCGGGATGAACCGGGAAGATGCAGTGCTTTCGGTCGAGAGGTATACAACCAGTAAGATTGAGGGGATTGATGATATTGAGAGGATCAAGACCCTGGGATTCAGAGGTGAGGCATTAGCCAGTATTGCTTCGGTGTCTCGGTTTGAACTTGAGACCAGTGATGGAGAGATAGGAACCAGACTTGAGGTGGACGCCGGCAGGGTCATCGGTATTTTTGAATCCCAGAGACCAAGGGGGACACGCATAAAGGTTATGAATTTATTCTACAATCTCCCGGCACGGTTAAAGTTCTTAAAATCTGATGAATGGGAACTTCGTTTGATTGCGGATACTGTAAAATCTTATGTCCTCATAAATCCAATGATTAATTTTCATCTCTCATCCCGGAGTCGTGTATTGATTAATACATCGGCAACGGATGATTATAAAAAAAGGATAAGACAGATATTTCCCCGTTCCCTTGTTGAACATCTTATAGATTTTACTGAAACTGTCGGTTCGATAAAGATTTCTGGTTTTATCTCAGAACCGGGCTTTTTTGAGAAGAGTAAACTTAAATTTATCTATGTGAATTCACGGCCGGTGCGTTATCCGCGAATATTCCGGACGATTCGGGATGCCTTTGATAATCCCATGGTATCTCCCTCTTTCTTTATTTGTATTACTGTGCCGCCGGAGTTTATTGATGTTAATATTCATCCGGCCAAGGAAGAGATTAAATTTAAGGACGAGCGATATATTATGGATTTGTTGGGGCAGATATTAAAGAAAAAATTCACCCGTCATTCCATTAAAGTTTCTGAATCTCCGGTTGAATTTGTGACTTCAGATTTTGCTGAAAAAAGCAGGGGGTTTATTCAGGAATCAATGATTTCCAACCAGATATCACAACCTGTCCGTTCATTTGATGATGCTTCAGAATTCTGGCAACTTCATAATACATATATCTTTGCCCAGACAAAATCCGGTTTTGTTATTATTGACCAGCATGTCGCCCATGAAAGGATTTTGTATGAGGCGATAATGAAGGGAAAGGGACAGTCTCAGAGGTTGTTATTTCCTATAACCTTAGAACTTTCTCTTGAAGAGTATCGGGTTTATAAAAAGACCAGGAAATTTTTAAAAGAGCTGGGACTTGATTTTAAGGAATTTTCTTCGCGCACAATTGTGATTGATGCCTTGCCGGGAGATTTCCAGGTTAACCGACAGGAGATTGTGGATATCTTCAGGGAACTTGATGGTCTGGGAAATTTAATAAAGGAGAAGGCGGAGATCGCAAAGGTTGTCGCCTGTAAAGGGGCGATAAAGGCCGGTCAGAAACTTAAACCTTTAGAGATGATGAATTTGATTGACCAATTATTCGCCTGTGAAAATCCATATACCTGTCCGCACGGCCGACCAATTATCCTGAAGTTCACCCTTGATGAGCTTGGGCACAGATTTGGCCGCATATAAAAAGTATAAATTTTTTAAAAGACGATAAATATTTTGTCGCATTGACATTGATTATTATTTTATTATAATTCTTTATGGAGAAATTTGTGATTGAGGGCGGTAAGAGGCTTAATGGTGAGGTGAGGATTTCCGGCGCTAAAAATTCTGCATTGCCGATTATCGCCGGTTCTCTCTTGACTGATAAACCTTTGATACTCGAAAATATACCCTGTCTTAATGATGTTACAACTATGCTGCAGCTTGTTAAAACCATAGGGGCAAGTTTAAGTTTCAAAAAAAATAGATTACAGATTCATACAGGGCAATTAAGGCAGATAGAGGCGCCGTATGATATTGTAAGAAAAATGAGGGCGTCTTATTATGTGCTTGGTGCATTGATTGCCCGGGCCGGTAGGGCAAGGGTTTCCTTGCCCGGTGGTTGTGCAATCGGACCCAGACCGATTGATCTGCATATTAAAGGACTGCGGGCATTGGGCACTAAGATTGAAATTGAGGGTGGATATATAAATGCCCGGGGACGCAGACTGCACGGTGCCAAGATTGATTTGCAGGGACCAAAAGGGACATCAGTAGGTGCGACCATAAATGTAATGATTGCTGCTACTGCTGCCAGGGGGACGACCGAAATTACCTCAGCAGCGTGTGAACCTGAAGTTATTGATGTGGCAAATTTTTTAAATTTTTTGGGGGCGGAGATTTCTGGACAGGGCACGCATACAATTGTTATAAAAGGCGGGAAAACTCTGGGTACAGGTAGTTATCGGATAATTCCGGATAGGATTGAGACCGGAACATTTGCGGTCGCGGCGGCGATGACCAGAGGCAAAATTAAGATTGCGCATTGTGTGCCTGAACATCTCAGCAGTGTTATTGACAAGTTCCAGGAGATTGGTGTTCGTATAGAGGCATTGAATAATACATTGATTATTGATGGAAGCGGAGAAAAACATGCGACAAATATCTTCGTTGCTCCATATCCGGGTTTTCCTACAGATATGCAGGCACAGTTTATGGCTTTACTTTCAATCGTGCCGGGGACGAGCACAATCAAAGAGACGATATTCGAGAATCGTTTTATGCAGGCGGTTGAATTGATGCGGATGGGTGCAGAGATTACAATTGAAGGTGATACCGCAGTGATAAACGGAGTGGGAAGATTATCCGGTGCTTATGTTATGGCATCGGATTTAAGGGCATCGGCTGCATTGGTGCTTGCCGGTCTGGCCGCCAGGGGAAAGACCGTGGTGCGCAGGATATATCATCTTGATCGAGGTTATGAGAAATTTGAGGTTAAACTGCGCAAACTTGGTGCCCGTATTAAAAGAGAAAAGGAATGAAAAAACTGGTCGTTGCGATTGGTTCGGTTAAGATTGGTGGTGATTATCCGATTGCGGTGCAGTCAATGACCAAGACAAAGACAAGGGACACAAAGGCAACGATTCGACAGATAAGGGGGCTGGAAAAGGCTGGTTGTGAGCTTGTTAGACTGGCGATTGTGAATAGGGATGATGCCCGGGCAATCAGGAAAATAAAGGCAGCAGTAAAGGTTCCAATTATCGCAGATATCCATTTTGATTATCGGCTTGCCCTTCAGGCAATGGATGCCGGCGTAGATAAGGTGAGAATTAATCCGGGGAATATTGGCGCAGAATGGAAATTGGAAGAGGTTATTAAAAGGGCAAAGGAAAGACATTTGCCGATAAGGATTGGTGTGAATGCCGGTTCTTTACCCGGCGATGTCATTAAAAAATATCACCATCCTGATGCTGCGGCACTTGTGGAGACGGTTGAAAGAAGCTTAGAAATTTTTTCCCGACTCGACTTTAAGGATGTAGTTATTTCCGCCAAGGGTGCGGATGTGAGAAATACGATTGAGGCCTATCAGACAATATCCAATAGATTTCCATATCCACTGCACATCGGAATAACTGAAGCCGGGCCTTTATTCACAGGTGCCTTAAGAAGCGGTGCTGGATTGGGTGTTTTACTTTATAATGGTGTGGGTGATACAATCCGGGTATCTCTGACCGCCGAGCCGGTAAAAGAGGTTATTGCAGGATATGAGATACTGAATGCCCTGGGATTGAGAAGGGTCGGCCCGATATTGATTAGTTGTCCTTTGTGCGGGCGTGCTGAGGTTAATCTTATGCCGGTGGTAAGGGAAGTTCAGAAGAGGCTGAGAAGGTATAAAAATTTTATGAAGATTGCGGTAATGGGTTGTATTGTGAATGGCCCGGGTGAGGTGCGTGAAGCAGATTTTGGGATTGCCTGTGGAAAAGGTATTGGTGCGGTTTTTTCTAAGGGAAAGGAGATAAGGCGGGTAAAAGAAGATAGACTCGTCGACACTCTATTTGAGGTGATTGATGAGAACATTGATAATTGATAATTACCTGCCGAATTCACCTCAGATCGAGGTTCTTTACAATGTAATTAAGGATGTTGCGGTCCATACGGTTGAGGTGAAGGATTATTCGACAATAAGTACAGGTGAAGATTGTAAACTTTATGATGTCATTGTGCTTTCTGGCTCCCAGCGGAAATTTGCAGAACCCGGTATCTTTGATTACTATTTGAATGAGGTTGAATACTTAAGGAGAACTGAAAAGCCTGTTCTCGGTATCTGCTTTGGGCATCAACTTCTTTCTGCGGCCTTTGGTGAGGATGTGGTTTTGATGGGCAGGAAGATTAAAGGATATTATATGGTGAAGAGGATCGTCGATGATAAACTGTTTGAAGGACTGGGTGAAAGGTTTTTTGTTCATAAATCCCATGAGGAGATGGTTGCGGATGTTCCGTATGATTTTGTGAAGCTTGCTGAATCACCCCATTGTCCGATAGAGGTGATCAAGCATAACAGGTTGCCAATTTATGGTGTTCAGTTTCATCCAGAAAGGTTTAATGATACATACCCGGCTGGTATTGTCATTTTAGAAAATTTCTTTAAACTGGCTTCCTTTTATACAAAATAATAAGGGAGGTTTGATGAAAAAGGATATTGATCGTTTAATGAAGAAGATGAAGGTTGATGCCGTCTATGCCGAGGGGTCACCGAGAGACGATGCATTTATGCATTATCTTCTTGATGGGGTGAATTTTACCGCACGATTTATCAAGAGATATAAAAAGCCAGCAGTTGTAATACATTCTTCAATGGAAAGGGAGGTGGCTCAGAAGACGGGATTGAAATTGATTAATATCAATCGCTATAATCCCAGGATGTTTTTTGAAAAATATAAGGAACCGGTTAAGGCAAGTGCCTATTTGACCAGGGCGATCCTTGATGATCTTGGGGTGAAGGGGATTGTTGCATTCTACGGCAGGAAAAGTTTGGGAAGTGGTTTTAACTATCTAAATCAGTTGTTAAAGGTTAACAGAAAAATCACGATTTTCAAGGGGTCGGATGAAGATGATATCCTGACCCGGGCGCGGATGACAAAGGACAAAAATGAGATTGCCCATATTAAATATGCCCGCAATGGTGTTGTGTACGCATTCAGAAGAATGATTGAAAGGGTGCGCAGGATGCGGGTAAAAGATGATATCATAATGAAATCTCAAAAGAAGAAGCTCTTGATTGGTGATTTAAAGCAGATATTGAAGGATGAACTCTTTTTTAGAAATCTGATAAACTCTTCAGGACTGATTGTATCCCAGGCACGGGACGCCGGGGTGCCTCATAATTCAGGTAAGGATCGAAGTCCGGTCAGGTTGGGTAAGACGATAGTCTTTGATATTTTCCCCCGGGAGTGTGATGGCGGTTATTATTTTGATTTTACCCGAACCGTATGCTTTGGTTATGCCCCGGTAGAAATCAAAAGAGCATATAATGCAGTTCGTGATGCCCAGAATCTTGTTTATAAAAATCTTAAGCCCGGTATCAGGACTGTAGAGATTGAAAAGAAGGTATGCGAATTTTTTGAGGGTCTGGGATATACTACATTTTTGAGTAATCCTAAAACGGTGTCTGGTTATTGTCATTCATTGGGTCATGGTCTTGGTCTGGATGTTCATGAAAGGCCGGTATTCGGTCTTTTGAATAGTAATAAACAGCGGTTAGAACCGGGTATGGTATTTACAGTAGAACCGGGTCTCTATTATCCAAATCGGGGATTTGGAATACGATTGGAGGATGTTGTTTATTTGGACCCGCAGGGAAGACCGGTGAATATAACCGCATTTCCCCGAAGGCTTGTTGTGAAGATGTGAAATCCTGTGCAGATATCCTCGAAGAGTTCAAAAATTTTCTGATTGCTGAAGGTGATGAATTAAATACGATTAATTCATATATTTACGATTTACGTCAGGTTGATAAGTTTTTGCAGTCAAAAGATAAAGATTTCTTTACTGCACAAACCGATGACCTGCGTCAATTTATCCATAAACTCTTTGATATGGGCTTGAGTCCGTTCACCATAAATCGCAAGATTTCAGCAATGAAGACTTTTTATCGGCATTTGATATTTACAAAAAAGATAGAAAGGAATCAGAGCGAAGATCTTGAATTATTGAAGACCGATAAAAGACTTCCCCTTGTTCTTGCAGTTGAAGATGTCGAGGCGATGATTGAATCGGCTGATGACAAGGGGCCATTGGGGCTCAGGGATCGCGCTGCTCTGGAGTTGCTGTACTCTTCAGGTTTGAGGGTATCAGAGTTGTTGAACTTAAGAATCACCAATATCAATTTCGCAGAAGGTTTGATAAATATTATCGGTAAGGGAAATAAAGAACGCATCATTCCCTTCGGAATAAAGGCACGCCGGGCGATTGAAGAATATATGGAAAGGGGAAGGCCGGTGATTCTAAAATCACGCTCTTCGCCCTACTTAATACTGAATGCACGGGGAAAGAAACTTTCGCGTATGGGGTTTTTAAAGATTTTTAAAAAATATCAGGTCAGGGCAGGAATAAGAAAGAAGATTACCCCGCATACATTCCGGCATTCTTTCGCCACCCATCTATTAGAGGGGGGGGCAGACCTCAGGGTTGTTCAGGAACTGTTGGGTCATTCAGATATATCCACTACCCAGATTTATACCCATATTGACCGGACATATCTAAAAGAGATATATAAAGAATTTCATCCCCGGGCATAGATCAGAGTTGAACATCCCGACTTTTTCCTCCGCGATATTTACGGCTGTAGGTTCATATCTTCACTATATACCACAAATCGCATAAAAAAATCGAGATAAAAAGTGGAGAGGGGCAGGAATTTTGTATTGACAAAGCCGAAATTATATTTAAAATGAGCTATGGGTTTCAGGTATTTACCAGATAAAATAGAGCAGGAGATTAATAAATGATTGTTGTTTTGGATTTTGGTTCCCAGTATACACAGCTCATTGCCCGCCGGGTCAGGGAATGCCGGGTCTATTCAGAGATAATTCATTTTCTTACCCCGGTGGATAAATTTTTTAATTCAGAGGTTGAAGGGATTATTCTTTCCGGTGGTCCGGGTAGTGTATACCAGGCAGACCTCTCTTTTTTTAAACGGCTTTTTGAACTTCCTGTCCCGATGCTGGGAATATGTTATGGTATGCAATTGGGTGCCCGTATATTAGGCGGAAGGGTGAAAAGGGGAAGGACTCAGGAATATGGTCTCGCCCATATCAGGGTGGCAAAGACAAAATTATTTAATGGGCTGCCCCGACAATTTAATGTCTGGATGAGTCATGGTGATATTGTAGTTAAGGTTCCTGAGGGTGTAAAGATTCTGGGTTCAACTGAGACAACCCCGATTGCAGGATTCCAATACAAAAAATTTTATGGACTTCAATTTCATCCCGAGGTGAAACATACTGAGTATGGTATAGAGATCATCGACAATTTCCTTAGTTTGATCTGTCGGGCAAAGAAGACCTGGTCGATGCGCAGATTTATAAATAAAGAAATTTTAAGTATCAAAGAACAGGTCGGTAATGCACGGGCAATCTGTGCAATCAGCGGTGGTATTGATTCTGCAGTATGTGCAGCGATTGCTGCAAAGGCACTGGGTTCATCACATTTTGTCGGTATCTTTGTTGATAATGGACTTTTACGTGCTGGCGAACGGGAAGAGGTGAAGAGAAAACTGGCAAAGAAGGTGAAACTGAGGATTGTTGATGCCCGGGAACGGTTTTTATCAAAACTAAAGGGGGTAAGGGATCCTGAGAAAAAAAGAAAGATTATCGGCCGAGAATTTATCCGGGTATTCGAGGCCGAGGCAAAGAAGTATCCTGATGTTAAGTTTCTTGTGCAGGGAACCCTTTATCCCGATGTTATTGAATCGGGCAGGGGTATTGGCCCGGCTGATGTTATTAAGAGCCATCATAATGTCGGAGGTTTACCTAAAAGGATGAGCTTGAAGGTGGTTGAGCCTTTAAGACTTTTGTTTAAGGATGAAGTAAAAAATATCGCCCGGCTTCTAAAATTACCCGGGTCATTTATACAGCGCAAGCCATTCCCCGGTCCCGGACTTGCGGTGCGGATTATTGGTGAGGTTACTCCCCAGCGTTTGGACATTCTGCGCCAGGCAGATAAGATTCTTCAGGAAGAGGCTATAAAGTTGAAGATATATCCGGATATCTGGCAAATATTTGCCGTGCTCTTACCGCTTGGCAGTGTCGGGGTGATGGGTGATAAGAGGACCTATGATGCAGTCTGTGCAATAAGGGCGGTTTATAGTGATGATGGGATGACGGCGGATTGGGTTCATCTGCCAGATGATTTTCTGGGTCGGGTATCAAGAAGGATAACTAATGAGGTCCGGGGGATAAATCGAGTTGTTTATGATATAACCTCAAAGCCTCCGGCGACGATTGAATGGGAATAAGGGTCTTTTATATTTTAGCACTCTGTTATGCAGTTATAAGTGGTCTGGGGATTGTGCACAATTCACTCGTCCCACCTTACAATTACATATTCATCTCTTTAATTTTTATCTATGGTTTATACTACACTTTAAGACGAGAAATTAAACTTTATCATACGATTATCCTGGCAATTCTTGTAAATCTATCATGCCAACTTACGGGAGGATTTAATTCATCGCTGTTTTTATTATATTTTATTATTATACCAGTAATCGGGTTTCGTGAAGAGCATAAAAATTACTGGTTGATTGCCTCAATTCTTGTGGGGATTGAAGTTCTGGCTGGTTTCTTCCGACATAATGTGATGCCCTTACCCCTTTTATTTTTAATCCTTTCAATCTTTATCGTTGGATTCTTTATTGAGAAAATTTTCGCCCGACTTGATGCCTTGAGACATTCCCTTACAAAGTATGAAACCGCTGATCAGTTTTTTAGCCCGGCTGATTTTGAGGCGATGAGGATAATAACATCAATAAAGGACATTGACCGGCATAAGGGGATTGAGAGACCGCTTTTGTATTTTGTTAAATTTATCCACAATATGTTTGATGCCTATACTACTGCAGTATTCTCTTATAACAATGGTCATCTTGTTCTTATCCAGGGATTTTCCCGGTCCGAGCTTTTTAAATCGGATACAGTAATGGATTTGAAATCAGGCATCTATCGTCAGGTTATTGCCCAGGAGAAGTCACTTTTGATTAAGGAATTTTCCCAGGACCCTGCGGAACTCGGCTACTATAAGGGAGAACTCAAGATTTCTTCAGTGATAATTGCACCCATTATTTTAACCAGGAATATAGAAGGAATTCTGGTTGTCGATAAAAGGGAAGGTCAGTTTACTGAAGAGGATAAGGCCCATTTTGATGAGGCGAGCAATACATTCAGCTATTTTCTGGGCATATTAAGACTTTATGAACGGGAGCGATTCCAGTCGCGGCACCTATTGTCAATTGCGGAACTTGCCGAAAGATTCCAGAAGGAATTAGGGCTTAGCGAGATTTTGAGTGATACAATAAAAACGGTCCAGGAATTTCTAAAATGTGATGATGTCTCAATCGCCAGAACCGATGAATTGAATAATGAAGGTCAGGTTCTTGCCTCAACATATTTTAAAAAAGGAACAAGATTTCCTCTGGACGAGGGACTTGTTGGTTTTGTTGCACGGCACCGCAGCCCGATTTTAAAAGAAGACCTTTTTGAGGGTAATCCGATAATTCTGAAAAAGGGGATGAAGACGAAATCAGGTTCGTTCGTCGGTGCACCGGTGCTTGGAGACGAACAGCTGCTGGGTGTTATCTGGTGTGAGGACCATAAACGAAAAAAATTTACCGATGATGATGTAAAGGCATTGGCGATTCTTTCCTCACAACTTTCCCTTGCCTGGGAAAGGGCACGTTACTACGAAATGGAAAAAGAACGTGCCCTGCGTGATGGTTTGACCGGTCTTTATAACCACCGATATTTTCAGGAAACCCTTGGACAGGAAATAAAAAAGGGCAGGGAACTCTATTTGCTCTTCATCGATGTTGACCATTTTAAATTGATTAATGATACATATGGACATCAGGCGGGTGATGAAGTTTTAAAATTCCTCGGTAAATTAATTTTACATACCGGCATTGCCTGCAGATATGGGGGGGAGGAGTTTACAATTATTCTTCCTGGGTATTCATTAAAGAAGGCGATGAAGACTGCGGTTCATATCAAGGACAGTCTATTGAAGTCGGTGGTGAAGTTTAATGATAAAAAGATAAAATTTACGGTGAGTATGGGTATTGCAGGGTATCCGACTGATGCTACAACAAGAGATGAATTGATTGAAAAGGCGGATAAGGCGCTATATTATGCCAAGGAGACCGGCCGGGATCGAGTTATTGTCGCCCGCAGCCTGAAATAATAAATGGAAAAATTCGGCATTGCCCTCGGCGGAGGTGGAGCAAGGGGTCTGGCACATATCGGGGTGCTTGAGGTATTGGAAGAAAATAAACTTATACCTTCTTTTGTTGCGGGTACATCAATGGGTGCGGTTATCGGTGCGATGTATTGTCTTGCAGGATCAGCCGGGGATTTGAAAAAGAAGGCAGAAAAGATGATACACTCTGAGGAATTTGAAAAATTCGGTTTGCGAAAGTTTTATACGAAATTCGGGAATGTATTTGAAAGATTTAAAAGGGAATTATTTGAAAAAATCTATTTGGGTGAATTGTTTTTCAAAAGGTCGTATTTTAGAGATGAGGCGACCAAGAAACTTTTTTTTGATCTTTTCGGCTACGCAGAATTCAGTGATTTAAAGATTCCCTTTGTCTGTAATGCAGTAGATATAAAGTCTGGCGAAGAGGTCATCTTTTCCGAGGGTAGACTTCTGGATGCGGTTCGGGCAAGTTGTGCAATACCGGGCATATTTCCTCCCTATGTAAATAAAACCCGGATTCTTGTTGATGGTGGTGTGGTGAATAATATTCCAGTTGAGCTGGTGAAAAGGTCCGGTGTAGATGTTATCCTTGCTGTCTATCTGGGCGGACCGCCTGAGCCGGGCGGAGAATTTAATACTGGATTTCAGATTAATCAACGTTCTTTGAGTATAATGAAGTATCAACTTGATAAGAGAATTCTTGCCCAGGCAGATTTTGTTTTGAACCCCGCGGTGGCAAATTTTCATTGGGCAGATTTTTCTCCATTTGATGAACTTATCAGACGGGGCAGGGAGGTCACCCGGAATCATATTAAAGAGATAAAAAGTCTTTTTTCATTCTGGCATCGATTCAAAAAACATCTCGGTATATCGAGGAGAGCCAAATCTTTACATTATAAGTAATAAATCACCTGTAAATAAATCTGCCAGTTTTTGAATAATTACACATAAAGATTGACATCTTATTTTTGGTGGATATAATATATTTGCTTGATAATATTTATTCTACTTTAGAAATTTTGGCTGAGAAAAAGGAGGATTTATGAGAAGGGAATATTTAATTGAAAAGATATCAGAAAAGATTGGTCCCGCATATACCAAGGGTGATATTGAGAAGCTTATTGATACATTTCTTGATATTCTCTTTGAAATGTTGGTGAAGGATAAACGGGTGGAGTTGAGGCGTTTTGGCACATTTGAATTGCGACGAAGACCCGGGAGAAAGGCGATAACACCGAAGACTTACAAGGAGTATACATTACCTGACCGCTATGTTCCATTTTTCCGTCCTTCAAAGATTTTTAAGAAGATGATTAATGATCAGATTAAACCAGAATGAGCTGTTGTAGGTTTTAAATAAATTTGAAATTAAAAGGGGGCAGTCCTTGAGGACTGCCCCCTTTATTTAAGTGTCGGTTCGTATTATATTATTCCCTGGTCCAGCATTGCATCTGCTACCTTTATGAAGCCGGCGATATTGGCACCATCCACATAGTTTATGAAATCATCTTTCTTACCGTATTCGACGCATTGACTGTGAATTGCCTTCATTATACCGTGCAGTTTTTCATCGACTTCTTCCCGGGTCCAGCTGAGATGTAGACTGTTCTGGGACATTTCAAGTCCACTAACCGCTACACCACCGGCATTGGCTGCTTTTCCAGGTCCATATAGAACTTTGGCATTGAGAAATACCTCTACCGCCTCAGGGGTTGATGGCATATTTGCCCCTTCAGCAACACAGATACAGCCGTTTTTCACGAGTTCTCTGGCATCTTCACCGCTGATTTCGTTCTGGGTTGCACTTGGGAATGCGATATCGCATTTTACACCCCAGGGACGTTTCCCTTCGAAGTACTCGACACCAAATTTCTTTGCATATTCACTAATCCGGCCGCGTTTTACATTTTTCAGTTCCATTACATATTCGAGTTTTTCCTTGTTGATACCATCCGGGTCATAGATCATTCCACCGGAATCCGAGAGGGTAACAGCCTTGGCTCCAAGTTGAATGCACTTTTCAACGGTATATTGGGCAACATTTCCAGAACCAGATACTGTAACGACCTTGCCTTCGAGTGATTGTCCTCTTGTTTTCAGCATTTCATCGGCAAAGTATACGCAGCCATATCCGGTAGCCTCAGGTCTTATCAGACTACCACCCCAGTTAATTCCTTTTCCAGTAAGTACACCGGTATATTCGTTGCGGACCTTCCGGTATTGGCCGAATAGATAGCCGATCTCACGACCACCAACACCGATATCCCCAGCGGGAACATCAGTATTTGGGCCAATATGACGGAACAGTTCATTCATAAATGCCTGGCAGAAACGCATAACTTCATTATCTGATTTTCCCTTGGGGTCAAAATCAGAACCGCCTTTGCCTCCACCCATAGGCAGTGTGGTCAATGCATTTTTGAAGATTTGCTCAAAGGCGAGGAATTTTAGGATGCCGAGATTAACTGTGGGATGGAATCTCAAACCGCCTTTATATGGCCCGATTGCGCTATTCATCTGAATTCGATAACCGCGATTGACCTGAACCTTTCCTTTATCATCCATCCAGGTTACTCTGAACATCACAACCCGTTCCGGTTCCACAATTCGTTCAAGAATATTCGCCTCTTGGTATTTTGGATTCTTTTCTACTACCGGCATAATCGAATTTATCACTTCATATACTGCTTGATGAAATTCCTTCTCGCCGGGACTTTTTGCTTTCACCTTCTCCATGAAGGCTTCCACAGATGTAGCCATACATTCCTCCTTTTTATATTAGGCTTTGCTATCAAAAAATTCCACTAATTGTTGTTGGGGAATGATTCCCCAGAGGGTTTTATATTACAACTAACCCTATTCAATCTATAACATATCAGAAGTCCGGCATCATTCAAAGACAGTCTATTATATTTAAAATCCGGGTTCTGTCAATAGTTTATTGCAAACGTTAACAGACATCGTTACCAGTTTAGATATAAAAAAGATTTAAGAAAAATGCTTGAAATAATAGGCCTTCCTGGATATATTAAAGAGTTGATAAGACTTTCTAAAACCAGGGAAGGCC